>JBAXMW010000061.1:0-12664 GCA_037134115.1 Gemmatimonadaceae bacterium | reverse complement strand
GCCCCGCACCACACGGCCGCGCGATCGCACCAGGACCGCCATCGTCATGCCGATCGCTCCGCCAACATGGCTTGCAGCACCAGACCGGCGCGGTGCGCGGCCTCGGTGGTTCGCTCCGGCGATTGAATAAACGAAATGCGGAAGAAGCCTTCCCCGCCAGCACCGAAGCCAGAGCCAGGCATCACAATCACCCCCTGCTCTTCCCGCAGCCGGTCGGCAAACGCCGCGCTGGCGATCCCCTCCGGGAGTGGCATCCAGAGGTACATCGTCGCCCGCGGTGATTCCACGGTGAAGCCATTGGCCCGGAACGCTGCAACGGCCGCATCCCGACGCTGCTGAAACGTCGCGATGTTCCCCGGCACGAAGTCGGCCCAGCTTTCAATCGCCGCCACGCCGGCTGCCTGAATGCCCATGTACTGACCGGTATCGGTGAAGGCCTTCACCTTCGCCAGCGCCCCGGCGATCTCCGGACGGGCGACCGCCCAGCCGCACCGCCAGCCGGTCATGTTATACGTCTTCGACAGCGAGTGGAATTCAATCGCCACCTCGCGCGCCCCGTCGATCTCAAAAATGCTCGGCGGGACGTACCCATCGAATCCCATCTCCGAATACGCATTGTCGTAGACCAACAGAATGTCGCGCGACAGACAGGTCTGTACGACTCGCTCCAGATACTCCCGCGGCGCGATGGCAGCGGTCGGATTGTTGGGATAGTTCAGATACACCACACGCGTGCGCGACAGCACCGCCTCGGGGATTTCCTCGAGCTCGACGAGGAAGTTCGTGCGGGGACGGAGCGGATACACATGCGGCGTGGCATCACTCAGCAGCGTGCCGCCGAGGTAGGCCTGATAGGCCGGCTCCGGGATGATGCTGACATCCCCGGGGCCCAAGAACGCAAAGGCCACGTGCGCGAGTCCTTCTTTGCTCCCGAGCAGCGGCACGATTTCGGTCATGGGATCGAACTGCTGACCGAAGCGCCGCGCCATCCAGCTCGTGACGGCCTCGCGAAACGGGACGTGCCCCATGCCAAAGCCATACCGCTGCATGGCTGGGACCTCGGCGGCCTGCTGTAACGCCGCGACGGCAGCGGAGGGCGGCGCCAGATCGGCATCGCCGGCGCCGAGGTCGATGACATCGACCCCGGCGGCGAGGAGCGCCTTCTTCCGCGCCGGAATGTGCGCCAGGGGATAGGGCGGGAACGCGGTGAACCGGGCGGACAGACGCGGCATACGAGGGATCGGAAGGCGTTACGACGTGGGGGGATTAAAGGCGGCGTGCTGCGCATCGATCCAGCTCTTGTGGTACGCGGGATCCTCGATGCGTTCCGCCGCCTTGGCCACATGCAGCGGCTTGAAGCTGTCCATCATCACGGCCAGCTCATTGGTGAACTTCGCGCCGATCGACGCCTCGGTGCGACCCGGATGTGGCCCATGCGGCAACCCGTCCGGGTGATGCGTGATCGACCCGTATTCGATCCCCTTCCGGCTCATGAACTCGCTGGAGGCATAGAACAGCACCTCGTCCGAGTCGACGTTGCTGTGGTTGTACGGCGCCGGGACGGCCTGCGGATCAAAATCGTACGGCCGCGGGCAGAACGAGCAGATCACGAAACCGTCCCCTTGGAACGTCTGGTGCACTGGGGGCGGCTGGTGGATCCGGCCGACGATCGGTTCGAAGTCGTGGATGTTGAAGATCCACGGATAGAAGTACCCGTCCCAGCCCACGACATCGAACGGATGGTGATCGAGGACCAGCTCATGCAGGGCATCGTACTGCTTCACCAGGACGGGGAATTCCCCCCGTTCGTCCCGTGGCGCCGTGGCCTGAGGACGCCGAATGTCGCGCTCACAAAACGGGGCGCCTTCAAGCATCTGCCCGAAGTCGTTGCGATACCGGGAAGGTACCCGGACATGCCCTCGGCTCTCGAACACCACCAGCTTGGTGCGCCCCGCGGAGGGATCCAGCCGCCACCGGTGCGTGATGTTGCGGTGGATCACGACGTAATCGCCGGCGCGAAATGGCAGGTCCCCGAAGATGGACTCGAGCACGCCCTGCCCTTCCACGACATACACCACTTCGTCCGCCTGACTGTTGCGGTAGCAAATGGCGTCGGTGCGATCCGGCTCCACATACAGCATCGCCACGTCGCTGTTGAAGAGCAGCGGAACGCGATCCGTGGTGACGGATCCGCCGGGCGTGATGCGTGACGTCAGAAAGTGGCGATGCCGCAGCGACGTCTCGGTGTCCGCTTCCCAGCGCAGTGTCTGGAGCTTGCGGGCGGACAGCACGGTCGTGGGCGGATGGATGTGATAGAGCAGTGAGGAGGTCCCGACAAACCCCTCGTGCCCCATGAGCTCTTCAGCGTACAGGCCACCATCCGGGCGGCGAAAAACGGTGTGCCGCTTCCGGGGGATTTCGCCGATCGCGTGATAAAAAGGCATGGTGGCCTCAGAGGTTGCCGCGGAGCGCCTGTTCGCGCTCGATGGATTCAAAGAGCGCCTTGAAGTTGCCCTTGCCGAAACTCTTCGCGCCCTTGCGCTGAATGATCTCGTAAAAGAGCGTGGGGCGATCTTCCACCGGCTTCGTGAAGATCTGCAACAGATAGCCGTCGGGATCCCGGTCGACGAGAATGCCAAGCTTGGCCAGTTCGTCGAGCGGTTCATCAATCGTCCCCACACGCGCCTGCAGCTCGTCGTAGTACGACGTCGGGACGGTCAGGAACTCGACCCCGCGATCGCGCAGCGCCGTCACAGTCGCAAGAATGTCATCCGTGGCCAGCGCGAGATGCTGCGCGCCCGGGCCATGATAGAAATCGAGATACTCCTCGATCTGCGACTTCTTTTTCCCCGAAGCCGGCTCATTGATCGGGAAGCGGATGCGATCGTTTCCGTTGGCCATGACCTTCGACATCAGCGACGAATATTCGGTGCTGATGTCGCTGTCGTCGAAGGTGATGAGATTGCGGAACCCCATCACGTCGGCATAGTACGACACCCAATGGTTCATCCGTCCCAATTCCACGTTGCCGACGCAATGGTCAACATACTGGAGGCCGACGGTGGGTGGCTGGAAGTGCGGCGTCACCGGACGGAAGCCCGGGAGAAAGGTCCCGTGGTAGTTCCGCCGTTCCACGAGCGAGTGGATGGTGTCCCCATAGGTACCAATCGCGGCGATGACCACTTCACCATGCGCATCGGTCATAACGGTGGGTTCCTGCACCGCGATCGCCCCGCGCGCCACAGCGGTCGCGTAGGCCTCGCGCGCATCCTCCACCCACAGTGCGTAGTCCTTCACCCCATCGCCGTGCTGATGCACGTGTGCCGCGATTGGGCTGTCCGGCTGCAACGCCGTCGTGAACACCAGCCGGATCTTCCCCTGCTGCAGCAGGTAGCTCGCCCGGTCCCGGACACCGGTCTCGGGGCCGCGATAGGCCACGAGCTGGTGCCCGAAGGCCGCACGGTAATAGTGACTCGCTTGCTTGGCATTGCCGACGTAGAACTCCACGTAGTCGGTGCCATTGATGGGAAATGCGTCCTGCGTCGTATCCTGCTCGGTCGCGGTCAGCGTCGCCATGAAAACCTCGGAAGTCGGTGAAAAACGGGAAAGGACACCACGGGTGTGCAATCCGTCCGACTCAGATATGGGAACGCGGCAGCGCGCCAATCCAGGCGCGCGACCGCTGATCTCCCCGTTTCGGTGCGAGGGTGATGGCCATGACCGAAAGGTAATACGGTGCCCTTACTGCTTGGCGATGATCAGGTCCTTGACCTTGTCGTAGATCGCCTGCGTCAGAATTCCCTTCTGCACGAGCTGGAGCTTGTTGGTATAGGGCCGGCCCCCGATGATCTTCGACGCATACGCCTTGCCGATTCCCGGGAGCGCCTCGAGCGCTGCCGCCGGCGCGCTGTTGATATCCAGCAGCGCCTTGGCGCCCTTCGCGGCATCCGCCATCGGCTTGGCCTGCTCCGCCACGGCCTTGGCCTTATCCATCATCGACTTCCCAGCCTGCGCGGCGAGGGGCGCCGCAGTCAGGGCGGACGCCGCCAGCAGGAACGACGCAATGGACAGGCCCCGATTCAAACGCTGCATGATGTACTCCGTTGGGAGAGGAGGGAACTTCCGCCGACTCGGCACAGTCCGCACCGGCGGTCAGTACCCCTGAAGCTCCGCTACCGCTGAGAAAAGCGCTAGCGCTTCAGGATTGGCGAGCGCATCCGTATTGCGAACCGGCCGCCCATGGACGGTGTCCCGCACGGCCAGCTCGGTGATCTTGCCGCTGATCGTTCGGGGGACATCCGACACCGCCACGACCACCTTGGGGACATGGTGGGGGCTGGTCTGCTCCCGGATCCGCTTCCGAAGCGCCTCCTGCCAGGCGGCGTCCATCGTGGTCCCAGGGCGCAGCCGGACGAAGAGCACGATCCGGCTCTCCCCCGGCGACTGGGTCGATTGCTGCTCAATCACCACGGCCTCGAGCACCTCCGGGACCTGCTCCACCTGACGGTAGATCTCCGCGGTACCGATCCGCACCCCACCGGGATTGAGTGTGGCATCGCTGCGCCCGTGGATCACCAGCCCATCATGCGCCGTGATCTCTGCCCAATCCCCATGCCGCCAGACTCCGGGGCGCTGATCAAAGTACGCCGCGCGATACAACCGGCCGTCGGGATCATTCCAGAAGCGTACCGGCATGCTGGGGAACGGCACCGTGCACACGAGTTCGCCGGCTTCCTCCACCAGCGCGCGCCCATCGCTTCCCACAACATCGACGGCCATCCCCAAGCCACGCATCTGCAGCTCACCCCGGTACACCGGACCGGTGGGGTCGCCCAGTGCGAAGCAGCTCACGATGTCCGTGCCGCCACTGATACTCGCGAGGCGCAGATCGCTCTTGATCTCCCGATACACAAAATCGTAGCTGGCCGCCGCGAGAGGACTCCCCGTGGAGAGAATCGCCTGCAACGGGGACAAATCGACCAGCGTCCCCGGACGCACGCCCTCTTTCTCCAGCGCCGCGAGATAGCGTGCACTCGTGCCGAACACCGTCACGCGCTCATGTGCCGCCATGCGCCAGAGCAGCGCCGGGTCCTCGGCGGGCAACGGCGCGCCATCGTAGAGGACGATGGTGGTCCCAAGGGCCAGCGCCGAGACGAGCCAGTTCCACATCATCCACCCGCAGGTGGTGAAGTAGAAGAGCACGTCATCCGCCCGCAGATCGGTGTGCAACGCATGCTCTTTCCAGTGTTGGAGCAGCGTCCCGCCGGCGCCATGCACCATGCACTTCGGCAACCCGGTGGTCCCCGACGAATACAGGATGTACAGCGGGTGATCGAACGGCAGCCGCGTGAACGCTGGCGTCGTCGCGTGGGCCTGTTCAGCCAGGACGGCATCCATGCGCATCGCCCCGGGGAGCATCGACAGCTCCGGATCAGCCTCCAACCACGGCACCACCCACGTGGCGCGGAGCGACGGAATCGCCGCCATCACCTCGGCGATACGAGGGCGACAATCGATGCGCTTCCCCGCATAGCGATAACCATCGGCGGCGATCAACAGGACCGGTTCAATCTGCCCGAAACGATCGAGCACCCCTTTCGTCCCGAAGTCCGGGGAGCAGGAGGACCAAATCGCCCCGAGTGACGACGCCGCCAGCATGGCGATAACGGCCTCGGCCACATTGGGGAGATAGCCCGCCACCCGATCCCCCACGGTGACCCCCAGGGCGCGCATGGCGGATGCGGTCTGCGCCACCCGCTGTGACAACTCCGCGAAGCTGATGCGGCGCACACACCCCGACTCGTTCCAGGAGACAATCGCTGGCGCGTCATCACGACGCCGCAGCAGATGCTCCGCGAAATTCAGCTGCGTGCCGGTGAACCATGCGGGCCCCAGCACCGGGTCTGGGGGCGCCATGCGATCGCCCCCTACCAGTACCTCGCGCCATGGGGCGCCGGCCGGTCCGGGACCATCCGCTTGGATGTCTGCGGCATGCCAGAGCGCCTCCCAAAAGCGTGCGGGATGCGCCACCGACCAGCGCTGGAGTGCATGACTGTCGGTGACGGTGTCCGGGATCACGCCACCGCCCTGCAACGCCATACGAAAGGCGGTGAGGCGAGCACCGGCCTCCTGCGCCGGCGAAGGACGCCAGAGGGGACGCTCCGCCCCGGTCGTCACGAGGCCACCGCCTGCTGCGCGAGCTTCACCGCCGGACATTGCGGACCATGCGTCTCACAATACCAGCCATGGCGATCATGAAAGATCAGATGCGGCGCATCATTGGGCCGCGGACGCACACGCACGAGATGGTCCACGCCGGTGCGCGCGCCGACGACGGCCCGGGGATCGAGCACATCGATCACGGGGACCACTGGAAACAGATCCATCTGGGACGCCTGCGGAGACAAGGCGTCAGAAGCGGGCGAGCGGCGTGATCGGGGCACGACAGAGTCGGTCAACGACGAGAAAAGGTGCTGGCGTCGAAGTTAGCATGGCCGGCGCCCACAGACAGTGGGGCCCGCGCGCCTACGCGTCGAGCACCGCCCGCACATCCGGCGCCAGCGCATCGGCGGCCGTGTCGCGCGTGAGCCAGGAGACCACCACAAACACAAGCAGCGAGGCCACCAGGGATACCGCCGCGGCCGTCACTCCTGCCGGGAAGGTGAACCACTTGGCATAGGCCATCGTCTCCAGCAGCAGCGTGCCGATCAACCCGGTGGCGATGGAGGCGATCGCGCCGGCCCGAGTGGCCCCATGCCAATTCAGCCCCAGCGCCAACGACGGCACCAGCGTGGAGGCAAAGAGGCCAAAACCGAAAATGCCGAGGAAGGCCACCAGTCCGGTCGATCCCTGCGCCACCGCTGCGGCGGCCAGCGTGAGGATCACCGTCCAGATGCGGCCCCACCGCAATTCCTCACCGACCCGCCACCCGAGAGCCACCGGCAGATCGTGGGTCAGCGCCGCCGCGCCCACGCTGAGAAAGGAATTCACCGTGCTCATGATCGCCGCGGCGACCGCGGCAAAGACCAGCGCGGCGAGCGGTTGCGGGGTGAAGGCGAGCAGGAACCGCGGGGTCGCGTCGTCGGGCGACCGCAGTGGCGGGGTGACACCGGCGAGCACCAGCGCCTTCATCACGAGCCCCACCCCCACGAAGAGGAGCAGCGTCATGGTCATCGCCACCGTCATGACCAAGGGAAACCACTGTAACCGCCGTGGATCCCGCAGCATGAAAAACTTGTGGATGACATGCGGCTGCCCCAGGGTGCCGAGCCCAAAGACGAAAAAGAAGGACATCGCGGCGAGCGGCGAGAGCCGTCCCCAGGGCGACAACAGCACGGGGTCGTGCTGCAGAATGGTGTGGGAGATGCCTGCCATCCCGCCGCCAGCCTGCAGCGCATAGCCAAACACCAACGTCGAGGCGATCGCCATGAGCGCGCCTTGAAAGACGTCGTTGTAAATGCCGGCGAGAATGCCGCCGGAGACACTGTAGGCCAACACCACCAGTGCGCCGATCCAAATCGCCGGAGCGCGCCCCACCGCAAAGACGGCGTCGAGGATCACACCCAGGGCCAGCAGATTGGTGGCCATATACCCCACCACGGCGATCACGATTGCCAGACCGGCCAGCCCTTGGGCCGTCGGGGAAGCAAATCGGGCGCCAATCGCGTCGGGAATGGTGAGCATTGGGCGAATTTCCGCGAGCAGCCGCAGCCGCTTGGCGAGCACCCACGCGCTCATGGTATTCGTTATCGAGGCGGGCAGCACGATATACACCGCCCCGAGGCCGATCGTGTAGATCAGTCCAGGCCCGCCAATGAACGCGAAGCCCGAGAGCGTCGCCGCCATTGAGGAAATGCCGAGCGTCAACAAGCTCAGGCGTTGCCCGGCCACAAAAAAATCACGGGCGGAGTGTACCCGTCTGGAGGCCCACCATCCAATCGCGGCGACCACGGCGAAGTAGGCCACCCCAACGCCAACGATGATCGGTGAACTCATTGGGGCTGTGCTTTCGCCGCGTCGCGGACCCGCTGGAGGTCGACGTCCCGCAGCGTGACCGCGGAGAAGAGGCGCGCATAGACGAGCGGCAGCATCACCAACGGGATGGCACCGGCACCCGCCAGCACCAGAAACGCCCGCCGCGGCAGCCCCCACCAGAGGGGCGCCTCCACAGTTTCCGCAGGGAGCGCGAGCCCCAACAGGAAGCCGCCCGCCACGACGCCATACGTCAACGTGAGCGCCAACACTAGCCCGCGATGCCGCTGACCGGCCCGCTGTGCACCGAGCGCCATGGTGCTGACCAACACGAGTGGCATCGTCAGCGCCATCAGCCAGCTGCCGCCCCGGGCGAGTGGCCCGGTCGTGAAAGCGCTGGCATAGGCCAACGCCACGCCCCCGACACCCACCAGCAGCAGGCGCAGGGCGGTGCGACCGGATGCGCCACGCGAGGCCGCATCGGTGGTCACGACCGCCGGCGCCATGCCGTTACTGGCCGAGGACGATCGCGAAGACGAGCGGCGCCACGATCGACGCGTCCGACTCGATGATGTACTTCGGCGTTTCGATCCCAAGCTTGCCCCACGTGATCTTTTCGTTGGGGACGGCGCCGGAATACGACCCGTAGCTCGTGGTGGAATCGCTGATCTGGCAGAAATAGCCCCAGAGCGGCACGTCGGTGCGCTGCAGATCCTGATGCAGCATGGGCACGACGCAAATCGGGAAGTCGCCGGCGATCCCCCCACCGATCTGGAAGAAGCCGAGCGACGCCGTCTTCGTGACCTCCGTGTAGTGCTCGGCCAGATACATCATGTACTCAATGCCGGAGCGCACGGTGTGCACGTTCTTGATGTTGCCGTCGATCACGTGCGACGCGAAGATGTTCCCCGTCGTCGAGTCTTCCCAGCCCGGCACGATGATCGGCAGGTTCTTCTGGGCCGCCGCCAGCATCCACGAGTTCTTCGGATCGATCTGGTAGTACTGCTCCAGCGCACCGCTCAGCAGAATGCGGTACATGAACTCATGCGGGAACATGCGCACGCCGGCAGCATCCGCCGCCTTCCATTCATCGAGAATGGCCTTCTCGATGCGCCGGATCGCTTCCGCCTCGGGGATGCAGGTGTCGGTGACCCGATTGAAGTGCTGATCGAGCAGCTTCTGCTCGTCCTCTGGCGTGAGGTCGCGATAGTTCGGCACCCGCGCGTAGTGGTCATGCGCGACGAGATTGTAGATGTCTTCCTCGAGGTTCGCGCCGGTGCAGGTGATCGCATGCACCTTGTCCTGCCGGATCATCTCGGCGAGCGACAGCCCCAGCTCCGCCGTGCTCATCGCACCGGCCAGCGTCACCATCATCTTGCCCCCCTGATCGAGGTGGCGGATGTAGCCGTCCGCGGCATCAATCAGCGCGGCCGCATTGAAGTGACGGTAGTGATGACGCAGAAACGCCGAAATGGGCGCGGAGTTCGAAGCGGACATGGGAAGCACACAGAAAGGGACAGACCACCGGGGGCCCGACAGGCCCGCCAACCGCGCGGAATCTAGCGGTTTTCGGTGCCGACCGGGGGTGTGCCCGCCCCGCCATCCGTGTCACGATCCGGCACCTCGATCTGCCGGAGCGCCAGCCAGCCGGCGACCAGCCCGACAGCCACGCCAACCTGCCAGTAACCGACGGCCAGCGCCACCACGGCCAGCGCGCCAAAGATCAGGACCAGCAGGCGACTGCCCGTCCCGGACCCACGCTGGGGGGGCTGGTCCGGTTCCGCCGTCTCGCCGGCCCCGGTCGCTCCGAAGAGGCGCGCGGCGAGTTCACTCAACACATCGGGCTCCACCGCCAGCATCGCATGACGCGGCGTGGGTGTCCGGTGTGCACTGCGCATCGCCGCCGTCTCCTCAATCAGCCCCAGCCCCAGCCGCACAGCGAGCAGCGGACGCCGCTCCGCATCGCGGGCCGCCGAGACAATGCGATCGGTCTCGGCGCCGTCTTCGGATTCCCATGAGGCGTCATCGGCAATCGGCAGCACCCCGCGGAGCATCGCGGTCAGCGTCCGGGCGATCGGCTCCCCGACATAGGCCCCTTCGTCGCGCAGCAGCCGCTCCGCTTCACGCCCCCGCCCCTGCCGCATCTGCGGGACCAATTCCCGCATGAGCGCGCGCACCGCCGGCGGGGTGGTGGTGACATCACCGGTCGTGGTTTCGAGGAGCATGGTGAGCACCGTGCGCACCGCGTGGGCCTGCTCGGGATTCACCACACTCGCGAGTGTCCCGCCCGAACTGAAGGCACGGAGCAGCAAGCGCGCCTCGCGCGTGAGCTCATACTCGGAGGCCGTCGCGACTTTGGCGCCAAAGCGCTCGAGTGCCGCGGTCGCGACGTCGGTGCCCGCATGATCCCCGTCACCAGCACTACTCGCGGTCCCCGACGTGGCGGGCATCGTCGCGTAGTCTGGTGTCTCGGCCTCGTGGATCAACTCGGCGTCGGCAATGTCGAGCACCGAGGCATCGAAGGCCGTCGCGTCATACAACGGGGCTTCCCCCTCTTCCGTCAGCCAATCGTGCGCCGCATCGTCCTGGTCGCGTTCCATCGCCGAGGGCGCCGCACGTTGATCGCTGCGATGCGTATCACGGCGAGGCGAGCTGTGAGAGGGGAGATCGTTCACCTCGCCATCGACGATCGTGGCGGATCCCGCCTCCGCATCGGCCGCGCGCGTGGCGCCGGGACGATTCGTCCGGGCCCCACGGGACCGCGCCGCCTCAGCCAGAATGCCGCGCAGCGCGCTTCGGCCCCAGAGGACGGCCGGATGGTCGTGATTGGTGGCTTCGAGCTTGGCGAGGAGTGCTTCGGCCGCGCTGGCATCCCCTTCCCGGGCACTGATCAACGCCAGCTGCAGCAGGACGAGCGGATCCTTGGTGGGGCGCTTGGCGACGGCCGCCAACGCCTCCCGGGCCCCGATCAGGTTGCCAACGGCTACTCGCGCCACGGAGAGGAGAAAGGCCAGCGCCACGGAATTCGGGCGCTGACGGAGCCCCTCTTCCACCACCAGCGCGCTTTCCTCAGGGCGCCCCTGCACCGCGAGCGCACCACCGCGGAGAAACCATCCCTCTTCGGCATGCTGGGCGCCATCCCAGACCGCGTCGAGGGCGCTCAGGGCTTCGCTCGGGGTGTTCCGCAACAGGGCCGTGCGGGCACGTTCCAGCCCCATATCAAGGGCGACGGACCCAGTGGGGGCCCGTGAGGCGAGGACGTCCTTCGTGCCGAGGAGGTCTGCCAGATCGAGTCCACTACGACTGAGCGGCTCACTGGCAGGGGTCCCGGTGGACGGCGTCGGCGGACCGTGGGGACGGGGGCCTGCGGGCCCGCCTGGTCCCACCTGGTCGGCCCCCGGCGCCATCGGACGCCGGATAACCGGGTCCGAGGAGGACAAACGGTTGATATCGCCGGCCATGGACGCTTAGGCGGCCAGAGCTTCGACGAACGCGTCCTCACAGGTGATGCGACGGTATGCCGAATAATCCGGCATCCACCGATACGCTGCGCCGTGGCGATCCAACGCCAGCAGGCGACGCGTCACACTGTGCTTATAGACACGCAACTCTCCCACATCGGCTGGTCCGGACACATAGCCCATGAACCAGAACGCACGCGCAGCGCGCGCGGCGTCGACGCCGTATTCGGACGTCAACGCACGCTGGAGTGGGGCCCAATCGGCCGGACGGTAGTCGATGAGTGTTTGCACAGTTCGCACGGTTGACGCGCGGCCCCGAATTGCGTCACGATCCGTCACACGGAAGGCACGCATCGTTCAGGTCTGTGCACGAATGAAGTCCGCCGTCTCCTGCAGTGACTCGGCGGCCTCCGGCATGACACCGGAAAAGAACTGCCACACATGCGGCACCCCGGCCCAGAGGCGACAGGTCACCGACGCCCCATGCGCCCGCGCGCGTTCGGCGACACGCACCGCATCATCCCGCAGGGCTTCATCGGTGCTCGCATGCACCAGCAACGGCGGGAACCCGTGGTAATCGCCGTACAGCGGCGAGAGCGTCGGCGAGAACGGATCCGCGTTTGCGGAATAGAACCGGGCCGCGCGTCGGATCGTGTCGCCGGCAAACATGGCACACCGCTGCGAGTTCTCATCGAGCGAGGCCCCTGTCGCCGCCATATCGGTCCACGGGCTGAACGTGACGACCGCGGCCGGCAAGGGCAGGCCCGTCTCACGGAGCGACAGCACCAAGGCCAACGCGAGCCCGCCGCCGGCGCTGTCACCAGCCACAATCAGCCGCGACGGGGTGATCCCGCACGCGTCGACGAGATGTCGGTAGGCGCCCTGCGCATCGTGCAGCGCCGCCGGGTAGGGGTGCTCCGGCGCCAGCCCATAGGTGGGGACGTATGCCGTGCCGCCAATACGACTCACCAGCGCCGCGACGAGTGGGCGATGCGTTTCCGGCGAACAGGCGATGTACCCCCCGCCATGGAGATAGAGCACCACCCGGTTCGCGGCATCGCGCACGCGCGCGGTTACCACTTCGCCCCCCGGCCACGCTCCCGTGGGCGGCACCGGCGTCATCTGGGCGCCGGTAGCCCGGACCATCCAGCGACGTGGGGCACGCGGGCGCCCCATCTGCCGCCGGATCCACGCCGCGTCAATCGGCCGATGCACGTGCGGGCGCATTCTGG
>JBAXMW010000060.1:0-12693 GCA_037134115.1 Gemmatimonadaceae bacterium | reverse complement strand
GGGAGCACCGGCATCGCGATGGCGTTGCCGAGGCGGAGGGCGATTTCCTTGACCGTGGCGCGCCCCATGAGATTGTGGCCGCCGTTCACATTCTGCGGGCCGCGCTGTTCGGTGCCGCCGGTGTAGAAGAGCGCCGTGGTCTTGCCGGCGTCCATGGCCGCTTTGACTTCGGGCCAGGTCATCATTTCGAATTCGACCAGCGGTTCCCCGGCCTTGGCCTTCGGGGCCTGGGCATGGGCGGGGGCAACAGCGGTCAGCGCCACGAGGGCGAAGGACAGGCCAGCGAGCAGCGAACGACGCATGGGCAGGGCTCCTGCGGAGGGCTTCAGGGTCTGGAGGGAATCACAGCCCTGAGATGGTACGGCGCGGCGCGGGGGCTGGCTAGGCTTGCAGGCGACGGCGCTGGACAAGAAGACGCCCGTCGTGACGGATGGCCACGACGGGCGAGACGCTAAAACGCGCGGATGAGATTGAGCTGCACACCACCATACCCCATGCGGAGCCCACCGTCGAAGCTGGACTTGGTGAGCGTGACACCGGCCCCGAAGTGATTATAGCCGAGACCAAGGCCCCACCCCGGGCGGAACATCCAATTGGTCCCGGCGCGCAGATCCAGGACGTGCCCTTTGATGCCGCCGAAGCCAACCTCGAGGAATTGCCCCTGCCCTTCGACGAACCATGTTGGGGCGATCATCCACCCGGCGCGCACGCCAAGCACCGGGAGTGGCGCGGGGAGGTTGGCGACTTTCGTGGAGAAGGCAGGCTGGCTTACGGTCCCCTGTCCATTGGTCACCGTCGCGGCACCGGCCAACTTGAGTCCGAGGCGCATGTAGTGAATGCCAACCGTCCCCGCGACTTCAACCGTCGGGCGCCGCAAAAACGCGTACTCGTAGCCGAGTTCGAGAATATTGAAACGATTCTCGGCGGAGACATTGCTCCCCGCCTGAAAGGTGTAGTCACCCCAGGACACGTTCTTCGTCAGCACGCGGGCACTGCTGCTGCGGTTATCGAAATACAAGACGCGCAGATGCTGCGTTGGGGTCATGCGCCACAAGGCGTCGGCACGCCACCGCGTGGCGTCACGCGCGGTGCCAAAGGTGTCCCGAAAATTGACGTCCGGATTGGTGGCGGACTGTCCGTTCAGGTGCGCCTTCACGTCGGTGCCAAAGAGAAAGGCGCCGAGATTGATGACGAAGGGGCCGGTGAGCAGCACCTGGGCCGGCGGCGGCGATTGGGCCGCCACCGGGACGGCGGTCAGTAGCGTCAGACCGACCTGACAGATCACCCGTTTCAGCGAGCGTGTGGCGCGATGCGACATCTCAAAGCTTCGGGTGCGGGGGAACATTACGGCTTCTTGTACACGGAGACGCCTTCCTTAATCGTTTCAAGGACGGTGATGTCCTTGATCGTCTCCGGTCGGACTTTGAGCGGGTTCTGATCAAGAATCACGAGATCCGCCAACTTCCCACTCTCCAGCGAGCCCTTGCTCTTCTCTTCCTTGACTTGATAGGCGGCATAGTTGGTGACGGCCAGCAATCCCTGATACGGGGTGATGCGTTCGGCCGCACCGACGACCACGCCGGAAGCGGTGGTGCGATTCACCGCCGCCCAGACCAAGGGCAGGATCGCCGGTGGACCGGAGACCGGTGCGTCATGGGACAACGTGAACTTGATGCCGGCGTCCACCATGGACTTGGCGGCGGCGAAGTGCTCGGCGCGTTCCTTGCCGAAGAAATGGATCGCCACGTCACCAGCAGCAGGAATGGACGCGACCAAAAAGCTCGGAATGCCACCAACGGCCTTGAGCCGCGTGATCTGATCCGGGCGCAAATAGGTCGCGTGGATAAAGACGGGCCGGTGATCGCTGGGCCCCTGCTGTTTGATGGCACGCTCGATGGCGACGAGCGCCTGCTCCGCGCCGGCATCGCCGTTGACGTGCATGTTCATCTGGAAATCCGTTTTCCAGAAGCGATCAAAGCCGGCATGCACCACGCTGTCGGGGATCTGTCCGTACCCGCGAAACTTCCCCTTCACCCCAGGCGGGTTGTTCGTGTAGGGCTCGCTCAGCCAGAAGGAATTCAGATCGCCGTCCAACCAATATTTGACGCCGGTCAGCTTGACCCGATTGATGTACGCCTTATTCACGTCGGGGCGCGCCGCCAACAGCCCCTTGAGCGCGGCGTCGGGTGCCTGATACGTCTTGGAGACCGCCGTGGCGGCGCTCAACACCGCCTCCGTCTCCGACTCTTTGGCGCAGAGCAACAGATCAATGGGGAGGAGCCGCTTCGCGATGGCGTTCTCCACGATCGCGACGTCATCTGGATTCCGGCCGAAGCCACACTCCATGGCGGTGGTCTGACCATACTGGGCCCAGACGTCGGCTGCCCCGGTAATGACCCGATCGGCCAGCTCTCCGGTGGCCGCTGGCTGCAACGTCAGGACCTGATTCAGCGCCGTTTCATCGACCGGCCCCAACGGATCCTTGCTGCCAGGCTTCCGGACAATGATGCCACCGAGTGGATCGGGCGTCTTGGCGGTATAGCCGACGAGCTTCATCAAGACGCTATTGATGGATCCCGCGTGCCCGGAGGCGTCCATGATCAACACCGGTCGATCGGAGGATACCTGATCCAACTCAACCGCCGAGGGCGGCCGCTTTTCCGCCATCCCGTTTTTGTTGTATCCAAACCCGATGATCCACTGATCGGCGGGCGTCTTGCTGATCTGCGCCTTCATGCGGGTGATCACGTCATTCACACTGGTGACCCCCCGCAACCCTGCCCACGTGAGATTCTTGCCGTAGTTGACCAAATGCCCGTGGGCATCGATGAACCCCGGCAGCAACGTCTTCCCCTGCAGATCGATCAGCGTGGCACCACGACCGGCACGGGTGATCGCCTCCGCCTTGCTGCCCGCATAGACGATTTTCCCGTCGGCGATCGCGAGCGCTTCGACATACTGCGCCGTGTCGCCGGCCATCGTGAGAATGTCGCCGCTGTGGTACACGGCGGGGATGGCCTTGGCTGCGGCCGACTGCTGGCTGGCACTCGTATCGGCCTGCCGCGTCGTGCAGGAGACCCCCATCACCAGCAGGGGCAGGATGGTCGACAGTCTTTTCATCGGCTCAGAACTTGAATTGGGTCATGAACATCGCGGTCATCCCCTGATTGTTCCGCAGGGGTGCCAGATACTGGGTGTGCTTATAGCTGACCTCTGCACCAACCTGCATGATCCGATTGATATCCCAGATCACGTTCCCAAAGACCGTACTGTTTTGCAGGACGCCCGCCCCCTTCAAGTCTGCCTCATCACAGCGGTCCTGCCCATAGCCAATCCGGCTCTGCAAGTTGCGCTTCGCATAGAAGGCGAGCTCGGACCAGACGCCGCGGCTGTGCACCTCGGTATCAAAGGCGCCTTTCGTCGTTTGGAAGATTGAGGCGGCGTAATTCCCCAACGCCTTGCCGCGGTACACTTCGCCCTGCACGCCCACCCGGTTCCCCAATCGAAAGGCGAATTCGCCCGCCAGACCGGCCACCTGCGGATGATTCACCCGGATGTTGGTACCCATCGCGTCATTCTTGAAAACGCGATAGGAGCCGTGCACGCCGGAGAGCGCGAGCTCCAGGCGATCAAAGGGGACCCAAGCCGCCGTATCGGTGCCAGAACGGTATTTCACCGCCCATTCCGCGTTCGGCCGGCCATTGTCGGCCGAATTGTTTCGGAGGTCCGACGAAAAATAGGAGGTAATGGGTTCGCTGGCGGCGAGCGTCAGTGAGAGGCGCCCCTGCGGCCCCACGGGGAAGAATCGTTCCGCCCGAAGCTGCGCGCGGGAACTGTTCCCGGCATTTCCCGACGCCGCCAACGTGAAGTAGCTGTCAACCATGTTGGGCGTGCGCTCGGAAAAGACATCCATTTGCTGGCCAACGGCAAAGCGCCACCGCTCGTTTTTGAGATCCGCGTACAGCAACGTGGGCAGGATCCCATACGTTTCAGAGGTCACGCTCGCGGTGAGATAGAAAAACATCATCCCACTCATGGTGAAACTGCCGACCTTGGGGCCATCCACGGCCAGAAACAGGCTGCTGGAGCGGGCATTCAGGTCAATACTGCTCTCCTGACCCGTGGCATCCTTCGGCAGCAGTAAAAACGCCGTCCCGGAGGGGAAATGGCGCTTGCTGCTGAGCAGCATGGTGGTGCGGACCTTGCCACCAACCACCACCGTGGTGCCGCTGTCGCCGAATGTGAGGACCGGCTTGGGCTGCTGGGCGCGTGCCGTGGAGGCCAGCGCCCACAGGCCGGCGACCGCAAGAGCCGCTGGAAATCGAAGCATGGCGTGCTGTGGAGAGGATGTGGGGCGCCGCTCATGACCGCATTCGCCGACATGTCCCCAGAGGCATGAGGCTCGCCAACAATGCCGGGAGGCGGGCAGAGACGCTCGGCCATGGGCAAACTGTTCCCCAGAGGTACGGGCGTCAAGTAAACCTTCTGCAACGCTCAGGGTACGCCGCCCCACACGTTGGCCCACGCGTTGTGTCGAGGATTTGCCCTCACGGTCAGGGGGTGCGATCATTCGGATGGCCGTGCTCGGCACCGTATCCGGTGCGCGGGGCCGGTGCCTGCCCCCTTCAATTCTCCATCGACGGCCTCTCCCTCCGGCCGTTCACCAGGAGCTCTTCGTGCACGTGTTTCGCCGTCTCCTCCTCAGCGTCGCGGCGTTCGCCGCCAGTTCGCTCGAGGCCCAGCAGTCCTCCAGTACGCAGCCGGTCGCCGGTCTGCGCGACAATTCGACGGGCTACCATGCCCTCGTGGGCGCGCGGGTCGTCACGGGCCCCGGTCAGGTCCTGACCAACGCCACGATCGTCGTGCGCAACGGCCTCATCACCGCCGTCGGCGCCGGGATGACCGCGCCCGCCGGCGCCCGCGTCTGGGACCTGAAGGGCCTCACGGTCTATCCGGGCTTCATCGACGCCTCCGCCGACCTCGGGGGCGATACGCCGCCGCAGGGCGGTGACGTGGGCCCGACGCACTGGAACCCGCAGGTGCGGGCCTGGTTCAGCACCACGTCGAATCTCAAGGACGACACCACGCGTCGCGTGGCGCTGCGCTCCCTCGGCTTCGGCACGGCGCTCGCCGTCCCGCGTCAGGGGATCTTCCGCGGCACCGCATCGGTGGTGAATCTCGGCGACGAGGGGATTCGCGAGCGTGTGCTGCGCCCCGACCTCGCGCAGACGATCGGCTTCCAGCGCTCCTTCGCCCTCGGTGGCATGTACCCCAACTCCTCCATGGGTACCGTCGCGCTGATGAAGCAGACGTTCATGGACGCCGAGTGGTACATCCGCGCCTGGGGCGCGTACGAAGCGAGCGGCCGCTCCATCCTGCCGCCGGAAACGAGCGAAGCGCTCGCGGCGCTCGGCAAGGCCGTGCAGGGGAAGCAGCCGGTGTTCTTTGAGACGCGAAGCGAAGAGGAGTACCTCCGCGCGTACAAGCTCGCCGCCGACTACAAGATCGTGCCGTGGTTCCGCGGCAGCGGGCAGGAATACCGGCTGGTGGACGTCCTCAAGGGACGCACGCAGCCGCTCGTGATTCCGCTCGCCTTCCCGGACGCGCCAAACGTGTCGAGCCCGGAAGCCGCAAGCAATGCGACGCTGGCCGATCTGCGGCACTGGTATCTGGCGCCGACGAATCCGGCCAAGCTGGCGGCGGCGGGTGTGCCCTTTGCCATCACGGCGGATGGGCTGTCGTCGCTGACGCAGTTCCTCCCCAATCTGCGCACCGCCGTCGCGCGCGGCCTCCCGGCCGACAAGGCGCTGGCGGCGCTGACCACCGTACCGGCGGCGTGGCTGGGGATTGAAAAGACGCATGGCACCATCGCCGTCGGAAAGGTCGCGAATTTGGTCATCACCGATGGCAACCTGTTCACCGAAGACGCCACGGTGCGTGATGTCTGGGTGAAGGGGAAGGCGTATGCCGTGACGCGTCCCCCGCAGGTGGACCCGCGCGGTGTCTGGGCGATCACGTCGGAAGATGCGGGAACCTTCAAGGCCGCGACGCTGCGGCTCGAAGGCCCGCTCAATCGCATTCGTGGCACGGTCGAAGTGCCGGGGAGCCGCCCGGTGCCGCTCGGCGCGGTCCGCATCATTGCGGAGACGGGGCGTTTGGAAGCGACCTTTGCCGGCGAGCCGTTCGAGATGGACGGGACGATGCTGCTGGCGGGTTCCGTGCGGGACGCCGAGTTCTTTGGCTGGCTGTCGCTGCCAAACGGCACCGACGCGAAGTATCGCGGCACGCGGACTGAGACGTACGTCGGCCCGGCCCGTGGGACGGTGGCGGCGAAGGTTCCGGTGATTGATCTGCCGTTCATCCGGCCGGCGATGGAATTCGGTCGCACGGCAGCGCCGGTGCAGCCGGCGAACATCTTGGTGCGCAATGCGACCGTGTGGACGCAGGGATCGCAGGGGCGTCTCGAGAATGCCGATCTGCTGGTGCAAGCGGGCAAGGTGGTGAAGGTCGGGCAGAAGCTCGCCGCCCCCGCCGGCGCCACGGTGATTGATGCCACGGGCAAGCATGTCACGCCCGGGCTCATTGATCCGCACACGCATTCCGGGGTGAGCGACGTCAACGAAACCGGGTTTGCGATCGTCCCCGAAGTGCAGATGGGCGATGTCATCACCCACAACAACATCTGGTTCTACCGGCAGCTGGCCGGCGGACTCACGACCACGATGATCAAGCACGGATCGGCGAACCCGATCGGTGGCGAGAATGTCTACGTGAAGACGCGCTGGGGCTCGCTCCCCGATGAGTACAAGATCGACGGCGCGCCGCGGACGGTGAAGTTCGCGCTGGGCGAAAATCCCAAGCGCAACCAGACGCGCTATCCGAACACGCGAATGGGCGTGCAGGAAATCATCCGTGATCACTTCCTGGCCGCGCGGGACTACGAGAAGGAATGGAAGCGCTGGGAGAAGGATAAGACGGGGATTCCGCCGCGCCGTGACCTGCGAATGGAAGCGATCCTCGACATCCTGAACCAGAAGCTGCTCGTCTCCTCGCACGGCTATCGCGCCGACGAGTTCCTCGCGCTGGTGCGCCTGGCCGAAGAGTTTGGCTTCCGGATCCAGACGCTGCAGCATGGCGTGGAAGCGTACAAGATCGCCAGCGAGCTCAAGGCCTCCGGGGTCGCCGCCGTCGTGTGGAGTGACTGGGGGGCGTTCAAGATGGAAGCCTACGATGCCACGTCGTACAACGCGCGGCTGCTGATGGAAGCGGGCGTGGTCACGTCGCTGCATTCGGACGACGCCGAAATCTCCACCCGGATGAACTGGGAAGCGGGCAAGCTGCTCCGTACCGGCGTGAATGAAATCGATGCGCTCTCGACGGTGACGAATCAGTCGGCCAAGGCGATCGCGATCGACAAGCGGGTCGGTTCGCTGGAAGCCGGCAAGGATGCCGACTTCGTGATTTGGAGCGGGAACCCGCTCTCGCAGTTCACGAAGGCCGAACAGACGTGGGTGGATGGCCGGAAGTATTTCTCGCTCGACGAAGACAAGCAGCTGCGGCAGGACATCGCGAAGCAGCGGGCGCAGCTCATCCAGGCGGCCATTGCGGCGGGGGCGCCGGATGCGGCGGCCGCGCCGGTGCGTGGAGGCCGTGGCGGCCCGGGAGCGCGCAAGTGAGCCATTCTGTTCTTTCACCACTCGACACCATGCGAATCATGAACATGACGACGCGACGGGCGATGCTCACCGCGGCCACCGTACTGGCTGGTGTGCTGGCGCCAGGCACGGCGATGGCACAGGAGCGCATGACCGTGCCGCCGCAGTCCCAGCCGGTGGTGCTGCGCGGCGCGACGATTCACACCGTCACGAAGGGGACGATCGCGAACGGCACGATCGTGCTCGATCGCGGAAAGATCACAGCCGTGGGCGGTCCTGAAGTGGCGACGCCGCGCGGCGCCAAGGTGGTCGATGTCAGCGGCAAACACATCTACCCAGGGCTGATCGACGCGTACAGCACGGTGGGGCTGACGGAAATCGGCGCGGTGGACGTCTCGAACGACATCAAGGAGAACGGGGACTTCAACCCGAACGTCCGTGCTGAAGTCGCGGTGAATGCCGAGAGCCGCCATATCGGTACGACACGGTCGGCCGGTGTCCTGGTGGCCTTCAGCACGCCGGAAGGGGGCGTGATCTCTGGTCTCTCGTCGGCCATGTCGCTCGAAGGGTGGACCTGGGAAGAGATGTCGATGAAGGGTGCGGCGGCGCTCAACGTGAAGTGGCCCGATCCCAACGCGCAGCCACGCGCTGGTCGTGGTGGCGGTGGTGGACCGGGCGGGCGCGGTGGTCCGCCGGGCCCGCCGCCGAAGACGTACGCCGAGCAGGTGCAGCAGATCAAGGATTACTTCGCCGAAGCGCGGGCATACCGCGATGCGGTGAAGGCGGATCAGCAGGTGCGGACCGACACGCGCTACGCTGCGATGATTCCTGCGCTCGACGGAAAGATTCCGGTGGTGGTTGCGGCGGAAGGCGCGGCGCAAATCAACGACGCCATCACGTGGGGGAAGGCCGAAGGGATCAAGCTGGTGATCCGTGGCGGTCGCGATGCGCTGGCGGTGGCGCCGCGGCTCAAGGCGGAAGGGGTGCCGGTGATCCTCACCTCGACGATGTCGGCGCCGGAACGTCAGTACGAAGGCTATGACAACGCGTACGCGACGCCGGCCAAGCTGCATGCCGCCGGCGTGAAGTTTGCGATCGCGGGTGGCTCCGGCGGCTTGTACAGCTATCGCCTGCCCTGGGAAGCGGGCGTGTCGGTCGCGTTTGGTCTGCCGGAAGAGGAAGCGCTCAAGTCGGTGACGATCAATGCGGCCGAATTCATGGGCGTGGCCGACAAGGTAGGCTCACTCGAAGTTGGCAAGGAAGGGACGTTGTTGATCACCACGGGGACGCCGCTGGACATGACGAGCAACATTATCCAGTCATACATCCAGGGGCGCGAGATCAACATGATGGACATCCACAAATACTTCTTCCAGAAGTACATGGAGAAGATCAAGCAGCAGGCCCCGAAGAAGATTACGCCGTAACACCGATCGGTACGGCAGGGACCGACAGCGGCGCTCCAGCGATCTGGAGCGCCGCTGTTTTTTTCCTGCGGTGGTTGAGCATGCCGGTTCTCTCCTGCGCATGCATGAGCCGTGTCAGGAAACCTCCGTCTATCTGCGCCCGTCGCCTCGTCGTAACTAGCAGCTGTTCGTCACGACGAACGGAAACTTCGGGCCGGTGCGCGTCGGAACGCGCGAACACACGCGAGGAGGGAGTGATGAAGCGAATCGCAGCAGTGGGGATGGCCATTGTGATGGCCAGCGGGACGGTACAGGCGCAGACGATCACGAACGGCTTCACGTTCACGGTCGCGTCTGGCGGAGGGTCTTGTGCGACAGGGACGCACTACCACTCGAACACTGGCGGCGCCTATGGGAATCCCGCGGGGAAAGCCGAGGTCGGGAATTACAGCAGTGAGTGCGTGCGCGGGCTCTCGGAGTACAATCTGGCCAGTCTCTCAACGGCCAGCAGCGCGTATGTCACTTTCAATGTGTACAAACTCGGCGGCCTGTTCACGGGGGTGAACGATTATCCCTTTTCGGGGATGATCAATGTGTTGGCGTATGATGGCAATAACACCGAGAACATCGCGGATTATCAGGCGGCGTCGCTCGGGACCGTGGGGTCGTTCAGCACGAGCGGCCTGGGACTCGGTGATGTGCTCAGCTTCGATATCACCTCGCTCTTTAACTCGGCCGTGACGGCGAGCAAGAGCTCGTTTGGCATTCGCTTGCAGCGTGCGGGTGAGTCGTCAACGGGATCGGGGGCGGAAACGTTCGACCGTTTCCGACTCACCAGTGACAACCAGAGTACGGTGACGCCCGAGCCGAGCACGTATGCGTTGATGGCGGCGGGGCTGAGCGCGTTGGTGTTGCTGCAGCGCCGGCGGCGTCTGGTGTAGCGATGATCGGGGCCGCCGTACCGCGAACGGTATCGGCGGTCCCCGGAACTCAGCCGTCGTGAAACGGCCGGAGCTCCACCTTGCGGTTGCAGGCCTTCGAGCCCTCCGCTGCCAGTGCCAGCGCAGCATCATGATCAGGGGCCGCGACAATCCAGAAGCCTGCGACGTACTCCGCCCCCGACACCAGCGGACCCGGAACCTGCACGCCACGCCCGCCGCGATTATCGATCACCGTGGAGCGATCTGGTGACGCGAGGCCGTTCGCATAGAGCAGCTGCTTCGTCGCCTGCAATCGGCTGTTGAAGCGATCAATGTCCGTATCCTCGGTGCCACTATCGATGTGCGTGTCCGGCGAACCGTCGATCACGGAAAGGAGATAGTGCTTCACCAGGAGCCCGGGACAGGAGGAGGAGGGGAAACCGCAGCGTCTCTGGAATCTGCCTCTCCCCCACGTGGTCGCAATACATCGCCCCCGGAATCCCGTTACGCCCGCCGAGCCCGGCGCGAGCCATGCCGTTCCAAGACCGCCGCCGCCTCGGCGCGTGCCGCGGCCGTGGCCCGCGCGGCGAAGAGCCGCACCTTGGCCTCACGGTAAGCGGTGACATGGTCGACGATGGGGAACGGGTAGTCGCGCCCGATCCGGACCCCCGACATCTGGGCCACCAGCGCCGGCATCGCATGCGGGGCGTGGAGGTCATGGGTGGGCACCCCGGTTAACTCCGGCACCCACCGTCGGATGAAGTCCCCGTCAGGGTCCTGATCGAGCCCCTGCTTGTACGGGTTGTAGATGCGCACGGTGTTGATCCCCGTGGTCCCTGACTGCATCTGGAACTGCGAGTAGTGAATCCCGGGCTCGTAGTCCAGAAAGTGCGGGGCGAGTGCCACCGCCGTCGCCTGCCAGGGAAGCCAGAGATGGTAGGAGGCAAACGATACGAGCATCGCGCGCATCCGGAAGTTGAGCCATCCCTCAGCGCGCAACGCCCGCATGCAGGCGTCCACGAAGGGATACCCCGTGCGTCCTTCAAGCCACGCGGCCAGCCGTTCCGGATCCGCCTCGCGTGGTCGCAGGTCGCGGTACACGGCGCTGAACGGTTCCATTTCGATCCGTGGCTCGCTCTCGAGCTTCTGGATAAAGTGATCACGCCAGGCGAGCCGGGCGATGAACGCACGGAGCGCGCCCTTCCACCGGGGATCCACGTCGGTGGACGCCTGATCCGCATCCGCTTGCAACTGCTCGGCACGGCGTCGGGCCGCTTGCCATGCCTGTCGCCCGGAGAGCGTTCCAAAGGCCAGATGCGGACTGATGCGCGAACAGGCATCAAAGGCCGTGACTGGCGACGACATGGCGCGCCGATAGTCGAGGCCACGGTTGCTCAGGAACGAGGCGAGGGTGGCGTGGGCGGCCTGCTCGCCACCGCGCACCGTATGGAGACGCGTCGCGTGGGAGATCGCGCCGAGTGCGGCGGGTTCCGGAGGGCTTCCGGGGAGCGGCGCCTGAAGCTCGGGCGCTCCTGCATCCCACGGCAGCGGCGCGAAGCGCACCGAGGGACGGGCCACCGGAGCACGGACCACCGCATCCCACTGCTCCGCCCACCCGTCGCGGGTGGTCAGACGCCGGACCACCCCACCAGACGGGAGTTCGCGAAAGGGCAGGCCGCGCGTCTTGGCCCAAGCGCGCACGCGCCGGTCCCGGGCATAGCTGATGGCGTTCCCGGTCTCCTCATGCGCCCAGAGCGCTTGGACCGGAAGAGTGCGGACGAGCTGATCCAGCTGCTCAACGGCGTCACCGGTCCGCAGGAGGAGCTCACTCCCCCGGCGCCGCAATCGGGCGCGGAGTTCGGTGATCCTCTCGATGACAAAGGCGAGATGCTGCGCATCGGCGTCTGGTGCCCCGAAGATCGCGGGCTCAAACAGATAGACGCCCACAACCGGTCCGAAACGCGCCGCCGCGACGAGCGGGGCGTGATCATGCAGACGCAGGTCGCGTTTGAACCAGACCAGTTGCAGAGACATGCTGCGTCAACGCGGGCGCCGGGCGCAAAGTGCCGGATACGCCCGGTCGTGTCCTTACCCCATCTCCGCCTGCTGCATTCGCGTATGACGCCGCCCCAGCCAGAGCGCCACCACCAACCAGACCGCGCTCATGGGCGCCGCGATCAGGGCGATGTGGTTCACCGCCATCCCCGCACCACTCAGCAGCGCATAGCTCCACGCGCCGATCTGATCTCCGCTGCGGTAAATGAACGTGTCGATGAAATTCTTGGCCTTGTACTTGTCTTCCGGTGACACCACCGTGAACAGCACTTCACGCCCAGGACTCGCAAAGGCGTAGTTCCCCGCCCGTCGCAGCACATTGAAGGCGACGAACATCCCGAGGGTCGGCCAGAGCCCGAGCGTTGTAAAACCGATCACGCTCATAACGGGGAGGATTGCGAGGGTGATTCCCACGCCAAGCCACTTGATGATACGCCCCGTCAGGAACATCTGCGAGAGCACGGTCAGCGTCTGCACCGTGAAATCGATCCGGGCCAGGAACGCCGTCCGGGCATTCTTGTCGGCGAACTCCGCTTTCACGATTTCCGCCTGCTGGAAATAGAGCACCGTCGTCCCGATCGTGAACATCAGCATGAACAGACAGATCATGATGAGGTACGGCGACGACAGCACATGCGTGATCCCGGAGAGCACGCC
>JBAXMW010000059.1:0-12957 GCA_037134115.1 Gemmatimonadaceae bacterium | reverse complement strand
GGCGTCGTGAAGGCAAGGGCCGTCACAAACAGCGCCATGGTGAAGCCGATGCCACCGAAACAGCCCACGGTGAGGATGCGGCTCCAGGTGAGCCCCTCGGGGCGTTCGGCGATCCCGCTGCGAATGGCGAGCCACGAGGCGGCGACAATCCCCACGGGCTTGCCGACCACCAGGCCGAGCACAATGCCGCTGAGCACGGGAAACGGTGCCGTTGGGGAGAACGCATCGCCAAGCACGACGCCGGCGTTCGCGAGCGCGAAGAGTGGCAAGATCCCCACCGTCACCCAGCTGTGGAGCGCGTGTTCCGTACGTTCCGAGGGCGTGGGTTCATTGGGGCGCCGCGACGTCGTGGGGATCGCGAAGGCCAGACACACGCCAGCGAGCGACGGATGAATGCCACCTTCGTGCAGGAACACCCAGAGCGGAATCGCCGCGAGCACATACGGCGTCACCTGATGGACTTTGCTCAGGCGCAAGAGCGCGAGCACGACCAAGCACCCCGCGGCGCCACCGAGCGCGTGCCAATCCGGCGGTGCACCATAGGCAAAAGCGATCACGAGAATCGCGCCGAGGTCATCGACAATCGCGAGGGCCACGAGAAAGGCGCGGACGGCTGGTGGCAACCCCGGTGCCAAGAGCCCTAACAGGCCGATGGCGAAGGCAATGTCGGTGGCCATGGGGATCCCCCACCCATGCGCATTCGGCGTCTGTCCCGCCATCAGTAAATAGCAGGCGGCGGGCACCAGCATGCCGCCGATGGCGGCGGCAATCGGCAGCGCGGCGGCGCGCGCACTGCGCAACGACCCGACCAGCAACTCGCGTTCGATCTCGAGCCCGACCTGGAGAAAGAACAACGCCATGAGCGCGTCATTGATCCAGGCATGCACCGACAACGTCAGCGCATGGCCATGCGGTCCAATGGTGAACGGCGTGTCCCAGAGTGTGACGTACGACGCCCCGAAGGGCGCATTCGCCCAGAGAAGCGCCACGGCGGTGGCGGCCAGCAGCAACAGACTGCTGAGCCGCGCATCCGCCGCGATACGCTTGAAGGCCTCCCGCATGACGGCGACCGCTTAGCGCGTCGTGCCGACGCAGGCGCCTGCCGGACCATCGTTCACGGCGTAGCGCAGCACCGTGATGGCATCCAGCACATCGAGTTTCCCATCGCAGTTGGCATCACCAGCCGGGAAAATCTGCGCGGTGGGGAGCACCTGCATGCCGACCAGTGCCTGTTGAATGAGCAAGGCGTCCGCGGCATTCACCACGCCATCGCCATTCACATCACCACGCTTGACGGCGGCGGCCGTTGAAAAGTCGAAGGCCCAGATGCCGCGTCCATACGTTGCCGCCACCAGACGGTTGGTGCGGCTGTTGTAGACCAAGTCGGTGACGCGAATCCATGGCAAGCCGCTGGCCCGCGTCCACGTCACGCCGAGATCGGAGGTTTCATAGACGCCGTACATGTTGCCGATGAACAGCTTGCCATTGGGCCCCCAGGCGGAGGCTTGCGTGGTCACATCGGGCAGCGAGCCGGTGATGTTCGTCCAGGTGTATCCACCGTCGGTCGTCAGATAGACATGCCCGGTGCCGGTGCTGGTGAACGTCACGACGGCCTTGGCGGGATCCGTGGGGCTGATCGCGAAATCTCCCACTGAGCGCACGGGCAACGCCGTGCTGGGTGACGCCCACGTCAGGCCGTAATCCCGCGAGTAGCGGATGTTGCCGTCACTGGTGCCGGCGAGCAGCGTCGCGGAATCAGAGGGCGCCACCGCCAGCGCCGTGATGTAGGCGGGCGATCCCTTGGTGAGATCCCCGGAGATCGCCGTCCATCGCGTCCCTTCATTGTCGGTACGATAGACCTTCGTGCCACCAAAGTAGAGCCGATTGGGGCGCGAGCCATCGATGATAAACGGCGCGATGAAGGCCCGACGCTCCGCCGCATCAATCCCGGTCACGACATTCGCAGCGGTGCCGGCAGCGGCATTGATGCGCACCATGCTGCCGTTCTGGCTGGAGACGTAGTAGATGTCTGGCGCGGTGGGATTGATCGCGGTATAGCCGCCGTCGCCACCCCACACGCCGTTCCACTGCGTCATGCCGTTCCGCGCGATGATCGTGCCATTGTCCTGCATTCCTGTGAGCACCCCGCTCGGATCGGTCGGATGCAATGACAGCCCAGGGTAATGCAGCGACGTCGCGAGCCCCGCGTTGATTGCGTTGAACGTTTCCGCGCCATCACGGGAAAGGAACAAACCGCCATCGCTCCCGGCGAGGATGCGCGTCGGATCGTTGGGATCGACGACAATCACATGCCAGTCGCAATGGATATTGGGGGCGATTTCGCGGAAGGTGCCCCCCCCGTCGACCGACCGATAGGCGCGCACCCCCCCAAGATAGATCCGATTGGCGTTCGTTGGATCCACGGCAATCATGAGATCATAATCGCCCTGCGCACCGAAGTTGTTGCGGTTGGTCACCGCCGGCGGTGCGGTCACGCCGCTGGCCGCGAGTGTGCTCCGCGATGCCGTGGAATCATCCCAGCGATACAGGCCACCAAACGTCCGGCTGGTCGTTGCGGCCACAATCCAGACCGATCCCGGTCGGGCCGCAGAGACGGCCATTTCCATCCGCCCAACCGAATCTGCCGTCATGGTGGACACGGTGGTCCAGGTCGCGCCCTTATCGGTGGACTTCCAGAGTCCTGGCCCTGTGGCGCTCCCCGCCACGCCCATGCGCATCGCATACACGATGTTGGGATTGGTGGGGTGCTGCACGACGTCCGTGAAGGTTAGCGCAGGGGTCGTGAGCGTCCAGGTCACCCCCGAGTTCGTCGAGCGATAGACGCCACGATTGGTGGCAGCCAGCAGGGTGGTGCTGTTGGTGGAGCCCGCCGTGGCCCGGTCGACGATCAGCGTGAAGAAGACCGGGGCGCTGCTGGCGAACGGCTCCGCTGCCACGTTACTCCACGTGGTGCCGCCGTCGCTGCTCCGCAAGACGCCACACCCCGCCGTGGATTCGTAAAACTCCCCCGTGCCGGCATAGACGATGTTTGGATTCACAGGATCCACCGCCACGCTGCCAATCACTTGCGAGCACTGCGTATCGGTCAGCGGCATCCAGGAGGCGCCTTCATTCGTGCTCTTCCAGACACCACCGGCCGCCGTGCCGACGAAAATCGTATTGCGATCTGTTGGATGGAACGCCACCGCCGGCACCCGTCCCGCATCGAGCTGCGGCAAGGACCCGAAGAAGCCGTTGTCCCCGTAGAAGCCCAGGGGCCCAATCGAGCTCCACACCCCGACGGTGGGCACGTTGATCGCCATCGCCGCCGCGCGGGTCGCCGACGGCTGCGTGCGCAGCCATGCACTGAACGTGGCGCCGGAGCGCGGTTCATCCGAGCCAGGGACGGCATCCCACATCTGAATCAGCGCTTTCCGACGCGCCTCGCTGTCTTCTTCCCGCACCACCGGGCGCCCCTGCGCCGAGGCCACCACGGACACGGCAGCGACCAGCGAAAGCGCCGCACACAGCGCACGCGGTGAAAATCCACGACGGATCATCGGGCCACCCCCATCACGTGTAACGGCAGGGCATTCGAGGTCCCCGCACGCGTGGCCACCGTCACCGGATAGCTCCCTGAGGAGAGCACGGCAGGTGGCGCCTCAATCCCAGCGCGTGGTGTTTCCGTGGCGGGGAGCGTGAAGCGCAGCGTACGCGCGCTCTGTCGCGGAATGTCGGTGAAGGTGAGCCCCCCCACCTGCACGGTATTCCGCGGCGCAAAGCCTCGGCCTTCCACCAGAATGTCCACGGGGGCCCCGCGCGAGACATCGGCCGTCGCCGGGGTGAGTCGGGCGAGCACGGGGGCGCCGGTGTGGCACGCCGTCAGGGCGCCCACGCTCAGCAGCCGCATGACGGTTGGCTGCCAACGGTTCGCGTGCGTCACGGCGTCACCTCCCGGCGCACGGCGACCGAATCGGCCAGCGACCGGCCAATGGCGTCATGCATTTCGCTCACGGCGAGCGTGAAGTCGGTCCCGGCCGAGGCCCGTGCGCGGACGAGCTGCAGCGTGAGCAGATCGCCAGTTCGCGTACCGGCCACCCACGCGGCGGCAACGCGCACCAGCTGATCGGTCGCTTTGCAGGCCATCAGCGGCGCGCCTTGTCCTGCCGAGCAGGCCACAAACGTCCATCCGGCGGGCATGGTGATGTCGGCCGTGATGCTGCTGACGGTGATCGCCGGCGCACTTTGGAGGTGCACCGCCAACAGCGCCGTGTCGCCACGTGCCGCATCGAGGCGGAGCGCGACGGTCGATCCCACGGGGCGCGGGGTGCTGAGCAGATCGGCACCAGGGCGGCACGCGGTCGCCGTCACCAGCGCCACGGTCGCCGCAAGGGCGACGATGGGGCGTCGTATCAGGGCAGTCATCATGGGACGATCACGATCGGGTTAAACGTGTTGGCGGCCGCCGTGATGTTCGAGAAGTCGCTGGCCACCAATTGATTCAACGTCAGGACGATCTGATTGGGGATACCACGCTGGGCGACTTTGCAGTTGAGTCGCACGAGCGCCACCGTGCCGCTGACGGGCGTCGTCGAGGCCCACGTCACCCGAGCCGTCTCGGTATAGTCACCATTCACGGAGAGGACGACACCGGCGCGCAGGGCGGTCACCGAGGTCACCGTGAACGGATTGTACGGATAGGATGCGGCACCAGGCCACGAGATTTCGAAGTCGGCCGCCGACAGCGCCTTGCCGTCGCGCATCTCCACCTGCACGACGATGGAGAAGGTGTCGGTGGCCACAATGCGATACGAAGGGGACGCCGTGCGCAGGAGTGCCCCCGTGCTGTTCGCCGGGATGTACACCAAGAGCGAATCACTGATCGCACTGTTGGTGGCCGACTGCGCGACAATGAAGGTGCGACCGGGGCGCAGACCGGTGATGAGACCGGTGGTGGACACGGTGGCGCGTGACGAATCGCGGACCGTCCAACGGACGGAGGTGGCCGAGAGCGTGCCACCGGTGCTGTTCCGAACGAGGAGCGCGGGCTGTGCGGTGGCGGTTTGGCCCGAGAGCACGAGGACCCGCTGCGTCGTGTCGCCGGCCGTCGTCGAGGTCACGACGAGCGCCGGTTCGAGATCAAGCGCGCGCACGGTCAGCGTGGCGGTGCCGCTCTTCCCTTCCGAGGTGGCCGTGATGGTGACCGTCCCCGCGGCGATGCCCGTCACGACCCCGCTCCCGTTCACCGTGGCGACAGCGGTGTTGCTGGAGCTCCACGTGATGGCGCGTCCCGTGAGAGCGGTCCCGTCGGCATCGCGCAGCGTGGGCGTCATGACCTGCGTGCTGCCTTGGACAAACGATCCAACCGCCGGTGACAACGTCACGGTGTTCACCGGGGCGCTGATGACCGTGCCGGTCGCAGTGCCTTGCACCCCGTCAATGGTTGCGAGAATGGTGGCAGTGCCGGAGGCGACGCCGGTCACCACACCGATCGCATTCACGGTGGCAATCGCCGGGGTGGCGCTCGTCCAAACGACCGTGCGTCCCGTCACCGGGTTACCGGCCGCGTCACGCGGTGTGGCGGTCAGCGTCCGGGTGCCCCCCTGAAAGACCGTAAAGGGGCTCGGCGCGATCGTCACCGTGGCCGTTGGGGTCACCGTAACGAGGGCGGTGCCGCTCTGGCCGTCCACCGTGGCGGTGATGATGACCTGCCCCATGGCCACCCCGGTCACCTGCCCCGCGGCATTCACGGTGGCGATGGCGGTGTTGGAGCTGCTCCAGGTGGCGGTGCGCCCGGCGAGCGTCGCGCCATTGGCATCTTTGACGGTGAGCGTCAGGGTCACCGACGCACCGACCAACAGCCCGGAGCTCGCTGGCGTGAGCAGCACGAGCGCCGGCGGAACCCGCACCGCGACCGCGGCGCTGCCGCTCTTCCCTTCCACGGTGGCGGTCACGGTGGCGGCGCCCTCGGCGACCCCAGTGATCACCCCGGAGGAGGAAACAGTCGCGACGCTGGGGCTCGATGAGCTCCACGTCACGGTACGCCCGGTCAGCGCCTGCCCGCTCGCATCACGGACATCGGCGGAGGCGGTCGCCGTCGCGCCTGGCGCGATCGGTCCAATGCTGGTGGGGACCACGCTCACCGACCCGACGGCCGGTGGAGCGGTGGAATCGCCACACGCTGCCATCACGAGGAGGGCCCCCAGCTGCAAAGTCCTCGCCCACGTTCCCGCCATTCGCCGCATGCACAGTCCCTGCGCAAAGAGGAGTGTGGGGCCATCGGGATGCCCCACGATGCACGAAAGTGAACCACCGACGCGCGGGGCGTCAACGGACGAGCACGCATCGCCCCACCCTTGCGGCATGGGCCTAAAGCACGCACACTCTCCTACCGGTGCGCTATCGCGGCGCGCACGCTCTGGATGTCCCTTCATAGCCCCTATGTCCCGACCCATTCGCATTGCCGGGGCTGGCCCCTCAGGGCTGGCGGCCGCGATTGTCCTGGCCCGGGCCGGGGTGCCAGTGGAGGTCTTTGAACGACGGACCGTCTGCGGCGCCCGCTTCGGTGGCGATCTCCAAGGGCTCGAGAACTGGTCCCCGGGGCCCGATGCGCTGGAGGAATTTCGCGCGCTCGGGATTGCTACGGACTTTTACGCGGCCCCCTGTACGCGTGGGATCCAGACGGACGGCGACCGGGACGATGTCTTCACCTTTGCCGCACCGGCCTTCTACCTCGTGAAGCGGGGCGATGTCCCCGGGTCGCTGGACCGCGCGCTCTGCGCGCAGGCGCAGGACCTCGGCGTACCGATCCACTTCGGCACCCCCTGTCCTGACGGGACAGCCGATATTGAAGCGACCGGCCCGCGCGGCCGCGCCCCCTTTGCCATCGACACGGGGATCGTCTTCGAGACCGATGCGCCGGACATGGCGGTGTCGCTCCTCAACGACGAGGTCGCCCCCGGCGGCTATGCCTACCTGCTCATCACCAATGGGTACGGGTGCTGCTGCACCATGCTCTTTCGTGATTTTCCCACCATTCACGACTGTTTTCGACGGACACGCGAACGGCTCATCGACGCGCGCGGCATCACCGTGCGCAATCCGCAGACCGTCGGCGGGCTGGGCCATGTGCAGCCCCGAGGGCAGTGGCTGACTGGCGACGCGCGGCGCGTTGGCGAGGCCGCCGGGCTGCAGGACTTCCTCTGGGGCTTTGGCATCCGGATGGCCGTACGCTCCGGTGTACTGGCCGCGCAGTCGATCCTCGCCGGTACCCCCTACGCACGGGCCGCGGAATCCCGCTTCGGCCCCGCGTTGCGGGTCGGCGTCGTCAACCGGTGGCTCTGGGAACTCGCCGGCGGCGGCCGCTACACCCTGATTCGAGCCGCCTTGCGTGGACTCGGCCCCATGCGGGTACTCCGCGCCCTGCACCGCGAGCAGTGGTTTCACCGTCTGCTGCTCCCGATGAGTACGCCACCGCTCCGCCAGCGCTATCCCGCTGTCTTTTCGTCGGCGTCGAGACGAGCCCCGAGCGCCAGCGCGCCGGACGCCTCGACCGCCTGACGCGCACGCAGACGCGCCTCGGCCGCCGTCAGCCGATCGGGACGTGCGCCCGGGGCTCGGTCCAGAATTCGTGCCTGGACCCGCCACAGCTCCGCGTCCCAGACCCGCTCACCGGTCTGCTCGGCCAACGCCAAGCCGCGTTCGACTTCCTGTTGCGCCTCAGTGAGGTGGCCGAGCGCCAATTCCGCCTCAGCCAGCGCCGCATGAAAGAACGGGACGCCGACGAATGCCTCAATGGCGTGAAGCGGCCCCAAAATCGCCCGCATGAGCGGGACGCCAGCCTCGGGGTTCCCCTGCGCGGCCTGCGCCATCCCAAGATACATCGTGCACCACAATCGCTCAGAAGCGATACCATGCTCTTCGCACAGGGCAATACCGGCTGCCGCCGCTTCGATCGCCTCGGCGAACCGACCACGCATGATATCCAGCTCGGCGGCGAAGAGCGCGACGAAGGCTTGGCCTTGTGGATCGCCAATGGCAGCCACGCGCTGCTCGAGCGCAATGCGTTCCCGCTGCGCCTCATCAAACCGGTTGGTCAGCCACAGGAGCCGGATGTACTCCGAATGCCCCGTGAGCATGGGATCCGGCTGAAACGTCGCCCGCAGCATGGCTTGCACGCGATCATCGATGACCTCGGCGACCGCATCGTGTGCCCGTTGCGTCTCCGCCAACCCACCGCGATGGACATTGAGGCCGACAAAGACAATGCGACCACAGGCTCGAAGGGTCGGATCTCCGCTCGCTTCCCCAATCTGGTGCATCTGATGACAGAGCACTGCGGCATCGTCCAACCGACCGTTCGCGATGCTGTACAACACCAGCACCCAGAGCGCCGGCATGAGCGAGGGCGTCTCTCCTATGGCCAGACACATCGCGCTGGCCTGCGCCATGTTTTCGGCCGTTTCCGGCGCCGCGAAGCCACGACGTACTAGACTCGTCGCCCCAGCCACCAACCGCAGCGGCAACTCCAGCCCCACACGCGCCGCAGAGTCGGTCACGAGGGCCACCTGTTCCAGGCCACGCGCGGCGAGTCGCTCGGCTTCAACATAGGCAAAGGCGCCTACAGCCCGCTGGGCGGCCGCGATGTACCACTGCGCCGCCCGGGCGGGCTGTCGCCCAGTCGCACGCAAGGTAGCCAACGTCCCCGCAATCTCGGCGGCCGCTGTCCCATAGCGTTCCTCCAACACATCAGCGGCCGTTGCACTCCAGGCGGCCCGGCGGCTCGGGGCCACGGACGCCGCCAGCACGTTTTGAAAGAGGGCGTGCGCGAAGCGATACGCCACCGCCATGGTGCCATCGGGGAAGGTGACGTCCCCAGTGCTCGTCAAAAAGCCGTAGACTTTCTCCAGCACAATGAGCTGCTCTTCGATATCCACCGCATCGGCTTTGAGCATAGCGGCGACCGTCGCGCTGTCGAAAGCGGTGCCCTGCACGGCGGCCGCGCCGAGCAACCGCCGGTCGTCATCACCAACCTGGGCAAGCTTTCGCTCAATCATGCTGCGGACCGTCGACGGCAGTTCGTCGCTAATGTCGGCCACCGGGCGATCGAGGCTCCAGCGTCCGTTGCGCTCCGCGATGATACCGAGGGTGTTGAGCCACCGAATGACCTCCGCCACGAAGAGCGGGTTGCCACCGCTGCGGGCATGGACCGTCCGCGCGAGCTCCACGGGAAACGCGTGCCCCGGATAGGTTCGTCGCAGGTACTCGGTGACATCCTCGGCGCTCAGGCGACCCACCGTCACCGTGCGTTCCACACCACGGGCATGCAGATCCTGCTGCACCTTCAGATACGGATGCTTCCCCGCCCGCATGTCGGAGTCACGGCCGGTCACCAACACCAGCAAGCGCATGCGGTCAAATCGCGTGGCGAGGTACGCCAAGAGGTCCACGGTGGATTCATCGGCCCAATGGATATCATCGAGCAGCAGCACCACCGGCGCCTGCGCCGACAAGAATTCCAGGAGCGCCGCCATCTCGCGCTTGAGCCGCTCTTGCGACGCCGGCACCGCCCCAGCGGCGGACGCGCGACCGAGCAGCAGCGCCCACCCCGGCGCAAAGCGATTGAGCTGTTCCGCAAACAACCCTGCGCTGTCGCGCTCCAGCGCGGTCTCGAGCGCGTCCAGCACTGGCAGGTAGGCCTCGGCGCCGGCCAAACGTTCCGAACAGCGCCCCATCGCGATCGTCGGACGCGGCGTCACGTAGCGCAACTCCGTCAGGACCGACTCCACCAAGGTGGACTTCCCAATCCCGGGCTCCCCTTCCACCGAAACCACCAACCCACTGCCCTGCAGCACGTCCATGTAGGCCGTCTGCAGCATCGCCAGATCCTGAGCCCGTCCGACCATGATCCCCTGATGACGCGGAGCGGACGGCGCTGCCGGTGGGGCCGTGAGACTGGTGAGGACCGCCGTCGGCGCCGCCGTCTGTCCCGCATCAACGGCCGGGCGGACGAGTTGCGAACTGGCGATGAAAGGCGTCCGAGCCCCCCCTGCAGTGACCGCTCGCAGGGTGGCCGCGACGTCGGCGGTACTGGGCCGTCGCGCGGGCTCCTTGTCGAGCATGGCGGCGAGCAGTGCCTGCACCGACTCCGGCAAATCCGCCCGCAGCACAGCGGCGGGCGCGGGATCACGCGTCAGGATGGCGGTGAAGGTGGCCATCGAAGTGGGCGCCTTGAACGGATGCGCCCCTGTGAACAACTCGTAGGCCAGAATGCCGAGCGAGAAGACGTCGGACGGGGCATCGACGCTGTCGCCCGTGGCCTGCTCCGGGGAGAGATACATGAGCGTGCCAATGACCTTCCCTGGTTCGGTCAGTGGGGCCCCGTCATTGCGCTCCGCATTCGTGAGCCGCGCAATCCCGAAGTCGAGCACCTTCACATACCCATCGTGCCGCACCATGATGTTGGCCGGCTTGATGTCCCGATGCACAATCCCCGCTTCATGCGCGGCGGCGAGCGCGGTGGCGCCTTGCGCCAGAATGTCGGCTGCCTGCGCAATCGGCCACGGCGTGCCCCGGTCCTCGGCCAGCGTGCGCCCTCGCACCAATTCCATGGCCAGGTACCACACCCCATCGACCTCACCGACATCAAAGACCGTAATGATATTCGGATGACTGATGGCGGAGGCGGCGCGCGCTTCACGCCGAAATCGTTCAATCGCCTGAGGAGCCGCCGCCGCATCACGCGGGAGCAACTTGATCGCGACGTCACGTCCTAATCGTTCATCGCGCGCGAGAAACACTTCACCCATTCCCCCAGCACCGAGTGGGGAGAGCAAGGAATAATGCGCAATCGATCCGGGAGCCATCAGCGTGCCAGCGGGAGAAGGCGGTGTCGTCCGAGGCGCGGCGTCGCGTCACGAACAGAAGAAGACTCTAGCGAAACGGTCGGTATCACGCCACCATGTCATTCAGACGAATGAGTCGCACCTATGGCACGCTAGGACGCCCAGTCCAGACCACCCGAGCCACTCAACACCGGACTACTTATGCAATCGTTCGCGCCCGAAGGGTCCGCTGGCACCGCACCCGCGATCGATCCAAAGTGGTCAGATCCGGCATTCCTCGACGCGCTGCGACAGCAGGGCGATCCTGTTGCTGAGGCCGCCGTCGCCGCGTTAAAGGCGGATGGGGTATCGCAAGCCACCTTGCGCCGTTCGTTGGGGTTTATGCGCAACAACGGGGGCCAACTCCCCGACGACGCTCCCGAGGTCCTCCAGAAGTTCTTCGCCCACACCTACGAGCGTTGCCCGAGTTGCCTCGCGCCAGACCTTCCCGCCTGGGTGGATCGAGACCGCCTGATTCGCGGCCAAGCGGTGTTTGCCAAGCATACGGTCGCGTGCATTCTCGTCCTCCTCTGCAAGAGCCTGCCCGAAGGGTACGCCGCACCGGGGATGACCAAGGTGCTCAACATGTCCGGGGAGCTTACCAAGCTGCCCTTCCATCGATTGGCGGGAACCCTGCAGCTCCTGAAAACCGTCACCCGACCGGGATCGTTTGAGCGCAACGGGATGGGGATCCTGGCGACACAGGAAATGCGCATGCTGCATGCGGGGGTGCGCGTGAATGTGGCGCAGGCGGCGATGCCCGCCCCCGGCTACGACGCGTATCGCGCACAGTACGGGATTCCCATCAATGCGGAGGATCTCATTGGTGTGACCATGGCCTTTTCGCTATTGGTGATTCAGGGGCTCCGCACCCTCGGAGTGGTGCTCACCCCGCGCCAGGAAGAGGACTACTACTACGTCTGGCGTGTATATGCGCATCTGAAGGGCGTCCGGGCGCCGGGCATGCCCGACGACGCGGATTGCCTCCCGCAGAGCGTGGCCGAAGCCGAAGTGTTCTACCAGGCCTTTGCGAAACGCCATTATGTCGGGGCCACGGACTACTCTGCCGGGTGGCTCGAGCGGTCCCAGACTGCGAATCCGGATGGGGTCGGACTGACCAAGGCCCACATGCGCATGATCGCGCGCTTTTTGGCCGGACGTTTTTCGGATGGCCGAGGCCGCACCACCTATGAATCGGATGCCTCGGGCCCGCTGCGTCGGCTGCTCCAGCATTTGTATCGGCGCCTTGCCGAGATGTATGCACATCGCCTTATCGGGGCGGAGGCCTGTGCTCGTGTCGGCATCGGACCGCCAATGGCCATGCGCTGGTTCCATTACGCCGTGGGCGACTGGGCGCTGCATACGGGGGAACGGCTGCTGCGTAAAGTCCCGGTGGATGTCCGGGCGGGGCTCGCCAATTGGTGGTTCGAGGACATCATCAAGGATGTTTTCGGAGAACCCGTCGCGTATCCGATTCCCTATGATAAGGGGGATCTTGAAGAACTGGCGACACACGGACGTGCGGCGTGACGAACCGGTTCAGCGCTGCCAGCATCAACGAAACGCTGGCAGCGCCGTCCGTCACGCGGCCTTTCGAAAGGTCAGGTTGATCCGGGCGCGTCCCACTAACGGGTGCTCGCCGTCTTTGAGCGGTTGAATGCCGTGGTAGACGAGCCGAGATGGCCCGCCCCACACGAGCACGTCGCCGTGGGTGAGCAGGATGCGCTCGACGCGATCGGTCCGTTCCAAGCCACCCACCTGAAAGACCGCGGGAAGTCCCAACGATACGGAGACAATCGGCGCGGTGAAATCGCGCTCGTTCGTGTCCTGATGCAGCGTCATTTTGGCGCCAGGTGCATACCGATTCACCAGACAGGCGTCTGGTGAAAAGCCCGGGTAACCGGCCGCTGCGGCGGCCCGCTCGTCGATGGTGCGAAAGATCGTGGGCATCGCGGGCCACGGCGCACCGGTGACTGGATCGGTCGCGGCATAGCGATAGCCACGCGCGTCGGAGATCCAGCCGAGGGCGCCGCAGTTGGTCATCGCGACCGACATCGTGAAGCCACCCGGGGTG
>JBAXMW010000058.1:0-13136 GCA_037134115.1 Gemmatimonadaceae bacterium | reverse complement strand
GCCACCCCCCACAGCGCCCGTGGGCTCGCGCCGGTGTGCATGGCGTCGAGCCCACGACGGAGCATGGAGGGAATCACACTCGCCAGCCCCGCCGCCACCACAACCGACGTCAATCCCGTCGCAACCGCGAGGCGATACGGGCGATAGTAGGGGAGGAGGCGACGGAGGGTACTCATGACCCTCGGTTAATACCCCACGGCGCCACCAGAGCGCCGCGGTTCCGGCACGCCTTCCCATCCGCCAGGGACGCGCATGATGGCATTCACATTGACCAGCGCCCGCAGCCGGCGCAGGCGGTGCCCCATGGCCGTGAGCGAATCCCGCACGGCCGGCATCAGGCCGCCGTCTTCGAAGGTCAGGGAGTCTGGCAGCGCCTGATGGTGAACGCGCGGGGCGCGCATCGCATCCATCAGCGACATCCGGTGCACGAGGACGTTCAGGATCACCTGACTGGTGCCGGTGATGATGGTCGGTCCACCAGCGGCTCCCACGACCAGCAACACCTGACCCCGCCGATCGGTGACGATTGTTGGGGACATCGCACTGAGCATGCGCTTGCCCGGCTGAATGGCATTTGCCTCACCCTGCACGAGGCCAAACATGTTGGGCTTCCCGGGCTGCGCCGCGAAGTCATCCATTTCGTCGTTGAGCATGAAGCCAGCTCCACGCACCCACACCCCTGATCCCCAGGAGTTGTTGAGCGTCGTGGTGGTCGCCACGGCATTCCCCTGTCGATCGACCACGGAATAGTGCGTGGTGTGCATGGGCTCACGCGCGGCCTGCGTCATGAGCGGTTCGACCTCGGAGGTTGGCGTGGCGCGGGTCTCGTTGATGGTCCCCTGCAGCGCCTTGGCGTACGACTGACTGGTGAGCTGTGCCAGCGGTACCGGCACAAAGTCCGGATCGGCCAGCTTGCTGTTGCGATCGATAAAAGCGCGCTGATACGCGCTCGCCAACAGATGGAACCAACGCGTGGACCCGTACGCCGGGAGCGTCGGATACTGGCCGAGAATGTTGAGCGCTTCCGTCATCGTCACACCACCCGAGGACGAGGGCGGCATGGCGATCAGGCCAACGTCGCGGAAGGTGGTCCGGATGGGGGTGCGATACGCGGGCGTATAGCGCTTGAGGTCGGCGCGCGTGATGATGCCGCCGCCACGCTGCTGCTCCGCCACGAGGGAATCGGCAATCCATCCTTCGTAGAACGCGGAAGCGCCCTGCGTGGCGATCGCCTGCAGCGTCCGCGCCAGATCGGGCTGCACCAGCCGGCTGCCCGCGGCGAGCGGCTTGCCGTTCGGGAAATACGGGGTGTTGCGGCTTTGCCCCGTGACGTAGCTGGTGGCTCGGCTGATCGAACCGGCGAGCGCGGTGTCGATCACGAAGCCATCGCGCGCGAGCCGGATCGCCGGCGCCATGACCTGCGCAAGGGACATCGTGCCGTACTGCTTGAGCGCGGCAGACAGCCCCGCGACGGCGCCCGGCACGCCGGAGGCCAGGTGACCGACCACGCTCTTGTCGGTCAGCTTGCCGTTGGCATCGAGATACATGTCCCGCGTGGCGGCGAGCGGGGCAATCTCGCGATAGTCGATGGCCGCGGTCCGGCCGTCGGCCAGGGCGATCACCATGTAGCCGCCGCCGCCGATGTTGCCCGCCTCAGGCCAGCTCACCGCCAGCGCGAAGCCAAGCGCCACGGCGGCGTCGACGGCATTGCCGCCAGCCTTCATGATCTCGACCGCGGCCGCACTCGCTTCTGGACTATTGCTGACCGCCATCGCCTGGGCGGCAAAGTTCGCCTTCGCGCCGGCCGGCAGATGCCACTCGGCGGGGAAGGTGGCGGGCACGCGTGCGGGGAGGGCGGCGGCACTGGTCCCACTGGTCGCGGCGTCGACGCGTGGGGCGGCGGTCTGCCCGCTGCTCCCCCCACTGCAGGCGGTCAGCATGCACAGGGCTGCGGCCGAGGCCACGGCGGCCACACCAACCGCACGAGTACGGGGCGCGCGCACAGCGCGGCGCTGCGGAACATGCAAGAACGAGGCAGGCATGCGATCGAAGGCAGTGCGAAAGTCGCGGTGAGGTAGGGCCCGCACGCGTTCACTGCGACCGCAGGATCGGCGGCCATCGCTTGCGAGTCGCGTCGACGATTCCCTAGCTTTGCATGGCGCGGGGTGTCGACACAGCCGGATATCGTCAGAAGCTAGTCTCGGCCCCTCTAAGGCGACAGTCGCACACCCGGTCGCCCGCTCGGATCTCGCGCTCCGATTCTCTCGCCCATCGTGTCGTGACGGCCCCACTCACGGATTCCCGCGCCACCGAACGCCGTAACCCCCGCACCGTGGATATCGATCTCGCCTCGCCGGCTGGGATCGTGGCCCTCATGGTGGCTGATGATCGCGGCATCGCCGATGCCGTCGCATCGCAAGCGGAGCCGATCTCGCGCACGATTGCCGCCGTCGAGGCGGCGTTCCGCTCAGGGCATCGTCTCCTCTATGTCGGGGCGGGCACCTCGGGTCGCCTGGGGGTGCTTGATGCCAGCGAATGCCCGCCGACCTTTGGCAGCGATCCGCGCATGGTGGTCGGTATCATCGCCGGTGGCGATCGCGCGTTGCGCCATTCGATCGAAGGCGCCGAGGACGATCCGGCGGAAGGGGCGGCGATCATGACGACGCACGCGGTGACGGCGGGGGATGTCGTGGTGGGGATCGCGGCCTCGGGGACTACGCCATATGTCCGTGGGGCGTTGGCCTATGCGCGCACCGTTGGGGCGACGACGGTGCTGCTTGCCTGTTCGGAACCGCCCGACGCGATGCGGGCTGAGGCGGCGTGGTGCATCCTGCCGATTGTTGGGCCGGAGGTGCTGACGGGATCGACGCGCCTCAAGTCGGGAACGGCGACCAAGATGGTGCTCAACATGATCACCACTGGGGCGATGATCCGCGTGGGCAAGAGCTACGGCAATCTGATGGTCGATGTGCGCGTCACGAATGTGAAGCTTACGGATCGCGCCGAGCGGATCCTCATGGAGGTGTGCCGCATCGACCGGGGGGTGGCACAGGCCCTGTTGGCGGCCTCTGGCGGTGAAGTGAAGCGGGCGATCGTGATGCACCAGCTGGGGGTGGAGGCGGCCGAGGCCGCGGAGCGACTCGCGGCGGCTGGTGGGGTGATTCGTCAGGTGGTGTCGCAGGCGCCACCGCCTGTCTCGGCGCTATGACGGCAGGGATCACCGGTGCCTTGACGCGCCGGTTGTTGCAGGCGTCGCATGACACGGTGCTGGTGGGCGTGATGTCTGGCACGTCGCTGGATGGCATTACGGCCGCGGCGGTGCGCTTCACGGAAGCCCACGATGGGCGCATCACGCCGACGGTGCTGTCGCATGCCCATCGTCCGTACGCACCGACGGAGCGGACGCGACTCGAGCGCGCGATGCAGGGGGACACGGCTCAGGCGTATTGCCGGCTGCAGGCGGAGCTCGGCGAATGGCTGGGCGATGCGGCGCGACGTGCGATGCAGCAGGCGGGACTGACGCCGAGCGATGTGACCGCCATTGCCTCGCATGGCCACACCATCTGGCATGAAGCCGGACACAGCACGTGGCAGATGGGTGATGCGGCGCGCATCGCGGAGGTGACCGGGTGTGCCGTGGTGGCTGATTTCCGTGCGCGTGATGTGGCGGTGGGTGGGCAGGGCGCGCCGCTGGTGCCGATGGCGGATGCACGGCTCTTTGCGCATCCCACGGTGTGGCGCGCGCTGCAGAATTTGGGGGGCATTGGCAACGTGACGCTGGTGCCGCCGTCATCGACCCATGCGGCGGATGTGGTGCCGCCGGTGCAAGCGTTTGACACGGGGCCCGGTGTGGTGCTGATCGATGGCGTGACGCGGGCGCTCTGGCCCACGTTGTCCTATGATCGTGACGGGCGACTGGCGCGTGCGGGCACCGTCTTGGAACCGGTCGTGGCGGCGCTGATGGAGGCGCCATATTTCTCGCAGCATCCCCCGAAGAGCACCGGCCGTGAGCTGTTCACGGCGGCGTATCGCGACGACTTCATTGCGCGCTGCCGCGCGCTGGCCAGTGCGACGCGACCCGTGGATGACACCGACATCGTGGCGACGGCCACGGCGTTCACGGCGCGGACGATCGCCGACCAGTATGCGCGATTTCTGGAAGGGCCCGTCGGAGAGGTGGTGCTGTCGGGGGGCGGGGCTCGCAACCCGACGCTGGTGGACGCCATTACCGTCGCGCTGCAGCAGTCCGCTGCGGGGCGCGGTCAGCCGGCGCCGCCGGTGCAGTTATTTGATACGTTGTTCTTTGATGCGGAGGCCAAGGAGGCCGTCGCGTTTGCCCTCTTGGGCTATCTGCATCTCACGGGCCGATCGGGGAACGTGCCGCACGCGACAGGCGCGCGCGCGGGCCGACTGCTCGGACATTTCACACCGGCAGGATGACATGAGTGCGTTAACGCGTCGCGATCTGGCGGCGCTGTGTGTTCCGGTGGTGCGAGCGGCCCCGGGCAGTGGCTTTGCCGACGAACGAGCGCGCATTGATGCCGCGCTGGCGTTGGGTGTGGGCGGATTCCAACTCGTCGGCGGTGAGCAGGATGCGGTCCGTTTGCTCGCCAAGGAGCTGCAGCAACGGTCGTCGCAGAAGCTGCTGATTGCCGCCGATCTCGAGCGTGGTGCGGGCCAGCAGTTTCGTGGGGCAACCGGATTGCCACCGCTCGCTGCGCTGGTCACGCTCGGGGATCTGGAGGCGCTGCGTCGCGCCGCGCGCTTGACGGCCCGCGAGGCGCGCACGATGGGGGTGAATTGGAACTTCGCGCCCGTCGCGGATCTCGATCGGCTGGAGACCAATCCGGTGATGGGGACGCGGACGTTGGGGCAGGAGCCACGTGCGGTCGCGACGCTGGTGGCGGCGTGGATTGAAGCCTGTCAGGGGGAAGGGGTGTTGGCGTGCGCCAAGCATTTCCCCGGCATGGGACGTGTGACGGTTGATCCTTCGCTGGCCTTGCCGGTGGTGACTGATCCGGCGGACCAGCTCAAGGAACAGGACGGCCAACCGTTCCGGGCCGCGATCACCGCTGGCGTGGCCAGTATCATGACGGCGCATGTGGCCTATCCTGCGTTGGATGGCAGCCGCGTGGCGGCGACGCATTCCCGTGAACTGTTGCAGTGGTCGCTGCGGCAACAGCTCAAGTTCACCGGCATCATCGTCTCGGACGCGCTCAGTATGGCCGCCGCACTCGAGGGGATGACGGCGGCGGAATCGGTCGTGCGCGCGCTGCGGGCCGGCTGTGACCTCGTGTTGGATCCCGGGGATCTCGAGACCACGCTCACCGCCATGGAGACGGCGCTCGCGGATGGCACGCTTGATCCCGAGCAGCTTCGTCTGTCGTTACGCCGTCGTCTCAAGTGGGCGCAGTGGGCCTCACCGCCCAACGAATGGCGTCGCCCGAGTGGTGCCGACACGGCGTGGGGCGGTTTGGTGGCGGACAAGGTGCTGCGGGTGGAGCAGGGGCCGTTGCCGACGCTGGGCGCCGTGACGGAAGTCGTCGTGGTCGATGACGATGAGCCGGTCGACCAGCCTGGTGCGGATACGGCGGGGCTCGCCGAGGCGCTGCGCGCGACGGGGCACGATGCCCGTCCGGCGACGCATCCGGGGGCCGCGAGCGGTGGGCCGCCCGTGATCGCGCCCTTTGCCCACTATCACGCCGGGAAGGGGCGCACGCAGCTCCGGCCGGATACCGTCGCGAAAGTGCAAGAGCTGCTGGACGCCGCGGCGCTGTTGCAGCGGCCGGTGATTCTCGTGGGCTTTGGTGATCCGCGCTGGGCGGCACAGTTGCCGCAGCCGATGGCGCGGGTGGTGGCGTGGAGCCGCGATCGGGTGATGCAGCAGGCAGCAGCGCGGGCGTTGCTGCGGTCGGTCAGCGGCCCCGCAGGTCGATAACCAGCCACGCCAGCGCGAGCAGGGCAAGCGCGCCCAGGACGAGTTGCAGCGGCCGGAGGGCGCGCCGGCGGGCATCCACAACCGCCGGCGGTGCGCCAAGCGGTGGGGCCACCGGGGCCACCGCGGGCGATGACGCCGGGGGCTCGGGCCGGTCATCGGGGAGTGCCACGGATGCGCTGGGCGTGGGGCGCACCGCGGGGATCTCCTCGGTGGGCAAGGAGGCCACCGGTGCGGGATGATACAGCGTGCCCGCGAGCGGATAGGTCCGATAGCTGACGGTGTGCTCGGCGTGCCCCTGATCGGCGGAGCCCGCCAAGATCCGAGCGGCGATCACCGTGATGTTGTCCGGACCGCCATGGGCATTGGCGGCTGCAATGAGCGCCTCGCAGAGCTGATCCAAATCGGCCGCCGCCGCCGCGATCTGCTCCATCTCCTCGAGATCGAGCACGCCGGAGAGCCCATCACTGCAGAGCAGCAGCAGATCACCTTCATGCACCCGCTGATGCGTGAGGTCCACGCTGATCGTTGGCTCGGGGCCCAATGCCTGCAGAATGATGTTGCGATGTTCGCTCTGTGCCGCCTGCTGCGGGGTGATTTCTCCCGCCTCAATCAACCGCTGCATGAGCGATTGATCTTTGGTGATCTGAATCGCGTGGCCGCCACGCAACAGGTAGGCGCGACTGTCACCCACCTGCGCGATGTAGAGCGTATCGTCGAGGAGGCCGGCCACGGTGGCGGTGGTGCCCATCCCCTGATGCTCGGCGTGCGCTTGGGCAAAGCCGTGAATGCGCCGGTTCGCCGCCAATGTGGCATCGCGCAGCGCCGCCGCAAAGGCCTCAGGGGTCGGCTCGGCGAGCGCGCGCCAGTGCGCCTGCAGGGCGAGCAGCACGCATTCACCGGCCATGCTGCTCGCGAGTTCGCCCGACGCCGCGCCCCCCATGCCGTCGGCCACCAGAAAGAGCAGGCCATGCCGCGGGGTGTCGAGCGTGCACGGCGTCCCGACGTCCACGGCGGTGCCGGTTTCCAGATTCGCCACGAGGAACGCGTCTTCGTTGTGCTCCCGCAATTGCCCCACATCGGTCATCCCGCAGACGCGAACGACGCGCTGCGGCACTGAGGCCGGTGATGAAGCCGAAGAGGAAACGTCCGAGACGGTCACGGCGAGGGCAGGGCAGTGGGCCAGCGTAATGGCAGCACCCGTCCCTACGGCAGGGACAGTGCTCCAGGTTTCCGGCCGCCGCATTCTCCCCGCCGGTATGGGCCCCACAATCGTTGGCGAAAGATGGACCCGGTTCATTGGTCCGGTCAATTCGTTGACAGCGGAAAGGCGGTCCGTCCCGGGGCGGGGCCCAGGTGCGTGAGGGGCCACGGCACATATCGGGACAGGCCCGCGCTGGACGGCTCTCACATTCTCACGCACCTTGCGACATGCGAAACGCTTGCCTGTCGTCACACACCCGGTGCCTCCACCGGATGCGCCTGCCGATCGCCGTCCTCCTGCTGGTCGCGTGCCGACCAACGGGGCCGGTGATCGCGCCGACCACGCCCGCCGTGCCCCCAACGTCCGTCGCGAAGGCGAGCGCCCCGCCGCCGGACGTCGGGTTGCCTCCGGTGCCCGCGGTGCGTGGCGCACCGCTCGCGCCCCGTCTGCAGTACCCGAGTGACAATCAACTCCTCGCGGTGCGTGACTCGACCTTTGTGCTCGGGAGCATCGGCTCCGGCGATGCGCAGCTCACGATCAATGGCGTGGTGGTGCCCGTCGCGCCCAATGGGGCGTTCATTGCGTGGCTGTCGGTACCGCCGGCCACGGCCCCCCGATATGACCTCGTGGCAACGCGCGGCGCGGATACGGCGCGGCGGACGGTACGTGTGCGCTATCCCACGCGGATCGCGTTGCCAGTGAGCGGGCCGCGCCTGCTGGATTCCACGTCGGTGGCGCCGGCGCCGCGGGTGATGGCCCGTGCCGATGAGTGGGTGCGCCTGAGTGTGCGCGCGGCGGCCAATGCGCGGGTGGAGGTCGAGCTCCCCGACGGCGCTCGGCGCCCGCTCCTGCGGATTGCGCAGCAACGCGCGATTGCGGCACGCGCGGCTGAGGGCCCGGGGAATCCGATTGTGGAGGAACCGCTGCCGACGGCTGGTGATGTCGGGGTGACGATGGCGACGGACGTGCCGGCTGCGCTGCTGTCGGCTGGGGCGAAGCTCGTCGCGAGCCGTGGGAGCGATACGGTGCGTCTCGCGGTGCCCGTGGTGCAGGTGCCTAGTGCGCAGGAGCGCACGCTGGGGGTGCTGCGCACCACCAACCGCATCGGCGCCGACACCGATCATGTGGTGCATGGGCGCACGATTCCCGATGGGACGTACAAGTGGTTGTTATTGCCGGGCACGGTGCTGGAGATCACGGGAAAGCAGAATGGATCGACGCGGGTGCGACTGGATGCCGCTCTGGATGTCTGGGTCGCGAATGACGACATCGTCGCGTTGCCGGCGGGGAGTCCGTTGCCGCGACGGGTGAGTGGGGGGCTTCGCGTGATCCCCGCGCGCGAGTGGGTGGATCTGGTGATTCCACTGGGGGAGCGCCCGGCGTTTCTGGTGGAGCCCGAGGGGCGGCAGCTCGATCTCACGTTGTACGGCGTGCAGTTGAATCCCGAGATCACGCCGATCCTGGGGAACGACACGCTTGTGCGGCGGATCCACTGGGATCAAGTCGGGAGTGATCGCGTGCGCCTGTCGTTGGCGCTGTCCTCGCCGGTGTATGGCTGGATGCCACTCTGGGATGAGGCTCGGCGTGCCTTGGTTCTACGCGTGCGGCGGCCCCCCGTGGTGGATCCGCGACGGCCGCTGGCCGGGCTGACGATTGCCGTGGATCCCGGCCATCCACCGGCGGGCTCGACGGGACCCACTGGCCTCTTTGAAGGCGATGCGGTGTTGCCGGTGGGGCAGCTGTTGCAGCGCATTCTCACCGAGCGCGGCGCGACGGCGGTGCTGCTGCGGGAAACGCTCGGCCCGGTGGGGCTCACGGAACGGGCGGTGGCGACGCGTCGCATGAATGCACACGCGTTCATCTCGATTCATCTGAACGCGCTCCCGGATGGCGTGAATCCCTTCACCGCGCATGGAACGAGCACGCTCTTTTTTCATCAGCCGAGTGAAGCGCTGGCGCGGCCGGTGCAGTCGGCGTTAGTGGCGCGGTTCGGGCTCCCGGATCTTGGGGTGCACTATCAGAACCTCGCGGTGGCGCGACCGAGTTGGTATCCCGCGGTTCTCACGGAGGGACTCTTTGTGATCATGCCGGAGCAGGAAGCGGCGATGCGCGATGCGGGCTTTCAGCGACGCTATGCGGAGGCGCTGGCGGATGGGCTGGAAGCGTATTTCCGCGCGCTCGGGAGGCCGTGACCGATGGCGACCGCATGGATTCATGAGACGGCGGTGGTGCTGGGGCGTGTGACGCTGGCGGAGGATGTGTCGGTGTGGCCGACGGCGGTGATTCGCGGGGATGTTGAAGCGATCACGATCGGCGTGGGGAGTAATGTCCAGGACGGTGCGGTGCTGCACGCGGACGATGGGCTTCCGACGGTGGTGGGCGCGCACTGTGTGATTGGGCACCGGGCGGTGGTGCATGGCACGGTGCTCGAGGACGGCGTGCTGGTGGGGATGGGGGCGATCCTGCTGAACGGTGTGCGGGTGGGGAGCGGGTCGATTATTGGCGCGGGGGCGGTGGTGACCGAGGGGACGCAGATCCCGCCGGGGTCGCTGGTGCTCGGGGTGCCGGGGCGTGTGGTGCGGGCGTTGGATGCAGCGCAGCAGGCGGCGATCCGGGAGAATGCGGCGCGCTATGTGGCGCTCTCGGCGGTGTACCGTGCGGGGGGGATACCGCGCCGGTAACAGCGGGGCTGGGGTTTGTGATGCGGAGCAACTGGTGGCCGCTGGGTGTGAGTGCAAGCAAGGGCCACGCGGATCCCGTACAGAACGTGATGCGGGGCAATGCGCCACCGTCAGGTCAGGGCGCGATTGGTGCCGCGATGCTGCCGGGTTCGCTGTCCGCCGCCATGACGCAAGTGATTGGGAACTTTGCAGTTGGCTGCGTTGTTTGGCCTTGCGTGACGAGGGGGGCGATAGCGGGGGCGATCGGACGTTCTGTCCGGTTCGTCCTCCCGCGATCACGAATCGTTTCAGGTGGAAAACGCAGCGGTTCACACAAATCCGTGATGTGCATTGTGCAACCGCTTCATTTCCAACGTCTTGCGGGCTGACTTGCGCGGCTTCACGAACCGACGCACCATTCGCCCCCGCTGCATACCCTCCCCACGAGGGCCGGGACGCGCCGGTCCTCACCGCGGCACCGCCCGTTTATTTCGCCTCAAGAACCCTGCAGGAGCTCCCGAATGCCATTCAGTGCAACCCCCCCGGAAGGTCCAGTGACGCTGTCCGCCAATGCGCGGACCGTGCTGGAAAAGCGGTATCTGGTCAAGGATAAGTCCGGGAAGTCCGTGGAAACGCCGGAAGACATGTTCTGGCGTGTGGCCACGGTGGTGGCCGAGGCGGACCGTCGGTACGGTGCCAGCGATGGCGCGGTGCAGGCGTTGGCGGAGGAGTTCTACTTCCTGATGACGCAGCGTCGGTTTGAGCCGAACTCGCCGACGCTGATGAATGCCGGCCGCCCGTTGGGGCAGCTGTCGGCCTGCTTTGTGTTGCCGGTGGATGACGCGCTCTCCAATGGCCAGAGCGGCATCTACGACACGCTGCGCAGCATGGCGCTCATTCATCAGTCGGGCGGCGGGACGGGCTTTTCCTTCTCGCGGCTGCGGTCGCGTGGCGCGATGGTGCGCAGCACCACGGGGGTCGCGTCCGGGCCGATCTCGTTCATGCAGCTGTATGATGCGAGCACGGATGCGGTGAAGCAGGGCGGGACGCGTCGTGGGGCGAACATGGGGATCCTGCGCGTCGATCATCCGGACGTGATGGAATTCATCGCGTGCAAGGAAGATCTGACCAAGATCACCAACTTCAACATCTCCGTCGGCATCACCACGAAGTTCATGGACGCGGTGAAGGCGGACAGCACGTACGACCTCATTGAGCCGTCGTCGCAGCAGGTGGTGGGGCAGGCGCGGGCGCGTGAGGTGTGGGACAAGATGATTGTGGGAGCGTGGCGCACGGGTGAGCCGGGGGTCTTCTTCATTGACGAAGCCAACCGCTACAACCCGGTCCCGCACATGGGCGCCTATGAGGCCACCAATCCGTGCGGTGAGCAGCCGCTGCTGCCGTATGACGTCTGCAACCTGGGCTCGGTGAACGTCGGCCACTATGTCGTGGATGGCGTGATGAACTGGGAAGCGTTCAAGAGCGACATTGCGCTCAGCACGCACTTCCTCGACAACATCATCGACGTCAACAAGTACCCGCTCCCCGAGATCGACGCGCTCTCCAAGCGCATCCGTCGGATCGGGCTGGGCGTGATGGGCTTCGCGGACGCCCTCGTGCGCTTGGGCATTCCGTACGACAGCCCGGAAGGCGTGGAGATGGGCCGCAAGGTCATGGAGTATCTCGACGTCGAAGGGAAGAAGGAGAGCGAGCGGCTGGCGGGCGAGCGTGGCGCGTTCCCGGAGTGGGCGCAGTCGATCTGGGGGCCGGACGCGACCTGTGCGCGTGACGAGAACGGCCAGCGGATCCGGCCCATGCAGATGCTGCGCAACTGCAACGTGACGACGGTCGCGCCCACGGGCACGATCTCGATCATCGCCGGCTGCTCGTCGGGGCTCGAGCCGCTCTTCGCGGTGGCGTTCATGCGCAATCAGGCCGGCGTCATGATGCCGGACGTGAACGAAGACTTCGTCGCCATCGCGAAGAAGGAAGGCTGGTACAGCGACGCGCTCATGGAGCGCATTGCGAAGACCGGGTCGGTGAAGCATGCCGAAGTGCCGCAGAAGTGGCAGGCGGTGTTCAACACGGCCAACAACATTGCGCCGGAATACCACATCCAGATGCAGGCGGCCTTCCAGCAGCATTGCGACTCGGCGATCTCGAAGACCACCAACTTTGGCTTTGCCGCCACGGTCGATGACGTCCGCGCGATCTACGAGATGGCGTACGACATGAAGTGCAAGGGCGTCACGGTGTACCGTGACGGCTCGCGCGACAACCAGGTGCTCTCCACGGGCGCCACGCAGGACGCGGCGGCCAAGCGGGAAGACGCGAAGGCGGCGGTGGCGGGCGAGGCGCCGAAGGGCGAGGCCAAGTCCGATGCGTCGCTCAAGCGGGAGCTGGGCGAGCTGCAGGGGACGATGGCGGAGCTGCAGAACGAGCTCGATCGCACCAAGAAGGCGCTGTTCAGCGCCGAGGCGGAGAGCGCGTCGCGTCGCGGCAAGCGGTCGCGTCCGGAAGTGATGCGTGGCACGACGATCCGTAAGGAAACGCCGCTGGGTGTGATGTTCGTGAACATCACGGAAGACGAGAAGGGGCAGCCGTTCGAGCTGTTCCTCAACCTTGGCAAGGCGGGTGGGTCGGCGATGGCCGATGCCGAAGCGATTGGGCGTCTGGTGTCGCTCGCGCTTCGCAGCGGGATCCCGCTCATGGAAATCCACCGCCAGCTGCGCGGCATCTCCTCTGATCGTGCCGTTGGCCTTGGCCCGAACAAGGTGCTCTCCATGCCGGACGCGGTCGGTATCGCGCTCGAGCAGTGGTGGCGGGACAAGCAGGGCGTCCAGCAGGATCTGCTGAACGCCTCTGCCTCGGCCACGATGCCGACGCCGGTGGCGGCGACGCCGGTCAGCTATCCGACGGCGGGTGGTGAGCAGGCGCAGGTGGAGTTCGGCGGCACGGGCGGCGAAGTGTTCATGGGCACCTGCCCGGACTGCGGCAGCCAGCTCGAGTTCGCCGAAGGGTGCGTGAAGTGCCACGTCTGCGGCTTCAGCGAGTGCGGCTGATCGGGTGACGCGGTGTGCCGAGTGGCGCACCGCGCATCCACGTGGGTCCGATGTCAAAACGCCGCCGATCTCTCTGTGAGATCGGCGGCGTTTTACGTTCGTGGGACGTGCGGATTACCGCGGCGCCGACGACGGCGGCACCAGCCCCTGCAACCGCATGTACGTCGCGATGTTACCGTAGTGCTCGTTGATGTGCTGCGTATTGTAGAACAACGCGCCGAACTTCGAGCGGTTGGTCATGCCATTGCGCTCGGCCATGTTCTGGTCGTTGACCG
>JBAXMW010000057.1:0-13252 GCA_037134115.1 Gemmatimonadaceae bacterium | reverse complement strand
AGACCACGCGGGACGATTCGGCCGAGAGGGTCGTGAATTCGTCCGTCAGGAACGACGTGCTGCCGGAGTAGTTCGACGACTGGCTCTGCATGTAGAGCTCCTTCTGACGTTCCAGGATGCGCTGGATCGTCGTGGCCGAGCCTTCTGCAATCTGCAGCATGGCCGTGGCCTGTTCCGCGTTGTTCGACGCCACGTTCAGGGCGCGGGTCGAGGTGCGGAGGTTGTTCGCGATGGCCAGACCGGCGGCATCGTCCTTCGCCGTGGCGATCCGGAGACCCGAGGACAGACGGGCCATACCGGCATTCACGGATTGCTCGACGTTCCACAAATTCTTGTTGGCCGTCAAGCTGGACACATTGGTGTTGATACGCATTGCGGTTCACTCCATGAAAACCAACCACCAGAAGATCCCTCCTCTGGTGTCGCCCTGCGGGTAGGGCGACGGGGTACCATTCGGGAAATGCTACCCCGCGGCTCCGCACGGGAAGAGGAGCCACATGCCGGTATCGTCACGTCCCCCGAAAAACTTGAGCGCGGATCTTTCGCGGGCGTTGCCTTCGCCGGAACTGGTTCGTCCTTGGCACGAACTGTTATGAAGCCAGCACGCCCTACCCCCCCAGCCCCCGCGGATTTACGCCCCACCGGCGCCGCGGTCGATCCGGCCTTCGCGAACCCGAAGGTCGCGGCGAAGGCGCGCGCCGCGCTGCAGGCCTTCCAGGCAGGGCAAGGCGACGTCGCGGTGCGCGCGTTGGCCGAGGCCCGGGCCCTCGCTCCCACGGCCCCGATTCTCTGGAAGCTCAGTGGCGATGTGCATGTGAAGCTCGGCGCACGCGCGGCGGCCATCCCCTTCTATGAAAAAGCGGCGGAGCTCGATCCCACCGACATGGAAACCGCCGCCAATCTGGGGGCGGTCCTCCGGGACAGTGGTCGTCCATTTGACGCGATGGTCTGGCTCAACCGCGTCATCACCAATGATCCCACCAATCCGTTGGCCCTCGGGAATGCCGCGGTGGCCTTCATGGATGTGGGGGAGGTGTCCCTTGGCCTGACCTGCGCCGAGGAGGCGCTGAAGCTGTCGCCGGGGTACGAAAGTGCCCAATGGGCCCGGGCGTTTGCGTTGTTTCTGCTGGGGCGCTGGCCAGAGGCGTGGGCGGCCCATGAGCAGCGCACCGAACAGCTGCGGCGCTCCGGTGGGCTGCGCGATATCCCCGGGGTCCGTTGGGATGGATCGCCGCTCGACGGCCGGACGCTGCTGATCACCGTGGAGCAGGGGGCGGGGGACCAGCTGCAGTTTGTCCGGTACCTTCCCCGGATTCCGAAGACCGGCGGCCGGGTGGTGCTTGAGACCTATCCCGCGCTCGTGCCACTTATGGACGGGGTGGCCGGGGCGGACGCGGTGATCCCGCGGGACTCGGCCTTCCCGGCCTACGATGTCCATCTGCCGATTATGAGCCTGCCGCATGTCCTTGCGGTGGGGGCGGCCCTCGATGGCGAGCGATGCCCGTATCTGGCACCGCCGGGGGCGTGCCCAGCGCCGCTGCGAGAGGCGCTGGACCAGCATCGCACGCGCCACGGAGCGGCCCCACGGGTCGGGGTGGTGTGGGCCGGCGCCCCGGGGCATGCCAACGACCACAATCGATCCGCTCCGTTTGGGCTCGCGGCCTATCTCTTCGCCCGCCCGGGGATTGCGTGGGTCTCGCTGCAGAAGGGGCCTGGCACGGCTGCGCTCGAGACGCTCGATCCAGCGATCCGGGACGGCGTGCTGGATGTGGGAGCGCTCGTGGACGATTTCGGCCAGACGGCGCATGCCCTCGCCGACCTCGATGCGGTGATTGCCGTGGACACCTCGGTGGCCCATCTGGCCGGGGCGATGGGGATCCCGACATGGCTGATGGTCCCCTTTGCGCCAGACTGGCGGTGGGGGACGGGCGCCGACCGGACGCCCTGGTATCCGTCCATGCGATTGGTCCGGCAGCCGGCGGTCGGCGCGTGGGGCCCGGTCGCGGAGCGGTTGACGTCCGATTTGGCGGCATGGGTGGCGGCGCGCGCCGCCGACCCCGCTGCGCCGGCCCCGGTGTTCAGCGGTCCATAATATGCGCCAGTGCAAAGGCAGTAATAGCGCAGTATTACAGCAAGATGCCCGCTAAGATACACAATTCCGCATCGGTGCTCAACGAGGCGACGGCGCATGCACGGCGTGGTGCCTGGCGTGAGGCCTACACGGCCTTTCGGCAGGCGGTCGCCGTCAACCCCATGGCGTTCGCCGCCCAGTGCGGGCTGGCCGCTGCCGCGCTCCAGATCGGTGCCGTCGACGAGGCGCTGCTCGCCTCCGAAATGGCGCTGGCGCTCGCCCCGGACTCCATCGACGCCCTGATCAACCGGGTCAATGCCCTCGTGCGCGCCGGCGACAGCCGCGGCGCGCTCCCGCTCGCGCAACGGGCCGCGGCACTCGCACCGACCGACCGGGACGTCCAACGCACCCTCGCCCGGACCCTCGAGCGCGATAACCAACTCGCTGCCGCCATCACCAGCTACGACCAGCTGCTCGCCACCCGCGACGACCCCGTCACCCGCTACAACCGCGGGATCGCTCGGCTCACCCACGGCGACCTGCCCGGCGCTTGGGCGGACTACGAGTCGCGATGGGAGACGCCCGCCTTCGCTTCCTGGAAACGCCGCTGGCCCGCCGCCGTCCCGCTCTGGACCGGCACCCCCCTCGCTGCCGGGACGCTCGTCCTGCACGCAGAACAGGGGGCCGGTGACACCATCATGTTCGCCCGCTTCGCCGAGCAGGCCGCTGCCCTCGCGCCGGCCACTCGGCTCCTCGTCCCCGCGTCACTCGTCTCGCTCCTCAGCGGACAGTGTGGCGCGGTCGAGGTCGTGGACCGCGCGGCTGCCACCGCCTGGGACGATGCCGCCGCGCATAGTCCCCTCGGCTCGCTGCCGCACCGTCTGCACCACGGGAGCGACCGTCGCGACAACGCGACCGGCATCACCGGCTGGTTGCGGGTGCCCACGGGGGCGGTCACGTCGCTGCCCCCGCGCCCCGCGGGCCGCGCGCCGCGCCTTGGACTCGCGTGGGCTGGGAATCCGGCGCACCCCTTTGACCGCCTGCGCTCGCTGCCGCTCCCGGCGCTACAGGCGCTCCTGCAGCTCCCCGGGATCGAATGGGTTGCCTTGCAGGCCGACGCGCGACTCGACGACCTGCAGCAGGTCGTCGGTGGCGACGCGGTGCATCGGCCCGGTCCGTTCCCGGACTTCGCCGCGACGGCCGCCGCGTGCGCCGCGTGCGATGCGATCGTCACGGTGGACAGCGCCGTGGCGCATCTCGCCGGCTCGCTCGGCGTGCCAACGGTCACGCTCCTCCCCTGGACCCCCGATTGGCGGTGGCAGCTCGGCACCGAGACCACCCCGTGGTATCCCGGCATGCGTCTGCTGCGCCAGCCCCGTCCCCTCGATTGGATGTCCGTGGTGGCCGCCGTGCCGTCGGCGCTCGGCGCGCTCCTCGCTTCTCACCGGATTGTATCATGACCAGCTTTCTCCCCCGCTTCGACACCGAGTTTTTCCCGCGTCTGTCAGAGCGCGGTCCGACCTTCCGGTTGATGTTTGAATTTCTCGAGATGCGTCATCAAGGGCCGTATCTGATTGTCGAAACCGGCACCGCGCGGCAGCCTGGTAACTGGCTGGACGGTCAGAGCACCGTGCTCTTTGATCAGTTTGTGCAGCTCCACGGCGGCTCCGTGTACAGCGTCGATATCAACGCCGAGGCCTGTGCCGCGGCGCGCACGATCACTTCGCCGCAGACGCATGTGGTGTGCAATGATTCGGTCCGCTTCCTCTGGGATTTTTGCAAAGGCGGCCGACCGATTGACTTGCTCTATCTCGACTCCTACGATCTCAATGTGCAGGATCCGTTCCCGAGTGCCTTTCATCACGTCAAGGAACTGACGGCCTGCATTGCCTCCCTGCAGCGGGGGACACTCATTGCGATTGACGACAACCTGCTGCAACCGGATGGTCGGCGCGTGGGGAAAGGGATGCTGGTGTCGCAGTTTCTGCAGGAAATTGGCGCGTCCCGTCTGATGGATTCCCATCAGACGCTCTGGATGCTCGCCTGAGCACGTCGTTCGCATTCGCCTCGGAGTCGCCATGGACCTGAATTTCATTGCCCCCATCAATTTCAGCGGCTACGGCATCGCGGGCGCGTATCTGACGACCGAGCTCGTGCAGCAGGGCCATCAGGTCACGCTCTTCCCCACGGGCCCGTCGGAAGCGCTGCCGCAGCAGCATGCCGTGCTCGCCGCCGCCAAAGCCGCTCAGGCGACCTACAGCGCCATCGCACCGAGTGTGCGGCTCTCGCACCAGTATGATCTGGCGCTCCATGTCGGCCGCGGTCCGAAAATCGGGTTCCCGATCTTCGAGCTCGACTGGTTTGATGCCCGCGAACGGCATCATCTTCGCTCACAGGATCATCTGATCGTCTGCAGCGAATGGGCCCGTGATGTCCTGCGCGCGAACGAGATCGAGACCCCCATTTCCATTGTGCCGCTCGGGGTTGATCGCACGATCTTCAACGAGCGCATCGAGCTTCCCGGGGAAGCGCCACCGGAAACGGTGTTCATGAACATCGGCAAGTTGGAAGACCGCAAAGGACATGACGTGCTCTTCCGCGCCTTTCATGCGGCCTTCCAGCCCACCGATCCGGTCCGCCTCTTGGTGCTGGGGCACAATCCGTACGGCGGTGCTGATTACTACGACACCTGGCGTCGCGATTACATCGCGGGCCCGATGGCCGATCGCATTCTGTTGCTCACCAGCCGCATGCCGTCGCATGTTGAGGTCGCGCAGTTCATGATGGTCGCGGACTGCGGCGTCTTTCCGGCGCGCGCCGAAGGGTGGAATCTCGAACTGCCGGAGTTCCTCGCGATGGGGAAGCCGGTGATCGCCACGAATGTCACCGGCCACACCGCCTATCTCAGCGAGGCCAATGCGATGCGCATTGAGCTGCGGGAGCGCGTGCAGGCGCGTCAGGGGACGGACTATCAAGGCCGCTATTGGCAGTTCGACGATCAGGCCTTTGAGCAGCTCGTGGAATCGCTCCGCGCGGTCCACCGGGAACGGCAGAGTCGCGGCACGCTGCCCTTGAACACGGCCGGGATCGCCACCGCCGAGTCCCTCTCGTGGGCCAACGCTGCGCGGCGCATGGTGGAGGCGGTCACGCAGGCGATGGGCTGATCGCCTGCGTTGCTACGGCGCGAAGCGGCGGATCGTCTCGGCGAATCGCTGCGGATAATCGAGGGCGGTCAGATACCGCTCCGCCGTCGCCCGGGCCCCTGTGGCCACGCGCGACCAGTCGGTCGGTGATGCCGCCAGCCGCCCAATGTGCCGAGCGAGTGTGGCAATATCGCCGACGTCGGCCACGAGCGCGTTCTGGTCGTGTTCGAGCAGATCATGTCCGCTGCGCGTGACGGTCACCACCGGCACGAGCCCAAAGGCGAGCGCTTCCATGAGGCTCACGCTCGCCCCCTCGAATTCCGACGTTTGCACCAGCACATGTGAGCGCGCGATGACATCGGTCATCGCCCACGGCGCACGTGGTACATCGAAGTGCACCGGAATGCTCTGCGGCAGCGCCTGCAAGCGGTCGCGCAGCGCGGGGAGATCGGGGCCGTTCCCCACAATCGTCAACTCGGCGTTCACGCCAGTCTGACCGAGAGCGCCGGCCAGTGCGGCGAGATCGAAGACGCGTTTCTGGTACTGCACAATGCGGCCGGTGTAGAGCAGTCGCAGCGGCTCACCGGCGGTGCGCGTCGCGACGGTGTCGGGTAACGACACCGCCCACGCGGGCAGCGTCACGATGCGGTCGGCCATGGCCGGGATACGCCGCTTGAGCTCCACCGTGCAGGTCTCACTCACCGCAATGATCCCGCGAAGCACGGGCGCGAGCTTTTCGAGATTCGCGTAGTAAAACTCCTGGTCGGTGTGGCAGACCCCGACGAGCGAGAGGCGCCGCAGCGTGTCGGGACCGTACTGCTCCAGAAGCGACGTCACATAGCGGTAGCAGTGATTGATCAGATGCACACCGCTCGCGGTCTCTTCGAGAAACTGTACAAAGGCAGGCGACGTGGTGATCTGTCGGTCGTACAGCGACGCGGTGGGATCGGCGAGCTGCTCGCTCCGGTACGGCAACACCGACAGGTCGATCAGCTCCAAGGGGAGCTGTGCCGCCGGGGCAAACTGCTCCCGCAAGCGCCACATCCACGCGAGAATGCCGGAAATTCCCATCCCCTCTTCATGCCACACATAGCAGCGCGGTGCGCGGTCGACGGTTGGCACGGTGGGGCGTACCCGAGGGGCCAGTGCTGCGGCGGTGCCATTGGCGATCGCGGCGCGGAGGCCATCCCGTTCGGCGGCAATCTGTCGACCCCGCACCACCTCCTGCTCCAGCGACTGGATGCGCTGCGCCTGCCGCACCGAGAGCTGATGGAATCCCTGCAGGACGAGCGGCACGTCGCGCCACCGGGGGGGCAACCCCGATGCCGCGAGTTGCGCCACCGCCGCGGCGCGCGCCGGTTCGGTTTGCGCTGACAACACGGGCATGCTGTCGGGGACGACGACGAGCGGCGCGCTGACGGTGGCGAGCGTCGCACCGAGTGCCGCGGCCTGCGTCCGCAGGACCCAGAGGGTCGATGCGGGATCGGTAGCCGTCGGCACCCGCGCGGCAGCCGCGACGAGCTGCGGCCACAGGGCGCGCTGGCAGAGGAGTGCGGTAGGCCCGACATCGGACTCCAGCAACTGCTCCACCATGGTGCTGCCGGTCACGATCTGCTGCGCGACGATCTCCGTGGTGATCGTGCCCCCCCGCGTGCGCAGAATCGTGGCGCCGCAGGTCGCCAACGCCGCCCGTTCGCGCAACGCGGCCCGCATTAACTGCGTGAGCAGCGCGGGATCCGGCTGATCGGTGGCGTGCATGAGACAGAGCCAGTCATGGCCGGCCGCCGTGCTGCTGGCCACCGCTTGCTGCCACGCGGCGAGCACCGAGGGCTGCGTCGTGGCGATCCGCTCCACCGCGCCGGCATAGTCGAAGGACCAGGCTGGTGCCGTCCCGGTGCCGGGCACGGTCCCCGCCACGCACACGGTGATGCCGGGCCACGCCTCAGGGACCAGCGGCGTGGCGCTTCCGGAGGCGCTCCCGGTGGCGCTTCCGGTGGCGGTGGCACGAATCCACTTGTCCCACGCCGCCACGTCATCAGCGCGCAGCAGCTGGACCGGCGACCGCTCCGCCGGACGCGCCGGCTGTACCAACGGGAGCAGCGCGGCATCAGTCACCACCACCCGGTCCGCCAACCGCAGCGCGTCGCGCTCCATCGCATCAAGGGTGAACGCCACGGGATCGTCCAGCCAGACCCCACCACGGAGCGCGTCCAGCGTCAGCAGACTGTCCACTTCCAGCAGCAGCGAGCGTCCGGCATGGCCGGTCCCCTGCGCCCGCGCCTGCAACGCCATCGCCAGAATCCCACGCGAGAGCGGGGCGACGACGCGGGTGGGGGCATGCACCTCCAGCCACCGGTGCACCAGCCACGCGACCAGCGCCGGTGACGACCCGCGCAAGCCATGCGTCTCCGGAGGGACTAACGCATGGACATCATCGGCCAAGCGCCCATCCGCCCGGACCCCCGGCGTGCCGGCCGGCAGCACCCGCGAGGCGTCCAGCACACTGGCGGACAGCCCACGCTGTCGCAGGCGGTGTGCCCGCTCCCGGACCCCCTGCATCCGGGCTGGATCGACGACCACGAAAACCACCGAATCGGCTTGCGGCATGGGCCCAATATACGGTGTTTTCCGCCCATCAGCCCGGCTCGGCAAAATGTGCCGGTTGGACCCGCTGGCGAGATGGTGTAACCCGTTGATATTCAATGGGTTGAACATGGCATTGAATATGCAGTACAGACACCTGTTTATGGCTACCGGTTGCAACGATCGGCGGTCATGCCGTTTCCCCTGTCCCTGCTCCCCATGTGTGGCATTGCCGGGCTGGCCTTTGGCCAGCGTCCAGTCGATCCCAACGAACTGCGCCGCTTCACGGATACGCTGATCCATCGGGGACCCGATGGCGCCGATATCTGGATCGACGGCAGCACCGGCTTCGGGCATCGCCGCCTCGCGATTCTCGACCTGTCGGACGCCGGCGCCTGCCCCATGACGGTGACGGCCCCCGATGGCCGCACGGTCGTCATCACCTACAACGGCGAAGTGTTCAACTTCCTCGAGCTCCGGCAGGAGCTGGAAGGGATGGGCTACCGCTTCCGGAGTGGGACCGACACCGAAGTCGTGGCCGCCGCCTGGCTGGCCTGGGGGGAGCAGGCGCTCCTCCGCTTCAACGGCATGTTTGCCTTCGCGCTCTGGAATGTCACCGAGCGCTCCCTCGTGCTGGTACGCGATCGGTTCGGGATCAAGCCGCTGTACTATCGCGCCGGCGCCCGGCTCGCGTTTGCCTCCGAGCTCAAAGCGTTTCTGGCGCTGCAGGATTTTCGCGCGCAGCTCAATGTGCCGCTCGCACAGCTGCTCATGCAGGATGCGAGTCCGGTGGAAGGCGGCACCCACGAAACGATGCTGCAAGGCGTCTCCTCCCTGCCCGCCGGTCATTTGCTGATGATCGATGCCGCCGGTCGCGGCGGGGTCCGCCGCTGGTGGGACACGCAGGCGCATGTCCCCGCCGTGCCCTCCCGCTACGAGGAGCAGGTCGAGGCGTTCCGCGCCCTCTTCCTCGATGCGGTCCGCCTGCGACTCCGCGCGGATGTCCCGGTCGGCACCTGCCTGAGCGGCGGGCTCGATTCGAGCGCGGTGGCTGGCGCCATCGCTGCGATCCATGCCGGACAGCAGACCGGAACGGCCGCTTTCGAGCGCACTGCTCGCGACTGGCAGCATGCGTTTATCGCCGCGTATCCGGGCAGTGATCTCGACGAGCGGCGGCATGCTGATCAGGTCGTCGACTACACCGGGATCCAGCCCCACGTCATGAACTTCGCGCACGATGCTGCCACGGCGTCGGTGCAGGAGTGCATCTGGTCGGGCGAGTCGGTGCACGGGCTGGTCTCCGCCCCGGTCTGGCATCTCTATGCGAAGCTCCGCGCCGAGGGGGTGCTGGTGTCGCTCGATGGCCACGGCGGCGATGAACTCCTCGGTGGCTACTCGTCGCATTTGCGGGTGCCACGGGCGCAGCTCAATCAGCATTTGCATCAGGAGCTGCATCACAACATGCTCCCCAACATTCTCCGCAACTTCGATCGCGCCTCGATGGCGCACGGCATCGAAGTGCGCATGCCGCTGCTCGACTGGCGGTTGGTGACCTTTGCCGCGGCGCTGCCGCCAGATCGCAAGATTGGCGGCGGCTTCACGAAGCGGATCCTGCGCGATGCGATGGCCGGTCTTGCCCCGGAAAGCATCCGGTGGCGTCGCTCGAAAGTCGGCTTCAATGCGCCGCTCATTGAGTGGTGCAACGCCTCGCTCAACCCGTTCCTCGTGGATGTGACGCAGCTCCCGTTCTTCACTGAGTCGCCGCTGTGGAATGGCGCGCAGCTGGGCCGCGACCTCCGCGCCCGCATCGCCGCCGGCCCGTGGGTCTACGACGACTGGAGTGAACTCGCCAAGGTGGCCGTGGTGACGAGCCTGACCGTCTTCCATCGCCAGTTCATCGAAGGGATCCGCGAACCGATCAGCGCGGTGGAGGTGGCCCATGTCTGAGTCCATGCCCCCGGTGTTCAGCTGGACGCGTACGGAGACCCCCGATGTGCTCGTCTTGGTGGACTGGGCGCAGGCCGATACCACCGATCGGCAGTGGCTCACCGATCTCACGGTCGCCTCACTGGGGTGGGGCTCGCGCTACGGCGCCGAGTTCGCTGCACGGGTGTTGCTCCCTGATCCCACGGATGCCACGCTGCCGAGTGGGGTAGCGACGTACGCGCTGCCGCTCACCAAGGCCTCGCTGCCGACCGCGCTCTCCGGACAGTTGGTGGTCGTCCTGGGCCCGCAGACCCCGGTGATGCAAACGCTCGTTAACAGCGTGGTGCAGGGCGGTGCGCGGATCGCCGCGCGCGCCTTTGGCCCGTGGATGCGCAGCGCGCCGCTGGCGACGACGGCCGACGCGCTCACCAGCGTGGAGGCGCTGATCACGTTGGTGCACGCGACTATCGCCGCGCGCACCGCGGAACCTGCCGCCGCCGTCCCGCAGATCACCGTCGGTTTCGAGCCGCCGGAGATCGCCGTCATTATCCCCTCGCACAATCGCGCCGGCTATATCCCCATGGCGATCGCGAGTGTGCTGGCCCAGCACTATCCGCATGCGCAGGCGATTGTCGCCGACGATGGCTCCACCGACGGCACCCCGGAGCTCGTTGCGCAGTATGCGCACGCCGGGGTCCGCCTCTTTCGGAAACCGCACTCCGGTGGGCCCGACACGCGCAATCAAGTGCTCGCGACGGTCACCGCGCCGTTTGTCGTCTGGTTGGGCGACGACGACGTGCTCACCCCAGACTGCCTGACGTCACGCCTCGCCATGTTGTCCCGCTTTCCGCAGGCCGATGTGATTTATGGCGAGATGTTGATCTGTGATGTGGATATGAAGCCCACGGGTGCGGTCAAAACCCGCGAGTGGCATGGCCGGTCCGATGCGTTGGTGGCCGCGCTATTCCAACAGAATGAGATGACCGATGGCGGATCCCTCGTGCGGCGCGAGTGCATTCTCCGTGCCGGGGGCTACAATCCAGCCTTTCCGAAGGGGCATGATTACGAGTTCTGGACACGCGCCGTCGCGAACACGGTCTTCAAGCGCGACCCGCAGGTGGGGTACTACTGGCGCTGGCACGGGCGCAATATGGGCGTCGGCTCTGGCGCCAATCCGTACCAGGATGCCCATGTGCGCATCATCGATGGCATGGTGCGACGCTTTACCCCGGCGCAGCTCTTCCCCGACGTCCCTTGGCAGACGCTGCCGCCTGCGCTGGCGGAGGGCGTCGCCGCCTTCAAGATCGGCGCGCGGCTGGTACGCGAGCAGGCGTGGCATGCCGCGCTCCCCTATGCCGAGGCGGCGGTGCGCGGCTTCCCCGGTCCAGACAGCACGCGCCTGATGCAGGAGGTGCAGTCGCATCTGGCGGCCGCCGGTCACGCCGCATGAGCACCGCACACCCCCATCCGCAGGGAGCAGGCTCCCTCTTTGATCGAACCGATGTCTGCCTCCTGGCAGACACGCCACATCCCGCAGCACCGCTGACGGCGGCGACGACCGCCCTCGCGCAGTCGCTGCACGCCGCGGGGCATCGCACGAAGGTGCTCGCGATGGCGCAGGGGCAGACGGCGGCCGAATTGCGCACGATGCCCTACGTGATCCCCGGTGCGGTGCCGGTGGTGCAGGTGCGTCGTAAGCATGGCCCGGTCGTCTTTGATCCGGTCATCTTTGCGGGACGGTTTGAGGCGGTGCGGCATATCTGGGGCACCATTGCCACGCCGGAGGTCAACGAGCTGCTGCTGGAATACGTCAAGCATCCCGCGCGCGTGTATGTCGCCACCGTCTGGAGTCAGTTGCTCCCCGCGGTGATCGCGGCCGCACATCACGGCGCGGTCGTGATCTTTGCGCCAGCGGTTGATGACCTCGCGGCCTGTCCGATCACCCCGGGCTCCATGGCCATGCGGGACTCGGTGCACGAGCAAATGGTGGTGCCATCGCTCCTCACGGTGGTGGTGGCCGACGCCACGCAGCGCGCGGCGTACCACGCGCTCTATGGCGACCGCGTCTTTGATGACATCGGCAGCGTTGCCCAGATGGTTCCGGTCACGACGGCCGTGGTGGGTGCAGCGCTCCCCATGGCAACGCCCCGGGATGCGCGCGTCGATCATGCGGCGGCGCTGCAAACCGTGATGGCCCACGACGACCCTGCCCCACTGCTCAGCATCGCGATCCCCACCTTCCAGCGGTCGCGGTTGCTGCTCGATACGCTCTCCTCGGTCTGCGCGCAGGCCGCCCGCTACGGTCTGGAGTCCAAACTCGAGCTGGTGATCAGCGACAACGCGTCGGCCGACGACACGGGCGATGTCGTGGCATGGCTCGCCACGCAGACGCGCATTCCCGTACGCTATCACCGGAACGCGGTGAATCGCGGCGTCGGCTTCAACGTCATGCAGGCCATGGCCTGCAGCACGGGCACCTTTTGCTGCCTGCTCGGCGACGATGACTTCGTGATCGAAGGGGCGCTCCCCCGTCTGCTGCTGGCGCTGCTCGTGCCAGATGACGTGGCGCTGGTCGTCTTTGCGGCCAGTGACATGGTCTTCGGCTATACCGAGCCCACGCGCATCTCGCTGGAAGCCGTCACGCGGCAGTACTTCTACCACATCGGGAATCTCGGTCTCGCGGTGGTGCGACGCGCCCCGTGCCTCCCGTCGATGACGGAACGTCCCTGGACCGATCTCCAGCGCTTCTGGCCACAGACGCAGACGTACTTTCACGCCATGCTCGCGGTTGGTGGTGCCGAAGCGGGCGCATCTCCCGCCATCGCGATTCCGTCGCCGGTCGTCTTCCAACCGTTGCATGGCCCCCTGACGACGTACTCCGGGCGCTACCTGTTGGATGAGGGATGCTTTTCCCTCTTCGATGTGGCGCTGCGATTACAGCCGGAGATGCCGGCGTGGTTCATGCCGGCCATTCATGAGACGTACCTCCAGCCACGCCTTCAGAGTCTTCGGTCGCCGTTGATCGAGACCTATGGGGCGCAGGATTCGGAGGCAGACCGTGCGCGCGCGGTGCAGACGCTGGCGGATACGCTGGCGCTGTGCGCGACCTGGATCGATCGGATGGGCGCGGAGCGCGCGGGCGTCTTGATCGAGATCACCGATCTGCTGTTACGCTACGCCCCACCCAGCTCGGTGGAGGCGCTGCGGGAGCGGCTGGATCGTGTCCATGCGGCGCTGCACACGCCGCGGGATTTCGCACCCACCGGGATTCCGGCCACCGCCACCGCCTGAGGGCGTGGCGGTCAGCCGATGATCGTCCAGCGATGATCGTCAGGCGGTGATCGTCAGGCGGTGGCGTCCATGCAGGATTCCACCGCCGCCCACAGGGCGTGCGTGCGGCGGCTCCAGGCCGCGTCCGACATCGTGATGGGGGCGGCCAGAATATCGGCGAGGAGGGCGACGCGCCCATCCTGTCCCTCGGCCGTCACTGGTCGCGCGAAGGGATCGGCCTGCGCACACACGACCTGTT
>JBAXMW010000056.1:0-13557 GCA_037134115.1 Gemmatimonadaceae bacterium | reverse complement strand
GGATCGCGAGCCCGAACAGCAGAACGGCGAGCCCCGTCAGCCCGATCGCCCACCGCTGACGCACGCCCCACTGCTGCGCGAGTCGCGGCGCGAGCACCGTGGGGACCAACTGTGCTGCCACATCCTGCGCGGCACGTGCACCAAGGGGACCGGTGGCGGCAACTTCGAGCGCGCCACGCAGCGAACCGGCGCGCAGCGCCTGTTCCGTTTCGATCACGCCCGCGAGATCGGCGAGCGAGGCCAGACGTGCGGCCCGACGACGAATCCAGAGGGCGGCCGGCAGCCCGCTGCTCAACGCCAGCCCAAGCCCAATGAGCGGAAGCGCACGCGGGAGTGTGAGCCAGCGACCGTCACCCAGAAGCACCGTACAGGCGGCGAGCCCCGCGATGACGGGCCCCACCAGCGCCAGACTCCAGACGGTGGTCGCGCGTGCAGCAAGCGCCCCGGATTCCGCCGTGAGCCGAGCGGCAAGTGAGAGCGACGCGGGGCGTCCTGAGAGCGCTGGCGCGGTCATGGCGCGACGCGGCTCGTGACCGCGTAGGTGAACAGATTCACGCCCATGCGCAGGGCGGCCTCGTGCAAGGCCGGCGGATCATTGGGATAGGTCCCGATGTCTTCCCAGCCATTCCCGAGATCGGCAGAGACGCTGTAATAGAGCGCGAGGCGATTGCCGATAAAAATGCCGAAACCCTGCGCCGGCTTGCCATCATGCTCATGAATCTTGGGCAGCCCCGCCGGAAAGTCGTACACCATGTGATAAATCGGATGCGACGTCGGCACTTCAACGAGTGGACGATCGGGGAAGACGCGCTTGAGTTCCCGCCGCACGCTTTCATCGAGGCCGTAATTGTCGTCGATGTGCAGAAAGCCACCGCGCGTGAGATACGTGCGCAGTCGGGTGACCTCCGCGTCGCTCAGCTTGATCTCGCCATGGCCGGTGACATGCACGAACGGATAGTCGAAGAGCGCCGAATCGGAGAGGCGCACTTTCACTTCGCTGCGCTCCACCGGCAGCGTGGTCCGCGTAGCCACCGCCTTAATGAGATTGGGCAGGCTCGACGGATTCGCATACCAGTCGCCGCCCCCTTCGTATTGCAGCCGCGCGACGACGAGTCGCCCTGGCCCACGCGACATCGACGCCATGCCGAGGGCGGGGAGCACCAGGGCGACGAGGAGCGCGGAACGGCGGAGGCGTGATGACCGGGACGACGTCACGACCAGATTACTCCTGATGGGCGAGGCGGTAGGCGAGGTTGCGGCTGGCGCCGTGCTGCTGGGTGAGCCGCTGCACAATCTCGCGCGGTGCAAGCCCCTCTGCACGGAGGGTGTCAGCCGTGGCCCGCAGCGTCTCCTCGGTGACGACCACCACCGGGGCGCCACCCAGCACGATCACGATTTCGCCGCGCGGCGGCACCTCTTGATAGTACGCAGCAACCTCGGGGAGCGTTCCGCGCCGCAGCTCTTCGAAATGCTTGGTCAGCTCCCGGGCGACGGCCACCGGCCGATCCGGCCCGGCGATGGCCGCCAGATCGTGCAACGTGTCCACGAGCCGGTTGGGACTCTCGTACAGGACCACGGTATGCGGGAGCGTGGTCGCCATCGCCAGGGCGGCCGTCCGTTCACTGCCCTTCCGGGGGAGAAAGCCCAGCATCGTGAAGGGATGCGCCGGGAGACCGGAGGCGACGAGCGCCGAGAGCACGGCCGAGGCGCCTGGGACCGGGACGACCCGAAGCCCGACGTCGACGACGGCGGCGACGAGGCGCCCCCCAGGGTCCGAAACGAGCGGCGTGCCCGCGTCGGAGATCAGCGCCAGCGCCTCGCCGGCGCGGAGACGCTCGACGAGCCGCGGGGTGACTTGCGCTTCGTTGTGCTCGTGGAGGGCCAGCGTGGCGGTCCGGATGCCATAGCGCTGCAGCAGCGTCCGGGCGTGCCGGGTGTCCTCACAGCAAATGGCCCCCACCGACGCGAGGACGGCGAGGGCACGCAGCGAGAGGTCACCGAGGTGACCAATGGGGGTACTGACGACGTGGAGCGCACCAGGGGTGGCTGCGTCGGGGAGGAGCGCCGCGGCCCGCTGCGCCAGCTCGACGGACAGGTCGGCCGGCGCATCGGGCGCGTCGTCCACACGGCTCAGACGTGCTCCTTGAACTTCGCTTCCAGCGCCGGACGCGGCAGCGCGCCCACCACCTGGTCCACGAGCTTCCCATTCTTGAAGAAGAGGATCGTGGGGATGGAGCGGACGTTGAACTTCGCGGCCGTCTTCTGATTATGATCGACGTCGAGCTTGGCCACCTTGGCCTGGCCGGCGTAATCGGTCGCGAGCGCCTCGACGATCGGGGCGATCATGCGGCACGGGGCGCACCAGGTGGCCCAGAAATCCACGACGGCGAGGCCGGCATGGCCTTCGATTTCCGTCGCAAAGGTGTCATCGGTCACTTCCATCGCGTTCGCCATCATGTGCTCCGTGGCACTGGCATCAGTCCGACGCCGTGTGCCGGTCTTCAGAGTTAGAATTCGTGCTGACCATCAGCCCTCCTGCCATGACTGACATGCAGCCCCGCCCTGCGCTCAAAGGTACTCGCATCGCTCACATCGGGATCGCGGTCGAGTCGCTGGACGCGCTTCGCCCGTTCTATCGCGATGTCCTCGGGATGCCCGAGGTCCCACTCGACGACGCCGATGGCGCCGCGATTGCTGGGCTCGCGGCCGGAGAATCCCTGGTGGAACTCTTGGAAGCGAACCATCCGGACACCCCCATTGGCAAGTTTGTCGCCAAGCGTGGCCCCGGGATCCATCATGTCTGCTTCGCCGTGGACGACCTGGAGGGCACGTTGGAGAAGTGCCGAGCGGCCGGCCTGCGGTTGATTGACCAAACGCCCCGCCTTGGTGCCGAAGGCAAGCGCATCGCCTTTCTGCATCCGAGCGCCACGGGCGGCGTGCTCGTCGAACTCTCTGAATATTAGCCGGGCTGCCCAGCCGGGCCTAGCGGCAGAGGTCGCGGAGAGGGGCGAGGTCAATGGTCTCGACGTACCAGCGCCCACCCGGGCCTTCGATGGCGGTGAAGGTGGTTTGCACCGTCGTTTCCCGGAGCCGCAGGCGGACGAGGTATTCCTGCCGCCCCCCCATCACCAGGCGGGCCCGTTCCTCGGCGAAGGCCCACTGATCATGCGTGACCATGCACTGCATGATGATGAGCCGCTTTTCGACTTCGTCGGCTTTCAGATGGGTGACGGCCGGTCCCTGGTTGGTCCCCCAGACGGCGGACATGCCGCGCAGATTCTGCGCCTTGGCGGCGGTGAGGAAGGCGGTGATCGCGTCCCGACCAGACGACGCGCCCGCCGTCCCGGTGCCGAGCATCGCCACGGCGGCCCCCTCGGTCCCGGCCTGTGGCGCCGGCGTCACGGTGGTGCTGACGAGGGTTTTCGTGCAGGCCATGACGCCAAGCGTCAGGATACTCAGGATAGCTAGCCGTCCCACGAACCCCTCCCGATGGGTTATCGTACCTGCGAACGCTCCGGGCGCCGGTCTGGCGCTCCGAAGCTGTAGGAAAGGTAGTGGTCCGTCCAGTCCGGCGCGGCGTCCTGTCGCGCGATGCATGGCGAAGGGACCACCTGCTGCCCTGTCTCCCGATTGTCCCGGTGCACCCCGATGCGTCATCAGCGGCTCTATGTGAACATCGACCATGTGGCCACGATCCGGCAGGCCCGCCGAGGGGCGGAGCCCGATCCGGTGGCGGCGGCGCTGCTGTGCGAACAGGCGGGCGCCGATGGTATCACGGCCCATCTGCGTGAAGATCGTCGCCACATTCAGGATGCCGACATCGCGCGCCTGATGACGTCGGTGGGCACGGTGCTCAACTTCGAGTGCGCCGCCACCGAGGACATGCTGACGCTGGCAGAGCGGTTGCTGCCATATGCCGTGACGCTGGTGCCGGAACGGCGCGAAGAGATCACCACCGAAGGCGGCCTCGACCTGTTCCACGATCCCGAGGGGCTCCGCGCGGCGTTGCAGCGGCTGCGTGCGGTCGGGATCAAGTCCAGCCTCTTCATTGACGCCGACGTCGCGGCGGTGCATCAGGCGGCGGCCCTCGGTGCCGATGCCATCGAGCTCCACACGGGCCCGTATGCGCATGCGCCGCAGGATCCGCGTCCGCTCGCCGCGCTGCAGGCCAGTGCCGCGCTCGGGGCGTCGCTGTCGCTTGGCGTGCATGCCGGTCACGGGCTCTCTATAGAGAACGTGGCACCCGTCGCGGCGATCCCGGCGATCGAAGAACTCAACATCGGACACGCCATCATTGGCCGGTCCGTGTTTGTGGGGCTTGAGGCGGCCGTGCGAGAGATCCGTGCCCGCATGGACGAGGCGCGCGCCGCATGACCGCGCCCGCTGCCGTGCCCGCTGCCGCGCCCGCGGCTGTGCCTGCTGCTGGGCAGACGTTGCTCGATTTCCTGCAGCATGAGGCGAGCGAATCACTCAACCGGTTGGACCGGCTGATGGCGGGTGACGAGTCCGCCCCCCCGGATGCCGGCGCACTGTTGACGCATGCCCGCGCGCTGCATGGGACGATCGCGCAGGCTGGCCTGGAAGGGATGGCGGAGTTGGCCGCGACAATTGAGCGGATCGGTCAGGCGCTCCGGGTGGGAGAACTCCGCTGGGCGCCGAGGCTCCATTTGGCGGTGCGGGAATCGCTCGCAGAAATGCGCGGGCTGGTGATGCGGGCGCGGGCGTGGTCACCCGAGGCGGCGGCCCACAGCCAACGGGAAGCGCGTGCGCTGACCGCGGTGGCGACGGCACATGTGGCGTCGACGCCGCCGGTGGCCGCGACGGCCGGCCCACCGATGCAACCGATCAGCCGCCTGCACCCGGAGGATGGCATGCCCGGTATCGTGCAGCGGAATCCCGCGCCGCCCATGTCGATCGCGCAGCGCTTTCGTCTGGATATGGCCCACGCGGGTGGCGTGATCACGCAGGCCTGTGAGCGGCTCGAAGTCGACCGGCTCCAGTCGGGGCATGCCGCCTCACTGGACGCCCTGCGCCATGCGCTGCTCACGCTGCGCGACGTCGCGGACAGCTACAGCGCGGCCAGCCTGGTGTCGCTCGCCACGACCATGGCACAGGCGCCGCTGGCGACTCCAGCCGAATGGGCGGCGGTGCATGCGGTGGGCCATCTGCTGATGCGCCGCGACCTGTCCAATGCGCAGCTGGCCGCGCAGGTGCGTGAGGCGGCCCAGCTGTGGGCCGGTGCCCCACTCGCCGACGGCGTGCAGGTGGTCCCGATTGAATCGCTGCTCTACCGTGGTCGGTCGGCGGTGGCCCGCGCGCGGGAGGTCCGCGATGCGCTGCGCGTGCACTGGCAGCGGGGCACCCTCGCCGATCCGGCCGCGCACGCGCTGTACGACGAACTGAGCGATCTCCTCGACCTCGCCGTCTCCACCTGACCCTGCCGCAGTGAAATTCGACTGGAAGAGCGCACTCGGCGTCGTCTTCAGTGCCGCCTTGCTCTGGTGGACGCTGCGCGGGGTCGCCCTCGGCGACGTAGCGCGCGTGCTGGGGCAGTCGAACTGGCTGCTCTTCGTCGTCTGCACCGTGGTCGCCACGTGCATTTTCCCGCTCCGCGCCCGACGCTGGCGCACCATTCTCGAGCCAGTGGCCGGTGTCGTGAGCTTCGGCCCGCTCTGGCGCAGCACCGCCATTGGGATGATGATGAACAACATCTTCCCGCTGCGGGCTGGTGAATTTGCCCGGGCCTTTGCGCTGACCCGCGAGGTGCCGCGCGTGCCGATTACCACCTCGCTCGGCTCGCTGGCGGTCGATCGCCTCTTCGACGCCCTCGTCTTGCTGGCGATGATGTTTGGCGCGCTGCTCGATCCGGCCTTCCCCGCGGGGGTGACCCTCTGGGGGCGCACGGTGCCGCAGCTGGCGACCGGCGGGATCGCGGTGGTGGTGATCCTGCTCGTGGGGTCGTACACGATGGTGCTGCAGCACGCCCGCGTGATGCGGCTGATCGGTTGGGTGGCGGAACGGGTGGTCCCGCGGGCCGCCCCGACCATTGTGCGGGTGGTGGACCAGATGGCCGGCGGCCTCGTGGTCCTGCGCGATACGCGTCGGTTTCTGGCGGTCCTCTGGTGGGCGGTGGCCCACTGGCTGGTCCATGCGCTGGGCCTCTACCTCGGCTTTCTCGCCGTGGGGATCCATGTCCCCTTTTCGGCGGCGCTCTTTCTGCAGGGCGTGCTGGGGATCGGGGTCGCAGTGCCCAGCTCGCCCGGATTTTTCGGGGTCTTTGAGTCGTTTGCGACGGTGGGGCTTGGCGTGTACGGTGTGCCGCGCGATCTCGCCGTCAGCTGGGCGATTGGCTACCACCTGTTGAGTTTCATCCCCATCACGGTCTTCGGCGCCGTGTACTTCGCCAGACTGGGACTCAGCGTGCGCTCAGTAACCGGCGCCCAGGAGACCACCTCATGACGCATGACGGACTGCGGGTCGAGCGGGCGTACGCCAAGGTCAACCTGCTCCTGCGAATCTTGGCGCGGGAGGCAAGCGGCTACCACGGTATTGAGACGCTGTTTCAGACGCTGGCGCTGCATGACCTCGTGACCGTGCGCGCCGGCGGGGCGGACCGGACGCTTGACTGCGACGGACCGACCATGCCCGCCGGTGGCCTGGGCCCCACTACGCACAATCTGGCCTGGCGGGCGGCGGAGGCCTTCATGCGGGCGACGGGCTGGGACGCCGGATGGTCCATCTCGATCGACAAGCAGATTCCGGTCGGAGGCGGTCTGGGGGGCGGGAGCGCCGATGCCGCCGCGGTGCTGCGGGCGCTGAACGCGCTCGCCCCACAGCCACTGGCGATTGGGGCGCTCCTCGAGATCGCCGGCACGTTGGGCGCGGACGTTCCCGTGCTCGTGCTTGGCGCCCCGTTGGCGTGGGGGTGGGGGCGTGGGGATCGCCTGCTGGTGCTCCCCCCGTTGCCCGCCGTGCCAGTGCACTTGGTGACCTTCTCCGACGGCGTGGCGACCGCCGCGGCCTACGGCGCTGTGGCGGCCCAGCGGACGGCGGCGGGCCACGGGGGGCGCCACGGGGGGGCGCACGCGTACGAGGTGGCGGCCTTCGCCACCTGGACGTCGGTCGCCGCCCTCGCGGCCAATGACTTCGAGGCGGTCGTCCCGGGCCTGCACGCCGGGGTCGCCTCGGTCCTGCCCATCCTGCAGGCCGCCGCCGCAGAGGCCCGTGGGCATGGGGTGCCGGCCATTGGAATGCTGAGTGGCAGCGGCGCGACCTGCTACCTCCTGGGGACTGACCTGCCGGCGGGGACCGCCGCGGCGCTCACGGCCGGCCGCGTGGTGTCAACGGCGACGCGCACCGCCCCGTTTTGATCAGGGGCTGGGCGACGGGTGCCGGTGGTGGGTGTCGGTGGTTTCAACGGCCTGGTGCCGGGGGCCTTTCTCCCCGCGGCGCGCCCGTCACGGCTCGCCCCGCGTTGAGCCTGTTGACCCCCCGCTCTACTTATTAAGATCCCTCTTGCAGGTTTCTTCCCCGCGTCAAACATTTAAGGGGTGAGGTACTTGAAAACCCGCTGCTGTGCGAACCGACCGCCATCCTGTCGGTGACGCATGGTCCGGTGTTGTGGTCGTTGTGGCAACGGTAGTGCAGTTCCCGCCTCGTTGGTTGCACGAAATCCCATGGAGTACCCCGTATGAAGGGTTATCTCGCGTTGTCCGGCGTGTTGGCCACCACGGCCTTTACGTCCCTGACACCGATCGTAACGGCGACCCCCGTGACACCCGTGGCTGCACGCACTGCGCGCGTGACGCCACCCGTTGTCGCCACGCCGGTCGTCGCCAAGCATATCGTCACCACGCGTCTCGCTCGACGGGCGCCGACTGGTGCCCGTGGCATCTCGAACAGTGCACTCACCGGGGTGGTGAAGTCGTACTGCGGCTCGTGTCACAGTGCCACGCAGAAGCGCGGCAATCTGTCGCTGGCGGGCTACTCGGTCGACTCGGCGGTGGCCTCGCTCGATGTCACCGAGAAGATGATCCGGAAGCTGCGCGCGCAGATGATGCCGCCCCCGGGCTCGCGTCGTCCGACCGGCGATACGCTGCTGGCGCTCGTCGAGGCGCTTGAAGGGATCGTGGACGCGTCCGGCGCGCCGAATCCGGGCTCGCGGACCTTCTCGCGGCTCAACCGGCCCGAGTATGAGCGCGCGATCAAGGATCTGCTGAAGATTCAGGTGACCGCGGGTGACTTCCTGCCGCTCGACACCAAGAGCGCCAACTTCGACAACATCGCCGACGTGCAGGCGATGTCGCCGACGTTGCTGGAAGCGTATTTGAACGCCGCGTCGGCGGTGAGCCGCATGGCGGTGGGTGATAAGCGCGCGGTGCCGGCGCCGATCACGTTCAAGAGCTCGCTCTTTGAGTCGCAGCATCCGTGGGACCACATCGACGGCACGCCCTATGGGACGCGTGGCGGCATGGTCTTTCTGCACACCTTCCCGGCCGACGCCGAATACACGTTCCGGTTGAATGTGGCCGGTGGCACCGGGATGAATCACGAAGATCTGGTGCTGTCGATCGACGGCAACGTGGTCTCGCAGCTCAAGTACGAGAAGGGGATGGATCGGCACACGTTGTCGGCCGACTACCCGAACGGGTTTGACTTCGTGCGCAGCGAGCCGCTCAAGATCAAGGGCGGCCAGCACACCGTGGCGGTGGCGTTTGTGCGCCGCACAGAAGGGCCGTACGAAGATCTGATCAAGCCGCATGACTGGTCGCGCGCGTCGGGCGCCACGGCGGCGGCCGGGACAACGGAACCGTCGGCGCTGGCCGATATCACGATCAATGGCCCGATGAACATCACGGGGCTCTCCAACTCCCCGAGCCGGCAGGCGATTTTCACCTGCCACCCGACGGCGAAGGCGGCGCAGCGCGCCTGCGCGCAGCAGATCGTCACGCGCCTCGCGACCAGCGCGTATCGCCGCGAGGTCACGCCGCGTGATGTCTCCAGCCTGATGGGCTTCTACGATCGGGCCGTGGCCCAGCCTGGGAACGACTTCGAGGATGGTGTGCGGACCGCGATTCAGGCGACGCTCGCGAGCCCGTACTTCGTCTTCCGGTTTGAGAAGACGCCGGCGAACGCGGTGCCGGGGTCAGATGTTCGGCTGACGGACTATGAGCTGGCCACGCGGCTGTCGTTCTTCCTCTGGGGCACCATTCCCGATGCGCGCCTGCTGTCGCTGGCCCGTCAGAAGCAGCTGCAAGTCCCGGCAACCTTCTCGGCCGAAGTGCGGCGGATGCTCGCCGACGAGCGGGCCAACGCCCTCTCGACGCGCTTCGCCGCGCAGTGGCTGCGGCTGCAGGACATCGAGAAGGTCCATCCGGATGCCTTCCTCTTCCCGGATTACGATCTGCAGCTGGCCACCAGCATGCAGACGGAAACGGAACTCTTCTTCGAAGATCTGATCCGCCGCGACGCGAGCGTGATGGATCTGTTCAGCGCCGACTACACCTTCGTCAACGAACGGCTTGCCAAGCACTATGGCATCCCCGATGTGGCGGGGAACACCTTCCGGAAGGTGAGTTATCCGGATGCGTCGCGGCGCGGCATCTTTGGCCAGGGGAGCATGCTTGTGCAGACCTCCCTCGGGAATCGCACCTCCCCGGTGCTCCGTGGCAAGTGGGTCATGGAAGTGCTCATGGGCGCCCCGCCGCCAGCGCCGCCGCCAAACATCCCCGATCTGGAACAGACGGCGGGGTCGGTTGATGGCAAGGCGATCTCCACACGGCAGCGCATGGAAATGCACCGGTCCAACCCGACCTGCAAATCCTGCCATCAGTTCATCGATCCCATCGGCCTCGCGCTCGACAACTTCGACGTGACCGGTCGCGTGCGGTACCGGGAGAACGGGGCGACGCTGGATACCCGTGGCCAGATGTATGATGGCCGTCAGGTAACCTCCGCGGCGGATCTGATCGCCTCGCTCACGTCGCGGCCGATTCCGCTCATGCGGAACTTCACCGAGAATCTCATGGCCTACGCCGTGGGTCGCCGGATGGAGGACTATGACCAGTCCACGATCCGCACCATCGTGCGCGATGCCGCCAAGACCAACTACAAGTTCTCGTCGCTCGTCATGGGTGTCGTGAACAGCAAAGCGTTCCGGACGAAGCGCATCGAAAGCGTTTCGGCCGACGACACGCAGCATTGAGGCCCCTGACCATGCTCTCGTTTTCACTCCGCGCGGTTTCCGCCTGACCCTCTGATCCGGACCCTCCGATGACGTTTCTCACTCAGAAGCACCTCGATCGCCGGACGTTCTTGCGCAGCATGAGCGCGGCGGTAGCCCTGCCCTATCTCGACGCGATGGAACCCGCCGGCCGGACCTTCAGCCGCTTTGGCTCGGCGGCCGCGGCCACGGACAAGACGCGCCTGGTGTGCATTGAATCCGTGCACGGCGCCGCCGGGTGCACCGCGGCCGTGGCGCACAAGAATCTCTGGGCCCCGGGCCAGGTTGGCCGCGACTTCGTCCTCGGCCAAGACAGCGCGCTGCTGCCGCTGGAGCCGTGGCGGAAGTATCTGACGATCATCAGCAATACCGACGTGCGCATGGCCGAGGCGTTCGATGCGCCGGAAATCGGCGGCGATCACTTCCGCTCGGCGGCGGTGTTCCTGACGCAGTCGCACCCGAAGCAGACGCAGGGCTCCGACCTCTTCGTTGGCACCTCCTTTGACCAGCTCGTCGCGCGGAAGATCGGTCAGGACACGCCGATCCCCTCGATGCAGCTGTGCATTGAGAATCTCGATCAGGCCGGCGGCTGCACGTACAACTACTCCTGCGCCTACACGGACACGATCAGCTGGGCGTCGCCGAACGATCCGCTCCCGATGATCCGGAACCCGCGGGCCGCATTTGACCTGCTCTTCGGGGCGGGCGCGAACAATGCGGACCGCGTGGCGCGTCGTCGCGACAACGGCAGCATCCTCGACTGGATCACGGGCGAGATGGGGCTGTTGAAGCGCGACCTCGGGGTGGCGGACCGTCGTCGTCTGGACCAGTATCTCGAAAACATTCGGGAGCTCGAGCGTCGGATCCAGCAGGTCGAAGCCAAGAACAAGAGCGGCGAAGAGCGGGCGCTGCCGGAAGCCCCGGTGGGCGTGCCGGATTCGTTCGAAGAGCACATGAAGCTGATGTTCGACATTCAGGTGCTGGCGTTCCAGGCAGACATGACGCGCGTCTTTGCCTTCAAGACGGGGCGCGATGCCTCCAGCCGGACCTTCCCGGAGAGCGGCACGAACAAGGGCTTCCATCCGGCGTCGCATCATGGCGGCCGTGAGTCGGCGATCATGGAGTTCAACCTGATCAACCGCTACCACGTCTCCATGCTGCCGTACTTCCTGGACAAGCTCAAGCAGACGCAGGAAGGCGATCATAACCTGCTGGATAAGACGCTCATCATGTACGGCTCGCCGATGTCCGATCCGAACGTGCATGCGCACCGCCGCGCCCCGCTCTTCCTGGTGGGCGGCGCCAACGGGATGCTCCCGGGCAACATGCACCTCAAGGCGCCCGACGGGACGCCGATGGCCGATGTGTTCCTGACGCTGCTGCACAAGTTCGGCATCAACCAGCGCAGCTTCGGCGACAGCGCTGCGCCATTCGCCCTCTACGTCTGAGGCTCCCGATGCGCTCTGATCTTTCCGCGGCGGCGCGCGCGCGCCGACTCCTTCCGGCGCTGGCAGGCACCTGGTGTCTGCTGGTGGCCGCATCACGGCCGACCGTGCCCCCCACCTCCTCGCTCGCCGAAGTGGCGATGCGCGGCGATCTCCGGTCGATGCGCTCGATGCTGGGCGCCTGTGTGGAGAGCAAGGCGCCGCGTGGTGACGTGCGGGCGTCGAAGACCCTCAATCCCGCGTGCGATGTGAATGCGGCGATGGGTGACGGCATGACGGCGCTGCATTGGGCCGCCGAGCGCGGGGACTCCGCGATGACCGCGCTGTTGCTGAAGACGGGGGCTAAGCTGGACGCCACCACGAAGGCCGGTGCCAACACGCCGTTGCATGTGGCGAGCCGGAGCGGTAACGCCAGCGTGGTGCGGGCGCTGCTCAAGGCGGGAGCCGATGCCAACGCCCGGACGACGGGTGGGGCCAGCGCGCTGCATCTGGCCGCGACGGCCGGCAACGCCGACGCCGTGGAGGCGCTGATCGCCGCGAAGGCGAATGTGAACGCCACTGAACCCGAGTGGGGGCAGACGCCGCTGATGTTCGCGGCGGCCGGCAATCGGGTGGGCGCGGTGCGGGCGCTGCTGAAGAACGGGGCGAATCCGGCCATCCGGACGCGCACGGTCGATCTGACGGAGCAGCTCGCGATTGAGCAGAACGCGGCCAAGAAGCGCAACGAAGCGCTCTACGCGCTGTTGCCGGACCGGGTGAAGGATTCGATGAAGGTGGCGGCCGAGGCGGCGGCCAAGGCGGCCCGCGAGGCCCGCTTCGCGGCCGCGCCGAATCCGGCGGCGGCCGCCGCAGCAGCCGAGGCGGCGGCGAAGGCCGCCGCGGCCCCGGCCGCTGCGCAGCCGGGCTTCCGGGTCACCGCCAACAACACGCCGCCGGTCGGATCGCTCACCGCCACGCAGATCCAGCAGGCGCTTGAAGTCGCGCGTATCGAACGGGCGAAGGGAAAGCCCACCGGTCCGACGGAAGCGGCCGATACGCTGGACGGTCAGGTCTTTGGCTTCGAAGGGACCGTGGGCTCGATGGGCGGCATGACGGCGCTCCATCACGCCGTCCGGCAGGGCAATGCTGCCGCCGCGATGGCACTCATCGACGGGGGCGCCGATATCAATCAGCGCACCGCCAGCGACAGCACCACCCCGCTGCTGATGGCGGCGCTGAATGGCCACTACGACCTCGCCCTGCAGCTCGTGAAGAAGGGCGCGGATGTGAAGCTGGCGAGCACGATCAACGTGACGCCGCTCTATGCCACGCTCAACACTTATTGGGCGCCACGGTCCCGGTATCCGCAGCCGCAGTCGATGCAGGTGCAGCAGACCACGCACATCGAATTGATGGAAGCGCTCATCACGGCGGGCGCCGATGTGAACGCGAAGCTGAAGAAGAACCCGTGGTACTTCGCCTATAACAACTGCGGCAACGCCAACTGCGGGCTGGAATTTCTGGACAACTCGACGCCCTTCTGGCGCGCGGCCTATGCCACGGACATGGAAGCGATGCGGCTGTTGCAGAAGCATGGCGCTGATGTGAATGTGGCGGCCTTCCGGTCGCCGGCGGAGCAGGCACGGCGTCGGTTCCCGGGCGCGGGTGGCCCGGACGGCCCGGGTGCCGCATTCAACGCGCTGCCGGCCGATATCGATTCGGCGGCCAAGGCGGTTCCCCCTGGCATTGGCGTGTTGCCGATTCACTGCGCGGCCGGCGTGGGCTACGGCAACGGGTTCGCCGGCAACTCGCACCGCCATGCGCCGGACGCCTGGATGCAGTCCATGAAGTACATGGTCGAAGAGCTGCACATGGATGTGAACGCCCGCGACAACAATGGCTACACCCCGC
>JBAXMW010000055.1:0-13706 GCA_037134115.1 Gemmatimonadaceae bacterium | reverse complement strand
GTCTCGTTCACCGTCAGCTGCGGCCTCACGGACTTCATCCAGAACGAAACCGAGGACGACTTCGTGAAGCGTGCCGATGAAGCGCTGTACGAAGCCAAACGCAAGGGGCGCAATCGCCTCATCGCGCGAAAGCGATCGCTCATCGGCAAGATGCTGTCCTGGGGCTGACCGAGGGGCGAGAGTGATCTCGCCTGGCGTGCGCCAACCAGGCGTGCGATGCCTGCGTGCGGTCCCGATCACCGCATCGAACTAAACGTACACAATAAGAGGCCGGGCGCATCGAGCGCACCGGCCTCTTGCCGTTCAGACCAGGTTCCGGCAACGCTGGCGCGATATCACGCCAGACATCGACGGCTTACTTCTTCCCTGGAGCTTTGCTCGCCGGGGCCTTGGCGGCCGGCTTCGCGGCCGGCGCAGGAGCCGACTTCGGGGCCGCCTTCGGAGCCGTCTTCGGAGCCGTCTTCGGAGCCGGGGCCTTCGGGGCCTTCGCCGCCTTCGGCGCCTTCACCGCGGGGGCGGTGACGGGGGCCGGGGCCTCCACCGTGGGCGCTTCGACCTTGGGGGCCTCAACCTTCGGGGCCGCCTTGGGCTTCGGCGCCGGCTTGGGAGCACCGGGGTTCTTGGGCGGACGGCCCGGGCCACGACGCACCATCGGACGGCTGCCGAAGAGGTCGTCCTCGTCGTCGTCGTCGATCAGGTCATCATCGAAGCCGTCGACCTCGTCCTCGTCGTCGTCCTCGTCCTCGTCGTCGTCCGCGCTGTCCCAGAGGCTCTCACCCTGCTCCGAGGGGAGACCGTAGCCGTCGTCCTCGTCCTCGTCATGGTAGGACGACCGGCCGTACCCGCCAAGATCGTCCATATCGTCGTCGTGCATGATGAACTGCATCGCCTCTGACGTTTCGTCGCTGCGCGGCATGACTGCCTCCTCCCCAATTTGGACTGGACCCGGCGGCGACTGCGCATGACGCGCCACCGCAACGCTCACACAATCGTGAGCGTCCTGCTCGCTAGACCTTTTACTCGGTCGGCGGGGTGCCGTCAAGTAGCACGCCGATTTTCCCCGCGCTTAGCCGAGGCGCTGGATCCCTGGGACCTCCCCACGCCGAATCACCTCGGCCAGGGCGTCGTAGATCGCGGGGTCGAGCAGGCGGCCGACCTGCGTCCGCAGGTAATCCAGCGTGGTCGCCGCCGAGAGCGGGTCCCGATAGGCACGCAGTGAGGTCAACGCGTCGAAACAGTCGGCGGCCGTGAGGATCCGGCCCCCAAAGGAAATGGCCTCGCCAGCCCGCCCGCGGGGATAGCCGCTGCCGTCCCAATGCTCATGATGATCATGAATGAACTCCAGCGATTCGCCCAGATGCTGCAGCGGCGCGAGGATGTCCATCCCGATTTTCACATGATCCTTGATGTGCGCGAACTCGTCCGGGGTGAGCGGGCCATTCTTGTTCAGGATGCTCTCACGGATCCCGATCTTTCCCACGTCGTGCAGCCGACCGGCGACCCGCACCTGTTCCACGACATGCTCAGGATAGCCGAGCACGTCGGCGATGGCGGCACCGAGGGCGGCTACCCGCTGGGAGTGGCCGCGGAGATACAGATCCTTGGCTTCCATCGCGTTGATGAGCGTTTCCGCGACGCTCACGGTGAGATCGCGCAGGGCGAGTTTCTCCCGCTCCAGTTCGATCGTGCGGGCCGCGACGGCCTCCCGGATCAGGCGATCCATCGCCCGGCCCTTCATCGCCTCCGTGCGCCGAGCGAGGGCCCGCTCCACGGCGGCCTGCAGGTCCGACAGCTCGACCGGCTTCGTGAGGTAGTCGTACGCCCCCTTCGAGAGCGCCTCAGTGGCGGAGCCGGCGTCGTTGATCGCCGTGAGCATGATGATCGCGAGATCCGGCTGCGCTTCGAGGGCCTTCGGGACGAGCTCCAAGCCGGTCATGCCGGGCATGCGCAGGTCGCAGAGCATCAGGGCATAGCGTTTCCCAGCGAGCGCCGTCAGCGCAGCCTGCCCGCCGTCGGCCGTGTCCACGGCAAAGTCCCGCTTCGCGAGGAAACGACTCAGGGCCAGGCGGATGGTGGCCTCGTCATCCACGACGAGAACCTGCCGCAGGGTGTCCGTTTCGGCGGCAGCGGCCTGACCGAGGGCGACCAGCGGATCAAGAGGAGACAGTTCGCTCATGGCACGGCGGAAAGCCCAACGAAGGGCAGGGTAACGGTCATGGTGGTGCCAGCGCCTTCTTCGGAGCTGACCTCAATATCACCCCCATGGGCCTGAATGATCCCATAGCTGGCGCTGAGTCCCAGGCCGGTACCCATACCGGCTGGCTTGGTGGTGAAGAACGGCTCAAAGATGCGCGGCCGCACGTGAACCGGAATCCCCCGGCCGGTATCGGTGACCTGGACCTGCACCAGCCCGTGCACGACCGCCGTATGAATGGTGAGCGTCCGGGTGGGGGCCCCTGCCATCGCATCCTCGGCATTGCCGATCAGATTCACGAAAACCTGCTGCAACTTCTGCGGGTCGCCGGCCACGGTGGGGAGCGCGGGATCGGTGTGCAGCACGACCTGCACCCCGGCATTGCGCAGCGAGTACGCTCGGAGCCGGAGCGTCTGCGCCAGGAGATCGTTGAGCTGGACCGGGCCCACCGTCGGGGTCGACCGGCGCGCAAAGAGCATCAGGTCCTTGATCACGGCGCTGGCCCGATCGGCTTCCTGCTTGATCAGCTGCACCGACTGCTGTTGATCCGCGTCCAGTGGATCTTCCAGCATCAGCTGGGCGAAGGCGGAGATCCCGGTCAGCGGGTTGTTGATCTCGTGGGCGACTCCGCTCACGAGTTCCCCGAGGGCGATCAGCTTTTCCGTCTGGCGCAGCTGCTCTTCCAGCTGGCGATCGGTGGCGATGTTGCGCGTGCTGACGACGTACCCGCTCGGCCCACTGCTGGTCGCCGGGAGAACACTGACCGTGATGGCGACCGGGAAGTCGGTGCCATCCCGACGACGATGCTGCTGATGCAGAATCTTGGTTCCGGCCAACGCATGCGCCCGCAGACTGGCGTCGTCGCTCTCGGCGCTGGCCAGCGTAGCTCCCGACTCCGTGGCGATCAGCTCCTCGAAGGTCATCTGCGCGAGCTCGACCCCGCTCCAGCCATACTCGCGCGCGGCGGCGCCGTTGGCGAAGCGAATGCGCGTGGCGTCCAGGATGAAGATCGGGAATTCGATCGTCATGATCGCGGAGGCGAGCAGATGCTCCCGTTCGTGACTGAGCTGCTCTTCGCGCTGGCGGAGCAGCGCATCGACCGCCAGCGCGAGCGGGCTGGTGAGGCGGGTCAGCGTGGCCTGCTCCCGACCCAGAAGGGGGGCGCCGCGTGGCGTGCTGATCACGAGCATCGCCACCAGACGCCCTCGGGCCGTGACGGGCACGATGGTGGCCCACTCATCGGGGAGCTGGGTCGGCCCCTCGGCGGGCGACGCTTCCCGGAGTGAGGCGACCTGCCGAGGCTGTCCATGGCCGGCGAGGCGCATGATGGCGTGCTCGATCGCGAACGGGGGGAGCGTCGGGGACGCCAGCGATCCGGTGGTCGCGACCGCCTCAATGCCCAGCCCCGTCGCGGTGCGCAGGGCGAGGACCTTCCCACTGGAGGGGATGGCCCGGTCAAGCACGGCGAGCAAGGCGCGCGCGCCGTCCACGAGGCCGCGTTCCTCCAGCATGACCCGCGCCAACGCCGCGCTTCCTTCGGCCCGTCGGCGTTGCGTGCGCTGCACCCGAAAGAGCCGCGTCGTTTCCAGCACCGTCGCCGCCTGCCGGACGAGGAGCGTCAACAGCTCCAGATCTTCCGGCTCAAAGGCATCGGATCGAGCGGCGAGGACGCGGAGCACCAACAGGGGCCCACGACCACTGCGGGCGACCACGGAGAGCTCCACCGTGCCCCGGCTGGTGGTCGGGGTGTCGTGCAGATGCACCGCCATGCGGGCGATGCCGGATCGCGCGCTCGCCTGCGCCACCGTCAATTCATCCGGCGTCGGGGGCCCAAAGGGGACAGGGTGCCCATCGCTCCCGAGGGTCAGACGGACCAGTGCCTCCGGCGTCCCGGTCAGGACATCACACCATTGGTGGGGAATGACCTCGTGCACGGCACGCACCACCGCCGCGCGGAAGTCTGACGCCTGCGTGATGCGGGACAGGTGAAACTGCGCCCGGGTCAGTGCTGCGAGTCGGTCCGAGCGCCGCGCCAGCGTTTCGCGCTCGGTGAGATGCCGCCAGGCCATGGCGAGATGCGACGCCAGATCGATCAGCAGCTGTTGCTGCCCTGCATCGAACCGCTGAACCGTCTGGTACCGAACGGACAGGGCGCCGAACGTCGGCCCTTCCGTGGCCAACGGCAGGAGACAGACGGCGTGGATCCCCTGGGCGCCGAAGATCGAGACATGATGCTCGTCCTGCATGTCGGGGACGGCACCAACATCGCCGTGATAGATGGCGGCCCCGGTGCGCATCACCAGCGCCAATCGCTTGGCGGTCACTTTGTGCGTGATCCGCCGCTCCGGGGCGCTGCCGGCGCCGCGCTGGTGGGTGACGATCACCGACCCGTCGTCGCCGCTGGCCGTGAACACGGCGCAGCCGATCGCGCCCAGATCGTCCATGAGCACTTCGGCCACCCGGTCGAAGGCCTCATCGAAGGTGGCCGCCCCGGCGAGGGCGAGAGCGGCCTGGGCCAGCACCGTCTCCCGCATGCTGACCACCCCGCCTGGCGCGATGGTCATCGCTGATCGCTCCGGTTTACTTCTCGCCCCGCGCGTCCTTGACCGCGCGGTCGATTTCGGCGCGATGGGTCTGGTAGTCCTCATTGGCGGTCGCGAGCTCCGCCGTCAGGGCTGCCAGCAACCGGCCGTCAAAGCGCTTGGCCGCCGCTTCGTTCTTGCTCATCCGTGCCGCCCGCGCTGCCAGCACGAGCCCCAGGAGCGACTTGGGGTTCTGCTGCAGGATCGTGTCCGCCTGTGCCTTGGCGATCTCCCCGGACCCGACGACTTCGGCGACCCGCCCGAAGTGGTAGCGCTCGTCGGCGGTCGGGGAGGGGATCATCTCATGCGCGGCGATCACCATCGGGGCAAAGGTCGCCACTGAATCGACCTTCCCGGCCTCGGCGTATTCCATCACGCGCACGTAGAGGCGGCTCGCCCGCTCCGACGGCGACATGTTGGCGATGTTCGGGGCGGGACCACCCGCGCCGCCACCCCCCGCAAAGGGGGCCGCCCCACCGGCCGCCGCCGCCGCGGCCTGCCCGTCCATGGCCGAGGTCGGGAGGGCGTTCGCCGACCCGTCAACGCTGGAGCCCTTGGCTTTGCCGAAGTTCTTGCCGGCGAACATCGCCACGAGGGCGAGGAGCGCGAGGAAGGCGACGCCCCAGGGGAGCGCGCTGGCCGCACCGCCCGACGTTGGGCGCGGGGTGGGGAGGCCTTGGCCAAAGGGGGTTCCGCACCGATGGCAGAATCGGGCGCCGGGCGCGAGCGCCGAGCCACAGGCGGCGCAGAAGCCGCCGCCGGTGGACGCAGATGAGGTCGAGGGAGTCATGTCCGGGAAAACTTAGCTACAATTCAGCGCGGCGTCTCCCCTTTCTCCTCCCCTGTGCCAGCTCCCAGCCGATCTCTCGTTCCGACCGACCTGAGCGGTGTCACGGCGAACGACATCCTCGCGCTTGCTGACGCCCATCAGGTGCGGTTCCTGCGGCTGCAGTTCACCGACATCCTGGGGATCATCAAGAACGTCGAGATCCCGTCCTCGCAATTCCGGAAAGCGCTGAACGGCGACATCCTCTTCGACGGGTCGAGCATCGAAGGGTTCGTGCGTGTGGAAGAGTCGGACATGCTCCTCGTCCCGGACCTGTCGAGCTTTCAGCTCTTTCCGTGGGGCGATCCGTCGGCGCGCGTCGGGCGGGTGATCTGCGATGTCTCCATGCCCGACGGGACGCCGTTCGCCGGCGATCCGCGCGGCGTGCTCAAGCGGCAGGTCGCGCGGGCCGCGGCGCAGGGGTATGTGATGAACGCCGGGATGGAAGCGGAGTTTTTCCTCTTCAAGCCCACCGCCGACGGTCGGCCGGCCACGGACACGCATGATGTCGGTGGCTACTTCGATCTGGCTCCGATGGATCAAGGGGAAGATGCCCGCCGCGCGATTGTCGATGCGCTGGAGCGGATGGGCTTCGAAGTGGAAGCGTCGCATCATGAAGTCGCGCACGGCCAGCATGAAATCGATTTCCGCTATGCCGATGCGCTGCGCACCGCCGACAACATTGCGACCTTCCGCTTTGTCGTGAAGCAGGTGGCGCGCCAGTTCGGCCTCTTCGCCTCATTCATGCCCAAGCCGGTCTTTGGGCAGAATGGCAGCGGCATGCATACGCATCAGTCGCTCTTTCACGGCGGCCAGAATGCCTTCTGGGATCCGGCGCGCGAGTGGCAGCTCTCCACGGTGGCGCTGCATTACATCGGCGGGCTGCTCAAGCATGCGCGCGCCATGTGTGCTGTCACGAACCCGTTGGTGAATTCGTACAAGCGGCTCGTGCCAGGCTTTGAAGCGCCGGTGAATGTCGCGTGGAGCATGCGCAATCGGTCGCCGATGATTCGCGTCCCCGAGCGTCGTGGCGCCGGCACGCGGCTCGAGCTGCGCACCCCTGACCCCAGCGCGAATCCGTATCTCGCGCTCACGGTGATGCTGGCGGCCGGGCTCGATGGGCTCGCCACCGATGCGGACTGGCGTGAGCCGATCAATACGAACATCTGGGAGATGTCGTTCCGTGAGCGGCGACGCTTGCGCGTGGATGACTTGCCGCACGATCTGAATGAAGCGTGCGACGAGCTCGAGAAGGATGATGTGATCACCGAAGCGCTGGGGGCGCACATCACCGAGCATTTCCTGGCGGCCAAGCGCGCCGAATGGCGCGAGGCGCATCAGCAGGTCACCCCGTGGGAGCTGGAGCGGTATCTGGGCCGGTATTAGTCCCCGCCGTGATCATCACGGCCGGTCGTCGTTGGTCTTTCACCCCCTCGTCTCATGCTACGTCGCGATTTTGTCCTCTCCACCGCCGGTGCCGTCCTGGCCGGAAAGCTGCTGGATGTGCGTCCCGCGGGCCTCGAGACCCTCGCGGATGATGTCCTCGCGCAGACGTATCCCTTTGCGCTCCCCGCGCTCGGCTACGCCGCGAACGCCGTGGAGCCCGCGGTCGATGCGCAGACGATGACGATCCATCACGATCGGCATCATGCGACGTACGTCACCAATCTCAACAAAGCCCTCGAAAGCTATCCGGCGTTGCAGAAGCAGACGCTGCGCGCCCTGCTGACAGGATTGGCAACGCTCCCCGATGGCGTGCGCACGGCCGTCCGCAACAATGGCGGCGGGCATGCGAATCATGCGCTGTACTGGGCGCTGCTGGCGCCGGGTGGTGCCAAGGCGCCCGAGGGCGCGCTGGCAACCGCCATCACGCGCGACTTTGGCTCGGCAGCGGCCTGTCTTGCGGCGCTCAAGAGCGCAGGGCTTGGTCAGTTTGGGTCCGGCTGGTCGTGGCTCGTGAAGGATGCGAGCGGCAAGCTGAGTGTGCGGGCGACGGCGAACCAAGACACGCCACTGACTGACGGCGTCACGCCCGTGGTGGCGATCGATGTGTGGGAGCACGCGTACTACCTCAAGTACCAGAACCGTCGCACGGATTACCTCGACGCGGTGCTTGGGGCCATCAACTGGTCGGCGGCTGGCGCGGCCTACGCTGGCTGATCGCTCGCTCCCATCGCGCATGTTCACCACGCCGCCACTCTTTCGTCCCACCGCCGTCACGCTCGAGGGGGCGCATGTCCGCCTCGAACCGATGGCCACGTCGCATGCCGAGGGGTTGCTCGCCGCCGGCCATTTCCCCGCGCTCTGGGAAGTGACGGTGCAGCCGCCCCTCGATTCGGCAGAGGCGGTGGAGGCGTATATCGCGTCATCGCTGGCGAATGGCGCGGCCGGCACGGAAGTGCCGTTTGTGATTTGTCGGCGCGACACCGGTGAGGTGATCGGGTCCACCCGCATCATGGACATCGCGCCGGCGCATCGGCGCGTTGAAATTGGTGGCAGCTGGGTCACGCCGGCGCATCAGCGGTCGCCGGTCAACACCGAGACCAAGCTGCTGCTCCTGACCTATCTGTTTGAGACGCTCGGGGCGTATCGCGTGCAATTCAAAACCGATGCGCGGAATCAGGCGTCGCAGCGCGCCCTGTCGGGGATTGGCGCGCGTTGTGAAGGCACGCTCCGCCGGCATATGGTGGTCCGCGATGGCTTTGTGCGTGATTCCGTCTATTACGGCATCACCGACGATGACTGGCCGCAGGTGAAGACCTTGTTGCACACCCGGCTGCGCCGGCTACTGGATCCCACGCAGCGCGTCGGCCTGGAGTAGCTTTCCCCGATGACGACTTCTGCTGCTGACGCAACGCCGGGGCCTGCGGGCACTCCAACGGGCACACCGATCGGGATCATCACCGTCTCCGATCGCGCCGCGACGGGCGCCTACGCCGATCTGTCCGGACCAGCGATTATCGAATCGCTGACCCGCTGGATCGAGGCGCCATGGCATCCGGTCGTGCGTCTCGTCCCCGATGAACAGGCACAGATCGAAGCCGCACTCGTCGAGTTGGCCGACACCGTCGGGTGCCATCTGGTGGTCACCACCGGTGGCACCGGTCCAGCGGCCCGCGACGTCACGCCCGAAGCCACCACCGCCGTCTGCAGTCGCATGCTCCCCGGTTTCGGCGAGCAGATGCGCGCCGTGTCGCTCCGCACGGTGCGTACGGCCGTGCTGTCGCGCCAGACGGCCGGGATTCGGAACGCCACCCTCATCGTCAATCTCCCCGGCAAGCCGGCGGCGATTGATGTCTGCCTCGGCGCCATTCTCGATGCCATTCCGCCCTGTGTGAAGCTGCTGGGCGGCCCCACGTTGACGCTGACGCCCGAGGCCCGGGCGCGCCCGTTCTGATCCGGAGCTCTCTAATGTCCCTCGCCCCTGAGTTACTGCAGATCCTCGTCTGCCCGCAGTGCAAAGGCCCGCTGCAGCACTATCTGCGTCCCACCGAAGCGCTCGTCTGCCGCACCTGTGCGCTGGTCTATGCGGTCGACGATGGCATCCCGGTGATGCTCATCGACGACGCCCGCGCGCTCGACGACGCGGAATTTCCTGTCACACCCTGAGCGCGCCGATGTCGGCCTCCACGCCATGGCATGACGGCACCCTCGTGGTGCATGCCGGTCTCCCGCCACGTGAGAACGGGACCCCGTATCTCCCGGGTCCGACCTTCGCCGCCCCCTACCATGCGCCCGGTGATCCAGCGGCGTCGGCCTTCACCTACGGTCGCTTTCATAACCCCACCTGGCAGGGGTACGAAGCGGCGCTCTCCGCCCTCGAAGGGGGCACCGCGGTGCTCTTCCCCTCGGGGATGGCGGCGAGTGCGGCCGTGCTGCAAACGGTGCTCAAGCCCGGCGACACGCTCGTCATGCCGTCGGACAGCTACTACACCACGCGGGTGATTGCGCAGGAGTACGTCGCACCGCACGGCATCACGATCAAGTCGGCCCCCACGGCGCAGGAGGCCCAGAAGGCGCTCCTCGCCGGTGCTCGCCTTCTCTGGCTCGAGTCGCCCACGAATCCGGAGCTCGACGTCTGTGACCTCGCCGCGCTCTGCGAAGCCGCGCATGCCGCTGGGGCGCTCGTCGCCGTCGATAACACCACCGCCACCGCCCTCGCACAGCGTCCGCTGGCGCTGGGTGCGGACTTTGTCGTGATGTCCGACACGAAAGCGATGACCGGACATGCCGATCTGGTGCTGGGGCATGTCGCCACCGCCGATCCGGCGTGGGCTGAGACGATTCGCACCTATCGCACCCGCCTCGGCTCGATTCCCGGGCCCATGGAAGTGTGGCTCGCGCATCGCTCGCTGGGCACGTTGCAGGTGCGGTTGCAGCAGCAGTGTGCCTCTGCGCTCACCGTCGCCGAAATGCTCGCTGCCCATCCGGTCGTGCAGCGGGTGCGCTATCCCGGGCTGCCCACCGATCCGTCGTATGCCACCGCCGCGCGGCAGATGAAGCTGTTTGGGCCGGTGATTGGTTTCGAACTCGCTGATCGCGCCGCCGCCGATCGCTTCTTCGCCGCGGCCCAGTTGGTTGCCGAAGCCACGAGCTTCGGGGGCATTCACACGAGCGGTGAACGGCGCGCGCGCTGGGGCGGCGATGCGGTCGGTGAGGGGTACATTCGCCTGAGCATCGGCCTCGAAGACATTCGCGATCTGCTGGCGGATCTGTCGCAGGCGTTGCAGGCAGCCGCCGATGGCGCCGTCACGACGTGATTCCCTCGACACCAGTCCATGTCTGACGCCACGCACGAACCCCACGCCGAGTCCACACCGGCGCCCGTCAACCGTCGCGCGTTTCTCGGCACGGCGCTGACCGCCTCGGCGGCCATGGCGTTGCCAGCGGCGGTCATTCCGACCGCGGCGAGCGCAGCACCCGCACCCGCACGTGCCGACGACCACGACGTCGCCACGCCGCTTCCGTTTCCGTATGCCGAGATGACCGTCGCGCAGCTGCAGGCGCGCATGGCCGCCGGTACGCTCACGTCGCGTGCGCTCACGGCGGCGTATCTGGCGCGGATCGCTGCGGTCGATGCCGCAGGGCCCACGGTGCGGTCGGTCATTGAAACCAATCGCGCGGCGTTGACGATCGCCGCGGCGATGGACGCCGAGCGGAAGACCGGGAAGGTGCGCGGACCGCTGCACGGTATTCCGGTGCTGATCAAGGACAACATCGATACCGCCGATGGCATGCAAACGACGGCGGGCTCGCTGGCGCTCGTCGGGCAGCCGGCGCCAGCCGATGCCTTTCTCGTGGAGCGGCTGCGTGCAGCCGGTGCGGTGCTGATCGGCAAAACGAATCTCAGCGAGTGGGCGAATTTCCGGTCGACGCGCTCGACGAGTGGCTGGAGCGGGCGCGGTGGGCAAACGCGGAATCCCTACATCCTCGATCGAAACCCCTGCGGCTCGAGCTCCGGGACCGGCGCGGCTATCTCGGCGAATTTCGCAGCGGTGGGCATTGGCACCGAGACCGACGGCTCCATCGTTTGTCCCTCGTCGCTCTGCGGCTTGGTGGGACTCAAGCCCACGGTGGGGCTTGTGAGCCGTCGCGGGATCATTCCCATCTCGGCGTCCCAAGACACCGCTGGTCCCATGACCCGGTCCGTCGCTGACGCGGCGGCGTTGCTCTCCGTGATCGCCGGCGAGGATCCCAAAGATCCCGCGACGGCCGCGAGCGCCGGGCATCGTCTCGCCGACTACACCAGCGTGCTGAATGCCAACGCCTTGCAGGGGGCGCGTATTGGTGTCGCGCGCAACATGGCGGGCTTTCATCCGCTGGTCGACGCGGCCTTTGATCGTGCCATCGCGGCGATGCGTGCGGCGGGGGCGGTGATCGTCGAGCAGGCGAATGTCCCCACGGTGGGGCAGACGGATGCGGCGGAGCTCGAGGTGCTGCTGTATGAGTTCAAGGATGGGCTCAACGCCTATCTCGCCTCGCGCGGCACAACGGTGAAGTACCGCACGCTCGCGGAGCTCATCGCGTACAACCGCGCGCATGCGGATACCGAAATGCCGTGGTTTGGGCAGGAGCAGTTTGAACGGGCCGAGGCCAAGGGGCCGCTCACGGATCCGGCGTATCAGACGGCGCTGGCGACCTGTCGTCGGCTTGCGCGCGCTGAGGGGATCGATGCCGTCCTTGCGGCGCACAAGGTCGATGCGATCATCGCGCCTTCCAATGCGCCGGCGTGGCCGACCGATCCAGCCAACGGCGATCATGTCACCGGCGGCAATTCGTCGGTGGCGGCCGTGGCGGGCTATCCCAGCATCACGGTGCCCATGGAGTTCGTGGGTGGGTTGCCCCTTGGCGTCTCCTTCATTGGTGGCGCCTGGAGTGAGGCGCGGTTGCTGGCGCTCGCGTATGCCTTTGAACAGCGCACGAAGGCGCGGCGCGCGCCGGCGTTTCTTCCCACGATGCCGATGGCGCATCCATGAGTGAGTCGATGGCCGAGGACGGAGCAGGAGTGGACCACGCATCACATGACGCATCGCACGACGCATCGCACGATGAGTCAGCCCAGAAGCCGGTGACGCATCCGAACGCGATTCGGTCGGCGTCGCAGACGGGGGCGCCAGAGCCAGTGGATTCCCCGGCGGCGGTGCGCACCAAGGCGCTGATCGCGGTGGGGATCGCGCTGGTGGTGGCGGTGGGTGGATGGATCGGGTTGAATCAGGCAACCGATCGTGGCATTCGTCGCCTCGCGGCAATCGACAAAGTGCGTGGGCAGTGCACGCAGGCGTGGGCTGCGGCGCGCTCGCGCACCGATACGTTGCTGGTGGACCGGATCGCGTTGCCCGACACGATCGATCCGCGTTCCGATCAGGCGCTCGCGCGCTGCGGGGATTTGCGGAAGCTCGAGCCCGCCGCGCCGCCCAATAACCGCGAGATGAGCGGCGAGCCAATGCCCCGCGGGTTGCGGTGACATCGATAGGCGTGGTAGCCGCAGCTAGTGGTTGATCGCCAGATGAAGACAGCGAAGAAATTTCGGGTATGCCGATGCGATACGGGATGGCCGAATGGCCCCTCTGGTAAGCAGTCTCAATGTGCGACGAACGGCTTCAGGATGCTCGAAGCCGAGTTCAAGGCTCACAGTATCGAGCGGTTTGCCGGAGACTGCGACATGGAGGAGAACCTCATGGAGTTGAAGCCACAGCAACAGGCGTTTGGGTCGCATAGAGCCCGCTGAAACAAACCATCGGCGCAGGGTTGATGGCGAAACCTGTAATCGAATTGCCAGTTCTGATTCGGTAACCTTGACGGCAAAGGTACACTGAATTTCGGCCACATCCCGATATAGTTGACTAGGCAATGATGAAATAAAGTGCTCTCGTTCGAGGTCGATGGCTAATGGAGATGATACTCTTGTCCGGGACAATGCTGCAATGTGACTTAGGAGCGCGAGTCGAGAACGAGCATCATCGACAAAAAACGTCAAACCATCGTCCATAAAGGCTTGCTTCACGCTACTGATGACCGCAATTGGCGAACGGCCTTCATCACGGGTTTGACCTACAGGAAGAACAGCGAACCAGCCGCTCATCCCCATAGATGTCAACATACTCCAAACGTGTTGATCATCCCCGGCGACTTGCACACATCGGTCAAGTGCTGGTGGCTGATGAGCAGGTATGACCCGAATGTATCTCTGGTTAATTCCATTTTTCATCAGCAGAAATCCATTAAGCGTAATAGCGCTGTGTTCTGCGGCATTTGGAAAAACGCAGAAACAGACCGTATAAAGATTCGACCAGCTCGCTATTTCGTGGAAAGTCTAGGAAGACTCCGCTCAATATTTGTTTGAGACTTAGACAAAGAGATCACAGAATCGATAGCCTCCATTTTGATGACACCGTACATCGCGAAAACATCTCGCACCCGAAAAACGCTTGAATGGCCGACGCTAACGATTCGACCATCGCTCCTGGCAACTATTACCGAGGGAACGGCGAGTATCGGAGTTCTTGGTGCATGCCGTGCAGAGCCTCTCCACGCAAAGTGGTGAAGGCCAGCTTCCGGAGCGAGTTCCCGTGAGTTGCTGTAAGCGATGAAAGCAACCGAGTCG
>JBAXMW010000054.1:0-14085 GCA_037134115.1 Gemmatimonadaceae bacterium | reverse complement strand
ATCGAGAGCGTCGCGACGCTGATCGCGATCGCGAGTGTCTGCAGCACGCCGAGCAGGCGTTGCCGCTGTTGCAGCCGCGCCAGCACGAGCCGCAGCGTTGCGCCCGCGCGGTGATTAGCCACGACGACGCACCAGCGTTTCCGCGCCGAGTAGCACGAGGACGAGCAGCCAGAGCAGGCGGGCGTCCGAGGGGGCGGTGAGTGGATCGCGCTCGGTGCCTACACCCGCGCCAATGGGTGTGGCCGACGGCGCGATGGCCCAGGCGCGCAACGTATCCGGTGCAATCGCGGCGGCGACGGCGACGGCGACCGTGGCGGTCTCGTTTGGTGATGCCGTCATGACCGACTGCAAGGCGGCCGCCACCCGACTCGTGCTGTCGGTGCGGGTCCACAGCAAGAGACGTGGCGCGGCGACGGCCGACGCGCCCATATCCGTCGTGCGATCCGCGGTGATCATGGCGGCCAGTACCACCGGCGCGCCCGTTGCGGTCGTCGCCACCACCTGCACCGGTGCCCTGATGATCGTATCCTGCACCGCCGTCGTGGCCCATGCCGCCGATACCAGCAACGAATCCCGCTGCAGCATGGCGATCCGCTCCGCCATCCATCGCCTCGCCGGCGTGGTGGGCAGCGGTTGCACCTGCGTCAGCCACGTCGCGAGACGCTCCTGACCGGCGGCAGCGATCACGACCGCGGCAGCGGCTTGAGCACGCGGTGGCACCGATGCCCGCGCGCGCGGCACAAAGCGCACACGCACATCTAATGGGAGCGCCGAGAAATCCGCGCGGTCCATCATTCCGCGCTGAACGTCAGCGAGCACGACTAATTCGCGTGGTGCCGGTTGTGTGCGGAGCCACGCCACAACCCCAGGCAGTACAGCGCGCACGCTGCCTGTGGGAACCACCAGTCGCGCCCCTCCCGCTTGGCGTGCCGTCGATTCACGCAGCGTGTCCGTAGGCGTAACCGCCCCAGCGCTCGTGTCCACTACTATCGCCCGCGTCATCGACGACGGGGCTGATGCCGTGCGCCAGACCGGTTGCGCCATCGCGGCGACCGCCGCCAGCATAATGGCGATCCGCAGAAGCAGCAGCGGCCAGTCACTCGGCTGCCGATGTCGTGCCGGACGCAGCCGCGTACTGGTGAGAAAGCGCAGAGTGGGGAATGGCGTCGTGCGCGGCGGTCGCTGACTGATCAGGTGTACCGCAATCGGGAGCGCCACGGCAACGGCACTCACCCACATCCAAGGTTGCAGCCAGCTCATCGTCCGGTCTGGCGTCGCACGAGCCACTCCCGCAACGCCCGGTCGAGTGGGGCGTCGGTATCAAAGCGCACGTAATCCATGCCGGCATGCTGCGCGGCCGTGGCACAGCGTGCACAAAACGCGGCGACTTCTGCGGCATACGCCGTGGCGGCGAGTGCCGTGTCGATGGGTTGCTGGACTCCTGATTCGAGATCCTGCAGCGCGAGCGTCCCACCGGTTGGCAGTTGGGCTTCGGCGCGGCTCAGCAGCTGGAGCATCGCCACATCATGGCCGCGTTGCACCGCATGACGGAGCGCCCGCTGGGTCCCCGGTTCATCGTCGTAAAAATCGGAGAGAACAAGCATCAGGCCGCGCCGGCCCAGGAGATCGGCGGCGCGATCAATCATCCCTTCCGGCTCCCATCTCGCGGTCGGACGCAACCCATCGAGCGCAATGAGGAGCTGGCGCCGATGCACCAAGCCCGCCCGCGCCGGAAGGTAAGTGAGCGCGCCATCGGTGCGGCTCATCAGCCCCACCGCATGCCCCTGCTCACTGGCCAAATACGCCAGAGCGGCCGCGAGCAGCACCGCATAGCGGAACTTGGAGGGCCCGGGGCCGTCGATGGGATAGGCCATCGAGGCACTCGCATCGAGGACGAGCATGAGATGCATGTTCGTCGTCTCGCGGAACTGGCGGGTGTACAGGCGATCACTCCGCCCAAAGACTTTCCAGTCGAGATACTTCAGGTCATCGCCGGCCCGATAGGGGCGATGCTGCTGGAATTCCGCGCCATGCCCCTGCAGTGGACTGCGGTGCCCACCGGTGCGGATGCCATCCACAATGACGCGAGCGGCGAGCTCCAGATCATCAATGGCCGCAACAACGGCCGGCTCGAGCACCGCAGTCACAACAACCGTTACGGACGGATCGCGGCGAGCAGCATCGCAATGACCGCATCTGGCGTGATGCCATCAGCGTCTGCCCGGAAATTCACCAGCAGTCGATGGCGCAGCACCGGCAGCGCCACCTGCGTCACATCCTCACACGACGGGACGGTGCGTCCCTGCAGCAGGGCGGTCGCCTTCGCGCCCAGGAGCAGCGCCTGTCCCGCGCGCGGGCCTACCCCCCAGCGCACAAAGCGCTTCACCGCCTCGGGGCAGGTGGGATCATCAGGGCGCGTCGCGCGCACGAGTCGCAGCGCATAGTCGACGACATTGGACGCGGCGGGGAGCTCGCGCACCAGATGCCGCGCCGCTTCGAGCTCGGCGCCGGTCGCCACCGGCGTGACCGTGGCCACCCGTCCGGTCGTGGTATCGGAAAGAATGCGCCGTTCATCGTCGGCCGATGGATAGGCGATGACGACGTTGAACATGAAGCGATCGAGCTGCGCTTCCGGGAGCGGATGCGTCCCTTCCTGTTCGATCGGATTTTCCGTGGCGAGCACGAAGAGTGGTCGTTCCAGTGGATAGCGCACGCCGCCCACGGTGACCTGATACTCCTGCATCGCTTCGAGCAGCGCGGACTGCGTGCGCGGCGGCGTCCGATTGATTTCGTCCGCGAGAATAATGTTCGCAAACACGGGCCCCGGAATAAAACGCACCTGGCGCTTCCCGGTCGTCACGTCCTCTTCAATGACCTCGGTGCCCAGAATGTCGGAGGGCATGAGGTCCGGCGTGAACTGAATGCGATTGAAGCGCAGCGCGACCGCGTCGGCGAGCGTCTTGATCAGCAGCGTCTTCGCCAACCCGGGGACACCGCGCAGGAGGCAGTGTCCGCCGGCGAGCAGGCAGGTGAGCACCTCGCGGCGCACCTGCTGTTGCCCAATGATGACCTGTCCAATCGCGGCGTCGAGACGCCCGGCCAACGCGACGGCCTGATCAAACGCTTCGGCGGTCGATGGCGCCGCGTCCGTGTGCGTCATGACTTACTTCGCTCCAGCCTGTGCAGGGGTGATGACGAGATTGCGATAGCGCACCGGACCATGATCGCCCTGCAGATAGATCGGACCCGGCGCGGCTTCATCGCTATTGAGCGCGCCACCGGTGATGCCGGGGATCGTCTGATCGGCAATGATCGTCTTTCCGTTCAGCACGACCGTGACGCGGCGGCCAATGAGGGTGATGTCAAAGACTTCCCACTGTCCCGGTCCACGGGCCGCATTCTGATTCGGCACGAGAAACCCGTAGATCGCGCCCAAGTCGATCGGCTTGGGTTCGTCGGCACCGCTGTCTTCCACCTGCACTTCGTAGCGCCCACGCAGGTAGATCCCGCTGTTGCCGCCTTTGGGATACTGCACTTCGACATGCAGGCGGAAATCCTCGTAGGCCGACGTGGTCACGAGATTGGCGCCACCCTTCGTGTTCGCTAACTCACCGTTCACCACGGCCCACTGACTGGTGCCACCCAACGAACGCCATCCCGTCAGATCCTTCCCATTGAACAACCGGACCGGCGCCCCCCAGATTGGCGCCGAGGTCCGGCGCAGGAGGGGGGCGCGACGCCCGATCACATGCTGCCGTTCCCCGGAGGGGGTGACCAGCGTGCCGTCGAGTGAATCACCAAAGACCGCGGCGTCCATGATCAGGTCGGTCGTTTCGGCATCCCACTGCGGCGGGATCGCGAAGTGCAGCGAGCCGTTGGTGAAATCAACGCGGGCAATGGGCCGAGCGCTGCCGCCGCCATGGACAAACCGCCCCACGAGCCAGCGCGACCCCGACCGGCTCACTTCCAACCAGGAGGGATAGCTGCCGTCGGTGCCTTGGACCGTCAAATCCCAGCGGCCGATGACTGGCGTGGGGCCCTGTGCCTGGGCGGCGTCGGTCATCACCCCGGTCGTGAGCAGCGTCAGACCGGTGGCGGTCAGCAGGGCCCGGCGGGTCGTCCGGCGTGCCACCTGGCGTGCCACCTGGCGCGCCACCTGGGCGATCACGGAACGTGGCGATGCGGAGTGCAGGCGAGTCGTGGACACGGAACCCCTGGTGAGAGTGTCGGAGGGCGGCGGCGGATCAATCACGCCTCCCCAAAGAAGCGGTCCCCGACCGCCCTTGCCAAGGGAGCGTGGTCGCAATGGCGGAAACCCGGTCCGGCAGACGCCACGCGGTTGATCGACCGGGTAGATTTGACCCATGGCCGACTACCCCGTCCCCCCCCGTGAGGAACTGGCCCGGACGCTGACGCCGGAGCAGTTCGCCGTCACCCAGCAGTGTGGCACCGAGCCCCCCTTCCGGAATGCGTTCTGGGATCACCATGAGGCAGGGCTCTACGTGGATATTGTGAGCGGCGAGCCACTCTTCGCCTCGGTCCACAAATTCGATTCCGGCAGTGGTTGGCCGAGCTTTACCCGGCCGGTCGCGCAGACGGTCGTGGAGCGTGCCGATACGTCCCATGGGATGCGCCGGGTCGAAGTCCGCTCGCTGCATGCCGATTCGCATTTGGGGCACGTCTTTCCCGATGGTCCCCGGGAAGACGGTGGTCTCCGCTATTGCATCAACTCCGCAGCGCTGCGCTTCATTCCGGTGGCTGAGCTGGCTGCCGCAGGCTACGGGGACTTTCTCAGTCTGTTTTCGGAGACCCGATGAGCACTACCCCGACGAATACCGACGTCGCCATTCTCGCTGGCGGCTGCTTTTGGGGCGTTGAGGAAATCTTGCGCGCCGTCCCTGGCGTGCTCGATACCGATGTGGGATACACCGGCGGGTGGGTCGTGAACCCGACCTATCATGACACGCACGACAGCAAGTCCGGGCACGCCGAGGCGGTGCGGATCACCTTTGATCCGTCCGTGCTGTCGTTTGAGACGTTGCTGGAGGCGTGGTTTTTCCGGCTGCATGACCCGACGACCCCGAATCGTCAGGGGAACGACATCGGCACGCAGTATCGGTCGGCCATTTTTTACACCTCGCCGGCCCAGCGGGAGACCGCTGAGCTGGTGAAAGCGCGGGTCCAGGCCTCGGGGCTCTGGGCGCAGCCGATTGTCACGGAGATTGTGGAAGCCTCCACCTGGTATGCGGGCGAAGGCTATCATCAGGATTATCTGCAGAAGAATCCTGGCGGGTACACCTGTCACTTCATGCGCTGATCATGACTGCCCTGCGTTCGCTGCTTCTGGCCGCTTCGCTCGCCGCGCCCCTCGCGTCGCCGCTGGCGTCGCCCCTGTCGGCACAGCCTCGCACGGCCGATCCCGCTGTCCGCGGCGTGCCGCTCAGTGCCTTTCCGCGCCTCGTGCCGCTCGCGGACAACGTCTATGGCTATGAGGAGATCCGGCAGCCGGGCTTCACCACCGTCTCGCTGATTGTGGTGGGGACGCAGGGCGTGCTGGTGGCCGACGGGCAAGGGAGCGTCCCGGCGACGCAGGCGATGCTCGACAAGATCCGCACCGTCACCTCGCTCCCCATCAAGTGGTACGTGGTGGGCTCCGATCATGGCGATCACACCGCTGGCAACAGTGTGCTGCCACCGGGGATCCAGTACATCGTTCATCCCTTCTCTGTCACGAAGTTGCAGGGCGACGGTGCGAAGGCGACGCCGATGGCCGGCGACAGTGAGCGCATTGATGTCGGGGGGATGACCGCGGTGGTGCGTTTCCTGGGCCGCGCCCATACCGGCGGTGACCTCCTCGTCGAACTGCCGCGCCAGAAGATCCTCTTCATGAGCGAGGCCTATCTCAATCGCGTCTTCCCGGCGATGCGCTCGGCGTATCCATCGGACTGGGTGAAGACGGTGGATCGCGCGTTGGCGATGCCGATCGATCGGTACATCCCGGGCCATGGGTTCATTGAGACGGGGGCGATCTCCCGCGAGGAGTTGGTGGCCTTCCGGGATGCCCTCAAGGCGGTGATCGCCGAGGTCACGCGCTTGCACGCACAGGGACTCTCGGTGGACGACGCGATCAAGCAAGCGAACTTCGGCGCGTATGCCGGGTGGTTCATTGCCGATCAGCAGGCGCCGATTGCCGTGCGCAAGATTTACGACGAGCTCAACGGCACGCTGAAGTGAAACAGCTGCTCACCGGCCCGTTAGCTCGCGCCCTCCTGGCCGAATTGCGCGCCGGATTGTTGGTGGAGGACGGGTTGGGCGAAGTGGTGTACAGCAACGCCGACTTCTGTAGGCTCCTCGGCCTCGACGAACCGTATGCCACCCTTGTGGGGCAGTCCGCAGAAGCCGTCTTCGAACGGGTGGCTGCGCTGGCGTTTCTCGATCCCGCCGGCTTCAGACAGGGCGTCGATGAGCTGCGGATGCGACGCGTCGCGGTGTACAACGAGCCCTTCACCACGACGCAGAACATCGCCCTCGAACGTGACGTCCTGCCGGTGATTGATGGGGAGCACTATGCCGGGATGATCTGGATCTTCCGGGATCTCACCGAGCAGATGCACTCTGCTGCCGTCGAACGGCAGAAGCTCTTCTACGACAGCATTCTGGAGGCGTTGCCGGCACAGCTGGCCGTCTTTTCCCCCACCGGGACGTATGAATACGTGACCCCGAGTGCCATTGCCGATCGGGAGATCCGGCAGTGGATCATTGGGCGTACTGATGTCGAATACGGCATGCGGCGCAAGCTGCCGACAGAGGTCACGGCGCAGCGTCGCGAGCGGATTCGTGAAGTCGTCGAGTCGAAATCCGGGACGCAGTTCGAGGAATCGTTTACGACCCGTGATGGGGAGCTGCGGCACTTCCGGCGCTACTCCACCCCGATCTTCGATGAACATGGGGAAGTGCGGCACGTGCTGGGATATGGCCTCGACATCACGGTGCAACGGCGCGTCGAAGAGCAGCTGATGCAGTCGCAGAAAATGGACGCCGTTGGACGCCTGGCCGGTGGCATCGCGCATGACTTCAACAATCTGCTCACCGTCATCAACGGCTTCACCGAAGCACTCCGTGAGGAACTTGAGGCGAGTGATGAGCGCCGCGCCCTGGTTGATCCAGTGTTACAGGCGAGTCGGCGCGCGGCGGAGCTGACGAATCAGCTGCTCGCCTTCAGTCGACAGGCGGTGGTCGAGCCGAAGGTGCTCGACCTGAATCGCGTGGTGCAAGAGACCACCAGTATGCTCAAGCGGCTGCTCGGGGAGTCGATCATCATGCAGGTGGACCCGGAGCCCGGTGAATTGCCGGTGCGTGCCGGAGCCGGTCAGCTGCAGCAGGTGCTCCTCAATCTCGTGGTCAATGCGCGCGATGCGATGCGCGATGGGGGAACGCTCATGGTGAAGACCCGTCGGGTCAAGCTCGCCGCCTCGCCCGAAACTGACGCGCTCAATCTGTCGCCGGGTCGCTACCTCGAGTTGCGGGTGACCGATACCGGCACCGGCATGACCGACGAAGTGCGGCGCCGCCTCTTTGAGCCATTCTTTACGACGAAAGAAGTCGGGCGCGGGACGGGGCTCGGTCTCTCCACCGTGTACGGCATCATCACCGATGCCGGTGGACGCATCATGGTCGAGAGTACGCTCGGCGTGGGCTCCTCCTTCCGCGTGTTGATGCCGGAGTTCCTGGAGCGCCGGTCGGAAACGCGATCGGGCGGGAACACCCGCGCTATTCCGCGCGGCACGGAAACCGTGCTGGTCGCCGAGGATGAACCGGGGGTGCGCGATCTCGTGCAGCGCATTCTCACGACGCTGGGCTATACCGTGCTGATGGCCGTGGATGGGCAAGACGCGCTCAAGGTCGCGGCCGCGTATGACGCCCCGATCGATTTGTTGCTCTCTGATGTCGTGATGCCCAACATGAACGGCAGTGCGCTGGCCAAGTTGCTCCGGTTGCAGCGGCCGGATATCAAGGTGATTTACATGAGCGGCTATACCGACGACGACGTGTTGCGGCATGGTATTGCTGCGGAGGATACCGCGTTCATGCAGAAGCCGTTCACGGTGGCCGTGCTCGCCCAGCGGATCCGCGAAATCCTGGATGGTGTGCAGTGAGCCGCCCGCTCTGGGCCTATGGGGCCGCGCTGGTCGTTGCCGCCTCGCTGCCGATCACTGCCCGTGCGCAATCGACGCCTGTCCCACTGCGCGTGGATGTATTGATCACGGGGGCCACGGTGTACGATGGCACCGGCGCACCGGGGCGCATCACCGACGTAGGGCTGCGCGGGGACCGGGTCGTGCTGGTGGGCCCCGCCCCCGCTGGCACGGTGGCCACGCAACGCATTGATGCGCGTGGGCTCATCGTGGCGCCAGGATTCATTGACCCGCACACGCATGCGTATGAAGGGCTGCCACGGCTGAACGCCGAGCGTCGCGCCAATCTGTCGTCGCTCATGCAGGGGGTCACCACCGTGGTGCTCGGCGCTGACGGACGCGGGCCCTACGATGTGGCCCGTGTGCTCGAGGCCTCAGAGACCGCTGGGCTGGGGACGAATACGTATGCGATGGTGGGCTTCGGGACGGTGCGCAGTCAGGTGATGGGGGCCAGCGATGCCGCGGCCACGCCGGCGCAAACCGATTCCATGCGCGCGCTCATTACGCGGGCGATGCGCGAAGGGGCCTTTGGGGTGGGCTCCGGGTTGTTCTACGCGCCGCAGAGTTATGCCTCCACCGATGAAGTCATTGCGGTGGTATCCGCGGCGAAGCCTTTTGGCGGCGTGTATGACACGCACCAGCGTGACGAAAGCTCCTACTCCATTGGGCTGCTCAACTCGGTGCGGGAAACCATTCGCATTGGCTGTGAGTCGGGGCTGACCGCCAATGTGGGGCACATCAAGACGCTGGGCGTGGATGTGTGGGGGAAGGCGGACAGCGTGCTCGGGATCATGCGCGAGGCCCGTGCGCGCGGCTGCACCGTGACCGCCGATCAGTATCCCTGGACGGCAAGTGGCACCGGAATCAGTGCGGCGCTGTTGCCGCGGTGGGTGCAGGCGGGTGGACGCACCGCGATGCTGGCGCGGATTGCGGATCCGGTGCAGCGGGAGAAGATGCTGACCGAGATGCGGGACAATTTGCGGCGGCGCGGTGGCGACAGCACGATCTTGTTGGTGTCAGGGAGCGGGGCGGCCGCGCCGTATGTCGGGCAGACGCTCAAGCAGGTGGCGGCGACGCGCGGCATGCCGGCGGTGGAAACCGCGCTCGCGATGATTCGCGACGGGATGGATATGGGCGTCGCGTCGTTCAACATGATCGAATCGGATATCGAGACGTTCATGAAGGATCCGTATGTCATGACGAGCTCCGATGGCTCGGAGGGGCATCCGCGGCTCTTCGCCACGTACCCGCGCAAGATCCGCCGCTATGTGCTCGATAAGCCCGTGATCACGATGGCGCGCATGGTGCAGGCGAGCAGCGGGCAGGTGGCGGCGACGTATCATCTGACCGACCGGGGCGTGCTCACGGTGGGCGCCTTTGCCGATGTGCTTGTCTTTGATCCGAAGACGATCCATGAGGAGGCGACCTATACGGCGCCCACGAAGCTCGCCACTGGTATGCGGTGGGTCTTTGTGAATGGCACCGCCGCGGTGAAAGACGGTGTCCCCACGCAGGCGATGGCGGGGCGGGCACTCAAGGCGCGGTAGAATGAAAGTAGCTTCTAGGCGCTACTTCGAGACCATGCGTACCGTTGGCCTCAAAGTGCTCAAGAACAAACTCAGCGAGTACGTCAGGCTCGCGGAGGGGGCTGAGGTGGTCCTCATTACGGACCGCGATCGGGTCGTGGCCGAGCTGCGACCACCACACGAGCGGACTCTCCTCGCAAGCGACGCCCATCTCGCCGACCTGATGCGTCGTGGACTGATGTCGGCGCCGCTGATCGTGCGAGAAGGCCTTCCGCCACGCCTGCCCGTGGCCTCGACGGCGACCATCCTCGCCGAGTTGGACGCCGATCGCAGCGGTCGGTGATTAACCTCGCGGAGTGGTTGGGGATCCCATTGATCCTTCGGTAACACCCCCTGGCGCGATGAAGGGGCGGGACCCTTATGGGCGCCGCTCCAGTGTGATTGTGGCATTCCGCGTGCGACCCGCGAGCAGGTCCATGGTGAACGCCACGGGCGAAAATTCCTGATGCAGAATCTGCACCGCGACTTTGCGTGTCGGTGTGAGCCACGGAATGTCAAACCGGCCATTTGCATCCGTGAGGACGGCGCGGCGGAGCTGAGGCAGCTCGATCCGGGCATTCGCGACCGGCGCGCCGTTCGCATCCTGAATGCTCCCCGCCATGCGTGCCGGTCGCTTCCCGGCGGTCTTGGCGAGTGTCTGATCCAGCCAGTCACTCGTGGTGTATTCGCGATACACCTCCACGCCGTTGGCCTGAACGATCACGGTAGTGAAGCGATAAACGCCGAGTTGCGGCACGGCCATAAGGGGACAGGGTCGTCGGGCAACGCACAAACTGCGATCGACCTCTGAGACCTTGCGCAAAGGACCGTCAACCAGCCCTGCAATGATCTCCCAGTCGTGCATCAGCACCATGTCATCGTACAGCCGCACGTAGTTGATGCGGCCTCCGCCTGGCACCCGTTCACGCGACGACGTGCACACCAGCCGCTGGAAGCCGCCCCCTCGACCGCAAACATCGCTGTTGCCGAGCGGCACGTGCATGTAGCGGAATTCCAGCGTACGTGCTGCCGCATTGTCCGACGCCACCCAGAGCACACCCTGGATGTCATCCGGACGGTCAGGCACCTTGGGAGCTGGACGGAATCCAATGCCGATACGCGTGGTGTCCCGAGCATCGCGCACCACCCAGAAGCAATGCGTCGAGGCGAAGTCATCGGAAAGAATGGTCTCCGCCGCCGGCAGGGCAAATTCGATCGCCTCGTCAGCGGTCCGCATGCTGGCGCGTGCGGTCGTCGAGTCGAGCGGACCGCGTGCCGACAGCTGCGCCACGAAGACGTCCGGTGATGTGGAATCCACCTGCGCACCGGACCGATCCAGATTGGACGAACCTGCGAGTCGCATCACCATGGCCTGTACATCCAGCCCAGACCAGCCCGCCGTCGACAGGGCCAACGTGGCCCGGGCCTGATTCCAGACGATGAGCAGTTCCTGTCCATTCGTGCTCGAGAGGCTGCATCGGCTCCGGGCATCGGCCGTCAGGCGCGGCAGCACCACGGCTTGTGGTGCGAGCACGATCTCCAGTGTCTTCACCTCATCAGGCCCCACCTCAATGGCGTCGACAATCGTCGGGACATGACCCATACGCAGGGCCTGGATGCGCACACGTCCGCCGACAGGGAGACGCAGGACAAAGCTGCCGGCGGCACTGCTCCGTCCCGTAGCGAGGATCCGACCGTCGACGGCGCTCACCATCACCGCGACCGCAGCAACGCCCTGTCCTGTCACACTGTCACGCACCGTCCCGCGCAGTGTCTGTGCGTTGAGTCCACGCTGAGCGAGGACGAACGCGCAGGCCCCTAACCACCAGACCGACTGTCGCATCAAGATAAATCCGAATTGTAGTCTAGAGGTCAAATCTCTACCGCGTAATCCGTAAGCCTGATCTTGGAAAAGTGGCGTAAGGAATTCGGCCTTCCAGAATATCATTCACAGCTCTAATCATCTCGGAGTCGGAAGGTGGAATACCGTATCTCCATCCATTCAGAAAAACAGTCGGCGTTCCCATCACGTTGATCTCTGAGCCAATTGCGAGACCTCGATCCACGAGTTTGAGGCTGGTTGAATCGCCAAGGCATCTTCCAAACGATGCTGAGTCAGAAATTCCCGCATCCAAAGCGTAGCGACTCCACGGCTTGAGTCCTAGAGAGTCCTGTCGCATAAATAGTTGGTCGATCATCTCCTGCGTTCTGCCAAAACGTGCCGCGCATTCCACAGCCTGGGCAGCTGATCGTGCTTTGCTGTGGCTTGGCAGGGGAAAATGGACGACGGCGACAGCTACTTTGGAAGGTAAGCGCTGTTGGACCACATGAAGCACATCGTTGAATCGCTTGCAGTAAGGGCATTGAAAGTCAGTGATTTCGACCACCATGATTGGCGCTGTGTCCGAACCCAAAATTCGCGCCGCAGGAAGGAGCTTTTTCCACTCCTTAAAGTAGCCTGACTCGAACTTCGTTATTTGGGGTCCACTGCTTCGGGTTTCCCTGATGAAAGCAATCGAAGCGACCGCAACCGCTGAAACCGCGAGCGTTAGATTGACTGCTTTTTCGAAAGCATTTTTCACTGTTCCTCCAAGGAAACAATTCCGGAATGCACTCATGTTTTTGAAAACTGCATCCGTGTTTTGAGCGAACCCAATCCTCCGTGTTTTCCTAGTTACTCATTGCTCGTATCCACAATAGATGTGGTAAGGAGCATCTGTCGGACAACCCGAGCTCACTTCGCACTGTGTGGATATCCCATTACCGCAATTAAAACACAGTGATGGGAGGCAGAGTTCGATTGCGTTGGTGCAGATGTTGAAGTCGCAATTCTGCGACGTCATCGACTCAGCGTGTACAGGGCTCGTCAACAGTAAAGCCCCCATGCCCGCTACAACTAATGCTCTGATCGCTAGCGCCTTATTAATGACCATAAAACCCTCCGAATTGTTGTTGGGAGCAGCTTTGCATTCCAATGGATGATACAGAGAGGATTGGGTTCGCAGTCTACGATATCATTCGATGCCACCGTAGTCAAATCAACGCGATTTCGGTAGCTTTTCGGTTGATTAATATACTATAGCTAGGGTAGGTGACCGGATTCGTTGCGTTGGCTACTTGGGAATACTTGGCGGTGGCAAAGGTGGATTCAGCCAGCACTTCTTTTCACGGATTTGCCGTATGACCCAATGTCCGCAAAGTAGGTGAACCCCATTTGACTGAATTGACCCCTCGTGAATTGATGACGGTGCCTTTGATCGTTGGGGGGGCTCCACTGAGGGATCCAGTTCCACCGACAGTGATCCTCTTCGCCGACTTGGTCGCCGATCATAGCGGGCGGTGATTGACCTTGATACGTCCGTCGCTTTCGCGCACCTGATGGGCGAGGATCGTGGCCCCCCGCGGACGCTCTGAGATGAGCGACTTATCAGCAGCCGCCTCCCGTTGGCGGACGTCGCGGAGCGGTTGGGGATCCAGCTGATCCTTCGGTAGCACCCACCGACGCGATGGCGGGCCGGGCGCTCACGGCGCGGTAAAAGGGGCGCAACGCAAACGGGTGGCCCTCACGGCGAACGCGCCGCACGGACCACCCGTCAAGCCGTCGCAGTCAGCCGCTCGCGTTACCCGTTCCGCTGCAACGCTTCCTTCGCGGCCTCGGCCACCCGCTCCGCCGTGATCCCGTACTCGCGATAGAGCGTCTGATACGGCGCGCTCGCGCCAAAGGTCTCGATCCCCACCACCGCGCCACGGTCGCCGGTCCACTGATACCACGGCATCGGATGCGCCGCCTCCACCGCAATACGCGGCACCCCTGACGGCAGCACGCTGCTCTTGTACAGCGTGTCCTGCTGCGCCAGCAACTCCAGACTCGGCACACTTACCACGCGCGCCCGGATTCCCTCGGCGCCCAACAGCGTGCGCGCGCCGAGCGCGACCTCCACTTCCGAGCCGCTCGCCATCAGCACCACCTGCGGCGCGCCACCCTCGGCGTCCGCCACGGTATAGGCGCCATGCCGCACGCCGGCAAAGGCCCGCGGCGCCGCATTGAAGTACGGCAGCTTCTGGCGCGTAAGCACAATCGCCGACGGGCCGGTCTTGTGATGCAGCGCAATGCGCCACGCTTCCGACACTTCATCGGCATCGGCGGGACGCAGCACCAGCAGATTCGGAATGCAGCGCAGCGCGGCCAAATGCTCCACCGGCTGGTGCGTCGGGCCATCTTCGCCCAAGCCGATCGAATCGTGCGTGAAGACATAGATGACCTGCGTCTTCATCAGCGCGGCCAGACGAATCGCCGGACGCATGTAGTCGGCGAAGACGAGGAA
>JBAXMW010000053.1:0-14139 GCA_037134115.1 Gemmatimonadaceae bacterium | reverse complement strand
CCAAGCCGTGACCAGCGATTCGGCGAGCACCATATCGACCGAGTTTTCGACGGTGGGCAGAATGTCGTAGCCGCGATTGAGCACGATTACGGCCGCCGGGTAGCGGCGCTTGATCGCGCGCACAAGATCGATCGTCGCAAGCGTGGCACCGGCAAAGCGCGCGCGGTCGCGCCGCTCGAGATCGGTTCCGGTGTCGACCGTGTCGAGAAAAACGCCGTCGAACCCGCGCGCGAGGATCTTCGCGCGCTCCGGCGAGAACAGCTGCGCGTCGTAGCTGAGGTCGTAGCCATTGGCGGTCGCGCGCAGGAGTGACCCGTTTTGCCCCACGGCATAGCTGGTCCCGGCGCCATCGTCCCAGATGCCGAGGAGTGTCTGGTCGTTGAAGGTGCTCCGCGCGGCGCGCCATTGGGCGACCCCGGTGTTTGCGCCAGTCACTCCCACGGGGGCGGCGGTGGCGAGGGTGCCCGCACTGGCGGTGAGGCGCGCGTTCCCGGGCGCCACCGCTTGGACCCGCCCGGTGCTCGAGACGGTGGCCACGGTCGGCGCATCCGTCCGCCACGTCAGCGTCGGGGTCGCGACGACGGCGCCCGTGGCATCGCGCGCTTCCACCGTCAGCGTGCGCTCCTGCCCAGGCTGCAGGTAGAGTGAGGCGGGGACGATGGCGAGGCTTGTCGCGACGCCCGCTACGGGCTCCGTCGGCGTGGTCGATGCCGTGCGGTCACACGCCAATACGCCCGCCGCGAGCGCGAATCCCAAGGCGCAGCGCCGCCAGCGGCCCCTGGGCCGACCGCCCGCCTGTTCACCAACCCCATCGATCCTCGTTGCCACCGCGTGCATGCGGTGGAGGCTAGCCACCGCAGACCATGCCGCGCAACGGGAGCTGTCGTACCTTTCGAGGATGATGCCTTCCCCCTCTCAGGCGCCACGCGCCCCTCGTGCTCGTTTCGCTCACCGCGTGTCTGCGTCCGCGTCCGTGTCCGCGTCGCGGTGGCTGTGTGCCCTCACCGTGCTGTCGGCGTCGGTCGTGCACGCCCAGCGCGGAGTCCCGCGCACCTCCGTGGCCTCCCCGGGCGCCGACGTCTTCCTCGTGCCGCTGAGCACCGCCACCGGCTCCGCCCCTGGCACCGTCACCCTGGGGGTTCCGGCCAACCTCACGCGACGTGACGGCTACGACAACCAGCCGGCCTTCGCGCTCAATTCGCGCGAACTGTTCTACACATCGACGCGCGCCGATGGGCAGGCCGACATTTATCGGTACGACTTCAACACCGGGCTCGCCGTCCCCGTCCGTCGGACGGCGCCGGAAAGTGAATACTCGGCGTTCCCCATTGAGAATGGCGCCGCGCTCGCGGTGATCCGCGTAGAGGCCGACTCGACGCAGCGCCTCTGGCGGATGCCGCTCGGCGAGGGGAGCCCGACGCCGCTCTTCCCGGACATCAAGCCGGTGGGGTATTTCGCCCAGGCCGATGATTCCACGTGGGCGCTGTTTGTGCTCGGGACGCCAACGACCCTCCAGATCGCGCACATGGGTCGGCCGGGGAGTCAAACGGTGGCGCGCGACGTCGGCCGCGCGCTCCATCGGATTCCCGGGACCACGCGCGTGAGCTTCATCCAGAAGGGGCGTGCCGACTGGTATCTCATGCAGCTCGATCCGGCCACCGGTCGGATCGATACGCTGGTGAAGACGCTGCCGCGCGTGGAGGACCTCGCGTGGGTCGATAGCACCACCGCGCTGATGGCCACCGGGACCCGCGTCATGCTGTGGCGTCGTGGGAGCGCGGAGTGGGCGCCGCTCGCGGATTTCAGCTTCGCGCCGCTCCGCAACATCACGCGGCTCGCGGTGAGCCCGAGCCGCCAGTGGCTCGCGCTCGTCGCGGATGCCGCCCCCCGCACGCCGTCCCCGTCGGTGGCGATCACGCACGTCGATCGTTTTGATGCGGCCACGATCCGCCGCGATGTCGAGATCCTTGCGGCGGACTCCATGGAGGGACGCCGGACCGGTGCGCCGGGTGCCGATCGCGCCGCAGCGTGGATCAGTGCGCAGTTCCGCGCCGCGGGGCTCGTCCCCGCCGGCGATTCCGGGAGCTACCTGCAGCACATTCCCCTGCAGGCGCTTCCGCCAACGGGGGGCGCTGCGGCCTCGGCCAGCGCGCTCTCCGCCGCCGCGCGACAGCCGCGGCTTGGTGCCGTCGCGTCGTGGGCCCAGTGGGATTCCCTGCCGCCTGCGGTGCGGTTGCGATCGAGCAATGTGGTGGGCGTCCTGCCGGGGGCCGATCCCACGCTGGCGAACGAGGTGGTCTTGGTGACGGCGCACTATGATCACATTGGATTTGGTCGACCGGTCGACGGCGACTCCATTAACAATGGCGCCGACGACGACGCCTCCGGGGTGACGGCGGTCATTGAGATCGCGAAGGCCATGCGGACGGGGCCGCGTCCCAAGCGCACGATCGTCTTCATGGCGATCACCGGTGAAGAGGTGGGGGGCTTCGGCACGCGCTGGTATATCGCGCATCCCGTCCGTCCGCTGGATCGCACCGTCGTGGATCTCAACATCGAAATGATCGCACACCCGGACTCGCTCGCCGGCGGATTCGGCAAGGCGTGGCTCACCGGCTACGAGCGTTCCACGCTGGGCGATCTGCTGGCGGACAATGGGATTCCCCTCGTGCTCGATCCGCGACCGACGCAGCGCTTCTTCGAACGCAGCGACAACGCCGCGTTCGCGCGCATCGGGATCCCGGCGCATTCGCTATCGACTTTCAATCTGGTGACGCCGTATCACCATCCGAAGGACGAAGCGGCGACCATCGATGCGCCACACATGGCGCAGGTGATTGGGGCCAGCGCCCGCGCGCTGCGTCTCTTGGCCGACGGCCCGCGTCCGGTCTGGCATCCGGGCGGTCAGCCGCTGCCGGCACCCGCCCGTCCAGCGCGATAACACGCCGATCACGTCGCGGCAGTTGGTCGCATGCAACACGGCGCCGGTGCAGGGGATGCACCGGCGCCGTGTTGTTGATACGGAGCGCGTTACGCTTTGGTGACGCCGCGGAAGCGCGGGGTGTAGTCCGGAAAGATCACCGAGAGGTTGGAATTCCCAAGCCGGTTTTGCACGATCTCGGCCAGGATATCGCGATGGTCGAGCGTCACGCGCAGATCCTGGCCCGACTCCAGATTTTCGCGCGCGAGTCCGGGCCAGCCGTTGGTCAGCACTTTTCCACCGTTGATTTTCTTGCCCAATGCGAAGGCGACGTTGCCGCGGCCGTGGTCCGTTCCGCGATTCCCATTTTCGCGGGCGTTGCGCCCAAACTCCGAGATCACCACCACGGTCACATTCGCGCTGGTCGTCCCTTGAATCACGTCGGCATGGAACGCCGCCAGCGTGGAGGACAGTTGCAGCATTTGCGTGTGCATGTAGCCGCCATCCAACGTGGCGATGGGTCCCTGCTGGTTGTGCGTGTCCCATCCGCCCAGGAAGGCATGAATCGCTTCCACGCCCACGTCGGCCTTGATGAGCGCGGCCGCCGATTTCATCGCGTTCCCAAAGGCGGTCGTGGGATAGGCGGCGCCATTCTGCGTGGTATAGCCGGTGAAGTTCACCGACTTGAGCAGCGCGATCGTGTTGACCGCGTCCAGCGCATTCGCGGCGATGGGATCGGTCGCGGTGGCGTAGTCGTTTGCGATAAACTGGGCGCGCGCGGCCGCCGTATTGGCGTCGCCACCAATCGTGTACGTGGCGGGCGACGTGATGGGGAGCGTCTTGGGTGCCCCCAGCAGCGTGCGCGGTAAGCCGGAGGTAAGGCTCATGGCCCGCAACGGGGCGCCCGCCTTCATGGGCGCCATGGTCGCGAGATGCCGACCCAGCCACCCGGAGGCAATGCTCAGGTCGCGCGGCTTCCCCGCTTCGATGTACCGCTGCGCATCGAAATGCGAACGGGAGGGATCCACGGATCCCGTGGCATGCGCAACGAGCAGTTCGCCCGCCGTATACGCCGGCATGAGCGGCATCATCCCTGGCGAGAAGCCAAAGAAGTTGTCGAGCGCCGTCGCCTTCGGCCCCGTGCCTGCCGCGTCGGGTCGCGCGATCGCGAGATTCGGACGCCCCGTGTAATAATCGGGATCGCCGAAGGGCACGACCAGCGACATCCCGTCCATGCCGCCGCTCAGGAAGACCGAGACAATGATGTCGCGGCTGGACGCTGACTGCGCCATCACCACATTCGGCAGCCAGCTCGGCAAGATGGCCGCAATGCCAACACCCAACCCGGTGCGGAAGACATCACGCCGGGAGAGCGACTGGTACTCGGAGCATCCCGTTTCCGGTAAGGTCTCACTCATCGCGCAGGTTCCTGGAAGGGCGTGACGTCGCGATCGGCATCAGATCAGTACCACTGGAACTGGTTGCTGCTCGCGGCGAGCGCGAGCGTTTCCCGCACGCGGGCGTCAGAGTAGGTCCCGGCCTTGAGATACGCCAACAGGGCCGCCTTGAGCCCGGTCGGCGCTTCCCCCCCAAACAGCCGCAGGTTGATCTGATTGACCACCCCTTCGGCCGTGTCCACGGGCGCCCGGAAGCGCGTCAGCGTGTTGACGCGCACCGTGGTGGTGGAATTGGCATTGGCAAAGTTCTGCGCATACGACCAGCGCTGCGTGATCAGCCCACTCCACCAGTCCACCCGATCAGGATAGCCGTCGGGCTGTTCCCAATTGAAGGTCATCTGCGACATCTGGTCCATCGCCTGCCGCGGCGGACGCGCGGCGTACACCTCAGTGGCGGTGGCCCGCATAAACGAGGTGGCGAAATGGAACGGACGCTTCAGCTTGGCTGGTGCAGCCATCAGGTTTTTCGGCGTCAGAATGGTGCGGATCATCGCCTTGATGTCACCACCAGTCGCCAGATACGCTGCCGCCGTGGCATCGATCACCGCGGCCGGCGGCTCGTAGGCCAACAGCCAGCGCGCCATTTTCGTCGCGATGTAGCGTGCGGTGTTGGCATGATTCACCAGCTGCGTGATCGCCGCGTCCCCTTCTGACCGTTGCTGGGCCGCGGTCGCGGTCGCCGCCATCGCGGCATAGGTCGTCCCCATGAACAGCTTCGCCGTCCGGTCATGCGACCCTGTCACGAACGTGAAGGCCCCATTCGTATCGAACGACCAACCGGTCAGGATCCGGGAGAGCTGCGCGACATCATCTTGCGTATAGCCCCCATCCACGCCGAGCGTGTGGAGCTCCATGATCTCGCGCGCGTAGTTCTGATTCGGCGTCGGGGTGCGGCTAGTGTTCTGGTCAAGATAGAGCAGCATCGCCGCACTCGTCGCCGAGGCGCGCACCATGTCCGGGAACTTGCCCAAGACGTACGGACGGATCACATCGCGATCGTCGGCGACCTTGTAGTAGGTGCTCTTGCTGGTCGCGATGTTGAAATGATCCGACCAGAATTCCACCATCCGTTCCTTCAACTGGCGACGCGAAAACACGGCACGGTACAGGGTGGCATCACGCAGCTGACTGACAGACTCCGCCCCATTATCGTTGGCCGCCGTCGCGGCGGCCTTCAACTGCGCCGTCGTCTGCGAGAGCATTGGCAGATTCGTGGCGATGTAGCTGTCCACGGCGCTGTCGTCGATCGCCGACGCGTTCAGCTGATACTCCAGATAGCCGTAGTAGCCAAGCTGTCGGGCGAGGGCGACCTCGGCCGGCTCCAACCCCATCGTGATCCGACGAACGAGGCGCAGGACCGGATCCTTCCAGTCCGCGGACGGATCGACGGTGGAACCCACCGGGGTGGGGAGCGGCTTGCCGCGCAGACCAACGGATTGGCCGGCAAGGGATGACGCGCCGGCGAGTGCCGCAACGGCTCCAGCGCCCGCCGCGAAAAAACGTCGGCGACTGGGGATCGCGGCAACCGCGTCGTCTGGTACGATCGGATCAGCCATGACTCGAGGGGCTGGGGAGACAGGCGGGCACCAAACAGATGGTAGACGTCCCCGTCCTTTGAAAACTCGGCCATTGGACCGAGGAAGTCAAATCCTCTGCACGGACGGTCCCCCGTTCCACGCCGCTCGTCGCGGGAGCGGGCGTCCTAGAGCACCGTCGCATTGAGCCCGTAGATCGCCTGCAGGAGCGCCAGCGCCACAAAACCCACGATCCCCCCGAATCCCAGAATCAGGATCGGTTCCACCAGCGTCACCGCCTGCGTGACCTGGTGCTCCAGCGCCTCGGCGGCCGAGTCCGCCGCCCGCCCAGCCATCGCGGGCAGGTCGCCACTGGCCTCCCCGGCGGCGAGAAACTGTTGCGGCAACGGCGGCAGCACGTCGGCCAGCGCCTCCGCGATCGACACCCCGGCATGCACCCGGCCTTCCGCGCTGGCGTACTGGCCGTCCAGCGCCACATTCCGCACCGTCCCGCGGGCCAGCGCCATGGCCCGCAGCAGGGGGACGCCGGTCTCCAGCGCCACCGCCAGCGTCGCGGTGTACCCGGCCGCCGCCCGCGTTCGATCCAGCCACCCCAGCACAGGCCACGCCAAGCGCCACTGCGCGAGACGCAGCTGGCCCTCGGCCGAGAGCCCGCGGGCCCGGACCGCCAGCGTGGCACCCAGAAGCAGCGCCAGCACCCACCAGCCTCGGACCAGCACAGCACTCAGGGCCAGCAGCACCCGGGTACTCACGGGCAGGGTGCCGCCGCCCTCAGTGATCAGGGCGGCGAAGCGTGGCACCACCAGCACCAGAATCAGCGCGGTCCCGGCCACGGACGCCGCACCGAGGATCGCCGGATAGGTGAGCGCCCGGATCAACCGCCCTCGCAACGTCTCCCGGCGCGCCAGGGCGTCGGCCACCCGCGTCAGGCTGTGCGCCAAGGTTCCCGTCGCCTCGCCTGCGGCGACGACCGCGGGCACCTCGGCGGGCACCAGCGACTGGCGTTCGAGGGCGGCGGCCAGCGAACTCCCCCGCACGACGTCGGCCAGTACGCCCCGGAACGCGTGGCGGACCCGCGGATCACGCGCCTGTGCGACCGCAAACTCCAACGCGCGCACCAGCGGCACGCCGCTGCCTACCAGCGAGGCCATGGCGCGCAGCTGAATCGTCAGGTCGGCCGTCGGGCGCGCCCGCCAGCGCCACCAGGGCGACGACCCCGGATCCGCCCCGATCGCACGCGGATCGGGGGCGTCGTCAGCGGTGACCTGCGTGACCCAGATCGCGGCATCGCGGAGGGTGGTGATGGCCTCACGCTCGCTCGGGGCCGCGATGGTGCCGCGCGCTGGCCGCCCGGCGGCGTCCACGCCTTCATACCGCCACTGCGTCATGGGCCGTTCCGGCGACTGGCGTCAGGACGCATCAGCATCGGTCAACACCCGGACCAGCTCCATCACCGTCGTGCGTCCCTCGGCGACGGCCTGCCAGCCGTCCTGCGTCAGCGAGGGCACACCGGCACGCCGTGCCATGGCCCGCAGTGCGTCCAGCGGGACGCCCTCCACAATCGCCCGCCGCAGGGATTCATCGAGGGGGAGGAATTCGGTGATCGCGGCCCGTCCCTGATAGCCCGTCTGTCGACAGGTCGGACAGCCGGCGCCAACGCGCTGCTGCACAAGGGGGGGCGCATCGACCGGGCGCTGCTGGGCCGCCATCGCCTGCCACTTCGCCTCGAGCGGATGCCACGCGCCACAGTGCTGACAGGTCAGGCGGACCAGCCGCTGCGCGAGCACGCCTTGCAGCGTCGCGGCGATCAGATACGGCGGGATCCCCATGTCCGTGAGTCGGACCACGGCGCTCGCCGCATCGGTGGTGTGCAGCGTACTGAGGACGAGATGCCCCGTGAGCGCCGCCTGCACCGCCATCTCTGCGGTGGCGGCATCCCGCATTTCCCCAACGAGAATCACATCGGGATCATGCCGCAGGATCGCCCGGAGCGCGTTGGCGAAGTCAAAGCCTGCTTTCGGATTCACCGGCAGCTGCACGACGCCATCCAAGCGGTATTCAACGGGGTCTTCCACCGTGACCACTTTCACCGCCGGCGTACTGCGCTCTGCCAACGCCGCGTAGAGCGTGGTGGTCTTGCCGCTGCCCGTGGGCCCAGTGACCAGGAGCAACCCACTGCTGCGGGCCAACTGCGCCGCGAACGCCGTGCGGGTTGCTGGAGCGATCCCCAGCGCTTCCAGTGAGCGCGGCCTCGTGCCGCCGCTATCAAGCAATCGCAGCACGAGACTTTCGCCATGAATGGCCGGCACCGTGGCGACGCGCACGTCGATCTCCCGTCCCTCCACCTGCACGCGCGCGCGCCCGTCCTGTGGCAGGCGGCGTTCGGCAATGTCGAGCCCCGCCATCACCTTCAGCCGCGAAACCACGCCGGCGGTGAAATGGTCTGCCAGCTGCTGTACATCCTGCAGGACACCATCGCGGCGCATGCGCACGCGGAGCCCGGACGCGGTGGCTTCGAGATGCACATCGCTGGCATCGGCACGCACCGCTTCGCCGAGCATCGCATTCACGACCTGAATCACCGGCTCGCGCGTGGCCAGCATCTGTAAGTCATCGAGCGACGCCACCGCATCACCGTCGAGCGCAGTACCAGAGCGTCGCACGTCGTCGAGCGGCCTCGGGGTGTTCGACGGCGCATTCGTCGGCGCGTCCCCCCCATCGCGCCGTGGCGCGGCGATGATCGCCGCACGAATCTCGCCAGCCGATACCATGCGGAACGTCAGCGTCGCGCGGAGCCGCCGTGCGATCAGATCGGCGACATCCGGGGGCAGCGTCGCAGCGGCGGCGACGTGGACGGTCCGCCCGCCCGCCTGCTCTACCAGCGAGAGTGGCAGCACGGCATGCTCGTCGAGCCACCGCGCCGGAAACGGCTGGGCCAGTGGCCCCGCCGCGGCCTCACGCAGCAGTTGCGAGAGATCGTTCGGGTCGCTCACGCTGGACATCACCCGCGCGGCGTCCCCGCGGGCGACGCCGCGGTATCGTTGTCGCCGGGCGGCTTCCGCGTGACGGCCGTCCCCGACAGCGCATCGGGGGCCTGCGACTCCAACCCCTTCCGGAGTCGGTCGCGGACGGCGTCGGCGTCGGCATCGGTCCGCACGACATAGGGGGTCACGAAGATGGCCAGCTCCGTGCGCTGCCGCGTGGTGGCCTGGCGACGGAAGAGCGCACCAAGGAACGGAATGTCCCGGAGCAGCGGAATCCCTTCCTCCGTGGTCTGCCGTGACTCCCCAATCAGGCCGGCGATCACGGCCGTCTGCCCGTCGCGCAGGACGGCGCGCGTGCTCGCCTCGCGCGTGGAGATCACCGGCGCGCTCAGCGCCGCCGCCACGGTCTGCTGCGTCAGGGAACTCACCTCCTGTAACAGCTGCACGGAGATGTAGCCCTCGTCGTTGATCGTCGGGATGATCGACAGCTTCGTACCGACATCCTGATACTGCACAGCGCGATCGATCGAGACATCGTTCCCCAAGCGGGTCGACGCGATAAAGGGGACTTTGCTCCCCACGAGAATCGAGGCTTCGCGATTGTTCGTCGCCATGATCTCTGGCGTGGAGAGCACACGCACGTTGCTGGTCGAGGAGATGGTCCGGAGCAGGGCGCGCACCGCCGTGCCATCAATGCGAATCAGACGCAAGAGCGCTGACGTGGCCGTGGAGTCGCTCCCCTCCGGGCGCTGGAACTGCCCACTCACGTCGCCACCGCGATTGATCGCCGACCAATCAATCCCGAACTCAAAGCCCTTCCCGAGCGCAATCTCGGCGATCGTGACCTCGAAGAGCACCTGCGCTGGGCGCGTATCCAGCGCGTCGATCGTTTCGCGCAGCAGGGGATAGTTGGGCGGCGCTGTGCGAATCACGAGCGCGTTGGTGGGGCCATTCGCGGCGATCGTCGTGCGTCCCACCAGCAGGCCCGCCGCCGAATCACGGGGCGACGCGGCGAGCGGTCCAACGGCCGGACTCGAAGGCGTCATCCCCGCACGCTGGCGGAAGGTCTCCGCTTCGCGCGATCGAAAGCCATCCAGCGCGCGCGACAGCGAACGGTCGGACAACGACCCGATCGTGGTCGAGGCCACCTGCACCCCAAAGAGCTGGCCGAGCGCCCCGGCGAGATCTTCAGCCGAGGCATACTTCAGATTGACGACGTAGGTGCGGAGCCCCGATTCACCGGCGGGGGCCGCATCGAGTTGCTGCAGCAGGGCGAGATAGCGTGCGACGTTGATGCCACGATCCGTGAGCAGCAACGCATTGGAGCGCGTGACGACTTCCACCCGCGCCCCCTTGGCGAGAATCGCGCGCAGCGCATCGGCGCCTTCATCGGCACGAATGGCCCGCAGTGGAACGAGCTGCGTCACCAATCCCAGGGGGGCCGGATCCGGAAACGTCGTGCCGGTCCGGAGCGGCCCGGTCGCCGGTGCCTTCTCCGTGGGAAGCACCTGCGACACCGCCCCCTTGTCCACGAGCATCAGGCCGTGGGATTCCAGCACCGACTCGAGAATGCCCTCGAGCGCGCCAGGTTTCGCCGGCACCGGCGTCGTGAGCGTCAGGCGGACATCCGGAATGTCATTCAGGACCACCGCGCGCCCCAGCATCGAGGCCAGCGTGGTGATGACATCAGCGAGCCGGGCGTTCGCAAACGCAATCGACGAGCCGGGCGGATTGGACACGACCTGCGCCTGCGTGGGTGCGGGTGGCAACCAGAGCAGGACGAGCAGGGCACTCAGGCACAGCGAAGAACGGCGCGTCATAGCAGAGGCTCGCGAGAGGCAGAAGCAGAACGGGTCGACAGGCGAAGCGTGCGACGCCCGGTGGGGCCCGACAGGATCACAGCATCACGGTCAATGGCCAGCAGTTGATAGCCGGCGTGGGTACTCCCCACGCGATACAGCCGCGGCGCGCCGTCGTCCGCGCGCAGTTGCAACAGCGCTTGGCGTTCACCATTCACGGTGACGATGCCGGACAGCACGGGAAAGTCGGCGGTGAGACTCGGTGCCGTATCCGTTGCCATGGGGGCCATGGGGGCTGCAGGCGTCGCGTCGGCGCGTCCCGGCTCGACAAAGGCCACGCTCGGGGCGCGGCGCGTGGAACTGAAAATGTCGCCGTGGATCACCCGCTCCGCGGCGTCGTGCATCGCCGCCACGTTGGGGGTCAATGGCGCAGCGGCGGCGGCGCGCAGAACGCCCCGCCACTCGGTCAGCGGCCGAGTCGTCGCGGTCGCGGTCGCGGTCGCTGCGGTCCCATCGGTGCGCCAGAGCGGGGCATGCGCCGTCAGCGTGACCTGCACCACGTCGGCGGCACCGGCCAACGCGCTGTTGCGTTGCAGCGTCACACGATCGATGCCGATCAATTGCGGCCCCGTGGCCAATACCGTCAGGAAGCGAGTGATCCCGGTGATATCGCCATACGCCGACAGTTGCAGCGGGAGGGATGGCGGCTGAGTCGCGGGGCGCAGACTGTCCGCCGCCACACCCCGCGCGGAACCCTCGAGGGAATCGGGCGAGACCACCACGCGCGTCAACACCACGTGGCTGGCATCAGCCGCCCCTTGCACCAGCGATTGCAGCGCGCTCGCCCCGAGCGTCGCCGAACGGGCCCGCAAGATGCGACGAGGGGCGTCGGCCAGAGCGCGCTCACTCGTATCGGCCGCGCGCTCAATGGCCGCGTGGTCACTGGCCAGCGCGACCAGCGCAGCCGTCGTGGCCATCGCCTCGGCGCGTTCGGCGCTCCGAGTCTGCCAGCGCTGCGCGAACGGGCGCACCAGGTACGTCAGGCTCAGGGCGGCGGAGACAATCAGCGCGCCACCCGTGATGACCCGCCGCTCGCGAGGCGTGAGGGCGTTAGCGCGCACGCGGACCTCCATCGGTCGGTCGGGCGCCGGGCCAGGTGAACGCAAACGATTCGCGCTGGCGACCCGCATCCAGAAAGCGCTGGCTCGGCTCGGCGATACGGATCCCGTGGAAGGCCGGGTCGGCATCCAGCAAGGGAATGAGGCGCGGCGCACGGTCGGCGGTGCCATCGAGACGCCACCGCGTACCATCCCAGTCGAGCCGCTGCACGACCACATCGGAGGGCAAGCGTTGCGTCAGGGCGGCCAGTACCGTGAGCGGCTCGTCGCGCCGCGCATGCGTGGCCACATCGGCCCGCAGCAGGGCGGCCTCCGCTTGCGCGGCCAGCAGGCGGTCGTAGGCCTGACGCGCTGGCCGCGTCGCCTGCTCTTGTGTCTGCGCCTCCGCGACCGCGCGAGCGACCATGCTGGTGTGCAGACGTTCCGCGCCAATGGCCGCGAGGACGACAGCGGCGACGGTCAGGGCGGCGGCGCGCCACTGCCGGCGCTGCGTGGCCCTCGCCAGCGTCCGCGACGTGTCGCGATCGAGCAGGAGGGACTCAGTGGAGGGCCGGGGCCATGCGAGCGCGGCGTCGGCGAGCGCCGCGCTGTCCAGCGCGATGAGCGCACGCTCTGCCGACGGCATGTCCGCGCCAATGGTCCCTGCCGGTGCGCGGCGGATGGTCTGCACGCGTCCTTCACGCACCGCCACCTCGGCCTGCTCGCCCTCGCCGGCGGGCACCATCATGCGCGCGGTGCCACCCCGGTGGGCCACCACGGCGGCGGCCGAGACAAAGTCGATCGTCCCACAACCCGTGAGCGCCTGGCGCCAAGTGGCCAGTTGCGATGCCGACAGGCCGACCACCCAGCGATCGAGGCAGGTCACCGCCATCGGGACGTCGCTGGCGAGGTAGCGTGCCGGATCCAGCCAGACAATCGCGCGGCGCTCTTCGGCATTCACCGGTGGCAGCTCCGGAGAGGCGCATTCGAGGAGCCCCACCCCGATCACGACGCGCACGCTGGTCGCCGCCTCGGCGAGTGTGGGCACCAGGGCGCGGAGCGCCGAGGGCTCCGCAGGAGCCCACGGCAGCGTGCGCGCGGCGACGCCCGGGAGTCGCACCGTCACCGTCGTGGGATCCAGTACCACACAGGCCATGCGGGTCATCGTTCCTGCTCCCGCCACCGCACGAGACGAAGACCATCCGGGCTGACGTCGTACACCGCTTGAATCTCCCGCGTGAGCGGCTGTCCTGGCGCCCAGCCCCGGGCGATGATCAGCAGGCGGGTGGCGGCATCGACGAGGGATCCGGTGGCCGCCGCCCGTACCGCGGCCGATGCGGTGCGCCGATTGAGTTGTCCATTCCCATCCACGGTCAGCGAGGACGCCACCTGCGCGAGCGCCAGCGTATCGACCCCGGGAATCTCTTGGAGGGCATCGAGCGTTTCGAAGGGCCGGAAGCGCCGCAGCGGCGCCGGGCGCCCCAGCAGGGCCGCGGCGAGCGAATCGCGTGCGGCGCGTGCCGGCGAGGCGGTCTCGTCGACGCCCCCGTGGAGCGCCTCATCGATGCGGCGTGCCGATTGCTGCGCGGCGCCCGGTGAGGTGACGGTGCCGAGGAGGCCGGCGAGTCCTTCGACGCCCGCGGTGTTCACATCGAGACGGCTGCCGACATCCACGACGACCACTGCAAACACCCCCGAGCCCAGCGTGTCGCTGAGGACGGGTGTCGCCGCATCGGGCGCGGTGCCCCCCGTGAGCCGTGTCAGGAACGCCTGCTGTTGGCTGGCATCGGTCGCGTAGGCCCGGAGCGAATCATCGATCATCGAGCGGGCCGCGAGGATGCCGCTCTCCGCCATCGCGCGCCCGATCGTCCGGGCCCGCCAGTTGGCGGTGACCTGCGCGCTGCTGCGCGCGGCCTGCGCCGCGACCGCGGTCACGGTTGCGAGGACGGCGACGGTCCAGAGCACGACCACGAGCGCGACCCCGCGACGTGCTGGGCAGCACGCTGGGCAGCACGCTGGGCGGCACGCCGGGCGGTGACGGCGCATGGTCGGACGATCCAGCGCGGTCATAGGCGCCCCGCCGACAGCTCTTGCAGGGGATCCAGCGACACCACGAGTGGCGGGTGGGATCCGTCGTCGAGGGTGATCGCCACGGCCGCGGGGCGACTGGCGGCGAGAGGCCAATCGCTTCGCCACTGCGCCCCGTCACGGGCGGACGCGGCTTCCAGCAGCTGGATGGATATGGCGCGAATGCCGGGCACGACGGCACGCAGGATGGTGCCGTCGGGTGTCCGCCCCAGCGGAATCGCGTCGAGGACGAGCCCGTCCGCGGCCGTGTGGAGGGTCA
>JBAXMW010000052.1:0-14404 GCA_037134115.1 Gemmatimonadaceae bacterium | reverse complement strand
AGGCAGGACACCCCGGCCGCCATGGCCGTCGCGGCCAGCGCCATGGGATCGGGGGCCATCATCTGGAGCTCGTCCTCGTTGACTTGGAGCAGGTCAAAACAGCCGCACCAGGCGGCGACGTCCGGGAGCGGCTGCGCCACGCGCAGCCCATCGGGCTGCACCGCCATCACTTTCATGTGCAGATCGCAGTAGATCGGTCCGGCAAAGTGCGTCCGCACCAACTGGGTGGTGATGAGATCCAGCTCCCAGCCACTCAGAAAGTTGATGTACAGGGCATCGAGTCGGGCCGCGTCGAGCACCGGCTTGAGCCCCAGCCACGTCCACCCCGGCACGCCCCCGGAGAGATACTCACTCCGGCGCTCATCATCGTGGTAGCGCAGCTCCACGCGATTGTTGGGATACGGGACTTCGATGAGCGCCGTGTCCGGTGCGATGTGTTTTAACGTCCGGCAGTAGGTGCGCGCCCGTTCGGCGAGATCCTGTCCCACTTTGATCAGGGGCACAATCTCCCAGTCGTCCGAGAGCGCCGCATCCAAGCCCGACAGCGCGTAGGTGATCCCGCCCCACTCTTCGACCGGCAGCTGTCGCCGATCGCGGCCGTGGATCACATCCCAGACGAAGGTGCCGATGACGCCAACTCGCCGTCGGCCCGTGGCGGACATCCCCTTAGCCGCGCGCGGCGGCGTCCCGCTGCGCGATGAACGTCGCGACGGCGCCCACCACGCCCGCCGTGCCCGGCAAGGTGCCCGGCACAATGCGGCAGGCGTCCACCGCAAACTTGAAGGCGCGACGCCGCACTTCGGTACGCAGCGGCGCGAAGAGCGCGTCGCCCGCCTGCGTGACGCCACCGGCGATCACCACCACATCCGGATTGAAGATGTTCAACAAGTTGGCGAGCCCCGTGCCCAGGAACCGCGCGGTATCGCGCACGACATCGGTCGCGATCGCATCGCCCTGATTCGCCGCGGCGTACACGGTGGCCGCCGTGATCTTGCTGATGTCGCCATCGACCAACTCCCGCAGCACGGAGGCACCGTCAAGCGTCAACGCTTCACGCGCCCGCTCGGCAATCGCCGTCCCCGACGCATAAGCTTCGAGGCATCCATAATTGCCACAGCCGCAGCGGCGTCCCGTCTGATCGATCGTGGTGTGCCCGATTTCGCCGGCGACGTCGCTCGAGCCATGGTACGGGCGCCCGTCGAGAATGAGGCCGCCCCCAATGCCGGTGCCAATCGTCACGCCGATCACGTTGCGACCGCCCTTCGCGGCCCCAATCCACCATTCCCCGTACGTCGCGCAGTTCGCATCGTTGTCCAACGCGGCGGGCAGCCCCGTCAACGCCGTCATGCGATCGCGCAGCGGCACATTGTGCCACCCAAGATTGGGCGCCACCAGCACGACGCCAGCCGCGCGATCCAACGGACCCGGCGCGCCGATCCCCACCCCTTCAAAGGCAGAGCGGTCCACGCCGGTCTCGCGCATGGTGGTCGCGACGGTCTCATTGACCATCCGCGCCATCCGCGCAATCACAGCGTCCGCGCCTTCATGCGCCTGCGTAGGCTCTGACTGCAATCCATGCTGGCGGGAGCCGTCGGCCGACATCGCACAGACCACGATGTTGGTGCCGCCCAGGTCCACGCCGACGAGAAATCGGGAATGGGGCATCGCGAAAAGATAATGGCGCGGCGTCAGCCGCGGTGAGGGTCGCCCAACGTACCGCTGAGGGACCGGGTCGCCTCGGCGACCAGTTCCGGGGTCACGTCGCGCATGCACTGCCAATGCCCCTTCGGACACTGACGGCCGCCATGGGCGCCACAGGGGCGGCAAGGAAGCCCCTGACGCTCCAGGACGGTCTGAGCGGTCGCCAACGGCCCAAAACCAAAGGCCGGCAAGGTCGGGCCAAAGAGCGCCACCGTCGGGGTGTTCATCGCCGACGCCAGATGCAGCGGGGCCGAATCATTGGTGACGAGCACGGCACAGCGCGCCAACAGCGCCGCCGACGCGAGCAACGTCAGCCGACCCGTGGCATCAATTACCGGCGCATCGCCGCGCTCTGCCGCCGCCGCAGCGACCGCCGCCGCGATCGCGGCCGCGAGCGGTGCATCGTCGCGCCCGCCGAGCACTACGAAGCGGGGCCGGGGGCCTTCGGACAACGACAGCCGTGCGAGGAGCGCCGTCGCCAACGCGGGATAGCTCGGCCACCGCTTCGTGGCCCACACGCTTCCGGGGGCGAGCGCGACCAGGCGGTCCCCAGCACGAACCCCCGCCTCCTGCAGCAGCGCCTCGGCCTGCGCCTGGTCGGCGCCCCCGGGATACAGCGACGGACGCAGGACGGGCGGCACCTCAGGCACCCCGAGAGGTGAGGCCAGCTGCCAGAGTCGCTGCGCATGATGCAGGCGGCGATCAAACGGCAGCTGTCGCGTGTACAGCCACCGCCCCGGTGAGCTGGCAAAGCCCACGCGCTCAGGGATCCCCGCGAGCCACGCGATCGCCGCGGTGCGTACGGAGCCCTGCGCGAGGTACGCGGTGCGCGCCCCGGTGGCCCGGAGCGCCTGCGCCACGCGTCGCACGCCACGCCACCCTCGATCGGTGCCGCGCTTATCGAAGACAATGACGCTGGAGACCGCCGGATGCTGCGCGAGGAGCGCGGCATTGGCCGGGGTGGCCACCACATGCACAGGGCCGTCCTGAGCCAGCCGCTCGAGGAGCGGCGTGGTCAGGATCATGTCGCCTAAGAAGGCGGTTTGCAGGACGGCGTACATGTGGCGCGGGGCAGGTCAGTCGACCTGGAGGACCGCCAAGAAGGCTTCCTGCGGAATCTCCACGCTTCCCACCTGCTTCATGCGCTTTTTGCCTTCCTTCTGCTTCTCGAGCAGCTTGCGCTTCCGCGAGATGTCGCCGCCGTAGCACTTCGCCAAGACGTCCTTCCGCAACGGCTTCACGGTCTCGCGCGCAATGACCTTCTGGCCGATGGTCGCCTGAATCGCGACTTCAAACAGCTGCCGCGGAATCAGCTCTTTCAGCTTCTCGGCGACCTTTCGGCCCCACTCGTACGCCTTGTCCTTGTGGACGATCACGGAGAACGCGTCGATGGCGTCCCCGTTGATCAGCATGTCGAGCCGCACCAGATCGCTCACGCGATACTCGAGCATCTCGTAATCCAGCGACGCGTACCCGCGGCTCACCGTCTTCATCTTGTCGAAGAAGTCGAGGATGATTTCGCCGAGGGGGAACTCCCAGTCGAACTCCACGCGGGCGGTGTCGAGGTACCGCATGTTCTTGTACGTGCCGCGCCGCTCGGTGCCGAGCGTCATGATCGGCCCGATGTACTCGGTCGGGCACATGATGCGCGCCTTCACGTACGGTTCTTCCACCTCATCGATCACGACCGCCGGCGGCATCAGCGCCGGGTTCTCCACGATCAACGTGGTGCCGTCGGTCTTGTGCACGTGGTATTCCACGCTCGGGACCGTCGTGACCAGATCGAGATCGTATTCGCGCTCGAGGCGCTCCTGCACGATCTCCATGTGCAACAGCCCCAAAAACCCACAGCGGAAGCCGAAGCCCAGCGCCGTGGAGGTTTCCGGTTCGTACTGCAGCGACGCATCGTTGAGCTTCATCTTCTCGAGCGCATCGCGCAGCGTTTCGTACTGCGTGGTGTCCGTCGGATAAATGCCCGCGAACACGAAGCTCCGCACTTCCTGATAGCCCGGCAGTGCTTCGGCGGCCCGGTTTTCACTGTCAAAAATCGTATCGCCTGCGCGGGTCTCCCGCACAGAGCGGACCGAGGCGAGCACATAGCCCACTTCGCCGGCGCGGAGCACCTCGGTGGGCACCTGCCGCAGCTGGAGATAGCCGACTTCCGCCACTTCGTAGACGTTGTCCGACGCCCCGAAGGTGATCTTCATCCCCTTCCGGAGCTCGCCGTCCACGACGCGGATGCTCGGAATGGCCCCGCGGTACTTGTCGTAGTACGAATCGAAGATGAGGGCGCGCAACGGGCCATCCGGGTTTCCGGACGGCGGCGGCACGCGCCGCACGATCTCCTCCAGGAGCTCGGGGACACCGGTGCCTTCCTTGCCGCTCACCTGCAGGACGTCCTCCGGGGCACAGCCGAGGAGATCCACGACCTCCTGCCGCCGGCGCTCCGGTTCGGCGCCTGGCAGATCGATCTTGTTCAGGACCGGGATGATCTCCAGTCCCGCGTCCATGGCGAGGAACAGGTTGGAGAGCGTCTGCGCCTGAATCCCCTGCGACGCGTCGACGACCAGAATGGCGCCTTCGCAGGCGGCCAGCGACCGGGAGACTTCGTACGTGAAGTCCACGTGACCAGGCGTGTCAATGAGGTTCAGCTCGTAGCTGTTGCCATCACCGGCCTGGTAGCTCATGCGGACCGCATTGAGCTTGATCGTGATCCCACGTTCCCGCTCGAGGTCGAGGGTATCGAGGACCTGCGCCTTCATTTCGCGCTTTTGCAGGGTGCCGGTGCACTCGATCAGGCGGTCCGCGAGGGTGGACTTGCCGTGGTCGATGTGCGCGACGATGCAGAAGTTGCGGATTGAGCTGAGATGCAACGGAGGACCGGGCTGAATACGGAAGCGATCAGGAGCTAGCCCCGAAATATAGCCGGATCGGCTCCCCGGTAGTCGGGAGCGCCTCATTGTGCCACCTTTACGGGATGTCCGCCCCACGTGCTGATCAACTGGATCCCGCCGTCCTCGCCGACCTCGGCCACCTGGAACTGGTGGCGCGGTGGATTGTCGACGGCTTTATCACCGGGCTCCACCGGTCGCCGCGGAAAGGGTATTCCGTGGAGTTCGCCGAGCATCGGCCGTATCAGCCGGGTGACGACCTGCGCTACCTCGACTGGCGCATTGCCGGGCGCGCCGACCGCTGGGTGGTCAAGCAGTTCGAGGAGGAAACGAACGCCCGGGCCATGCTGGTGCTCGATGTGAGCCGCTCCATGCAATGGTCCGGGGACGCCGCCCGCCTCACCAAGCTCGCCTACGCCGAACGGCTGGCCGCCGCGATTGCGCTGCTGCTGTTGCGGCAGCGCGATGCGATCGGGTTGGTCCGCTTCGATGCCGGGCTGCGGACGGTGATTCCGCCGCGAGCCCAACGGACGCAGTGGCGTCGACTGGTGGCTGGTTTCACGGAGCCTGGCGGCGGTGAGGCCTCCGATGTGGCCACGGCCATGCTGCAGGCCGGCCAGTTGGTACGCCGCCCCGGCTTCGTGGTGCTGCTCTCGGATTTGCTGGTCGATCCCACGCCGGTCGCGGACGCCGCGCGGACGTTACGCGCCCGCGGCCACGAGGTGCTCGTCGTGCAGGTGATGGACCCCGTGGAGCGTGATTTCCCCGAGGCGGGCGAGGCGCTCTATCGGGATCCCGAGTCGCTGCGTGACGTCCCTGCGGCGGCCGCTGATGTGCGCGGCAGCTATCAGGCGACGGTTCGTGAGGCGCTCGCCGAATGGCGAAGTGTCTTGGGTCGCGCGGGGGCCCGGTATGCGCTGGCGTTGACTGATGAACCGTTTGGCCGACCCATGCGGCACCTGCTGGGCTCGAATGGACGTGGAGCGCTGATTTGATGGCCACTGGGCAGTTGCCCGCCCACCGCCGGCGGCGCTGATGGCGTTTCTGGCCCCCGCCTTTCTGGCACTGGCCGCCCTCGCGGGCGTGCCGCTGCTGGTGCACCTCCTCCGACGGAAGCTGGCACGCACGGTGGAGTTCCCCGCGGTGCGGTACCTCACGCGGATGGAGCAGGAGCACAGTCGCGAACGGAAGGTGCGGCATCGTCTGCTGCTCTTCCTGCGGATTCTCGCGGTGCTGGCGCTGACGCTCGCGCTGGCGCGTCCGCTCACCCGGTTTGGGGGGGTGGGGCATGCGCCGGTGGCGCTCGCCATTGTACTCGATAACTCCATGAGCACGGGCGCTGTGCGCGATGGGCATGCGGTGCTCTCCGAGCTCCGCGCCGACGTGCGCGGCCTGCTGGGATCGCTCACCGCCGCCGATCGCGCGTGGGTGGTGACCGCTGACGGGCGCATCATTGGCGGGGCGTTGGACGCCGTGCAGGAGGCGGTGGGTACGATTGCGCCGTTGGGTGGGCGCGGCGATTTGACGGCCGCCACGCGCCGGGCTTTGCTGTTGGTAAAGGGGGGCGCGCCCCGGGCGCCGGTGGTGGCGGTGGTCACCGATGGCCAGCAGATCGCCTGGTCCGGGACGCCCAGCGATTCCGCAGAAGCGCCCGTGGTCGATGCCGGCACGACCCCCGTGCGGTTGCTCGTGCACGGCGGTCGCCCGGTGCGCAACGCCTCGGTGCTCTCGGTGCAAGCGGAGCCCCTCCACTGGACGCCGTCCGGGGAGGTGGTGTTCACGGTAGCGGCGCGCGATACGGCGCCCTGGCGCATCACTCTCGATGGGCGCACGGTGGCCCGCGGCGTGGTGCGTCCGGACAGCTCGGGGGCCCCGGTGACCATCCGGCAGCGCCTCGCCAGCACGGCCGTCGGGTGGGTGCGTGGCGGGGTGGAACTCGATGCCGATGAACTGCGCGGCGACGACAGTCGGGCCTTCGCTGTGCGCGTGGCCCCGCCGCCGACGGTGCGGCTGGTCGCAGCCTCTGGTCCGTTCCTGACGGCGGCGCTCACCACACTGATCGAGGAGCATCGCTTGCTCCGCGTTGGCGCCACCGATGCGGAATCGGTGCGGGCCCGTGGGGCGGGGAGCGGCGGTTCCACGGTTCCGGTGACGGTGGCCGCCGCCGATGCGCCCGGCGTCTCCGGCCCCGTGTTCCTGACCGGGCCGTCGGATCCGGTGCAGGTCGGCGAGGCCAATCGGACCCTCGCTCGGCTCGGGATCCCTTGGCGTTTTGGTGCGGTCACCCGTGACCCCGTGCAGACGCGCGGCCGCGACGGGCTGGATGGCGTCGCCGTCCGTTTGCGCTACCCACTGCAGTGGTCCCCGGGCACAGGCCCGGCGGCGGCACAGCTTCGCACCGACACCATCGCCACCGCGGCAGGACAGCCGTGGGCCGTGGCGGGTGCGGTCGCGGGGACCGGGTATGTCCTCGTCGCCTCCCCCTTCGATCCGGACGCGACGGACCTGCCGATTCGCGCCACCTTTGTGCCGTGGCTGCTCGATGCCCTTGCGCGGCGCCTCGGCGACGATGGCCAGATCCTGACGGCCACGTCGGGGAGTACGCTCGACGATCGGCGGATTGGCTCGGCCTCCGCGCTCGAGCGTCCCGATGGGTCGACGATGCCGGTCACCGGCGACCGCCTGACGCTCCCGGCGGACGGGGGCGTCTATTTCCTCCGCCAGGGGCCAAACCGTGTGGGGGCGCTCGTGGTGAATGCCGACGCCGCCGAATCGGATTTGCGTATGGAGTCGGCGGCCGCGATCGGGAGTGCCTTCCGGGCGCGGGTGGCCGGACGGGGGGTGGCGGTCGATACGGCGTCGGCGGTGTGGCGTCGTCAGGTGCTGGACCAGGCCGCCGGCCAGTCGCTGGTCTGGCCGCTGCTGTTGATGGCGCTGTTTGCGGTGTTGGCCGAGGCCTGGGTCTCCCGGGTCACGCGCCACCGCGTTTCTGATGCGACGGACTAACGAGCCCCATGGGACTGCCCCGACTTATTGATGCGCTGGCGGCGCAGGGCGCCTTCGCGCGCCTGCTGAAAGCGCTCCCCGGTGCCGGCGATTCGCTGCGCATTGGTGGCCTCGCGGGGAGTAGCGATGCCGTGGTGGTCGCGGCGTTGGCGCGGGCCTTGCCGCAGCGGTTGGTGGTGGTGATCACCGATCAGGTGGGCGATGCCGAGCGGTGGTTGGCCGACTTGCAGGCGCTGGTCGATGAGATTCCGGTGGCGTATTACCCGCCGCGCGATGGCTTCGGCGAAGTGGAGCCCCATGCGGAAGTGGCCGGCGAGCGGGTGGAGACGCTGGAGCAGCTGGGACGCAGCGGCGTGCGGGTGTTGCTCACGACGGCGCGCGCGGTGCTCGAGCGGACCGCGCTGCCGCGCGCGCTGGCTGGGGCCCGGCTGGAGATCCGGAAGGGGGATGTGCGCCGGCTGTCGGAGTTGGCGGCGCATCTGGAGTCGATCGGCTTTGAGCGGGTGCCGATGGTGGAGGATGTGGCGCAGTTCTCCGTGCGCGGCGGCATCTTCGACATCTACTCGTTCGGCATGGCGGAGCCGGTGCGTCTCGAGTTCTGGGGCGATGACATTGTGGAGCTCCGCCACTTCGATCTCAATTCGCAGCGGAGTACGCGGGAGGCAGAGCTTGCGCTGGTGCTCCCCGTGGATGGTCGGGTGCAAGACGGCACCGCGTCGGACGAGCGCATTTCGATCGCGGAGTTGTGGCCCCCCGATGCGTTGGTGGTGATGCCGGCGGGGAGCTCCGTGCTCCCCGAACTGGTGCGCACCTGGGACGAGGCCGCCCATCACATCGATGTGGCGCGGCGCCGTGGCGAAGTGCTGGCCGCCCGGGATTCGCTCTTTGTGGCGCCGCCCCAGATGGCTTCACGGCTCGCGCGTTTTGGCACGGTTCGGGTCGCCGCGGCGCCACAACGCGCGGTCAGTACGAATGCCGCGGACCTGGCCCCCACGGGCCCCGAGCCGGACATCGTCTTTTCGACCCGTCCCCCCGAGAGTATCTCGCGGGATCTGCGCGTCTTGCGGCGGTTGCAGCGCGATGGCCTGCCGACGGTCATCCTGTGCGACAATGCCGGGCAGGCGGAGCGACTCGATGAGCTCCTCTCCGAAGAGGGGCCGCTCGCCGCCGCCCTGACCATTGGCGTGCTCGGTGGTGGGTTTGTGGTGCCCGGTGTCATGCGGGTGCTCACCGATCACGAGATCTTCCGGCGCGATCGGCGGCTGCGGCGCGTCCGCAAATACGCCACCGGCGCGGTGCTCGACACGATCGGTGCGCTCACGCCGGGGGATTACGTCGTGCACCTGGAGCACGGCATCGGCATCTATCGGGGCATTGAGAAGATCTTTGTCCGCGAGAGCACGATCGAGGCCGCCGTCATTGAATACGAGGGCGGCGATCGGTTGAATGTGCCGCTCTATCGGATTGATCAGATCGAGCGGTATCGCAGTGCGTCCGATGTCTCCAGCGATGCGCCCCCGCCGCGGCTGCACAAGCTGGGGGGGAATCGCTGGAAGCAGCAGCGCGAGAAGACGCGCATGGCGATTCTCGAGATGACGCAGGAGCTGCTGGATCTCTACGCGCGGCGGAAGGTGACCACGCGTCCGTCGCATGGCACCGATGGCCCGTGGCAGCGGCAGCTCGAAAGTTCGTTCTTGTTTGAGGACACCCCCGATCAGCGCAAGGCGACCGAGGACGTGAAGCGCGATCTCGAAGGGGAGCGTCCCATGGATCGCCTCCTCGTGGGGGATGTCGGGTACGGCAAAACCGAAATTGCCATTCGCGCGGCTTTTAAGGCGGTGCAGGGTGGGCGTCAGGTGGCGGTCCTCGTTCCCACGACCATTCTGGCGGAACAGCATGCGCGGAGCTTCGGGGATCGTCTTGCCGATTTCCCGGTGCGCATTGAGGTGATGAGCCGCTTCCAGACGGCCAAGGAACAGGCCGCGGTCGTGGCGAAGCTCGCGACGCAGCAGATCGACATTGTCATTGGCACCCATCGGCTCCTCAGCCCCGACGTCCAGTTCGGGAATCTCGGCCTCATCATTGTCGATGAGGAGCATCGGTTTGGCGTGAAGCACAAGGAGCGGCTCAAGCAGCTCAAGCTTGAGACCGACGTGCTGACGCTGACGGCGACGCCGATCCCCAGGACGCTCCATCAGTCGCTGGCCGGGCTGCGGGATCTGACGCTGATGCAGACGCCGCCGCGAGACCGCTCCCCGGTGCTCACCTTCGTGGAGCCCTTCGATGACGCGCTCATTGAAGAGGCGGTCGGGCGCGAGCTCGACCGGGGCGGCCAAGTCTTCTTCGTGCACAATCGCATTGAGACCATCCAGGGGATCGCCGATCATCTGCAGCGGCTGATCCCCCGGGCTCGGGTCGCGGTCGGGCACGGCCAGATGAAGGAGCGGGAGCTGGAAACAGTGATGCGGCAGTTCGTGGAGGGGGAGCTCGATATCCTGGTCTCCACGCTCATCGTTGAGAGCGGCCTCGACGTCCCCAACGCCAACACGATGTTCGTGAACCGGGCGGACCATCTGGGTCTCGCCCAGCTCTACCAGTTGCGGGGGCGGGTGGGGCGGTCCCATCGTCGCGCCTACTGCTACCTGCTGGTGCCTGACCGGATTGACGAGGACGCGGAGCGCCGCCTGGCGGTGCTCGAGCACCATACGGAGCTGGGGGCGGGGTATCGGGTGGCGCTCAAGGATCTGGAGCTGCGAGGGGCCGGCAATCTGCTGGGCCCGGAGCAGTCCGGCTTCGTGCATTCGGTCGGGTTCGACCTCTACCTGCGGCTGCTGGACGAGACGGTCCGCCAGCTCTCCGACGGGGATGGGGCGAAGCCGTGGGTGCCGGCCGATGTCTCGCTCGATTTCCCGGCGTATCTCCCGGACGACTATATCGTGTCCCAGGACGCCAAGCTGGATGTGTATCGGCGGCTCACCGCCCTCCGGACCCCGGCGGACATTGAGCAGCTGCAAGCGGAGGTTCGGGATCGCTTTGGGCCCATGCCGACGGCGGCACAGGCGCTCTTCGGCAGCGCCCTGCTCCGGGTGCTGGGGGCCGCGCTGGGGGTCGACGGGGTCCTTGTGCGCGCGTCTGAGGCCCGTATTAGTTTCCGGGCTGATGCGCTTCCGCGCCTCAAAGGGTTGTCGGTGGCGTTCCATGATGTCCAGTTCCAGGTGGACGTCCGCCGGACCCAGCCGCTGGCGCTGAAGCTGACCCGGCTCGGTGGCGCGGAAATGCTCGACGGTTTGGTGCGCGCCCTGCGTGCGCTGGCCCCCTGATGCTGTCTCTGGTGTGCTGTCGGGTTGGTGCGGAGTGCCGCGCCACCGGGGGCATGCGTCTCTCTTCTCTCTCCGGTTCCGGAGTCTGACTCGATGAAAGTGACTCGTTGGCCTGCTCTCGCTGCTGTGGCGTTCGCCGTCGCGTGTGCGGCATCCAATCCCAATGTCGCCGCGAAGGCGGGTGGCGCTGAGCTGACGTCGGCCCGTCTGGCGGACATCCTCGGGAAGTCGCAGGCCCCGTTGGAGCGGGACGTGGCGCGCTCGATCGCTGAGCTCTGGGTGAACTACCAGCTCGCCGGCATGGCCGCGGCGAAGGGCGATTCGCTCTCCGACAAGAAGACCATGGACGATGCGCTCTGGTCGAACACGGAGAACCTGCGCGTCCGGAAGTACTACGACACCTATAAGAAGACCTGGGATACGGTCACGACCGGTACCGACGAAGAGCGCTTCAATAAGGGTGAAGCGCTGGCGGCGCGTCACATCCTGGTGAAGGTGGATCCCACGGCGACGCCGGAGCAGAAGGCGGCGGCGCGGAAGAAGGCGGAAGGGATCCGGGCGGAAGCGACGGCGGCGAACTTCGCGGCTCTCGCCGCCAAGAGCGACGAGCCGGGCGCCAAGGAACGTGGTGGTGACCTCGGCCTGTTCGGCCGTGGCATGATGGTGGCCGAGTTCGAGAAGGCCGTGTTGGCCATGAAGCCGGGCGAGATCTCGCCGGTCGTGGAAACGTCGTTCGGTTACCACGTGATCTATCGGTCGACTTTCGCGGAAGTGAAGGACAAGTTCACGGCGATGATCGGGCAGCGGAATGCCGCGATTGCCGACAGCATCTACCTGGCGCGTGCGGAAGCGAACGCCAAGGTGACGCTCGAGAAGGATGCGCCGATCAAGGCCAAGGCCATCGCGCGCAACACCCTCGGCTACGCCAAGGACAAGTCGGTGATCGCGAAGTATCAGGGTGGTGAGCTGACGTCGGCGGAGTTCGCCGATTGGATCGCGGCCTACCCGCCGCAGCAGCAGATCCGCCCGCAGCTCGTGGCCGCGCCGGACTCGATGGTGGAGAAGTTCGTCAAGCAGATCGTGCGCAATGAGCTGATGCAGCGTGCGGCGGACAGCGCGAAGGTGACGGTCGACACGAACGAGGTGAACAACCTCTACCTGAACTTCAAGAACGCCGTCATGCAGACGTGGACCGGCCTCGGCGTCGATCCGGCGAAGCTGGCGGACAGCGCGAAGGCCGGCGGCGACAAGGGGAAGATTGCGGCGGCGCGTGTGGAGTCGTTCTTCGACAAGCTCGTGAAGAACGAAGTGCCGTACGTCGACGTCCCGTACCCGATGGCGCGCGCCCTGCAGCACAAGTTTGATTTCACGGTCAGCGATGCGGGGCTCGACAAGGCCGTTGAGCTGGCGAAGGCCGTGCGGGCCTCGGCGGACTCGTCGAAGGCGAAGCAGGTGCAGACGCCGGGTGGTGCCGCGCCGGCTGGTGCGCCGGCTGCGCCGCCTGCGGAGGCCGCTCCGGCCCCCGCGACCACGCCGACCCCGGCGAAGAAACCCTAAGTCGTCACGCGGGTACTTTCCCGGATGAAGTCTTCCCTGTTCCGTCAGTCGACCGGCGCCGCGATCTTCGCGGCGCCGCTGTCGTTGGGCCTCTTGGCTGTCTGCACCTCGGTGCTCCCGGCCCAGCAGAAGGTCCCCCCTGCCAAAGCGGTCGCCAAGCCGGCGTCAGCGCCGGACACGGTCAGAGCCCAAGGGCTCCCGATTGATGGTGTCGCGGCCATTGTCGGCGATCAGGTGGTGTTGATCTCCGAGGTGGCCGCCGAGGCGGCGCGTCGACGCGCGGCCGGTGCGCCGGTCCGGAACCGGGACGACCTCGTACGGCTCGAGACCGAAGTCCGCGACCAGTTGTTGGAAGCGGAGTTGCTCGTGCAGCGGGCCAAGGTTGAGAAGATTGAAGTCAACGAGGGCGATCTCTCACGCTCCGTGGACGACAACGAGAAGCGGATCCGGACCCAGTTCAAGACGGAGGCGGAGTTCCGCGCCGCGTTGAAGGAGAGCGGATTCGGTACGTATGAAGAGTGGCGCAAGCTGCAGACCGATCTGCTCAAGCGGGACAACCTGCAGCGCGATCTGATCACGAAGCTCAAGCGCGATGGCAAGATGACGGCGGTCAACGTGAGTGAAGCCGAAGTCACCGAAGCATACGAAGTGAACAAGGCGCGGTTGCCCCGGAAGGAAGCGCGGGTGGGGCTGCGCCAAATCGTGCTCGCAACCAAGCCCTCCGAGGCCGCCCGCGCCCGGGCGCGCGCCAAGATCGATTCGTTGCGCGCGGCGCTCGAGCTGCACCCCGAAGACTTCGAGTCGCTTGCGAAGAAGGAATCGATGGATCCGGGCTCGAAGGAGCTGGGGGGCGATTTGGGGTGGAACCGCCGAGGGCGGATGGTCCCCGAGTTTGATCGGATGATGTTCGCGCTCAACCCCGGGACGATCAGCCCCGTGGTGGAGACCGTGTTTGGGTATCACATCATCCGGGTGGACCGGGTGCAGCCGGCCGAAGTGAAGGCACGGCATATTCTGATTCGCTGGACGCTCGATTCGGCCGATCAGCAGGTCGCCAAGCTCCAGGCGGACTCGATTGTCACGGCGTGGCGGAAGGGCGCGAGCTTTGATTCGCTCAGTGTGCGGTTCCACGATGTTGCGGGGGGGGAAGAGAAGGCGATCCCCGAGTTCCCGCGCGATTCGCTCCCCGAGATGTATCGGAACGCGCTCGAGGGGAAGAAGATCCGGGACATCATGGATCCGTTCCCGATTCCCAGCGGGCAGGAAGGGATCAGCAAATTCGTGATTGCGCAGGTCACGTTCCTCGATGAGGCGGGCGAGTACACGCTCCCCGAGGTGCGCGAGCGGCTGCGGTCGCAGTTGTCGGAAGAGCGGAGTATGCGGCGGCTCATCGACATGCTGAAGAAGCAGACGTACGTCTCGGTGCGGTACGATCCCGCGAAGGTGGTTCCGGTCACCCCCTGACATGACCGTGCGCGTGGCGGTGACCCTGGGGGACCCCCGGGGCATCGGTCCGGAGATCGTCGCCGCCGCGCTGCAGGATCCGCGGGTGCAGGCCCTCGACGCCCACTGGCAGGTCATTGGGCCGTCGGGGACCGGGGTAACGGTCGATCATGCCGTTGGGGCGTGGGCGCCGACGGGTGATCCCGCGGCCGATGCGGCGCAGGCGGGTCGTCTGGCCGGTGACGCCGTCCTGGTGGCGACCGATCTCGCGCTGGCCGGGACGGTGGACGCCATAGTGACCGCCCCCCTCGACAAAGCCGCGCTGCATGCGGGCGGCTACGATTTCCCCGGGCACACCGAAATGCTGGCGGCGCGGGCCGGGGTCCCGACCACGATGATGCTCGCCTCTGATCGGCTGCGGGTGGTGCTCGCCACGACGCACATCCCGCTCCGTGCCGTGCATGCGGCGCTGACGCCGGCGGTGAT
>JBAXMW010000051.1:0-16852 GCA_037134115.1 Gemmatimonadaceae bacterium | reverse complement strand
AAGGGACCCGGTTCGGGCTCGCCCATTCGCTGGGGAGCATCGCGGTGCGTCCCCGGACGATCCCCATGCCGGGGACGTCGGTGCCGACCCCGACCCCGACCGTGATGCCGGTCCCGACCCCGGCCCCGATGGCTGTCCCCACGGTGCCGACGGGGTCGGCTCCCGCCGCCGGAGCGTACAGCGCGCCGGTGGGGGATGCGGGGACGACGGGGGAGTCGTGGGGGTCGGTGTCGGGTTCGGTTCCGGGTTCGAATCCGGGTTCGGTTCCGGGTTCGGTTCCGACTGCGGCGGCGGCGGCCGCGGTGCCTGGGGAGGCTGGGGCGATCAATCTGACGAGCCTCAACGTGGCGGACGCGGAGCGGGTGCTGATCCAGCATGCGCTGGCGGCAGCGGACAATAACCGCACCCGGGCCGCCGAACTGCTCGGGATCAGCGTGCGCACCCTCCGGAACAAGCTCAACGGTCCCGGCGCGACCCGGGACGGCGACGACGACTGACGTCGGGTCGGCAACTCCGGCCCCCCGTCGCTCGGCAGGAATTTCCCCGTTCGCCCCGAAGTCTCCCTGTGATACCTCGGTCATTATGACCGAAAAACGCGTGCGCCTGCGGTGGGGGTGAGGCCAGCAAAAAATTTGTAATGCGTTGATTAGTAATGGTTTAAGTCGTTTCAATTGTGCGGGAATGCCGGAATTTCCGGACGGCGGTGGCGGAGTGGCCCGGCCCTTGCTTTTCACCGGGTCGAGTTCGTCTGCCGTGTCTCCACCACCGGATTTCCCCGATGCTCTTCGGATTCATCGATCGCACCTCCTCGGCCTCACCGCTCAAAGCTGCTATGGATCGCAGCGTGGAGCGGTCACGGGCCATTGCGGACCGCGTGGCCAAGGCGACCACCCGGAACGGTGACGGGTTCGCGCTGACCGCCCCCGGCGGCACGCCGAATCCCCAGGCGAACACCATCAATATCGAAGAAGAGATGATCGCGCTCGCGGATGAACAGGTCCGCGCGCTGGCGACGACGAAGCTGCTGGAGAAGACGTATGCAAGCCTCCGCGGGGCCATCAAGGGTGGTGGTGTCTGATGGCGCGGATTGAGCGCCCCAGCTTTGTGCCGATGCTCCCGATCCCGACCGGATCGACGCAGGGGCGTCCGATGTTTCGCTCCCTCGGCATCGCCGGCAGCGGTATGTCGGCGCAGCGCCAGCGGATGGAAACGATCGCGCAGAACATCGCCAACGCGGATGTCACGCGTGGCGCGAACGGCGCGCCCTACAAGCGGCGCGATGTGGTGATCGAGTCGGCGAACAGCCAGAGCGCGGTCTTCGCGCCGGGCACGGCGGGCGCTGGGGCCCCGGGTGGTGCTGGCATGGGTGCCGTGGGATCCCCCTCGGCCTCCACCACGATGGCAGCGAGTGGTGATCGCATGCAGTCGGTGGAAGTGCCAGTGCTCAATGGCGCCGCCTCCATGATCGGCCCCGACAATGGCCAGGTCGGTGTGCGCGTCGCTGGCGTGGTGGAAGACACCGGCGACGGCCGCCTCGTCTACGAGCCCGGTCATCCGGACGCGGACGCAAATGGCTATGTGCGTTACCCCGACATCGATACCACGCAGGAACTGGTCAAGCTCATGGATGCCAAGCGGATCTATGAAGCCAACGCCTCGGTCTTCCAGACCGCGAAGTCCATTCTCCGCGCCTCGCTCGACATCTGACGTCTGCTGACGTCGGCCTTTCTCCGGATTTTCGCATGAGCATCAACGGCATCTCCAACCCGCTTCTCGGCAGCCTCGGCCCCATGGGCCGTCCGGATGTGGCGCGTCCGCAGACGGACCGCGCCGGCAGCATGGGGACCCCGGCAGGCGCGCCCACTGGCGCATCGGTCGCGCGGCCCACGTTGCCGACGCAGACCCCGATCGCCGGTCAGGGTGGTGCCCACAGCGCGGTCCCCATGGAAGCGCCGGCCGGGACGGATCCGGTGCTCTGGGGCGTGCTGACGACGGAAGAGCGGACCTTTTTCGCGAAGACGGCGGCCCTTGGGCCGCTGACGTATGGCCGCGTCAAGGCGGTCACCCACCCAGCGCCGCCGACGGCGCGGGGTGTCCGCCTCGATGTCCGCGCCTGATCCACACGACGGAACCTGACTGATGCAGACCCGACTCGATCTTCTGACCCGTGCGCTCCCGGAGTTCCAGGGACGCGACAGCGGTGCCCGCGCCGTGCCGGTCATTGGCGAAGGGGAATCCTCCTTCGGCAGCGCGCTGACCAAGGCGCTCAACGGCGTCTCGGATGCCCGCGACAACGCCTCGCAGCTCACCGAGCGCTTCGCACGCGGCGAGAACGTCGAATTGCATCAGGTCATGGCCGCCACTGAAGAAGCCGGGATTGCCCTCGACCTGCTGGTCGAGATGCGCAACAAGGTCGTTGAGGCCTACCGGACCGTCATCAACATGCAGTCCTGAGTCCCGGTTTCCCCATGGCTTCTCTCGCAGATTCTCTCCTCGGCCGTCTCGGGTCCGGTCGCCAGGCCGCCATCATCGCGGTGGGCGTCGTGGTCACGGCGTTGGTCTTTGGCGTGTCCCGCTGGGCCACCAAGCCGACACTGGTGCCGCTGTACTCTGATGTTCCGGTCGAGCAAGTTAAGAAGATGACCGACAAGCTCACGGAATCCGGGATTGTCTTCCAGCTCGATAACACCGGCAGCACGATCATGGTGGGGAGCGCTGATCTGGCGCGGGCCCGCGTGACGCTGGCGGCGGAAGCGATGCCGGATGCGGGGCGTCCTGGGCTCGAGCTGTTCGACAAGCCGACGTGGGGGATGACCGACTTCACGCAGCGCATCAATCTGCGCCGCGCCCTCGAGGGGGAATTGGAGCGCACGATCGGCAAGATGGCGAATGTCGAGGCGGTGCAGGTGCACCTCGCGCTCGAAGATGATCAGCTGTTCAAGGCGAATGAGCGGCCGTCGAAGGCGTCGGTCACGCTCGCCATGAAGAACGGCGAAGCGCCGCGGACGGAAACGGTGCGCGGCATTGCGAGCTTGGTCGCGAGCAGCGTGGGCGGGCTCGATCCGGAGCGCGTGACGATTGTGGATTCACGCGGTCAAGCGCTGACGATGAACGACGACGGCTCACTCGCCGGTCTGTCGAGCCGCCAGCTCGCCGTGCAGCGGGAAGTGGAACAGTATCTGGAACAGAAGGCGGACCGGCTGCTTTCGAGCCTCGTGGGCAACGGGAATGCGAAGGTGCAAGTGTCGGCGTCGATCAACTTCGATAAGGTCGAACGGACGACGCAGGCGGTGGATCCGGAAAAGCAGGTGGCCACCACCGAGCAGAAGTCGGAAGTGACGCCGAGCGCGCCGCAGCAGGGGGCGGGGTACACGCAGACGGCGACGTCGTTTGAAACGACGCGCAGCGTGGAGACGTTCAGCGGCGCGATTGGCAATCTCAAGAAGATGACGGTGGCCGTGCTGGTGGCCGATCGGGTGGAGCGTCCGGCCGGGGCGGGGGATTCGGCGCCGGCGACGGCGACGGCCCCGACGGTGACGCCGCGCAGCCCGGAAGAGATGGCGCGGATTGAAGCCCTGGTGCGGAATGCGCTCGGCGTGGACTCCACGCGCGGCGATATGATGTCGGTGGTGAGCGCGCCGTTTGACATGCCCGCGCCGATGGTGGTGCGGAAGGATTCGCTCCCCACGCCGGACATGCTGACGCGCATTCAGAACAACCCCAAGCCACTGATCGCGATCACCGCCTTGGTGGTCCTGCTGATCGTGGGCACGGCGACGCTGCTGGCGTTGCGTCCGGGGAAGAAGATGGTGCCGGCGCAGGCCGCGATGACGTTGCCGTCCGCGAACTTCGCGGAGCTGCCGGCGTCGTCACAGATGCAGGCGGCGCTGCCGCCGGTGATGGAACCCGTGGTGATCCCGGAGCCCGTGCGGCCGCCGGTGATTCTCCCCCCTGAAGTGATCAGCCCCGAACGCGAACAAGCGATTGCCACGGTCGAACAGCGACCGGATGCCGCGATCAAGGTGGTTCGTGAGTGGCTCCGCGACTGATCTGAACAGTTCTGACCTGCCATGACCGCTGTCACGCGCTATAACGACAAGTACGAATACGACCGGCTCACGGGCCGCCAAAAGGCGGCGATCGTGTGCTCGGCGTTGGGGACGGCCTATGCGGCGCGTCTCACGTCGTCGTTGGCGCCCGATGAAGCGGAAATCATGGCGCTGGAAATGGCGCAGCTGGAGCGCGTGCCCCCTGCGACTACGGCGCAGGTGCTGAACGAATACCTCGAGCTGACCCTCGGGGTGCAGTCGTTGGCGAGTGGCGGTGTGGATTTTGCCCGGGACGTGCTCGACCAGGCGTTTGGCGCCAACAAGGCCAGCCTGATTCTCAAGCGCATCAACGGGCAGCTGTCCAACAGCGACCGGTTCAACAAGCTGAAGCGCGCCGATCCACAGCAGCTGAGCAACACGCTGCGTGGTGAGCATCCGCAGACCATCGCGCTGGTGCTCGCCCACCTGGATCCGAATGCTGTGGCGGCCATCCTGCGGGAATTGGAGCCCGGGTTGGGCGGTGATGTGATGTATCGCATCGCCTGCATGGACAAGGTCTCGCCGGAGATGATCTCACTCGTCGAGCGAGCGCTGGCCAACGAGGCCGATCTCGCCTTCTCGGCGGGCCTCAGCATCGGTGGGCCGTCGGCGGTCGCCGCCATCCTCAACCTGGTCAGTGCCACCGTCGAGAAGAGTGTGCTCGATCTGGTGTCGGATCGGGATGCGGCGCTCAGCGATCAGATCAAGAACCTCATGTTCGTCTTCGAGGATCTGGTTACGCTCGACGACAAGTCGCTGCAGCGCGTGCTTCGCGAAGTGGACGTCAAGCAGCTGGCGCTGGCCCTCAAGGCCGCGACGCCGGAGCTCAAGTCCAAGATCATGGGGGTCATGTCGCAGCGTGCGGTGTCGGGGCTCAAGGAAGAGATCGAGTTCCTCGGCCCGGTCAAGATGCGCGACGTGGAAGCGGCGCAGGCCGATATCGTGGCCAAGCTCCGCGCCCTCGAGGAGAGCGGCGAAGTGGTCCTCAGCAGCGGGGCGGACGATGTCATCATCTGACGTCCCGCGCCCCGCGCCCTTCACCTCCCCCTGGGAGCTCGACGAGCTCTCGGTCCCCGACTACACGAAGGTGTGGGAGGAGGTGCGCCTGCCGACGCCGATGGGCGGAATCCCCGCCATCGACGTCGAGATGGCGCAGCGCATGGTGGAGGCCGAGGAGCGCGCGCGCCGCGAAGCCGATGCGTACGATCGCGGCTTCGACGAAGGCCAGCAGGTGGCCCGCGAGGCCCACAATGCGGCCATCGCCTCGGCGATGGGCGCACTGGGTGAGGCGGCCGACTCGGTGGGGCAGCATACGGCCCGGTGGGTGGCGAACGCGGAAGAGAACATCACGGCGCTGGCCATCGCGATCGCGCGCCATCTGGTGCAGCGCGAAATCACGGCGGACCCGGAGCTGGTGGCGACGCTCGTGCAGCGCGCGGTGGCGCAGTTCCCGATGACAGAATCGGTCACGGTGCGCGTGCATCCGGAGGACCTCGCGGCCTGCGAGCGGTTCAGTGGGCCCGAGCATGTCGGGGCCACGGTGCGCTTGGTGGCGGATGCGTCGGTGATTCGGGGTGGCTGCCTGACGGAAGGGCGCGAACGGATCATTGATGGGCGCATCGACAGTGCGCTGGAGCGGGTCTATCGCTCGTTGGCGCAGGTGGGGGCATGAGTTTTTCGGTGCATGCGGATCCGGCCTTCGGCGCGGCCTTTGGGCCGTCGGTGGAATCGCTGCTCGATCGTCTGGCGAGCGCGGAGCGTCTGGCCTCCTACGGCAAGGTGACGCGTGTGGTTGGCCTGGTCCTCGAGGCGACGGGCCTCGATGTCGGGCTTGGCGCGCTCTGCCGCGTGGTGAGTCATGCGGCGGATCGGACGGTGTTGGCCGAAGTCGTGGGATTCCATGAACGCGGCGTGCTGTTGATGCCGCTCGGGGATCTCGATGGGCTGCATCCTGGTTGTGCGGTGCAACCGCTCGGTCGGACGTTTGGGGTGGATGTAGGACCTGGGTTGTTGGGGCGCGTATTGAACGGGCTCGGACATCCCATTGACGGCAAGGGAAAGCTCGACGTGGTGGCGCGGGTGCCACTGTCCGCTGAGCCTCCCAATCCTCTCGTACGGGAAACCATCGATCGACCGCTCGAAACGGGCGTGCGGGCGATTGACGGGCTGCTCACGTTCGGGCGTGGACAGCGCGTGGGGATTTTTGCCGGTTCGGGCGTGGGCAAGAGCACGATGCTGGGGATGATTGCCCGGCATGCGCAGGCCGACGTCAACGTGATTGCGCTGCTGGGTGAGCGTGGTCGCGAAGTCCGGGAGTTCATCGAGAACTCCTTGGGCCCTGAAGGGCTGGCGCGCTCCGTGGTCATTGTGGCTACGGGCGATCAGGCCGCGTTGATTCGAGCGCGCGGGGCGCTCGTCGCAACGGCGATCGCGGAGTATTTCCGTGATCAGGGGCAGCAGGTGCTGTTGATGGTCGACTCGGTCACTCGTGTCGCGATGGCGTGGCGAGAGATTGGGCTGGCCACCGGAGAACCGCCCACCACCAAGGGCTATCCACCCTCGGTGTTTGCTGCGCTTCCCCGTCTCCTGGAACGGGCCGGGAACGGGGAGCGTGGCGGGATCACCGGTATTTACACCGTGCTGGTGGACGGTGACGATTTCAACGAGCCGGTGGCGGACGCGGCGCGGTCCATTCTGGACGGTCACGTGGTGCTGACGCGGCGACTCGCGGGACAGAATCATTTTCCGGCGATCGATGTGCTCGAATCCAAGAGCCGGGTCCGGGATCACATCATCAATGCGGGACAGAAGCGGGCCGGCACGGCCATGTTGCGGCTGGAGGCGGCGTACCGCGAAAAGGAAGATCTGATCATGGTGGGAGCGTACCAGCGGGGGAGTAGCCCGTATGTGGACGCGGCCATCCAATATCGGCAGCGTGTGCTGGAGTTTCTCCAGCAGCGTCCCGATGAAATTTCAGCGTATGGCGACACCTATGCGGACCTCTTGCGGATCGCCGAGGCGATTGAGCAGTCCGTGGGTGGGGCGCGCTGATGTTCAAGTTTCGGTTGCAGCGATTGCTCGAACTGCGCCAAGAGGCCGAACAGGCCAAGGCCCGCGTGGTCGCCTCGGCGCGACAGGTGGCCGAGGCGGCGCAGCGGGAGCATGACGCGCTGGCAGCGTTGCGGGACGCGGCCCAGGGCGAAGTGCGATCGGCGCATCAGCAGGTGACCCGGGTGGGGCATCTGCAGCAGCTCGGGGTGGCGCTGACGGCGCTCGACGAGCGGGTGATGATGGCCGATGAATCGGTGCAGGCGGCGGAGCAGGTGGTCCAGGAGGCGCAGGACGCGTTGACGATTGCCGCGCGTGATCGTCGTGTACTGGATCGGTTGAAGGAGCATCATGTCGCGCGCTGGCAGGCTGAGGAAGCCGCGCGGGACCGGGTGCAGATGGACGAGATCGCGCTCGGGCGGTTTGGCCGGAGTGCGGACGCGGCGCAGGACTCCCTCAGGAACGACGGACGGACGTCATGAAGAAGTTGATTCTCCCTGCAGTGATCGCGTTGCTGGCCGGCCTCGGTGGCGGGACCGGCTTTGGCTACATGCGCGCGACCAAGCAGTATGTCGCGGACTCGACGCATCTCGCGGACAGCCTGAAGGCGCATCCGAAGGCGGACAGCACGAAGGCGGAGCACGCGGTGGCCCCGAGCGACAGTGCGGCGCTTGCGGCGCATCCGGATTCGGCCGCGCTGCCAGGCTCTGACAGCACGCACGCTCCGGCGGAGGCGCATGCGGCGCCGGCGCTGGCGGCGGTGCCAGCGGCGAAGACGCCGACTGCGGAACATGCCCCGGCGGAACATGCGGCGCCCGCTGCGGCCCCCGCTGCGGCGCCCGCTGCGGCCACCAAGACCGCGCCGCCGGCAACGGCCCCGGCTGCCGCCCTCAAGACGACCGCGCCGGTGACGGCCACGGCCACGCCAGCGGCGGGCAAGCCGGCCGCGAAGGGGATGCCGGATACGGCGAAGCTGTCCAGCGTGGTCCGGCAGGCGCGCACCGAAGCCGGTGCGGCGATTCCGGAGCAACGGCTGGCGAAGATTTTCACCGCCATGTCCCCGAAGGACGCGGCGAAAGTGTTGGAGCAGATGCCTGAGGCCGATGTCCGAACCATCGTGGGGCTCATGAGCAACAAGTCGGCGGCGGCCATTCTCGCACAGTTTCCAGCGGCCCGCGCGGCCGCCATTTCGAAGGCGACGGGTCACGATGCGGGGGGCACGCCGTGAGCATGGAGATCACGCCCATGGGCTCCTTTGCGGGGCTCGAGCTGACGGCGCGTCCGACGCGCCCGGTGGATGGGATGGACCACGCCACGGAGGCAGCCGCTCCGACGGGACGCGGCCGCGCGAAGGGCGCGCCGCGCACCGACTTCTCGGCGCTGCTCGCGCTGCTGGCGGGCGCCGATGTGCCGATGGTGGCCTCGGCGGGATTGAAGAGCGTTCAAGGGAAGCCCTCTACAGATGAGTCCGCTAACCCCGCCGCGCTCCTGGATCAGCTGCTGGAGCAGGTGGAGCCGTCGGCGATCAGCTCTGAGCAGACGGCGGACATGCTTCGCTATGGCATTTTGAAGGACACGGGCGCGTCCGCCCCGACCGGTACGGCGCTGAAGGGGGCGTCGGACGCGGAGCGGACCGTCGCTGCCAATCGTGCGCAGTTGACGGAAGTGCTGGGTCGTCTGGCCGGGCGCCGCGGTGCGGCATCGGATGCCGGGTCGTCGGACGCGAAGGCGCTGGAGGCCTTGATGGCGCTCCTGGCGCGCGCGAACACCGCCACGGCCACCGGCACCACGCCGGTCACGGATCCGGCGGCGCTGCTCTCGCAGCTGCTGGATGGTGGCTTCGGCGGCGCAGAGCCGACCGATGATCCGTCGGCAGCGCTGGTGGGCGTGACGCGAGCGGGTACCACGCGGACCGGTGCGGCGCTGGCCGCCGCCGGACGCCGCGGGAGCTCAGATACGGCGCGCGTGAACGATGTCCTGGGGCGGATCGTGGGGCGCCGAGGCGGCGCCCTCGGATCGAAGGAGACGCTCGCGGCATTGGGGCTCGGCGAAGAAGCGGGCAGTGACGCACTGCGTGCCGGTCTGGAATCGTTGTTGGCCCGGGCAAACGCCGCCAACGCGAACGTTGCGGGGGCCACTGCCGCCAGCGCCACGGCGTCCACTACGACCGCCGTGCGCGATACGACCGCGCTGGCGCCGGAGCTGCAGCAGAAGCTCGGTCGCGTGGTCGAGCGGATGAAGAGTGAATTCGGTCACGATGTGACCATCGTGGAAACGGTGCGGACGCAGGCGCGTCAAGACGCGCTCTACGAGCAGGGGCGTACGCAGCCGGGCGCCGTGGTGACCTGGACGCGTGATTCCGCGCATACGCGTGGGGAAGCGGTCGATGTGCAGATCGACGGCGCCTACACGAATGCCGCTGGCTTTGCGCGGCTGCAGCAGATCGCGGCGGAAGAAGGGCTGCGGACGCTCGGACCGCGGGATCCGGGGCATCTCGAGCTTGGCAATACGACGCGCGGGGGGAGTGCAGGGCTCGCCGCGGGGATGACCACGGTCGCGCCGATGACGGTCGCGCCGATGACGGTCGCGATGATGCAGGGACCGGCGGGCATGGCGCAGGTGGCGGGGGTTGCCGGCGTCGCGGGTCGGGCTGGTGTGGCAGGGGTCGCGCAGACCGCATCGGTCGGTCGCGGCATGAATGCCGCGCCGTCGATGAACGCTGGCACCGCCTCGTTCGCGCCCAATACTGGGCGCTCCACCGGTGGCAACGAGCAGGGCAACATGGGGGACACGACCCGCGACGACAGCGCGCTCGGTGCGCTGCTCCGTCGGAGCGGTGGCGGGCGTCGCGCACAGACGACGGATGACCGGACGGGCACGCTTGCGCCGAGTGGTACGGCGGCGACGCCGTTGATCTCGACGCCCACGGGCGTGGTGCCGCCGACAGGACCGGCGGCGGTCTCCTCGGCGGAACGGGTCTCCGATCTGCAGGCGCTGCGTGACAGCGCGCCGGCCGGGACGGTTTCGCGGTTGACGATGACGGTGGATGCGGCCGATGGCGGACAGGATCGGATCACGATCGGGATGCGCGGGTCGGCGATTGAAACGCACATCAGCACGGATGCGTCGAGCGCCGAACAGATGCGGCTCCGCACCGGCGCGCTGCAGGAAGCGCTGGGCCGTCAGGGGCTGGACGGTGACACCGTCCGGATCTCGGCGGGTGCGCGGACCGAGCGTCCGGAGGCGGTGCGCTCCGCGTTCACGGATCGCGAAGCGGTGGCTGCGGCGCTGGCCCAGCAGTCCGCGTCGGGGGACGGCAGTGGTTTCCAGGGACAGCGCGAGCGGTCGTCGGCCGCGCGTGAGTGGGACCGGCAGGAGAACGCCCGGCAGTCGCGCGATGCGCGCACGAACGAACGTGAGGCGGCGCGGGACGGTGAAGGCCGTCGCAACCGTCGCGAGACGACCAACCAGGACGAGGCATGATTTCATCGGTCCGTAATACCGTCGTGCCGTCTGCGACCGCCATGGATGCCGGCACCCCGGCGTCACCTTCAGTGTCGGCACCCAGCGGCTCGAAGTTGAATCCGATGGGGAAGGATGAGTTCCTGAAGATGCTGGTGGCCCAGCTCAAGAATCAGGATCCCCTGAATCCCATGGACGGCAAGGATATGGCGGCCCAGCTGGCGCAGTTCTCCACGGTGGAGCAGCTGCAGCAGCTGAACAGCTCAACGACCGAAGCCAAGGCGACGCAGGCGGCGATGGCTGCGGCGATCGAAGCGCTGAAGGCGGGGCAGTCGCAGGCCGCCGATGACGTGGCGCACATGATGGAAGGGCAGATGGCGATGGCCGCGGTGGGGAAGACGGCGGTCACCACAGGGAACACGATGTTCGTCGATAGTGACGGCGCTGGGAGTGTCGTGGTGGACACGGGCACCAAGAGCGGACGTGGACGCCTCAATGTCCTCGATGCGGCAGGAAAGGTCATTTCGGAAGGCACGATTCCTGCAGTAGGAACGGGACAGCAGCAGATCAATCTGCGCGATGTGACGTTCACTCCGCCGCTTGCGGCGGGACAGTATCGCTATGAGTTCGCGGTTGCACAGGATGGCAGCCAGCAGTGGCAGCAGGCGACGACGTACACGACCGGACGGATCACCGGTCTGCGGTACGAGCAAGGCAATCCCATCCTGATGATTGGCAACGTGTTATCGCTGCCGATGTCGAAGTTGACCCAGATCCGCGGCTGACCGCGACCACCCCGAGGACCACACAGTATGCTTCGTTCGCTTTATGACGGCGTCTCCGGCCTGCGCAACACGCAGGTCCGCATGGACGTGATTGGTAATAACATTGCCAACGTCAACACGGTCGGTTTTAAGTCGGGTCGTGTCACCTTCAAGGAAAGTTTTGCCCAGTTGATGCAGAGCGCGACGCAGGCCCGTGGTGGACAGGGTGGTGCGAACGCGATGCAGATCGGCCTGGGGATGCAGATTGGATCCATTGATCAGGTGCTGACGCAGGGTGCGACGGAATCGACCGGGCGCAACACCGACGTCGCCATCAATGGCAACTCCTTCTTCGTGGTCCGGAAGGGGAACGACACGATGTACACCCGGGCTGGCAACTTCCAGCTCGACGACGCCGGGAACCTCGTGTCGCAGGGGAGCAGCGGCATCGTGCAGGGGCAGATGTATATCGACGGCATCGCGCAGGGTGGCGTGACCGACATCCAGCTGCCGTTCGGACAGAAAGTGCCGGCCCGGGCGACCGGGAATTCCTCGATGACGGGGAACCTGAATGCCTCGGCGCCGGTGTTCACCGGCACGTTCACGAGTGCCGCCGATCGGGCGCTGCCAGAGAATGAAAAGGCGTGGGCGGAAACCCAGACCGTTGTGTACGACAGCCAGGGCGCCAAGCACGACGTGAAGATTCAGATGTGGAAGACCGGCGATAACGAATGGAACTGGCGTCTCGACCCGATGACCTCGGCGATCACGCAGACGACCACCACGGACACCGCCACGCCGCCGACGCCGTTCACGCTGCCGACCGTGCCGGCCGGCTACGAGATCGATCCGGCGAATGTCACGGTGGTTGGGAACAGCGGGAAGGTGTATTCCTCGCCAGGGGACTGGACGTTTACGGCCGGTTCGCCGCCGAAGATCACCTTTGCGGGGGGGATGCCAGCCTCCACGGGGCTGCAGATTTCCTACGCGATGACGCCGACCACGCCGGCGGCCGGGGTCAACAGCGGGGTCCTGACCTTTGATGCGCAGGGTATCCTGAGCACCGAAGATCCGTTCAAGGTCGACTTTGCCGTCCAGGGCGGCGAACCGCTCCAGATCAACGTCAAGTTCGGCGGCGATGTCAACGGGCTGACCCAGTTTGCCGCCTCCTCCTCCACGGCATCGCTGGGTGGGCAGGATGGTTATGGCTCGGGCTTGCTGCAGAACTTCGCGATTGACCGGACCGGTTTCATCACGGGCTACTTCAGCAACGGCACCACGTCGACGCTCGCCCGCATGGTGCTGGCCGACTTCCGGAACCCGGGGGGTATGACCCGCGCCGGTGACAACATGTATCAGGCGTCGGAAGTGTCGGGTGAAGCGATGATCGGCTTTGCTGGCGAAAGCGCCAGCTCGCAGCTCACCAGTCAGGCGCTGGAAATGTCCAACGTCGACCTGGCGCAGGAATTCACCAACATGATTGTGGCCCAGCGTGCCTTCCAGGCGAACGGCAAGGTGGTCACGACCTCGGACGAAATCCTGCAGGAACTGCTGAACATCAAGCGGTAAGCGTGAGCTGAGGTAAGACACGCGGGCGGCGGGGGTGACCTTCAGGGTCGTCCCCGCCGCCTGCGGTCCGTTTGGGGGGGCAGAAAATGCCGGGGAGGGCGACCGGTGCCGCGGGCCCGGTGGCTGATTTTCCCAGAACGTCCCGTCGTCGTGAACTTTGTAATACATTGTTACACAATGGGTTAGCCGTCGAATTGACCCGGACGGCCCGTCTGTCGTCTATTGTGGCACCATCCCTGCATACTGAGCAGCTGCTGCCTCTCACTCTGCCCGATCCCATTTATGTCCGCAAACGCTCCCGCTCCGGAAAACGAAGGTGATGCCGAACAGGCCGCTGGAGGCTCCCCGAGCAAGGTCATGCTGATCGCGTTCGTCTCGGTGGCCCTCGCCATCGGTATTGGCACGGGCGCTGGCGTGGTGAGCCCGATCATGGCCAAGAAGATGGGGAAGACCATCGAAGCGCACGCCCCGGCGGATACGGCGGCGGCGGCTGAAGGTGAACATGCCGCGAAGGGTGAAGGGGAGAAGGGGAAGGAAGGGGAATCGAATGTGCGCGTCCTCGAAAACCTCGTCCTCAACCCGGCTGGCAGCGGCGGCAGTCGCTTCCTCATGTTGACGATCGCCATCGAGGCCGGCAATGGTGTGGCCCTCGAGGCGCTCAAGGCCCGCGATGCCGAGCTCCGGGATGTGATCCTGACGGATCTGGGTGCCAAGACGATCGAACAGCTCAGTGACATTGGGGCGCGCGAAGCGCTCAAGACGGAGCTGCTGGAACAGATCAACGTCCGCTTCGGCAAGAACTCGGCGAAGCGTCTCTACTTTTCGCAGTTCGTCGTCCAGTAACTGCCATGACGCCGGATCAATCCTACGCCCCATCGTCGGGCGAGTCGGACATGGACGAGGCCGTGATGGCCGCGCCGGTCTATGACTGGCGCCGCCCACATCGCGTCTCCAAGGAGCGGTTGCGTTCCTTGGAAGCCATGTACGAACGCCTGGTGAAGGGGTTCGAAGGGTGGCTCGTCTCGCGTGTCCGTGGGCAGGTCGATATCCGGCTGCAAAGCGTCGAGCAGTTCTCCTTCCGGGAGTTCACGCTGTCGCTCCCCATGCCCTGTGCCTCCTATCTCTTCGACATCGATGGGACCGGCCAGTCGGCCATCGTGGATATTGGGCCGGAGTTTTCGAATTTCATGGTCGACCGCCTCTTTGGCGGGACCGGCAGTGGTACGCCCCTCACGCGGGCGCTGACGCCGATCGAACGCATCGCCGTGCAGGGCGTGGCGGAGCGGATCGGTTCGCTCCTGACGGAGATCTGGGGCGATCATGTCCCCATGGCGCTCGAGTACTCGGGCTTCGAATCATCGCCGGAAATTCTGCGCGCGGTCAATCGCGAAGAAGAAGTCCTGGTGGCGAATCTGGAGTTCACGTTCAACGCGGTGAGCAGCCTGATCCTGATCAGCCTGCCCTTCTCCGTCCTCGACAAGTTTTTCACCTCCAGTGGCCATCAGCGCATCGCGGCGATTCATGCGAATGCGGCGGAGCGTGAAGCGGCCCGGAAGCGCAGTGAGTCCACGGTCCGCGCCACGCAGGTGCCGATGTCGGCCCGGTTGCCGGATTTCCAGATCAGCATGCGCGACCTGTCCAAACTGGAGGTCGGTTCGGTGATCCCCACGGGGATTCCGAAGGATGCCAAGGTGATTGTGCGCGCGGCATCGCAGGAGCGGTTCATCGGCCATGCGGGCCGGGTGAACGGCAACCTCGCCATCCGTGTGCTGGATTTCGCGCCCTCTGTCTCCATGAACCCTGATACCGAGACGTTTGAATGACCCCCGCTGAGATCGACGCGCTGGTCTCCAGCGCGCAGTCGGCGCAGTTCGCCGAGTTGGAGCAGTCGGCTGGTACCGGTGCGGAAGCGCCGATCGGCATGCTGCTGGATCTGACGTTGCCCGTGTCCATCGAGCTGGGCCGGACGAGCATGACGGTGGATGAACTGCTCCGCATGGGACGCGGCGCGGTGATCCAGCTGGAGCGGCTCGCTGGTGATCCGATCGACATTTTTGTTGGCGATCGGCATTTCGCCGAGGGCGAAGTGGTGGTGATCGGCGAACACTTCGGTGTCCGCATCACGCGACTGGTGGCCTCTGGCCCCAACACGAAGCGGTCGAAAGGCTGATGTCCTTGCTGATCACCTCTTCACCTGCGGGGTATCGCGCGTGCTGATCGCCGGGTTGGGCGTGCTGGCGGCGCTGGCCTTTGTGCTGGGGCTGGGTGCGATCTGCCTGTGGGCGCTCAAGCGCTTCGGGCGGGTCAGCCTGTCGCCGAAGACCCGGGTCGCGGTGGAGGTGGTCCAGCGCACGTCGCTCGGCCCCAAGGCGGGGTTGGCCATCGTGCGAGTTGGTGAGAAGGTGATGGCGGTGTCGGTCAGCGATGGCGGCGTGCGTCCGTTGTTTGAACTGGATGAGGCCGATCGTCTCCGCGTGCTGGCGAGCAGCCAGGTGCCGACGCCGCAGGTCTCGAGCCCGCGGGCGATGGCCTCGCTGGCCCAGTTTGTCCCCGGGGCCTTCGGTAAGGCGCTCCGGGAAGCGGCCACGACGGCCACGCCGGTCGCCGCAGCCCCGGTGGCGACGCCGGTGGGCGTGACAGGCGGGTGGGTGCCGGCGCAGGCGGCCGCGCTCCCCTCGCCCGCCTTCTACACGGCCGCGCCGGTGATGTCGCCGGTGATGTCGCCGGTCGCTCCCGCAGTGCCCGCGTCGCCGACGGCGTTGCCGATGGCGTCGCCGATGGCGTCGTCCAAGGTTCCGTCGGCGCCCACGGTGGCCGCGGTCTTCGGCGGGTCCCTCCGTGGGGCGATGCGGCTGGCCGTCTTTGCCGCGGCGATGGTGCTGAGCGCGACGGCGGCCCGGCCGGCGTTCGCGCAGGTGGCCACGCCCCCCGCGCCGCCGATTCCCCCAGCAGCTCCGGCTGCGGCCCAAGCAGCGGCTCGGGCGGCAGCCCCGGCCGTCGCGGCCCCCCGTCCAGCGACGGCGGTGCCGGCGCCGACCGGGACCGCACTTCCCCCCGCGCCGGTCGCGGCGCGCCCCAATGGCCTCCCGGCCTCGGCGCCAATCAGCGCCCCGGCCCGACAGGCGGCCGACTCCGCGGCTGCCGCTGCGAATGGCGCGTCACCGAACGTCGCGCAGCCCGCCAGTGTCTCCACCGACGAGGCCATGATGCGGCTCCTGCCGCAGATGGACGTCAAGCTGGGGAACGAAAAGGATGGCGGTCTGCGCCTGAATGGCACCGTGGGCGTCGTCGTCATCATGGGGATGCTGTCGCTGCTGCCGACGCTCCTCCTGATGATGACCGGCTTCACCCGGATCCTCATCGTCCTGCACTTCCTGAAGCAGGCCATGGGCACCCAGAGCGCCCCCCCGGCACAGCTGATCGGCGCCCTCGCCCTCCTGCTGACCGGCTTCGTGATGGCCCCCACGCTCGCGCAGGTCAACGAGCAGGCCCTCACCCCCTGGCTCGATGGCAAAATCAGTCAGGTCGAAATGATGAAGACCGGCGTCAAGCCGATCCGGGCCTTCATGCTCAAGCAGACCCGCTCGTCCGACCTCCAGACGTTCGTCGAACTCAGCCGACTCAAGCGTCCCAAGTCGGTCGATGATGTGCCGATCCATGTCGTGATGTCCGCATTCGTCGCCAGTGAGCTGCGGACCGCCTTCCAGATCGGGTTCGCGATCTACCTGCCGTTCATCATCATCGACACCGTCGTGGCCTCCGTCCTCATGAGTATGGGGATGATGATGCTCCCCCCGGCCATGATCTCGCTCCCCTTCAAGCTCCTGCTCTTTGTGCTCGTCGATGGCTGGAGCCTGACGATCAGCAGCCTGATCCAGAGCTTCAAGTAATCGGCCCGGTCCCGGCCTGACGCCGGGACCC
>JBAXMW010000050.1:0-19161 GCA_037134115.1 Gemmatimonadaceae bacterium | reverse complement strand
GCCGCGGGCTTGGCCGGCGCCTTGGTGGCCGTTTTCGGGGCCGCCTTGGCTCCACCCTTAGGCGAACCCTTTGCCGGGGCCTTCGGGGCCGCCTTGGCCGCCGGGGCGTCCTCGGCGGCGGGGGGTACCGGGGCCGCCACGACGGCCGGCGCCGCAACGGGCGCCGCTACCGGAGCGACGGGCGCCGCCACGACGGCTGGGACCGGGGCCGCGACCGCGACCGCGACCGCGGCCGGCGCGCTGACCGGCTGCGCGGAGGCCGAGGTTCCGACGATCCCGACCATGAGCAGCTCGGGCGGGGGACCCATCGGGCCCTTCCGGCCGGCCATCCCGCGGGGGGCGACCCCACGCGCGCCCATGCCGCGGGGCGCTGGCGCTTGCGGGCCAGCGGCGGCGATGGCGGCCGCCTTCTGCACCGCCTCCACTTCCTTCAACTGCTCGACGATCGACGCCGCCTCAGCGGCCCGGGCGACTTCGAAGTCGTTCCCACGACGACGCAGGTCGATCATGTTCGCATCGTGCGCATCCTGAAGGATCCGCTCGAAGTTGCGCGCGCTCAGCGACTCGCTGTTTCGGCCGAGCAGCTCGAAGGCGCGCTGACGGGCCGCGCTGGCACTGGTGACCTCATCGGCCACGACCAGCGATTCGACCGACCGACGGACGAGATCGAAGGCTTCATGGCGCGTCAACCGCTCCCCATTGGTGCCCACCTCAGCGGCCACCGGGTTCCCGAACCCTGGGACCACGGCCTCCGTCGTCGGCGTCGCGCTTGGCGTCGCGACTGGCGCGGAGACGATTGGCGTGGACACGACGGGCGTGGACACGACGGGCGTGTCCGCCGAGGCGACCACATCGTCGGTGCTGGTGGAATCGGATCCCACGGCGCTGTCGGCCGCGGCGTCCGTTCCGGCGTCACCCTCGACCCGTTCGCCACGCTCACCACGATCGCGACCACGGCCGCGACCGCGACGGCCGCGACGGCCACGACGGCCCTCACGATCTTCCCGCTCTTCGCGGCGCGGGGCTCCATCGACCGGCGCCTCACCGGCAACTACGTCGTCGGTCTCGTCGGCGCTGTCGGTCGGGCTCTCGGCCGACGCCACGGTGGCGGCCGGTGCGGCGACCGTGCGGGTGCCATCGGGGAGATCGACTTCGAGCTGTCCGCTCTCGAGCTTGGTGGCCTTGAGCAGCCCGCGGTGCACGGCATCCTGCACGAAGCGGGAGAACTTCGGCATGCCGAGGTTCTTCTCGTCGAAGGAGGCGTCGATTTCCTGCATGACCTGCTTGAGGCGATCGGAGCGCATGACATCGCCGTTCCGCTTCATGCGGCCGATCGCTTCGGTGACGAGCTGCCACGGATCCCAGCGGGTGGACTCGTCGTCGCCAGTCTTCACAAGGCCGGCGAGGGCGTTGTACGAGTAGTACTCATCGCAATTCATCACCAGCAGATCGCTGGACGATTCGCGAATGCCCACCCCGATCACGTACTTGCCGTACTCCTTGAGCTTGATGACCATGCTCGAGAAGTCGGAGTCGCCGGAGAGGAGCACGAAGGTGCCGATTTCCGGACGGGTGAAGACGAGTTCGAGCGCATCGATGGCGAGCCGGATATCCGTCGCGTTCTTCTTCGCCGAGCCGTAGGCCGGGGCGAAGATGAGGTCGATGGAGGACTCGGTGAGCGGCACGATGTACTGCGGATACCGGCGCCAGTCGGCGTAGGCGCGGCGCACCGCGACCTTGCCCTTGATGATGTCCGACGAGAGGAGATTCTTGAGCTCCTCCTGCAGGTCGGAGCGAATCCCCATCGTGACGTTATCGAAGTCGATGAGGAGCGCCGCATTGGGCGCATGGACCGGCGGCGTACCGGACGAGGCGGTGGCAGACGCCATGACCGGGGTCATGGCCTGCGGCCCCCGATGAAAGGGGGCGATGGACCGGGACGCCGAATTGGCCCCGGACCGGGAATGTGGTCGACTCATGTCCTACCCTGAATGCGAAACAGTGTGATCGAGCGCAATGGCGCGCGCGAGTTCTCGCCGTCGGACCGTGCCACTCCCCGTGCGGGGGAGGACATCGAAGAACCGGACGAGATCAGGAACTGAGGCCGCCGACAGCATGTCCTGGGCGAATCGCTTGATATCGCTGCCAGTAATGACGGCACCCTCAACGGGCACGATGCAGGCGCAGACCTGTTCCCCCAACACGTCGTGGGGGACCCCGATCACGCAAACATCGTCTACAGCCGGGTGCGTTCGGAGACGGTCTTCGAGGGCCCGCGGATAGAGCTGGAGGCCCCCGCGCGCAATCGTCTCCTGACGTCGCCCAAGAATCTTCACGGTCCCGTCCTCATCGATGATCCCAATGTCACCGGTGAGAAAGAACCCCTCCGGCGTGAGGACCTTGGCGGTCTCAGCCGGCATGCGCAGATAGCCGCGCATCAGGTTCGGTCCGCGGACGGCGATCTCGCCAACCGCTTCGGGGCCGTGCAACACGCCCGTCATCAGATCCACCGCCATGACCTCCACACCCGGAAGCGGGCGCCCCACGCTGCTGACCCGCAGTTCTTCGGGGTCACCGGCACGGGTGAGGGTCACAGTGGGTCCGGTTTCCGTCAGGCCGTAGGCCACGACGACATCGCACCAGCGACGCACGCGGCGAACCAACTCTTCGGACACCGCACTCCCGGCCAGCAGGCCAGTGCGCACCGTGCGCAGACGTGACGGGTCAAACGCCACCTCCCGTTGCAGGAGATGGAACTGCGTGGGGACGCCGTGCAACACCGACACCCGCTCGGCCTCCAAGAGGTCCAGTGCATCCGCCGCCTCGAAGGTCGGCAGCAACACGAGCGTAGCCCCGGCGGTCAGGGTCCCCACCATCATGCTGAAGCCAAAGCTGGCGAAGAAGGGCACCAGCGCCAGCACGCGATCCTCGGGGGACATCCCCAGCACCTCGACGGTGCGGACGGCGTTCTCGACCAGCGCCCGGTGCGACAGCTGCACCCCCTTCGGCTTCCCCATCGTCCCCGACGTATACATCACGGCGAGGTCCCGCGCGTCATCCAGGGCATCCTGCGGTGGGACGGGGCGTCCCGCCCCGCGCGAGATCACATCTTCATACTGGAAGATCCGATCATCGTACCACAGGTCTTCGTCACCCACCGTAATGACGTACTGCAAGTCGGGGAGGTCACCCAACAGATCTTCAAAGCGCTGCAGGTAGTCGACCCCGCCCCACCGTTCGATGGTCACCACGGCGCTCGCTTCCGCGTGCCGCAGCTGATACCGGAGATCGAGGTGGCTGAGCTGCGGTCCCACGGGCACCACCACCGCCCCCAGACGAGCCGCCCCCAGCACGGCGACGATCCACTCGACCCCGTTGGGCAAATTGACCGCGATACGGTCCTCGGCCCCGAGCCCCATCTCGGCCAGTCCGGCGGCGAGCGCGGCGGCCTGCTGGTCGATCTGGCCGTAGCTCCAGCTTCGCCCACCAACAACAGCGAGCGGCCGATCGGGGTGCACCCGGGCGCGCTGCGCGAATAGTGAGGCGAGAGACCACGACGTTGCCATGCCACTCCAGAATCAACGATCCGCACGCGTGCTTCGCGCACCGCCGGCGGACCCAACGGAACGGACCCGATCGGGCGGGTCCGCGCCGCCGCTCAGCCCATGGCCGTGCCGCGCGCTGCGGACCCACATTCGGGAAAACTACGTAAATTAGCTACTATGAAGGACATGCGGAAGCCAACCCCGCCATCGAGCCCTGCGGAGCCCTCCGGGAAACCGGTGCGGCCGCTGCACCGTACGGAGCGCCCATGGGTGCGCTCTCCGTTCCGTTCGCGGCTCTTTGCCATGTTGTTGCTCTTCGCGGTGGTGCCGACGATTGTCGTGTCGCTCGTCTGGACCGGCGCCGCGAGCCGGATGCTGACGCTCATGTCCGCCGGATCGGCATGGGATCGGATCGGGCAGAGTGGCGAGCGCGCGCTCGATGCCGTGCGGGGCGCGCCGCTGACGCCAGCGCAACGACAGGCGGTGGCCACGCATGAAGCCGAGCTGCGGCAATCGGTGGAACTTGCCAAGCGCTTTGAGTTCGTCGCCAGTCGCACGATGCGGCTCATTCTCGTGGGGGCGCTCTTCGTGGTGATCGCCGTGGCGATTGGCGCCTCACGCGTGGCCGGCCATCTGAGCCGTCAGCTCAGCCGCCCGCTCGACGAACTCGTGGGGTGGACGCGGTTGATCCGCAGTGACATTCCGCTTCCCACGCAGAGCGATCGACGTGGCACCCCGGAGTTCGAGGTGCTGCGCAACAGCATGCGCACGATGGCGCAGGAGTTGCGCACCGGACGCCAGCGCGCCCTCGACGCGGAGCGCGCAGAGGCCTTTCGCGAGTCCGCGCGGCGGTTTGCCCACGAGCTCAAGAATCCGCTGACCCCGATCCGGTTCGCCGTCGATCGCCTCCGCCGCAGCGCCCCCGAGGAGCTGCGTGACACGGTCGATGTGCTGGCGGAAGAAGCGGCGCGTTTGGAAACGATGGCGCGGAGTTTTGCGCAGTTCGGGCGGCTGCCCGATGGGCCGCTGGCCGAGATTGACCTGGGGGAACTGGTGGCACGTGTTGCCCGCAACACCGTGCCGGAACGACTGCCTCTGACCCTTACGATCACCCCGGAGCTGCCGCTGATCCGCGGCTATCATGAGCCACTCGCCCGGGCCGTGACCAATGTGTTGCTCAACGCCATCGAAGCCTCGCCCTGCGATGGGACGCTCACGATCCGCGTCGAATCGGCGGCGGGTGGCGAACGCGACGCACTCGCGATTGTCGTGCAGGACACCGGCAGCGGGATCGCCCCGGAGGCGCTCGCCCATGTCTTTGATCCCTATGTCACCACCAAGCCCGGCGGGACGGGGCTCGGTCTGGCGATCGCGCGACAAACGCTCACGGCGCACGACGGGGACATTCTGATCACGAGCGCCCCTGCGGTTGGTACCACCGTGACCCTGTTACTGCCGGTCTCCGGCAAGGAAGGCTGACGTGCAGGTCTATCAGGATATCAAGCAAGGGATCGCCGACGGCATCGCGGAGGGTGCGCAGAGCAAAACGGGCACCACGCAGCCGCCGGCCGGGACGAAGGGGGCCGCGAACTCCCGGGTGGAGAAGCTCCCCCGCGCGATCGTGATCAAGGGTACCGACGGGGGGCAAGACGTCACGATCAACGTGGACGCCAAGGGGATCCATCTCCTGCAGGGTACGGAAGAAACCGTCATCCCCATCAAGGACGTCGTCCCGCAGCGCGCCGTGGACATCTTAGGCATCGTCATGGGTTCGCTCGTGCTGACGGTGGTCGGTTTGCCACTCGCCTTGGCGTGGGCCCGCCGCATTGCACGGCGTCCGTTGCCCACGGCGATGTCCAGTGAGCTGGCCGCCCGGCTCGAGTCGCTCGAGCGGAACATCGATACGGTGGCGGTGGAAGTCGAACGCGTGAGTGAAGCGCAGCGGTTCACCACGCGCCTGCTGGAACAGCGAACCCCAGAGCATGCCCAGCGTCCTGATCGTTGACGACGAGCCGAACATCCGGCGGATGGTCGGCGCCCTGCTGGGCGCCGAAGGCTATGACGTGCGCGATGCCGCCGATGGGATGAGCGGTCTCGCGATCGCCACGCAGGATGAGCCCGATGTGGCGCTCATCGATTTGATGATGCCCGGCACGCTTGATGGCTTGGGACTGCTGGCGAAATTGCGCGAGCGCCACCCAGACCTGCCGGTGGTGATGATGAGCGGCCGAGCGGCCCTCAGCGATGCCGTGCGCGCCACCAAACTCGGCGCCTTCACCTTCCTGGAGAAGCCCCTCACCCCAGAAGGCGTGGTGCTGGCGCTCGCATCGGCCTACACCTTACGGCAGGCCCGGCGCGCCACGCGGTCGCTGCGCGAGGAGCTCGGGGTCACCGGCGACATGATCGGCGACTCGCCGGTCATGCGCGAGGTGCGCGCGCTGATTGCCCGGGTGGGCCCGACGGAGGCCCGCGTGCTCATCACCGGCGAATCGGGTACGGGCAAAGAGCTCGTCGCCGCAGCACTGCATGCGGCGAGCAGCCGCCGCGACCGACCGTTCATTCGGGTGAACTGTGCGGCCATCCCGCGCGATCTGGTCGAGAGCGAAATGTTCGGACATGAGCGCGGCGCCTTCACGGGAGCCACGGAGCGGCGCATTGGGCGGTTCGAACTCGCGCACACCGGCACGCTCTTCCTCGACGAGGTCGGCGATCTGCATGCGGAAGCGCAAGCGAAGCTGCTCCGCGCGATCGAGGCCGGTGAAGTCGAGCGCGTTGGCGGCGGGAAGACGATTCCGGTGGATGTGCGCATTCTCGCCGCCACCAACAAGGACCTGACGCGCGCCGTCGCCGACGGGAGCTTTCGGGAGGATCTCTTTTTCCGCCTGAATGTCATTCCGATGGTGCTGCCGCCGTTGCGCGATCGTCCCGGCGACCTGAACGCGCTGGTGCAGCATTTTGCCAACCGGCATCGGTCACGCACGGGTCAACCGCTCGTGCGCTGGACCGATGACGCGCTCGTTGCGCTCGCCGATTACCACTGGCCAGGGAACGTGCGCGAGCTCGCCAACATTGTGGAACGGCTCGCCATCCTGCACGCGGGACAGGCGATCACGCAGGCCGATGTGCGTGGTGTGCTCCCGGCCACGGCAAACGCCATGACGCACGCTGGGGCGCCGAGCGCCGCCGATGCGCCTATCGATCCGGCCGTCCCCTTGGCCGATGCACTGGATGCCTATGAACGTCGCCTGATTGCCGCGGCGCTGTCGACCAGTCGCGGGAATGTGGCGGAGGCGGCGCGGCTGTTGCACACCGATCGCCCCAACCTGTATCGACGGATGCGGCGGCTGGGCTTCAGCGCACCGGCCGATTGATGCCCCCTCTTCGTTTCTCCAGACGGTCTCTGCTCATGCGACATCTTCCGCTGGTGACCGCCCTGCTGCTTGGGCTCGCTCCCTTGGGTCAACCGTTGGCGGCGCAGGATCCGCGTCCACCGGAGACGCGACAGGATCCGCGCGCGATGCGCTTGGGGACGGTGCCACGGGGGGTCAGCCTGGAGGCGGTGCGGCTGTTTAATGCCCGTGACACGCGACGGGTACGCGGCGATGTCACGCTCGCGGAAACGGATACCGTGCGCGGGAATCTGGCGGTGCTGCGCGGACGCGCGCTGGTGCGTGGCACAATCCTCGGGCAGCTGCTCGTCATCAATGGGGATGCCGTGCTCGCAGGGAGCGCGCGGATCGACGGGAATCTCACGGTGCTCGGGGGGCACTTTGAATCGCCCGATCAACCGGTCGTCCGCGGCGACATCGCCGTCTGGAGCGCCCGGGTCTCCGTCGTCGAATCGGGCGACACGCTGGTCGCGAACGGTGAGGTCGAGCGCGTGGCGCGCTGGACGCGCTGGGAGCGTGAGGATCCCAACGGATCGGACGGCAGCCTCTTTTTCACCAGCGCCCACAGCTATAATCGCGCGGAAGGCTTGCCAGTGTGGGCAGGCCCCCGTCTCCGCGTGCGCAATGGGGACACCGGCCTGCTCGCCGAGGCGTTCGGCATCTTCCGCACGGGGTCCCAGCTCGCGTGGAATCGGGAAAATCTCGGTCACCGACTGCGCGTGGAGCTGCGCGAGGGGCGGAAGACGGGACTACTGATTGGTGGGCGGCTCTATGACGAAGTCGACGCGGTCGAACACTGGCAGCTCAGCGACACGGAAGTCGGCCTCGCGAGTTTTCTCTTCACCCGCGACTATCGCGACTACTGGCTGCGCCATGGTGGCGAGGCATCGATCGGCTTGTTTGGTCCAGGCGCCACCGAGGTCCGTGCGACCGTCGCGCATGAACGCTGGTCGTCGCGACGCACGCTCGATGTCCCCTCCCTGATCGATGCCAACGCGCCGTGGCGCCGGAATCCGCAAGTGGATGCCGGGGTGATGCACCTGCTCACGGTGAGCGGCACGTTGGATACCCGGGACCAACCCGAGGACCCGCGCAGTGGCTGGTTGCTGCATGGCTCGCTCGAACATGGGAAGGGCGTCCTCGATTCGATCGCGCCGACCACCCCCGATGTTCGCGACATCACCCCGGGCCCGATCGCGTATGCGCGATTCTTCGTCGACCTGCGGCGCTACACGCGACTGGGCCCGAATCTCCAAGTGAATTTGCGAGCGGTGGGCGGCGGACGCCTCGGCGCCAACGCGCTCCCCATGCAACGCCGACTCTCCGTCAGCGGGATTGATGCCCTCCCCGGCTTTGACTTCCGTCGCGCCGCCACCGCCATCGACGTGGGGACCTGCGCCACGGGGAGCGTGGAGGCCTACTCCGCGCTCGGACGCCCGGCGCAGTGTGAGCGGATCGCGCTCCTGCAGGCCGAGCTGAAGCGAGACTTCCGGATTGACCTCACCGGCGGCGCTGACGGTTTTGGGGACCGCCGCTGGTTCCCGGGGCTGCGTCGCGCCGATGGGGCCATTGTGCTCTTTGCTAATGCAGGACGTGGCTGGTTGGTCGGGACGCCCACCGATGCCCTGCACCTGCAGGCCGGTGCGTTTCCCACCATGCGGCACTGGAATGCCGACGTGGGGGCCGGCCTCGACTTCGGGTCCGTCGGGCTCTATGTCGCGCAGGCGGTCTCGCAGAGTACGCTCAAGCCAAATCTGTATCTCCGTCTGGGGCACCGCTTCTGATCATGTGGCGGCGCGCAGCGCAATGGCGTGACGGGTCGATGCAACGGGCCCACCGCACGGCGGCGCTCGCGATCGCCGTGCTCCTGCTGTCCCTGGTGGTGGCGCCCGTGCTGATCGCACAGGCCTCGCCGCCCCGGATTGATCTGCGCGTGCCCACGAACGGATCCCCCGCGAGTGTCGCCGTTCGTGATGCCCTCTCGGAGAAGCCCTTCGACGAGTTGCTGCGCAACGGTTTCCCAACGCGGCTGCATTTCCGGGTGGAGCTGTGGACGACGGGACGGTGGGTCAACGACCTGCGTGATGTGGTCGAGTGGGACGTCATCGTGCAATACGATGTGATCGAACGGAACTACGACGTCCTGCGCAGCATGCGGGGCGGGCTGACGTCCTTGGGCAGCTATGCCCGGTTCGGCGAGGCGCGTGCCGCCTCCGAATTGCCCTTCGCGCCCGCCTTGTCGTTGCCGGCCGGGAAGCGCGGCTATCTGGTCGTGCGCGTCGATGTCCAGACGTTGGATGTCACGGATTTGGCCGAGATGCAGCGGTGGCTGGAAGGGGAAGCGCGTCCGGCGGTACAGGGACGACGCAATCCCGGGACGGCCGTGGCCAACGGGCTCCGCACGCTGGCCACACGACTCCTCGGCGGCGAAGTGCGCCGCCTCGAAGTCCGCTCACCGATGCTGCAATTCTGATTTGGGACGGGACGCGCGTTCGATCTCTTCGAGCTGGTGCAGCGTCGCTTCGCCGTAAAAGACCCGGATGTAGCGCGCCTGAATCGGCGTGAGACGGCGGACGGCCCACGAGAGGTGCACGAAATGCGGCTCGACCGGGGCGCGCAGCGGCTGCATCCCGATTTCATCCGGCAGGCGATTGGCCTTGCGGGTGTTGCAGCTGCTGCACGCCGTGACCACGTTCGTCCACTCGTTGAGCCCACCACGCGACATCGGAATCAGATGGTCCCGCGTGAGTGACTCGCGCGGCTTGAGCAGCGTCGCGGGACGCCCGCAATACTGACACTGATAGTCATCGCGCGCGAAGAGGAAGGTGTTCGTCACCTGCCGCCGGAATCGCCGCGGCACATGGACAAAGCGCGTGAGCCGAATGACGGCGGGACGCGGATAGGCCCGGCGCTCGGAGCGCACGGGATGATCGGTCTCGGCTTCGACGATTTCCGCCTTGCCGTCGATGACCAATCGCAGCGCCCGCCGCAGCGGCACCATCGTCAGTGGCTCGTAAGACGCATTCAGTGCGAGACAACCGGCGATCATGCCTTTTCCCCCAGCGGGCCATCAGGCCAGCGGCTTCCAGGTGAGCGAGCGGACGTGTCGACTACCTGTGAAGGATACCAACCGAGCGGCCCCTCGCGCCACTGGGGTACGCCGCGGTCTGCCTCCCGGCGACGGGCTCCGGGCGACGGGCTATGGGCGACGCGCTACGCTGACCGATACGTGGCCCGCCACTGCCGTAAACGCTCCCCGAGCGCCTGCAGTCGCGCTCGCCGAGCGGAATCGGTGTCGTGCACCACCCCATCGCGTACACGTTCACGGCCGGCCACCACCACCAAACGCGCCGGCACGAGCCCCGCCAGCACATGCACCAGCGTCACGGCAGGATCATGTATCGGTTGGGCATCGAGATGATCCAGCGGAAAGGCGGCCAAATCCGCCTGCTTCCCCGGTTCCAGCGATCCCACCTGCGTGGCCAGCCCCAGCGCCTCGGCGCCACCCAGCGTGGCCATCGCCAGCGCGTCATGGGCCGACAGCACATCAGGGATGCCGTGCCGCATCGCCTGCAACAGCGTCGCCTGGCGCGCTTCTCCCAACAGGTCCATGCGATCGTTGCTCGCCACGGAATCGGTGCCGAGGCCGACCCGGACCCCGGCCGCCCGTAACTGCTCCAGCGGGGCGATCCCCTGCCCCAGCTTCAGATTGGAGATCGGACAGTGCGCAACGGGGGCGTTGTGCGCCGCGATGGCGGCCACATCCTCGGCATCAATCTGAATCGCGTGAATCAGGAGTGGGGCACAGGCCAGCAGCCCACACTGCTCCAAGAGTGCGATCGGAGAACGCGCCTGGGGCGCGACGGCGATCTGTCGCGCGCGCAAGCCGTCGGCAAAAGGCCCCTCGCCATCGCGCACAAACCGGGTTTCCGCCTGACTCTCGGCGATGTGCACGGCCACCGGCCATGCGTCCGCACGGGCCACGTCCGCCACCGCGCGAAAGAGCGGCGCGGAGACGGTGTACGGCGCATGTGGAGACAGCCCGGTGCGCACGAGCGCCGTATCGTGGGCTCGCTCTGCGCGGGCAGTGCGCATGAGGGCGGCGATGGCGCCATCGCGCTGGACCGGATCCGGTCCAAACACTTCGAGATAACCGATGCCACGCACGCCCATCTGCCGCATCGCCGCAAGCGGCGCGGTGGACTCCGCGGTATCCGCGCAGGTCGTGATCCCATTGCGCAGCGCTTCCTCCAACCCGGCGCAGGCCGAGTCGAGCAGCGAGTCGGCATCGAAACAGTCGCGACGGGCGCGGGTGAGGACGGCGAGCCATTCCCGGAACGCGAGCCCCTCCAGAAAACCGCGGAGGGCGGTGAGTTCCAGATGGGTATGCGTGTTCACCAATCCAGGCATCAGCACGGCCGCCCCGAGCGCGACCCGCGTCGCATTGGGGGCCTGTTCGCTCAGCGCAGCAGCCGTACCGACCGCGGCGATGTGCGCCCCGTCCACCAACACGGCGCCGTCGGGGATGGGTGCGGCCGAGATGGGCAGCACCCAATCGGCCGTGTAGAGTGTCCGCCGCGTCGTGGTCGTTGCCGATGCCGTCGCGGTTGCCGTCGCGGTTGCCGTCGCGGCAGCCGTCATCGCAGCGCAGGGGGCGGGGTGGCCGGTCGCGTGGTGTCGCGTGGCGCGCGGAGCTTGATCAGGCTATCAGCGCTCATCATGAGCGGATTCGCGACGCGCTCGGTGCAGTTGCGCGTTGGCTCCGTCCCCTGGACGAAAAACTCCGTGACGATGTTGCCAGTGCAGGCGCTTGTGGCCAGCCGGCCCGTGGCCGCATCGATCTCACGCACCACCACGCCTTCCGGGCGCGGCCAGTCGGGCGGCTGCGGCTTGCGTCGGTAGACTTCCGTCATGAAGGACAACCAGGCCGGAGCGGCCAGCTCACCACCCTGTGCGTTGTTCTTGATCTTGGTGGGGCGATCAAAGCCCATCCAGACACCGGCCACGAGATCGGCGGTGTAGCCAATGAACCAGACGTCAGCCCCATCGTTGGTCGTCCCGGTTTTTCCGCCAGCGGGGATCTGGAAGCCCGAGCCCCAGATACGCGCTGCGGTGCCGCGCACCACCACGTCCTTCATCATGCTCACCATGATCCACGCCTCTTCCGGCGCGAGGACCGGCTCGCGCACGGGCGCCGGCTGCCACACCACCTTCCCCTGGGCGTTCTCCACCTTCACGATGGCATAGGGCTTCGTGCGCTCGCCGAGATTGGCGAAGACGGAATAGGCACCGATCATCTCCACCGGGTACACATCGGCGGACCCGATGAACATGGAGGGATACGGTGGCACTGGCGTGCTGATGCCGAAGCGACGTGCCATGGTGACCACATTATCGGCACCAACCGCGAGCCCCGTGCGGATCGCGGCGAGATTGCGCGACATGTAGAGCGCCTTCCGCATGGGCATCGGCCCCATGTACTTCAGATCGTAATTCTGCGGCGTCCACGGCTCACCGGAGAGCTGCTCCATCGTGAGCGGCGCATCATCGACCAGCTGCGACGGGCCAAAGCCTTCGTGAATGGCCGTGGCGTAGACGATCGGCTTGAAGGTCGAACCCGGTTGCCGCAGCGCCTGCACGGCCCGGTTGAACTTCGAATCGTCATGATCCCGACCACCCACCATGGCGCGGACCGCGCCGGTGCGCGGATCAATCGCGACGAACGCCCCCTGGAGATACGGCGAGTTGGCGGCCCCCGTCTCGCCCCCCTCGGCCGATCGGGCGGCGTAGGCTTCGTAGGTCAGGTGCTTGTACGGTCCGTGCCGCCCGGCCTCGATGGCCTTGAGTTGGGCTTCGAGAGCACGCTCCGCCGCACTCTGCAGCTCGACATCGAGCGAGGTGTACACCTTGAGCCCTTCGTCATAGAGGCGCTTGCCGAAGTGCTCTTCGAGCTGCTGCCGCACCCACTCGACATAGTAGGGGGCGACATCGCCGGATTCCGTACGCTGGGCCAGCTGCAACGGATAGGCCTTGGCGAGCGAGGCGTCGGCGTCGGTGATGACCTTCTCCCGGCGCATCAACTCCAGCACCGTGTTGCGCCGGAGAATGGCGCGATCCGCAAAGCGGCGCGGATTGTACCGTTCCGGACCCTTTGGCAGGCCGGCGAGCATCGCGGCTTCCGCCACGGTCACGTCGCGAATGGACTTGCCGAAATAGCGCTGGGCCGCCGTTTCAACGCCGTAGGCGCCGTTCCCCAGATAGATCTGATTGAGATACAGCTCGAGAATGCGGTCCTTCGAATACTTCTTTTCAATCGCGCGCGCGACCCGGGCTTCCTTGATCTTGCGGAGGAGCGTCTTCTCCCGGGAAATGCGATCGGCGAAGACGTTCCGCGCCAACTGCATCGTGATCGTGGAGAAGCCCTGCGCGTAGCGACCGGCGCGCACATTCCGGGCCAGTGCCCCCAGAATGCGCTGATAATCGATCCCGTCATGCGAATAGAACCGACGGTCTTCGGTAATCACGAAGGCGTCACGGACATGCTTGGGGATCTGGTCGAGCCGCATGAGCGTCCGCCGCTCCAATCCCAGCTCGGTAATGAAGCGCCCATCAGCCGCATAGACCTTGGAGGTCTGGCGGGGGACGTATTCATCGAGGGAGGCGATGGAGGGACAGCGCCCCTCATTGCACACGACCGTCCAGGCGCCGGCGAGGACGCCGAGCCCGAGGGCGCCGCCAAAGACGGTCAGGATCGTGAGCCAGGCCAGCCAGGGGTGGCGCCGGGCGAAGGTCGATGGGGAGAATGCCATGGGATCCCTAAGGCTACCGACAGCCCCCGGGGCGCGCCAAGAGCGCCGATCCGAATATCTTTCCCGGATGACCGACGCCACGCCCACCGCCCCCCTCGCCGACCTCGCCTGGCGCGAGTTGCTCTTTCAGCACACCGAGGGGCTCGCCGCCGCCTTTGCCGCTGGTCCCGTCTCGGGGTACTGCGGCTTTGACCCCACCGCCTCCAGCCTGCACGTCGGGAACCTGATCCCGGTGATGGGGCTGGTGCATCTGCAGCGCGCCGGGCATCGCCCGATCGCGCTGGTGGGCGGCGGGACTGGGATGATCGGGGATCCGAGTGGTCGGAGCAGTGAGCGCACGTTGCAAACACTCGAGACGATCGCGGCGAACGCCGAGGGGATCCGCGGGCAACTCGCGCGCTTTCTGGATTTTGATGGGCCCCGGGGCGCCAAACTGGTGAACAACGCCGAGTGGCTGACGGAGCTGTCGCTGCTGGAATTTCTGCGCGATACGGGCAAGCACTTCTCGGTCAACTACATGCTGGCCAAAGACTCCGTGAAGTCGCGCCTCGACGGCGGGATCTCCTTCACAGAATTCTCCTACATGCTGCTGCAGGCCCATGACTTTCTGGAGCTGCATCGCCGCGAAGGGGTGACGCTGCAGCTGGGGGGGAGCGATCAGTGGGGGAACATCACCGCCGGTATGGAGCTGATCCGTCGCACGACCGGGGCGGAGTCCCATGCGCTGACCTTCCCGCTCATCACGAACGCCAACGGCACCAAGTTCGGAAAGAGCGAAGCGGGGGCGGTGTGGCTCGACGCGTCCCGGACCTCGCCCTATCAGTTCTACCAGTTCTGGATGGGGGCGGATGACCGCGATGTCGGGCGGTTCCTGCGCTTCTTCACGCTGCTGGAGCAGGAGGTGATTCAGGGGCTGGAGGCGGCGCTCGCTGCCGCACCAGAGCGCCGCGAGGCGCAACGGGCACTCGCCCTCGATGTCACCGCGCGCGTGCATGGCGACGAGGCGGCGCGGGTGGCGCGCGAAGTGTCGGCGCTGCTCTTCGAAAAGGGGGATCCTACGGCGCTCTCTGCCGCCGCGCTCGACGCGCTGCGGGGCGAGATCCCGTGTGCGGCGTATGTGGCGCCGAGTGAGACGCCGGTCCCGGCCGATGCGGTGGATGTGCTGGAAGGGCTCACGACGCTCGGTCTCGCGGCGGGGCGTGGTGCCGCCAAGCGGCTGCTGGAACAGGGCGGGGTCACCGTGAACGGGGTCCGGCTCGCCGCGAGCGAGCGGGCCATCTCACGCGATCGACTGCTGCAGGGACGCTATCTGCTCCTGCGGAAGGGCGCCCGCGACTACGGCCTGCTGGAGTGCGCGCCGGTCTGAGCGTGCCGACGGACCGCTGAGACGTGCCGGCGTCAGGACGGACGCCGGCACCGGTCGCCGATCAGCCGTCGAGCAGTGCCAACACCCGCTGGACCTCTTCGCGGGTGTTGTAGCAATGTGGGGAGAGACGAATCGCCCCTTCGCGGACGGTGTGCGCCACCTGCGCCGCCGTGAGCCGCGCCGCCGTTCCCGGCAGATCCGGCGGGGTCACGGCCACGACCCCGGCTCGTCGCGCCGGATCCGCTGGGGTGACCAGCCGAACATCGGCACGGGATTCGGCCCACGCGACCACCTCGCCAACAAGCGCCTCCAGATGCGCGGCGACTGCGCCGGTGCCCAGCTCCAGCAGCATCCCAGTGGCCGCATTGGCCACGGCGAAATCCTGATACGCCAGCGTCACCACCTCGAAGCGCCGCGCATCCGCAAAGAAATCGAAGTCGTAATCCGTGAGGCGGCTATAGTCGGTGGAGCCCTTCATGCAGGCCCACCCCACATCATGCGGTTCGAGCATCTCAATGAGCGCGCGCCGCACGTACACAAAGCCGGTCCCCCAGGGACTCAACTGCCACTTTTGTGCGCCCGACGAGAAGATGTCGACCGGCAACGCATGCAAATCGAGCGGACGCACACCGCACCCCTGAATGCCGTCAACAATGAAGAAGACGCCATGCGCCCGGCAGGCGGCGCCAATCCGCGCGAGATCCGCCACATAGCCCGTCGCGAACTGGACCCAGGAGATGACGACGGCCACGACATCGGGACGCGCGATCGCCGCCACGAGCGTGTCTTCGTCCGGCAGCCCGTTGCGACGCGGCACTTTTTCCAGCGTGATGCCGCGGGAGCGGAGTGCCTCAAACGGATAAATGCAGCTCGGAAACTCGCCGTCAAAAGTGAGAATCACCCCAGGACGGAGCGGCAGGGCCCGCGCGGCGAGATTCAACCCATAGGTCGTATTGGGCATCAACGCGATTTCATCCGCATCGGCCCCCACCAAGTGCGCGAACTGCGCGCGCGCCGTGGCCGCCGTATCGAGCAGCTCCTGAAATGGAATCGTGTGCGGCTGCCCCCGTCGCCGGCTCCAATCCTCGCCCACCTGCACGGCTCGCGCCGGCATGGGGCCCACGGCGGCCGCGTTCAGATAGAGCCCGGGATCGGAAGCAATCCACGGAAACTCGGCCGCGCGCAGGGCGGCCACATCAAAAGGGGGCACAGTCACGGAATGCCTCAGGTTGACGAGGGCGACAGCTCCAGGACGTCATCCGAGAGCGCATCGGGGTCGTCGATCGGGGGTGTCGTCGGACGACGATCAAATTGCATCGCATGGAGCCGAGCATAGGGGCCATCGGCCACCAGCAGGTCGCTGTGACGACCGGATTCCACCAGACGCCCCTGCTCCATGACGAGAATGCGATCGGCATGCTGAATCGTGGAGAGCCGGTGCGCAATCACAAACACGGTCCGACCGAGCAGCAGACGATCGATCGCTTCCTGCACGAGCCGTTCGCTCTCGGCGTCGAGTGCCGAGGTGGCCTCGTCAAGAATGAGGATGGGGGGATCGGAGAGCAACGCGCGGGCAATCGCGAGCCGTTGGCGTTGGCCGCCAGAGAGCCGCGTACCGCGCTCACCCAAATTGGTATCCCAGCCATCCGGGAGTGCTTCGATGAACGCGAGGGCGTTGGCGGCCGCCGCGGCTGCGTTCAACTGCGCCTGCGTGGCATCGGGACGCCCAAAGGCGACGTTGGCCCGGACCGTGTCATTGAAGAGCACCGTGTCCTGGCTGACGATCCCCGTGAGTGACCGCAGCGCATCCAGCCGGATCTGTCGAAGATCGACGCCATCCATGGTGATCTGACCACCAGTCGGTTCCACAAACCGCGGCAGCAGATCGACCAACGTGGACTTCCCCGCCCCGCTGGCGCCCACGAGCGCAATGACTTCGCCCTTGCGGGCCGTGAAGGAGACCTCGGTCAGCGCTGCGCCATGCGCGTCGTACGCGAAGGTCACGCGATCAAAGCGGATCGCCTCCTCGAAGCGGGGCGCGGTGATGGTCCCGCGGTCCTGTGCCGTTTCCGTGGGCGCATCGAGGATCTCGAAGATGCGCTCAGCGCTGGCGAGCGACTGCTGCGCCGCCGGTTGGACCTGCGAGAGCTGCTTGAGCGGCTGCAGCAACCGCATCACCCAGATCAGGAAGACAATCAGCTCCGAATCGCCGAGCGTGTGCTCCACCAGCACGAGGTGCGCCCCAAACCAGAGGATCGCGACGGCGGTGAAGGTTCCGAGCGTTTCCGTGACCGGACCAGAGAGGAGCGAGAGCCGGCCGATCCGCACATAGCCACGGGCAAAGGCGGCGTTGCGGGTGACGAACCGGTGTTCCTCGCGGGGCTCCGCGCCGTACGACTTGATCAGACGCACGCCGCTCATCGTTTCCTGGACGAGGCTCGTGATTTCGCCCTGATCGTTCCCGAGGCGACGATAACCGGTGCGGAGCTTCCGCAGGACCGGCTGCAACGCACCGATCGTCAGTGGGGCCACGACGAGCGCGGCGAGTGACAGCTTCCAGGAGAGGACAAACATCCCCACGATGGTCGCCAGGACCTGCGCCCCTGACCACATGGAGCGGGTGACCAGCTCCGTCACCACCGCCTTGGCGTTGTTGGTGTCGTTGAGGACCCGCGCAATCACTTGTCCGACTTTGTGGCGCGTGAACCAGGGGAGCGGCAACCGCAGCAAGTGTGCGTAGACGCGATCGCGCAGATCGCGCACCACATATTCCTGTAACTGCACACCAACCTGTCCGCTGAGCCAGACCAGCGCGTTCTTGATCGCCACCGCCAGCAGCACCACCAAGATCACGTTGCGCAGCGAGGCCATCTGATTGCCCGGCACCAGCAGCGCGCCAATCGTGCCTTCGAGCACATCGGCGATCACCCCTGAGGACGGCAAGATCTGGCTCTTGCCGAAGAGCGCGTTCAGGAAGGGGATCAGCAGCGTGAACGAGAAGACGTCGGCCACGGCGGCGACGCCGTTCAGGACCACCACGCCAATCAGCTTGGCCCGATGCGGACGGACAAAGGTCCAGAGGCGGCGCCACAGTCCGACGGCCGGCACCGCATGGGTCCCTGTTGTGGAGGTGGCGGTCATGGCTTGGGCGTGCAGAGCGCGACGGGCAGAATACACTCCTCAGGGGTGACCCCACCGTGCAGGAAGGAGCCGCGATAGCGGCCTTGGTATTCCCGCAACTTGGTGGGATAGACAAAAAACGTATCGCCGGCCGCGAGCAGCGTATTGCTCCCCGGTGGGCGTGGCGGCAGGCGCAGCTCTTCGGGATGCCCAAAGAGCAGCGCCTGTTCTGGACGCTCCGCCCGCAGATCTTCGCCGAACTTGAAGCGGAGATTGGCCGTGGCATCGCGCTTCGCAAAGACGGTCGCCGGCGTGTTGCAGTGCAGCGCGCCGTGATCGCTGGTGATCACCACGGAGATCCGGCGTCGCGCGGCTTCAATCAGCAACGAGCGCAGCGCGGAGCGCTCAAACCACTGCCGCGTGAGCGCCCGCAGCGCGACTTCGTCCCGGGCGACTTCAAAGAGCACCATCGACTCACTGCGGCCATGCGTGAGCATGTCCACGAAGTTGAAGACGAAGGCATGCACGCCATCGCCGGCAATCGCGCCGGGGAGATGACGTTCCAGATCATCACTGTCAGCCGACGAGGTGATCTTGTGATAGCGCACCGGCACGCTGACCTGCAGGTCGGCGAGATGCGCCTGCAGGAGTTCCTTCTCGTGCGCGTTCAGCGATTCATCCTCGCCTTCGCCCCACCACTGTGGATAGCGCGCCGCGATCTCCCCGGGGAACAGCCCGCTGAACAGGGCATTGCGCGCATAGGGCGTGGCCGTTGGGAGGATCGAGTAGTAATGGGTCGTCTCGACCTCATACCACTGGCTGAGCAACGGCTGGAGCACCCGCCACTGGTCGTCACGCAGGCAGTCCACGACCACGAAGAGCACTTTGCGGTCGCGGGCGAGCACGGGCAGGACGAATTCGGTCACGACATC
>JBAXMW010000049.1:0-19560 GCA_037134115.1 Gemmatimonadaceae bacterium | reverse complement strand
GACCGACATCTGGATCGTGGGGACCAACGGGCTAATCCTTCGCGGAAACGGCACCAGCTTCGCCCCCGTGCCCAGTGGCACCACCGCCACCTTGCTGGAGGTCTGGGGGCTCTCCGCCACGACGGTGTACGCCGTGGGGGACAAGGGGACGATCCTCCGCTGGGATGGCACCCAGTGGAGTGCGCAGGCTACGGGGCTCTCCGATGACCTCTGGGGGATCTGGGGGGCCAACAGCAGCACGCTGTTTGTTGTCGGCAACAATGGCGTGATCCTGCGCTACGACGGGCAGCAGTGGCGACGGCAGACGGTTCCCGGGGGCGCCCCGCTCTTCGATGTCTGGGGCTCCAGCGCGAGTAACGTCTTTGCCGTGGGGGCCGGCGGCACGGTCTGGCGTTTTGATGGCCTGGCCTGGTCCGTGATGCCCACCCCCAGCACGGCCAACCTCTTTGCGATGGCCGCGCGGTCCTACGACGACCTCTACGCCGTCGGGAATACGGGGACGTTCTGGCACTTCGACGGCTTCCAGTGGCGCGCGGTGGATATCGGCACGGGGCAGAATCTGCGCGGCATCACCCGTCGCGGGGACGGTACCTTCCGCGTCGCCGGCTGGTGGGGCTCCGTCGCCACCATTCGCGGCATGGGCACCGCCTCCACCGCCACGATGGAGCTCGCTGACCCGGCGCTGCTCGCCGGCTGGAGCACCCCCGGTGGCCCGACCTTCGCGGTCGGTTACGGCGGGTCGGTTTTCCGCCGAGATGGAGCGACGTGGCGCTATGAACCGGTGCCGGGCACCAAGGATCTGTACGGCATTGCTGGCAGCAGCGCGACTGAGGTAATCGCGGTGGGCGACACGGGGTCGATCCTGCGCTACGATGGCACGACCTGGCGCCGGGAGCTGTCCCCCACGCGCGCCCTGCTCCGCGCGATCTGGGTGGGCGGTCCCGGTCAGGCGGTCGCCGTGGGGGAACAGGGCACCATTTTGCGCGCGAGCGGCGGCAGCTGGGCGCCGCAGGCGAGCGGGACCCCGCAATTCCTGCGCGCCGTCTGGGGCGCGGATCCCACGACGGTCTACGCCGTCGGCGACTCCGGGGTGGTGGTCCGCTACGACGGCGGCCGGTGGAGCCGGCTCGATGTGCCGGTGGCCCCGTCCCGTCGCCTGCGGGCCGTCTGGGGGACGGCCCCACACGATGTCTTTGTGGCCGGGGACAGCGGCACGCTGCTCCGATACGACGGGGTGCGCTGGACGCCGCAATCGCTCAGCACGCGCCGGACGCTTCGGGCACTGTGGGGACGAGGCCCCACGGAGATCTATGTCGCTGGCGATAGCGGGACCGTGCTACGCTATGACGGCGTGACCTGGCGCGACGCCAGCATTCCCACCTCAGCGTTTCTCTACGCCCTCTTCGGCGTCACCGGCACCGGCCCCCTCGCGGCACTTGGCGAGGGGGGACGCATTTTCGAAGGGCAGCCGTAGCCGCCCGCTGATCTCAAATCCCTTCGCGCTGCCGGAGCCCGGTGATATGGGCGACGTGATGATCGCCATGCCAGGCATAGACCGCGAGCACCAGATCCAGTGACATGGGGCCATTCTCCGGATGGTGCATGACGCGCGCGAACTGCTCGGGCGTCAGCGACCGGAAGAGTGCCACCATCCGCGTGTGCAACGCCGACAGCAGCTGCACGGACACCATAGGCGAGACGTCGGCGGCATCAGCGGTCCGGACCCACGGATCCTGCGCATACGGCCGGATCGTGGGTTCCTCCTCGGTGACCGCCAGCTTGAGCCGGATGAACATGTTCATGTGGCTGTCGGCCAGATGATGCACCACCTGCCGCACCGTCCACCCGTCGGGGCGGTACGGACGATCGAGGTCGGCCTCGGAGAGCCCGCTCAGCGCCGCCGCGAGCGCCGTGGGCTGATTGGCGAGCCGAGCGATGCTGACCGCCCGCTCCTCGGCGGTATAGGCCGGCTTCCGCTTCACGCGACCGATCGGGTACGACAGGTTCACCTCGGCCGGTGCTCCACCCGTTACGGGCGCTCCCGCCTCCTGCCAGGCCCGCCAGCCGCCCGCTACCGAATGGACGGCCCGATACCCCATCTGTTGCAGGGAGTCGGCCGCCAGCGCGCTCCGAAACCCGCCCCCGCAGTAGAGGTAAAGCGGCGTGTCCTTGTCGGGCACCAGCCGTTCGATGTCCCGTTCCAGGACCCCGCGGCCGATATGGACCGCACCGCTGGCATGGGCGGCGACAAACTCCGTGTCCTCCCGCACGTCAATGAGCCGGGCGGCCGGAGTAGCCTCCAGCGCGGCCTGCGTGGCGGGGACCGTCACTTCGGTGACGGTCGCGCGACGGGCGTCAACATGAGCCAGAAAACCGGGCGAATGATCCATGGCAGCGAAAGGGGACAAGGGAGGGCGGATAGGGCGAAGACCCGTCGGAAGGTGCCACGCCGGTCCCCCCGTCGAAAGGGGCGCGGGCTGTGCTCTTCCGAGGTGCTGTACCGGGGCATACCATAGCGTCATCGCAGTCGCCCCACTTTGGGTTCGACTCGCACCCATTGTTACCCCCTGAGCCCCCTTCATGTCCGCTCATCGCGTGTGGATCATGCGTCAGACCGCCCGTCTGACCCTGCTGGCTACAGCCACCGTGGCCATCGCCTCGGCCGCCCCGTCGGTTGGAAATGCCCAAGGCGCGCCGGCCGCGAAGCCCGGTCCCTGGATCACCCTTTTTGATGGCACGTCGCTCACGGGCTGGCACAACTACGGCCATCGCGGGGAGCCGGTGAAGGGCTGGACGATCCTCGACGGCACCGTGATGCGGACCGGCGAGGGGGGCGATCTCACCACCAATGCGCAGTACACCGACTTTGAGCTGACGCTGGAGTGGCGCGTTCCGCCCAAAGGCAACAGCGGCATCATCTACCGCATCGATCCTGCGTCGGAGGTGAGCTACACGAGCGGTCCGGAGATGCAGGTCCTTGATGACGCCGGGCATCCCGATGGGAAGTCGCGGCTGACCTCGGCCGGCGCCGACTATGGGCTCTATCCAGCGCCCGCCGGCATCGTGAAGCCGGCCACCGAGTGGAACAGTGTGCGTCTCATTGTGCGCGGCACGCATGTGGAGCACTGGCTCAATGGCACGCAGGTCGTCACGTACGAGCTCGGATCGACGGATTGGCAGGCACGGGTCGCGAAAAGCAAGTTCGCGGAGTGGAAGGGCTACGGCAAAGCCAGCCGCGGCTACATCGCATTGCAAGACCACGGCGATCGCGTCGCGTACCGCAACGTGCGCATCCGGGAGCTCAAGTCATGAGCATCAAGGCGCGGCTGTCGATCATGATGTTCCTGCAGTACTTCGTGTGGGGGGCCTGGTACGTCACCATGGGCACCTACCTCACGCAGACCCTGCACTTCGCCGACACGCAGGTGGGCGCGGCCTACGGCGCCATGGCGATCGCGGCGATTGTCTCCCCCTTCTTTATGGGCATTGTCGCCGACCGCTTCTTCGCCAGTGAGAAGCTGCTGGCGGTGCTGCATCTGGGCGGGGCGGCGCTCATGTGGATGTTGGCACGGCAAACCACGTGGAGCGGCTTCTACCCACTGCTGCTGGGTTATGCCTTCTGCTACATGCCGACGCTCTCGCTCACGAACTCGGTGTCGTTTCACCATGTGCGCGACGCGGCCCGTGATTTTCCGGTGATTCGCGTGCTGGGCACGATCGGGTGGATCGTCGCCGGTTTGGTGGTTGGGAAGTTCATGCAGGCCGAAAAGCTGGCGATCCCCATGCAGCTCGCGGCCGGCGCGAGTGTGGTGCTGGGGCTCTATGCGCTGGTGCTGCCCAACACGCCGCCCAAGGCCGCTGGCCAGGCTTTCTCGGTGCGTGACGCCCTTGGGCTCGATGCCTTGCAACTGCTGCGCCACCGGGACTTTGTGATCTTTGTGCTCGGCTCGTTCTTCCTGTGCATCCCGCTGCAGTTCTACTATGCCTTCGCGAATCCATATCTCGTTGAAGTGCAGGCACCGGATCCCGCGTTCATCCAGACCTTCGGGCAGATGTCCGAAATTGCCTTCATGCTCCTGCTCCCCTTCGCCCTGCGCAAGTTGGGGATCAAGTGGATTATGCTGGTCGGGATGCTGGCCTGGGCCCTCCGGTATTTCGCCTTTAGTCAGGGCGCCAATGGGACCGTCATGCCGCTGATCTATGCGGGCATTCTGCTGCATGGCGTCTGCTATGACTTCTTCTTTGTCGCGGGGCAGATCTACACCGACGAACGCGCGGGCCCGTCGGTACGCGCCGCCGCACAAGGGTTTCTCAATCTCGTCACGAACGGCGTCGGCTATTTCGTGGGGGCGTCACTCTCCGGCAGCGTCGTGAGCCGCTATCAAACCGGTGGCAATGGCGCCGCCGGCAGCGCCCACGACTGGATGCAAATCTGGCAAGTCGCGGCACTGCTCGCCCTCGGTGTTTTCGTCCTGTTTCTCGGGCTCTTCCGCCCGGCCCCCACGGCGGACGCCCGCACCGGCGCCGCTGGAGCGTAATCCATGGCGTATGCTGATTCGATGATCCCATTAGTCGAGGCCTGCTGTGATTCGGTGCATACTGCCCGCGAATCGCAGGCCTTTGGCGCCGGTCGCATTGAACTGTGTGGCCCCGGTGACGGCGGCACCACGCCGTCGCTCGGCCTCATCGCGCGGTGCCGTGAAGAGCTACAGATCCCTCTGCATGTGATGATTCGTCCCCGTCCGGGGCACTTCGTCTACGACGACGACGAGTTCGATGTCATGTGTCACGACATCGTGTCGGCGAAGGCGCTGGGGGTCGATGGCGTGGTCGTGGGGCCGTTGCATGCCGACCATACGATTCATGCGCCGCAGTTGGCCGAACTGGTCGCCCTCGCGCGCCCGATGCGCGTGGCGTTCCACCGCGCCTTTGACCGCACCCCCGATGCGGACGTGGCGCTCGATACGCTGCTCCGTCACCGCGTGGACTATGTCCTGACCGCCGGCCATTCGCCTACCGCCCTCGCTGGGGCGGACCGCCTCCGCGCGCTGCAGCAACGCGCGGGGCAGGAGTTGGTCGTACTCGCGGGTGGCGGCGTTCGCGGGGACCATGCGCCCCAGTTGGTCGCACGCGCCGGCGTTCGTGAAGTGCACACGCGCGCCACCGACCCCATGTTCGTCCGCGACCTCGTGCAGGCCCTGACCATGGGCGCGGGGATTGAGTCGTCCGGGTCCCGATAGTCCGTTCCCTTTGACCGGTTAGGCAATGTTCACTTCGCTTCGTTGGCGTCTGGCAGCCATCACCGCATCGCTGCCCCTCGCCATGGCCACCGCGCACTCGCAGACGCAGTCGCAGTCGCAGCCGGCCGACCCGAGCGTCTATGCCGTGATTCCACGGCCTGCGGTCCTCACGCCGCAGGCCGGTCAGTTCACACTTCGCGCCAGCACACCGGTACAGGCCGATCCCGCTTTTCGCGCCGTGGCCCACCGCTTTGTCCGTGAGATCGCGAACCCCACCGGCTGGGACCTCACGGTTACTGGAACCAGTGGCAGTAACCGGGGCGCTATTCGTCTTCAGCGCCTCACAGGAGCCGACGCCTCGACCCTCGGCGCTGAAGGGTACCGGCTGGATGTCACGCCGAATGGCATCACCATTCGCGCGGCGCAGCCGGCCGGGGCATTCTACGCGCTGGAGTCGGTGAAGCAGCTGCTCCCCCCGGCCATCTTCCGCGACGCCCCGTTGCCCGGCGCGCGCTGGACCGTACCGGCGGTGCATATCGAAGATGCGCCCCGCTTTGTCTGGCGCGGCGCGCATCTGGATGTCGCTCGCCATTTCATGCCCAAGGAGTTCGTCAAGAAGTACATCGACCTGATGGCGCTTCATAAGCTGAATCGGTTCCATTGGCATCTGACCGAAGATCAGGGATGGCGCATTCAGATCATGAAGTATCCGCGTCTCACGGACGTGGGATCATGCCGGGAACAGACGCTGATCGGTCGCCACACCGATGATCCGGCGAAGCAGCGCTTCGATGGCGTCAAGCATTGCGGTGCGTACACGCAGGATGACATCCGGGAAATTGTGGCGTACGCCGCTGCCCGGTTCATCACAGTGGTACCGGAGATCGAAATGCCGGGGCATGCGCAGGCGGCGATTGCCGCCTACCCTGCCCTCGGGGTGCGGCGTGACACCACCGTTGGGGTGATGCAGTGGTGGGGGGTGAGTCCCTTCATCCTGAACGCGGATGATTCGACCATCCGGTTCATGCAGGATGTGCTGACCGAAGTCATGGCGCTCTTTCCAGGCCCCTACATCCACATTGGCGGCGATGAAGCCATCAAGACCCAGTGGAAGGCGAGTCCGGAGATTCAGGCGCGGATCAAGACGCTGGGACTCAAAGACGAGCATGAATTGCAGAGCTGGTTCATCCGGCAGATGGATCAGTTCTTAACGGCACGTGGTCGCCGATTGGTGGGTTGGGATGAAATTCTCGAAGGCGGACTCGCCGAGAATGCCACGGTGATGTCCTGGCGCGGCATGGCCGGTGGCATCGCCGCCGCCAAAGCCAATCATGACGTAGTGATGGCGCCCGGCAGTCACACCTACTTCGATCACTATCAGGGAGACCGCGCCACCGAACCCCTGGCGATCGGCGGATTTCTCCCGGTGGACACGGTCTACAGCTTTGAACCGGTCCCCCCTGAACTGAGTGCCACCGAAGCCAAGCACATCCTCGGCGCGCAATCGCAGCTGTGGACGGAGTACATCGCGGATCCCAAGTATGCGGAGTTCATGACCTTTCCGCGCATGAGCGCGCTGGCTGAGGTCATCTGGTCGCCGAAGTCCCGCCGCGATCTGGCCGATTTCAATCAGCGGCTCACGGTGCACCTGCAGCGGATGCAGGCGCTCGATGTGAATTTCCGACCCACCACCACGGCGGCCCCGCGCCCCTGAGGGTTGGCCGCGCGCTCCAGAAATGAGCAACGGGACCGCTGACGCGGTCCCGTTGCTGTTTACGAGAAGATCAGAGCGGCGTACCGCAGCTTACCGCAGCTAACCGCAGCTCACCGCGGCTTCCAAGTGCCCTGCGCCACCTGCGGCACAAACTTGTCGATCCCACGCGGCGGGAATTCGATCGTCTTCCCCTGCTCCGCGCTCATGTAGGCGGTCATGAGCAGGCGCACCACGTCGAGACCGTCGTGGAAGGTGAGCGCCGGCTTCTCCTTGCCGAGGAAGGCCCGGACAAAGTGCCGATCTTCAGCCTCGTAGCCGTAGGCGATCGCCTCGTTCACTACGACCGGCATCTGCCCCACTTCGGCATTCTGCTTTTCCACGATATCCTCGCCACTCTTCCCTCGGACGGCACGCGAGAAGAAGAGATCCAGCCCGGACTCGAGGGAGTTCCACTTCATGGAATATTCCGGTCCCAGCAGTTCGGCCGACAGGCGCAAGCCGGGTCCCACAAAGCTCCAGCTCGTGGTCGCTTCACCGATCGCGATGCGACCGTCTGGCGTCTCAAACTCCACCGTCACGCTCGCGAAGTCTTCGGACGGATGCTTGAGATAGTCGACCCCCATCGTCTTCTTGAGCTGCGCGGCGTACTCCTTCCGCGTGAACTTGAGCGAGGCGATCTGTCCGGTCACCCGCTTGGGAGTCAACGTCGCAAGCGACTCCCCCGGCGGCGTCAGCAGCTGGCGCACCACCAACAGGCTGTGGCACATCATGTCGTTGAGCACGCCACCGCCCTGATGCGTGCCACTCCAGAACCAGGGCATATGCGGCCCACTGTGCTCTTCGGCCGCACGCGCCAGATAGGGCCGCCCCGTCGTGGCCGCCCCGCGCTTCCAGAGCAAATGATGTCCCGTGGCCACCTGCGGTGCGAAGTACTGGTTCTCGAGATAGCCATGCATGATGCCGGCCGACTCCACGAGCTTGATCACCTGCTTCGCTTCCGCGACGGTGCGGGCCAGCGGCTTCTCGCACGCGATGCCCTTGAGGGTGCCACGGCCGGAGCGCACCGCGTCGCAGATCTCTTCGACGTTTTCAATGCGCGCGTGATTGGGACCGTTCAACCAAATGGCATCGATCGCCGGGTCCGCGACCATATCGCCGATGCTCTTGTACGCCTTGCACGCCCCGACATCGAGCTCGCGAGCATAGCGAGCCGTCGCCGCCGCATTTTTCGCATTGGGGCTCCAGACACCGAGCACATCCGCATCGCGGACATAGCGCAGCCCCTGCATGTGAAAGCGGGCGTTGAAGCCGGAACCGATGAAGCCAATGCCGAGTCGCGAAGCAGCCATGGGAGGCACAGGGTTAGCGGGGAAAGGACCGATGCATGCTGCACGAAACGTGTGGCATCACACCGTGAGACGGAAGCGCCGGGGGCTATGCGGGCGACGCGGCCTGTCGCTCACGCTCCACCAGCAGACGACGAAGAATCTTGCCGGAGGCCGATTTCGGGATACTGTCGACAAACTCCACCCGGCGGATCTTCTTGTAGGGGGACACTCGCTCGGCGATAAAAGCCATGATCTCGTCGGCGGTGACGGGTGCCTTTTGCACCACGAACGCCTTGGGGATCTCACCGGCCTCGGCATCGGGGACTGGAATGACGGCCGCATCGCCGATGGCAGGATGCGCCAGCAGGAGCGCCTCGAGCTCGGCTGGCGCCACCTGCATCCCTTTGTATTTGATGAGTTCCTTGACCCGATCGACAATCCGGAACCAGCCACGGGCATCGACCACGCCGACGTCGCCGGTCCGGAACCATCCGTCGGCCGTCAGGCAATCGGCGGTGGCCTCCGGCTTGTTGAAGTAACCCTGCATGACCTGCGGGCCATGAATCCACACTTCGCCCCGTTCCCCCACCGGCACATCGGCACCCGTCGACGGATCCACCAGCCGAGCCTGCGTGTTCGGCACGAGAGGGCCCACGGAGTCATGCTGGACGATATCGCTCGCCAGCGGATGGAAGTGCGTAACGGGGCTGGTTTCGGTGAGCCCATAGCCTTGGCGCACCCGGACCCCTAACCGCTGCTCGACCGCTGCCGACAGCTCGGCGCCCAGCGGCGCGGCGCCGCTAAAGACGGTCACCAGTGCGCTCAAGTCATAGCGCGCCACCACCGGGTGCTTGGCGAGGGCGACCATAATCGGCGGGACGATATTGGCGAAGGTGATGCGGTGATCCTGCAAGAGCTGCAGGAACAGTTCCAGCTCAAACCGGGGCATCGTCACGATCGTGGCGCCCTCGACGAGCGCGCTCCCCATCACCACCACCATGCCGTAGATGTGAAAGAACGGCAGCACCCCAACAATCCGATCGTCCGCCTGGAGAATCTGTGCGGGCCCACGCGTCTGACACATGTTCGCCACGAGATTCCGATGCGTCAGCATCACGCCCTTCGGCACGCCCGACGTTCCACTGGAATACGGCAGCACCGCGAGGTCCGTCGCGGGATCAATGTCGACGGCAGGCGGCGTGTCGCCATGGCCAAAGAGCGCCGCGTAGGAGGTCGCCCCGTCATGCGCTCCAAAGACCACGATCTCGCGGACCGTACCGGCGTGAAAGGCCGCCGCTTGACACTTCTCGAACAGTTCCGGAATGGTGACCAGCATCACCGCGCGTGAATCGGCAAACTGCACGCCGATTTCTTCCGCGGTCGCCACCGGATTCACGGTGGAGCAAATTGCCCCAAGCGAAGCCGCCGCGTAGAACACCACGGCGAAGTCGGGATGATTGGGACTCACCAGCCCCACCACATCGCCCTTGCGGATGCCATGCGCGGCGAGCCCCGCGGCCACCTGGCGCACCGCCAGCGCCAGCCCCGCGTAGCTGTAACTGCGCCCAGTCGCCCCGCACACCAACGCGGGCTTGTCTCCGAGCTCAGCGGCGCGCTGCAAGACGAACGGGACTAGCGCCACGTTCGGAATCTCCACATCGGGATACGGACTGCGGATGATCATCACATCGCCTCGCGAAGAGTCAGCGGCTGGAGGATACGAAAGACGGCAACGCGCTCAGTAACGCCGCATCGCGGCCGCACTCGCCGCGATGGAGGCCAGCGGGTTCGTTGGCTGATCGTGCTCGATGTACCAATGCCGCAACCCGGCAGCCCGGCCGACCGACAGGATCGTTTTGAAGTCAATCGTGCCGGCGCCCACATCCAGCATCTCGCGCGCCGGTGCCGGCCCCGCGTCTTTGACATGACAGCAGGCAATGCGCGCCCCGTGGGTGCGGATCAACGCCAGCGGATCCTGCCCAGCCTTGACCGCCCAGTAGAGGTCGAGCTCAAAATCAATCAGCGCCGCATCGGTGTTGGCGAGCAGAATCGCAAAGCCATGCTCCGCGCTCCCCGCCAGCGGGGCAAACTCCGCATCATGATTGTGGTAGCCCATGCGAAGGCCATGGGCCTTCGCCAGCCCCGCCGCCTGCATCAACCGCTCAGCGGCCCGATGATACCCGTCCGCCGTATGCCAGTCGGCACGGAGCGATGGCACAATCACCCACTGATGCCCCATCGCCTGCGCCATGGCGAACTGTGGCTCCCAGTCGGCGTCTGTCGCGGGGAACCCAATGTGCGTGGACGGCGCCGTGACCCCCCGCCGGTGCATCTGCTCTTGCCACCACGCGGCGGGCTTGTTGTAGTAGCCCGCGAACTCCAGCTCGGTGATCCCCGCCGCCGCGATCGCATCCAGCGTGCCTTCGAGGTCGCGACTCAGCGCCGACCGGACCGTGTACAGCTGCAGGCCAATAGCCTCGATCCGTTCGCGATCGATGGCGGGTGATCCAGCGCGTGGAGGCGATTGGGGCATGGCCGTGGGGACGGTGTGCGGCGAGAGGGCATCGAGGGCGCGCGGCAGGCAGGCGCCACCGGCAATCGCTGCGGCCATCAGGCGCAGCGCCTCACGGCGGGAGGTCGACGGGTCACGAGGCGGCATGCGGCATCTCCGAGGCAGAGGCAAGCTGCGTCAGGGCCTCTCCCGTGACGCGATAGACCGTCCATTCATCCTGCGGGCGCGCACCAAGCTTGGTATAAAAAGCGATCGCATCCACGTTCCAATCCAGCACGGACCATTCGAGTCGGCCGCATCCCCGCGCCACGGCAAGCGCCGCTAAATGGCGCAGCACCGCCGTCCCGATGCCTCGCCCGCGATGCTCCGGCATGACGAACAGGTCCTCGAGATAGATCCCGGGACGCGCCAGGAAGGTGGAATAATTATGAAAAAACAGCGCGAAGCCCGCTGGCGCACCATCCCACTCGGCAATCACCACTTCGGCATAGGGACGTGCCCCAAAGAGCGTCTCGTGCAACAACGCGTCCGTGGCAATGCACTCGTGCCGAAGCTTCTCGTAGTCCGCGAGCCCTTCAATGAGGCGGCGGATCAATGGCACGTCGTGCGGCGTGGCCGCGCGGATCATCGTGCTCATGCGTGGAGGGGACGGGACATACCGTCCAATCTACCCCCCGATCGGAATCCCGGAACGCTCCGCCACGGAGATGTCGCCGGTGCAGGCGAACGCCACGACCGCACGCGCGCACAGGGCCCCGATGACATTCCCCGTGCCGGAGTAGCCGCCCAACGCGAAGACCCCCGGGCGCACCTGCTCAACGATCGGCAGCCCCGTCTCCGTGTACCCCGCGCACGCCGCCCAGCGATGCGTCACCGGCGCGGAGACGCCGATGTGGGTCCGGAGGAAGGCCTCAAGGAGCCCCTGCACCGGCGCCCCCGGCACCGCCTCATGACTCCATTCGGCATCGCCCCCCTGGTCGCGGAAGCCACCGAGCGCGATCCGGCCATCGGGGGTCTGCTGCCAATACTCGTATCCTTCCCGGTAGTACATCGGACAGGGGATGGTGACCTCGGTGGTGGGCGCCGTCGCCAGCATCTGGAGCCGCGCCGTGCGCACCCGACCGACGAACTCCGGCAGCAGCTGCTCCAAATGCCCGTCCACCGCCACGATGACGTGGCGGGCGACCACACGGCCAGCGGGCGTGATCACCGTCGTGCCGTCAATGCCGACCACCGGCGACCACGCGAACAGCTGGGCGCCCCGCGCGACCGCACGCGTGGCCAGCACGCGGCAGCGGGCCAACGGATTGAATGACGCATCGCGGGGCATGAACAGGCCGACGCCAAAGGCATCGTCCACCCAGGCCACGGGGAGATTGTCCGCCTGCATCGCGGCGAACTGCGCTCGGCAATCGGTGATTTCCCACGGCGACGCCGCAATCCGGCGCGATCCAGTCCAGCGCACCGTTCCGGGGGCGTCCTGCGCCATGCGCGCCATCTCCGCCAACGTGGCGCGGTAGATCGCACGGGCCCGGGCGTAGCCATGCCGCGCGATGGCCTCGTGATAGAAATCATAGGCGCCCCCCAGCAGAAACCCGCCGTTCCGACCGGCCGCGCCCGCGCCGACCTCCGCGGCATCCACGCCGACGACCGACCGGCCACGATCCAGCAGCTCCGTGATTGCTGTGAGCCCTGATCCACCCAACCCCACGACACAAAAATCGGCGACGACCTCGCCTGCCAACGCCGGCAAGGGTACGGCGTCGCGGTCATCCCAGACGGGCGTGTTGGTGGAGAGGGTCACGCAACCGTCCTAGGCGTGCGCCTGTTCCACCTGCTGGGCGAGTGCGCGGATTTCCGGGAAATCCGCGATCGCCTGCGCGTACAGCCGCTGAAACGCATCGCCCTCCGCGTCGGCACGGAGCATCGCCCGCGAGCGCCCGATCAACAGGTCGGCTTCACCACCGCCGAGCGGCGCTTTTTTGTCCGTGGTGCGTTCATCGATGAGCAGCACGAGCTGCGCCATGGGGCGCAACCAATCGAACCACGGATTTGCGATGACCAGCTGCAGGAAGGCGCTGTTGTTCGCGATGCGGCCATGCACGCGCTCGTAGCGCACCCGTTCGACCGCCAGCAGCGTCCGGTGGATGCGCAGCAGATCGAGACGGATCGCCTCCAACGCCGCGAGCTGTGCCGGCGTCGCTTGTGGCTCGGGGAGCGGGGCGGTCTCCGAAGGAACGGTCGTGTCCATACGCAGAGCAAGAAGTGACGCGGGTCCCCGTCACACGATCGGGGACCCCACAAAAATCAGCCGATGGGCTTGGGCTTCGCCGGCTTCGTGCCATTCAGACGCGGGCGCGGACCATTCCCGACTTCGACCACGATGTCCTTGATGTAGTTCGTGATCTTGGCGTAATGGGGATAGTCGATGAACTCCGGCTCATCGCTCCGCTGGTGATAATCCCCATGCAGCCCCGTGAAGAAGAACGCGATGGGCACGCCCTGCTTCGCATAATTGAAGTGATCGCTCCGGCCGTAAATGTTGTTGTAGCCCGCCCACGCGATCGGCTCATCGAACTTGTAATCGAGGGTCAGCGGCTTGGCCTGCTTCTTGTTCACCGCCTGCACCGTTTCGCCGAGATCCTTCGAGTCAAAGAAAGAGCCCACGACGCCCACGTAGTCGTCGCTCCCCCCGGGCAAATCACCGGCTCGGCCGCGACCGATCATGTCGATGTTGATCTGCGCCACCACGGAATCGATCGGGACCGTCGGGTTCGCCGTGAAGTACGCCGAGCCCACGAGGCCGGCTTCTTCACCGGTGTGCCAGACGAAGAGCGTCGAGCGCTTCGGCTTCACCTTCATGCTGGCCATCGCTTCCGCGATCTCGAGGACGCCCATGGAGCCTGACCCGTCATCATCGGCGCCATTGTTGATGGAGTCGAGGCGGGCCTTCGGATGCACCTTGCGGATGCTGTCCATGTTGACGACAAAGGTGGCCAGCACCTTTTCTGAAGGCTGCGCCATGTTGTTGTTGACCATCCACCGAATGCGCTGATCGTTGAAGGCCTTGATCGAATCCTTGTCGACCGGCGTCGTCATCCCCACATGATCATTGTGGCCACCAATGGCCACATACTGGTGCTTGAGCACCGGGTCACTTCCGGGGAGAATCGCGACGACATTGCGGGCGTAGTCGGAGGGCATCTCGACAAATTCAAGCGCCGCCGTCACCACCCCGCCCTTCGCGCCGGCGGTCAGGCCATCGATCGTCGCCCGACGAAAGAGCCGTGCCGCCGCCGACTTCGTGATCCGCAGCGCTGCCTGCGGCTGATAGGCCGCGAGCTGCTGCTTGAGGAGCGCGAGGGAATCCACCACCGCCGGCGCAGCCCCCGGACGTGGCGGCGGTGCACCGCGGCCCGCGGCGGTCTGCGTCGCCGCCACGTTCTCGTTGATGGCGGCACGCTGCGCCGACGTCAGGGCATCAAGATCGATCGTGGCCACCGCCGCCGCCTCGGCGAAGCGGTTCGGTGCCGGGGCACCGCCCCCACGCCCGCCGAAGCCACCCGGGCCACCCGCGCCGCGTCCGCCCGACGGCGCGCCGGGCAGCACCACCACGAACTTGCCGGCGGCCTGCGCCGCAGAGATTTGCGTCGTGGTATCCCCGAGCGTGCCACCAAAGACCACATCCGCGCCGGTGATCGGCTTGGGCGCGCGCGCTCCGGGGACCGCCACAAAGTCGGTGAACCAGGCCATGGGATTCCCATCGACCGTAAGGCGCGAATGATCGGTGAACTTCCGCAAATGATAGGGGAGCACCTGGAAGTACGTGCCGTTATCCCCCGCCGGCAGCAGCCCCAGCCGCTTTACCTCGGCGGCGATGTAATCGGTGCCCTTCTTGTTCCCCAACCGGCCAACCTGACGCCCCATCATCGAGTCGTCAGCGAACTGGTAGAGCCGGATCTGCAAATCCCGCGGCGTGATCGCCGCGGCCGTGGGGGCCGCCTTGAGGGTGGCCGGGTTGCCGAAGGCATTCACCTTGGCTGCCCCTTGGGCCTCGCTCCGCAGGGGAACGAGCGTGAGGGGCGCAAGCAAACAGAGGGAGGCGCGTCCAATCGACCGCATGACAACTCCAGAGGGACAGGCGGGGAGAGGCGTCGACGGATATCGACACCACACATCTGCGTAAGATACGCACGACGCCCCATGGGTGTTTACCCACGGGTCCGAACGACAGACGGCGGCGGCGCCCGGACCGCTCGGCACAGCATACCGCTGCTGCCATTGGGGCCACGGGGTCGCATATTGAGGCAGCGTCCACCCCTGAGCCCTGCCCATGCGCCTCTTGCTGCTGGCCCTGCCGTTTCTCTCCAGTGCTGTGGTTCCCCCGCGGTCGCGGGTCGTGGTCCCCCCGCCGCCTCGTCCCACGCCGTATCAGGTGCTAGCGGCCGAGTACAGCCGCGGCGCCGACCTTGGGGTATTAGACGCAGCGTTGGCCTCGGGGGATACCACCCTGCAGCGACTCGCCCTCCGCGCCTATGGTCGGCTGGAGCGCCGGGATCTCGCCGATCGGGTAGTCCCGTCGCTCTCATCGCCCACCGCGGCCGTTCGGCGCGAAGCGATCAATGCGCTCGGGCAGATCGGGGCCCCCGTTCCCTTCCCGGCCCTTCTCGCGTCGGAACGGGATCCTGTGGTCCGTGCGGTCCTGTATGAAACGATCGGGCGGAATCCGATCAGCGGCGGCGCGGCACAGGGCACCGACGCACCGTCGGCGGCCCTTCTCGACGCCCTCGTGGCCGGGCTGAGTGCCACCGAGGCCCCCGCGCGCATCGGCGCCGCGCGCGGCCTGGAGGCGCTGCTCCGCCGGACGGCTCGGCGATCTCCTCCCCCCGCCGCCGTGACGCGGGCTTTACGGCAGGCCTTCGTGACGGGCGGCGAGAGCGAGTTCCGGCAGTTGGTGCTCTTGGCGCTCACGGCGGCGGGTCAGCGGGACTCCGCCACCGTGGCGATTGGGCTGCGTGACAGCAGCGCGCAGGTACGGCGACTGGCGGTGGCCTTGGGGCGCCAATGGGTGAACGATCCCTCCCCGTTGGTGCGCTACCAAGCGCTTCGCGCCGCCGGCACGTGTGTGCGCGCGACGGCGCTACTCGCAGACCGTAGTCAACATGTGGTGCTGGCCGCGGTGGATCTGCTGGGCGAACAACGGTGCGACGCGGAACGGCTCGACTCGCTGGTGCGTCATGGCGCAGACTGGCGGGTGCAGGGGCACGCGCTGGTCGCGCTCGCTGCCGTGGATACCGTTCGGGCGCGCGCGGCGCTGCCACCGCTTGCGGCGTCAACGGTCTGGCAGGCCCGAGCCTGGGCGGCCACCGCCGCCGTTCGTGTGCACGATGACGCGACGCGCGCGCGGCTCGCGCAGGACGTGAACCCCAACGTGATCATCAATGCGCTTGGCACCCGCGAGGAGGCAGTGCGTGCGCTGCGCTCGTCGCATGCCGGGCTGGTCCTCGCCGGCGCCACCTGGCTGAAGAACGACCCCGAACTCACCGCCGCCGTGCCCGCGATGATCGAGGCCCTGCTCCGCCTCTCGCGTGGCACCAAGGCGACGGTGCGGGATCCGCGGGCAGCGCTCCTTAATCGTTTGGCCGAAGTCGCCGATTCCACAGCCGCAAAGAAGCTGGAGCCGCTTCGCCGCGATCCCGATCCGGTCATCGCGGCGCAGGCCGCACAAATTATGACCGCCAAGCTGCTGCGGGCGGTGCCGCCCCTCACCACGCGCTATCTCCCGGCGCCGTTTCCGGCGGAGACGACGTGGATGGCACTGCGGGGCGCCACGGCCCGTATCCGATTGCGCGATCTGGGCACCATCGAGCTGGAGCTCTTTGCCGACGAGGCGCCCGTGACCGTCGCGACCTTCGCCGCGCTCGCGCAACGCGGAGCCTTCACCGGACTCACTTGGCATCGGATTGTGCCGAACTTTGTGGTGCAAGGCGGCAGCCCCGGCGCTGATGAATACGACGCCCTCACCGCCACCTTCCTGCGCGATGAAGTGGGCCTGGTGCGCCATGCGCGCGGCACGTTGGGGATCTCCACCCGCGGACGCGATACGGGCGATGGCCAATTGTTCATCAACCTCGTCGACAACATGCGGCTCGATCACGACTACACCGTCTTTGGACGCATCACGAAGGGGCTCGACCTAATGGACCGTATTCAGGAAGGCACCGTGATCGACGCCATCACCATTCGCCGAGCGACCCCATGATGCTGTGCTTCACGCTGTTGCTCGCCACCGCCGTGCCATCGGCGCCGACGATGGCTCCGATGGCCGATTCCATTGGGGTGCGAGGCGCACGCACGCCGGCGTATGCCCCGGATGGCCGCTTGGTGATCAGCCTGCAGGGGCATCTCCTGCTGCAGCGCGCCGCCAGCGCCCCGTGGGTACCGCTCACCGCGGGTGCCGCCTGGGATCGCGATCCGGCGTGGACGCCGGACGGGTCGGCCATCGTCTTCGCCTCCGATCGCGGCGGTACGTACGATCTCTGGCGCCTTGAAATTGGCGCCGACGGGCGGGCTGGTGCCCTGACGCGGCTCACGACCACACCGCTGGCGGAAACCGCGCCAGCCGTGGCGAGCGACGGCCGCATCGTCTTTCTCCGCGGGAGTGGGAACGCCACGCGGCTCTGGATACGTGAAGCCGACGGCGCCGAACGCCGTCTCACCACCGGCAGCCAAACCGAACGCGCCCCGCGCCTGTCCCGCGATGGCCGTCGGCTGGCGTGGATCGTCCTCGCCGAAGGCGGACGCCGCGTGCAGGTCGCGCCGCTGCCAGCATCGGGTGCGGCCGCGGGCCCTGTGACGCGCGCCGTGACGATCAGCAGTGACGCCACCGCCGAAGATCTCGCGTGGGCCCCCGATGATCGGGTCGCAGTCTCGACGCGCACCGGGATTCAGGTCATGCCCGCCTCCGGCGGCTACGCCAATCTGGCAACGACCACCCACGGACAGATAGCGTGGTCGCCCGACGGCGCGACCTTTGCCGTCGTCCCGGTCGACGAACCGACCATCGCGTACAACGGGGATCCGGATCGCGGCAGCGATCGGAGCGCCGTCGTGCGCCCCCTCGACGCGTCGGCACTGGCCCGCGGCATCGATCAACTCCAGTCGGTCGCCGCGCCACGCCCGTTAGGCACCGCGACGGCGCTGCCACTCACCCTGCCCACCATCGATCGGACGCAGCAGAATGCGGAGCGGTTCGATCGCGTCTGGGAACAATCAACGCGTCTCTACTTCTCGGCGCCGGAGGCAGCCACGCGTCGGGGGCAGTGGGAAGCGGTGCGGACCCGCCTGCGCCCACGCGCCATCGCCGCCGCGGACGACGACGCGTTGGAACGGATCATCCACGAGGCGCTGTTGGCCCGTCCCGTGCTGCGTGAACCGGCCAGCGGTCGAGCCGCCGTCTCCAGCGCGCATCCGGTCGCCACAAACGCCGGACTCGAGATGCTGCGCCGCGGGGGCAACGTGGTGGATGCGGCCGTCGCGGTCAGCTTTGCCCTCGGCGTCGTCGAACCCGATGCGAGTGGTATTGGGGGCTATGGTGAAATGCTCATCGCGCGAAAGGGCGCGGCAGCCCCCACGCTCATTGAGTTCATGAGCCGCGTGCCGGAAGAGGGAGGACTCAGCAACACCGCGCTCATGGTCAACGGGCGCTATCCCGCCGACGGTCCGGTGTTGGTGAATGTCCCCGGCACCGTCGCCGGGATGTACACCGCGTGGCAAAAGTATGGCAGCAAAACGCTGCCGTGGGCCGACCTGCTGGCGCCCGCGATTCGTGCGGCCCGCGAGGGCTATGTGGTCAGTCAGGGATTGGCGACCACGCTGGCCACGGAGCGGGAGCACTTCATGAAATACGAAGGAAGCCGCGCCCTCTTCTTCCGAAATGGTGAGCCCGTCGCGGCCGGTGATACGCTTCGGAATCCCGATCTGGCGTGGGTGCTGGAGCAAATCGCCCAGCGCGGTGCCGACGGTTTCTACAAGGGTGAGGTCGCCGCGAAATGGGTTGGCGATCTGCATGCGAAGGGCAACGCGATGAAGCTGAGTGATCTCGCGCGCTATTTCGCACCGGAACGGGAGCCCGTGCGTGGCAGCTATCGCGGCCAGCCGATTTACTCGAGTGCCCCACCCGTCAGTGGCGGCGCCGAGCTCGTGGCGCGGCTCAATCTTTTGGAGCAGTTCCCCGCCCCAAAGCTCTATCGTGATGACCCGGCGACGCTGCACGCCGCGCTCACGGCCTGGTTCCTGGTCCCCTCCTCGCGGAATCGGATCGCGGACCCGGCGCTGTGGCCGGTGGATGTCGCGCCGATTATCAACAAGGACACCGCCGTCGCCCGTTGGCGCTGCTATGCCCCAGATCGCGCCGTCCGCCCTGAGGAAGTCCGCGGCGATTCACTCACCTGCCTGTCCGCACGCGCGACCACATCACCATCGGCCACGAAAGGCGCGGCGTCGACTCCTCCCGCGCGCGACGCCGCCACCGCGACGACAGACAGCGACCGCGAGGTGGACCCCGACGGTCCGTGTGGGGCGGAGCATGCCCGCGAGATGACGGTGTGCCACGCCGCAGGGACGACGGCCTTCACCGTCGCGGACAACGATGGCAACATGGTGGCGGTGACCCAAACCCTCGGTACCTGGGGCGGCAACTTCTACGTCACGCCTGGGCTGGGTTTTCTGAGCAATGACAAGCTCACGAGCTACGGGACCGATCCC
>JBAXMW010000048.1:0-19573 GCA_037134115.1 Gemmatimonadaceae bacterium | reverse complement strand
GCGAGAAACCGGTGCGCGTGGCGAGCGCGGCGAGGGTGGGCGCGGGGTTGCCGGCGCTGATCGCCTGATCGATGGTGCGACAGACTTCGGTCACCACCGCCGCGTGGAGCTCGGCCTGCGGTGAGGCCCCATCGAGGCGCTCCGGCTGGCACCGCTTGCAGGGGCGGAAGCCCGCGGCGAGCGCGTCGGTGACCGCTGTAAAGAACACCACGTTTTCCGGGCGCGGGGTGCGGGCCGGGCAGGACGGTTTGCAGACCACGCCGGTCGTGCGTACGCCGTAGAAGAACTGTCCGTCGCAGGCGGCATCGCGCCCGACCACCGCCGCATAGCGGGTGGCGTCGAGGAACGCAGAGCCGTTCGTGGTGTCGGGGACGGAAGCGGCCATGGCGCGGGGGCGGGACAGAGCAGCGACAGAGGGATGGGGCAACATGGGCGGCACCGAGTCGAGGGGATGCCGGATGATCGTCGCCTCGCGCCCCGGCCGCACTCCGCCGCTTGCGCTCGAATTCGGCCGGTCGATCGTCGCCGTGGAATATGACCGGTTCGCCCTCAGGACCGGAATGCCGGTGCCCGCGGCCCAGCGACTGCTCGCGCCGGAGTCGCTGCGCAGGGCCGACGGCGGTGCCAGCGCACCACCGCCATGCTCGCTACGCCCGAGCGCCTGTTGCCATCCTACTGCCAGCCGCCGCCGAGCGCGCGGTACAGATTCGTCAGCGCGACGCGCTGACGGAGCCGGGTTTCCACCAGCTCCAGCTTGATGTCAATCGCCTCTCGCTGGGCCGTGAGCACTTCGAGGTAGTTGGCGCGCGCTGAGGTGAACAAGTCACGTGACACGGAGATGGCGGTGTCCAGGGCGGCCGCCTGCTGCGCCTTGTAGCTGTAGACGCGATCCAGGTTGCCGATCGCCGACACCAAGTTCGTCACCTCCGTGAAGCCATGCAAAACGGTCTGCTGGTATTGGATCAACGCTTTCTGTTGGTACGCCGTCGCTCGCCCTAACTCGGCCGTGATGGACTTCCGGTTGAACAACGGCGCCATCATGTCGCCCACGAGCGAAAACGCCATCGACTCGGGGATCGTGAACAGATAACTCGGCTTGAAGGCCCGAATCCCGAGCCCCGCCGCCAAATTCACCTCCGGATAGAACTCCGCCCGCGCAGCTTTCACGTCAAAGCGCGACGCCGCAAGCTCAAGCTCCGCCTGCCGAATGTCGGGTCGGTTGTGCAGCAGCTGCGACGGGAGCCCCTGATCGAGCGCCTGACTCCGCTCGAACATGGGCCGTGACGCCGACCGCGCCACAGGTTGCGGATAGCGCCCGAGCAGAAGGTTCATCCGGTTCTCGGCCTCCCGGATTTGCTGCAGCACTTCGAATTCCATCGCCTGGGAGTTCAGGAGCAGCGCCTCGAACTGCTTGACGGCGAGCTCACTGACGACCGCGGCTTGCTTCTGGGTCCGTACGACCTCCAACTCATTCCGCTGCAGCTCCACCGTCTGTCGGATGATCGCCAGCTTGGCGTCGAGTGCCGTTAATTCGTAGTAGGTATTCGCGACCTCAGCCACCAACCCCGTCATCACAAATCGGTTGCCTTCCATCGTTCCGAGATACCGCGACAAGGCCGCGCCCTTTTGGCTGCGGATCTTTCCCCGGATATCAACTTCCCAGCCGGCCATGAAGCCGAGGCTGATGTCTGGCAGGGGATCGGGGACCTTGGTGCCCGGTTCCATATCGGTGGACGCGTTCCCGGCCCCCTCGGCAGTGTATCGCGGCGACTTGTCGACCCCGAGTGACGCGGTGCCAAAGACCCGCGGCAACAGCCGGCCATCGATGGCCTGCACCTCATTCCGGGCCATCTCGACCTCTTTCAAGGTCATCAACAGCTCCGGGTTGCGCTGCACCGCCGTATCGATGAGGGCAACCAAGGTCGAGTCTTCAAAGAAGCGCTTCCAACCAATAGCGCCGATCCCGGTCGAATCGATGCGGCCACCCACAGCAGCCGCGCCCGATGCGCCGCCCGTTGGGCCACCACTGGCATTGCCAGAGAAGGCGGTGGGCATGGGGATAGCCACCGGATCGGGCACGACGGCGGGTACCCGACAGCCCACCGCTACTGACAACGACGCGCCCGACAGCGCGACGCGAACGTGTGAACGTGTGATGCGCATGGCGGCTCAGCCTTCCGTGAGTGGCATTTCGTCTTCATCCGCAATGAACGGATGGCGCTCCGATGACCGGGCAAACACGTAGTAGAGGCCGGGGATGAGAATGACTCCAAGCACGGTCCCCAGGAGCATCCCGCCAAAGGCCGCCGTGCCAATCGTCCGGTTCCCAATCTTGCCGGGGCCGGTGGCAAACATCAGCGGAATCAGCCCCGCGATGAAGGCGAAGGAGGTCATCAGAATCGGGCGGAACCGTGCCCGTGCCCCTTCGATCATGGCGTCGCGCACCGTCATCCCTTGGCTATGCTGCTGCGACGCGAATTCCACGATCAGCACGGCGTTCTTCCCCAGCAACCCGATGAGCATCACCATCGCGATCTGGGCGTAGATATTGTTTTCCAGCCCGGTCACCAAGAGCAACAGGAATGCGCCCAGAATTCCGGACGGCAAGGACAAAATCACAGCCAGTGGCAGAATGAAGCTTTCGTACTGCGCCGCGAGAATCAGGTAGACGAAGACCAAGCAGACCAGAAAGATGTAGATGGCCTGATTGCCCTGTCGGACTTCATCCAGCGAAATGCCGGCCCAGTCAATGTCGTAGCCGCGCGGCAGCGATTTCTTGGCGGTCTCCTGAATGATCCGGATCACCTCGCCACTGCTGAACCCCGGCGACGCCCCACCACTGATTTCGGAGGAGTTCGACATGTTGTGTCGCGTGATTTCCGAGAGGCCGTAGACCTTCTCGATGCGCATGAACGCCGAATACGGCACCATCTCACCGCGGTCGTTCTTGACCGACAGCTTCAAGATGTCTTCAGGCGACGCGCGATACTCCGGGGCCGCCTGGACGATGACTTTGTACTGGCGATCAAACTTGATGAAGCTGATCTCGTAATTACTGCCCAGCAGCGTGGAGAGGTTGTTGAGGGCGTTCTCAATACTCACCCCCTTCTGCTGTGCCAGTTCGTTATCGATCCGGGTGGTAAACTGCGGAAAGCTGGCGCTGTAGAAGCTGAAGACGGACGACAGCTCCTTCCGCTTGGCTAGCTCCGCCACGAATTCCGTGTTGATGCGCTCCATGCGGGCGTAGTCCCCGGAGCCCCCCTTATCGAGGAGCCGCAGTTCAAAGCCACCGGCCGCCCCGTAGCCGGGCAGTGCCGGCGGCAGGAAGAACTCGATATTCGCGCCAGCAATATCTTTCGCCCGGGTTTCCAACTCGCGCATGATGTCGTCGGCGGAATGGGCCCGGGCGCCCCAGTCTTTGAGATTGATCAGGCAGGTCCCGACGTTGGCACCGGTCCCTTCCGTCAGAATTTCATATCCGGCGAGCGCCGAAACGGATTGCACCCCGTCGATCGATTCGGCTGTCTTTTGCAGTCGGCTGACGATTTCGTTCGTCCGTTCGAGCGTCGAACCTGGAGGCGTTTGCACGACGGCGTAGAACATCCCCTGATCTTCGTTGGGGATGAACCCGGCTTGGACGGTGCGACCGGTCAGCCAGGTCGCCGCGCAGAGCAGGACGAGCACGCCGTACGTGACGACTCGCCGTGTCGCGATCGCCGATAAGAGTCGGACATAGCCGTCGGTGGTCCGACCGAACCACCGGTTAAACGCGTCGATGAAGCGCCCAATCGGCGAGGTCCGGGGCCCGTGACCATGCGGCTTGAGGAGCATGGCGCAGAGCGCCGGCGTCAACGTGAGTGCGACAAGCCCCGAGATAACGATCGCGGTGGCCATGGTAATGGAGAACTGCCGGTAGAAGATGCCAGCAGGTCCCGACAGGAAGCCGACTGGGATAAAGACGGCCGCCATCACGAAGGTGATGGCGATAACGGCCCCGGCAATCTGTCCGACAGCCTTGCGGGTAGCCGCCAGCGGATCCAGCCCATCCGCTTCCATGGTGGCATGCACGGCCTCAATCACGACGATCGCATTGTCGACCACAATCCCGATGGCCAAGACGAGGGCGAACAGTGTGATCAGGTTGAGCGTGATGCCAAAGAACTGCATGAAGGCGAACGTGCCCACCAGCGACACCGGAACGGCAATGGCTGGAATGAGCGTCGAGCGCCAGTCCCCCAGGAAGAGGAAGACCACGATCCCTACCAGCACGAACGCTTCCAACAGCGTATGCAGGACTTTTTCGATCGAGGCATCGAGGAATTTCGAGACGTCGTAGCTGATCTCGTAATGCATCCCCTTCGGAAAGCTCGCCTGACTGATCTCGTCCAGGCGCGTCTTCACGTTCTTGATGACCTGACTGGCATTGCTGCCGTAGGACTGCTTCAGGACAATCGCCGCCGACGCCTTCCCATTCAGGGTGGAATAGATGTCGTACATGGAGGTGCCAAACTCCACGTCCGCGATGTCCTTCAAATGCAGGATCTGTCCATCGGGGCTCGCACGGATCACCACATTTTCATACTCCTCCTTCGTGGTGAACCGTCCCGGATACTTCAGAACGTATTCGAAGGCCTGTGACCGCTTGCCGGAGCTTTCGCCCAACTTGCCGGGCGATGCCTCAAGGCTCTGGGCGCTGAGCGACTCCATGACCTCATCGGCGGAGACCTTGAAGGCCAGCATGCGATCCGGCTTCAGCCAGACCCGCATGGCATATTCGCGGTTCCCGAGGATATCCGCGAAGCCCACGCCGTCGATGCGCTTGAGCTCCGACAGGAGATTGATGTCAGCGAAGTTGAACAGGAACTTCTGATCGGCCTGCGGATCGTCGCTGTACAGGTTGATATAGAGGAGCATGTTCGACTCCTCTCGCGAGATCTTCACCCCTTCGCGCACGACCAGCGGCGGCAGCTTGTTCACCACGGAGGCGACGCGATTCTGCACGGCGAGCGTGGCCTGATTGGGATCGGTTCCAAGCTCAAAAATGGCCTGAATGTTGGCCTCGCCATCGTTGCCGGCGTCTGAGGCGATGTACTTGAGCCCGGGCGCGCCATTGATGGCCCGTTCCAGCGGAATCACGACGGCCTTGATCAGCAGCTCGTTATTCGCGCCCGGGTAATCGGCGATGACCGTCACCTTGGGCGGGGAGATGGTCGGATACTGGGTGACGGGCAACTGAAAGAGCGCCAGCAGGCCAACGAAGACGATCAGGAGCGAAATCACGATCGAGAGGATCGGTCGCTGGATGAAGCGGGTCAGCATGGGAACGCGGTCTGAGTGGGCGTGGTCACTATTCCGCCTTCAAGCGCAGCTTGGCGATCACATCCCGCGGCTCGCGCAGCTCGAACTTCACGACGTCGTTGTCCTTCACCTTCTGCACCCCTTCCAGCAGGATCTGCTCATCCACGGCCAGGCCATCGCCGACAATGAACAGATCCGGCAACCGGCCGATGACCGTGATCAACCGGGCATGGATCCGATGGTCCTTATCGATGACGTAGACGTAGCTCTTATCCTGGATCTCATAGGTCGCTTTCTGCGGGATCACCATGGCATGGCGATAGGGGACCGTGAGGAGGACCTTCCCCGTTTCCCCGTTACGCAGCAGCCCTTCCGGATTCGGGAACGTCGCCCGGAAGGCGATGTTCCCGGTGTTGTTGTCAAACTCGCCTTCAATGGTCTCGATCTCGCCGGCGTGGGCGAAGCGGCTGTTGTTGGCGAGCACGAGCTGCACCTTCCGGTTGCCCCGATTGGTGGCATTGGTGCGGTACTCCAGATACTCGGGCTCAGACACATTGAAATAGGCGAACATCCGGCTGTTATCCGAGAGGGTCGTCAACAGATCTCCCTCCTCGATCAGGCTCCCCAGCTTCTTCGGGATCCGATCCACCACTCCAGCAAAGGGTGCCCGGATTTCCGTGAAGTTCAGATGCAACCGTGCCTGAGCCATCTCCGCTTTCGCCTTATCGAGGCGCGCCTGTGCCGTGGCCTGTTCATTCTTCGACACGACGTTCTTCCCCACGAGGAGCTTGGCATTCTCGAGCTCGATCTCCGCGGTGCGCACCTCGGCCTCGGCCTTCTGGAGCTCGGCCTCGTACACCTTCGGCATGATGCGGAAGAGCAGCTGGCCGGCCTTCACGTCCCGGCCTTCATCCACCGGCATCTCGTCCAGGAAGCCCTTTTCCTGCGCGCGGATCTCAATGTTCCGGACCGATCGGATCTGCGCGACGTACGACTTTTCGTACGAGGTATCGATGACGATGGGCCGGGTGGCGAGATACGTGGCGGATTCCTCTGCCTCGGAACCTTTGCCCTTGCATGCCTGCAGGAGGACCAGGGCGGTGAGCCCGGTCAGCAGCCGCTTCGCGTTCATGTGAGATCGTTCGGAGATGGAGTGGGGCACATACCGTGGCGCTGGTACGCGGCGGCCACGGTCGTCGCCACCGGTGTCATCGCGGCGGCGCTGATGTAACTATTAAAGGTAGGCAAAAGATCCTTACAGGCTGGTTACAGCGCTGACCGAGATCCATCCGTGACCCTTAGGAGCGCCGGCGCGCCGAAGGACATGGCAGCTGCCAGACCGCCTGCCCAGAACAGACAACGCCCCCGCCACGGACAGCGTGACAGGAGCGTTGCACCAACGCAGAGCGGGCGACCGGACTCGAACCGGCGACGTCCAGCTTGGGAAGCTGGCATTCTACCAACTGAATTACACCCGCGACTGAGAGACATCGATCATCTCTCCGTTCGACTGTTAAGGTAACGGGCCGAGCCAAGCTGCGGCAAGGTCCTGAAGGCGTGCGCGTCCGCGTTCTGGGCGCCGATGCCGCTGTTATGCGCTCCGAACGCCGCGGCGATGGCGGACCAGGTAATACCCCGCCGATACCCCCACGAGCCCACCCAGCGGCGCCCACTCCTCGGCCTTCGCGCTGGCCAGCAGCGCCGCCACCAGCACCATCCCCAGCACGGGCACCACGGGGCCACCGGGGATCTGGAACCCCTGCCCTGCCGCCCCCGCGCTCTTGGCCCGACGCCGCTCCACGAGCACGGCCAGACACACCGCAAAGTAGACTAACAGCAGCCCAGCGCTCGCGAGCGCCGCCAGGAGGGCAAAGCCCCCGAGGAGCGCCACGGTACAGGTGAGCGCCCCATAGGTCGCGATGGCCACCCATGGCGTCGCGAAGCGCGGATGGACCCGCGCCAACACCGCCGGCAAATGGCCGTCCACCGCCGTGGCAAAAAGCGCTCGCGGAGTGGCCAGCAGATCCCCCGACACCGTCGCCGCCATGCTCAAGGCGCCGCCCACGAGCAGCAAGCCCCGCCCCCACGGCCCCAGCACCACCGCCGCGGCCGCCGCCAACGGTGTTTGCCCCTCCGCCGCGAGCCCGGCCCCGAGCACGCTTTGCGCCGCCACATGCACGCTCAGATACACCAGAATGGTGCCGGCGCACCCCAGCATGATCCCGCGCGGGACATCGCGCCGCACATTCCGGATTTCGCCCCCAGTCGACAAAGACGCCTCAGCCCCGGTAAAGGCGAAGAACAACAGCAGCGACGCCTTCCCCAGCGCCTCGAGCGGCGGCAGGCCACCGCCGGTCACGGCGAGGGCCGTAAACGAGGGCACTGAGGCCACCACCAACAGCGCGAGCGGCACCAGCTTGAGACAGGTCAGCAGCACCGCCATGCGCGCCCCTTCCCGTGCCCCCCGCACATTCACGGCCACAATCACGAGAAAGTACCCGATCAGCACCGTGGCCCGCGGGACCGGCGCCGCGAGGGCCGGCACCATCGTCGCCAGCGTGTCCGCCATCGCCGCGGCAATCGCGGCATCGCTCATCACACCGAAGCCAAACCAGAGCAGCACCCCCGCGAGGAAGGCCCAGAAGGGCCCGAAGGTCCGCGCGAGATAGGCATACCCGCCCCCCGAGCGCGCGGTCGTGCTCCCCAGCTCCGCAAAACAGAGCAGCACCAGCGCCATCGCCGCGCCGCACACGAGATAGGCATACAACGCCGCTGGCCCGACGATCGCCGCGACCGCGGCCGGTAACGCAAAGATCCCTGACCCAATGCTGAGGTTCATGGCGTTCAGCGCAATCGTCCCTGGCCCAATCACTCGGCGCAGCTGCGCGTCTGGCCCCCCGGGCTCCATCGTCATGACCGCGCCATGCCGCTCAGAATCGGAGGGAGAGACAGCTCAACCCGCCGTCCATCTTCTGAAACTCCGACATCGCGAGCGGCAGCGGCTCAAAGCCGCGATCTGAGAGCGCCGAGCACAGGACGGGAAAGCCATCGGCCACGAGGACGCGATCATTCACCCGGACGCAGTTCGCGGCATAGGCTTCCCGTTCGTCGGCCACAAGCACCGGCAGCCCCGCAATCGCCGAGTGCGTGGCCAGCCCGGGGATCGCAACCAGCAGCGCGTCGTCGATGGAGACGAGCCCGCTCTTGAGATGCAGGATGTCCGTGCGATCACGGATGTCGATCGTGCTGGCGGTCATCCCCACCTCGGCCGCGAAGGCCGCGAGCTGCCGAGCGCCATCGGCGTTGGTGCGATGGGAGATCCCAATGAAGAGGTGATCGCCATGTTCGCACACATCGCCGCCGTCGAGGGTTCCAGGCGTCATGATCTCCCGGACCGGGTACCCGATGCGGTGGACCGCGTCGCGGATGGCGTCGACTTCGGGGGCGCGACTGGGTGCGCCGGGACGGGTGAGGACCGCGAGCCCCGGAAGCAGCACCGCCGTGTCCTCCACGAAGGTGGCATCGGGGCAGCTGGGGAGCCCGGGCAGCGTTTCAACGTGGAGTCCGGCCTGCCCCAGCGCATCGACATAGGCCTGCCACTGCGTGTGGGCGCGGGCGATGTCTGGGGCACCGAGCGTCACCGAGGTGAGGCCGTCGGCGAAGTTGTCGGTGAGCGGGCGCACAAGAGCGCGGGTAAACCGGTGAGCCATGGGGAGAGCGTAACCCGCGCTCCGCCAAACCGCAAAGGCTGTGCAGGGCCAGTGTCCTTGGCCCATAAGCCCCACCCGTGAGCCCCGAAGCCGTCCGCAGCGCCCACCAACTGCGGTGGACGGTTCGCGTTGGCGCGCGTTGGGGGCGACGCCGCACGCAACAACAGTGCACGCATCGTGTCTGCCATGCGATGCGCACGAAACGCGCACACCATGCACACGCATGATCAGCGTCATCGCACACAGCGTGGGACCGTGCACGCGCCGCTGCACCATCGACAGCATGACCGCACATCAGACATTCTGTCATCACCATACGACGAACTGTCGTGTTCATGCAGGGCGATGTACAACATTGCGCATGCACATTTGCTCGTCATGCCTGCGCGACATATGATGTCGCCATGCCCGAGCGTTCGCAGTCTCTTACCAGTACGCGCCGCGCCTTTCTTCGCACGGCCGGCTTGGCCGGCACCGGCGCTGTTGCGCTCAGCGCATCCGCATCGCCAGCGGCTGCGCAAACACGTCGTCTGTCGTACGCACAGCTCACCGAACGCTTAGGGCAACGCGTTGAATGGGCGGACGTTGATTTACGACTGGTACGGCGCATCACGCTCGGATTGACCGACGCGGAAGTGGCGCGTGTCAAAGCCCTGGGCTTTACGGCCTACCTTGAGGAGCAGCTCGACGCCGCCTCCATGGCGGATGATGTCTGCGACACGCGCATGGCGTTCTATCCGGAGTTCGCGCTGAGCCGAGAGGCGCTCCGCGCGATTCCGCAGGATTCGTTCAATGGCACCTACGATCAACTGATCAAGCGCGCGATCGTGGAGCGCGCTGTGCTCTCCCGACGGCAGCTCAAAGAGCGCATGACGGAGTTTTGGAGCGATCACTTCAATATTTCCAATCGGCAGGATCGCCTGCTGGACTATCGCGAGGTCCTCCAGGCGCATGCGCTGGGGAACTTCCGCGACATGGTCGCGGCCAGCATGCGCTCCTGTTCGATGTTGTCGTATCTGGATCAGGTCTGGAGCAATAAGTGGGGCGTGAACGAGAACTACGCCCGCGAGTTGCTGGAGCTGCATACCTGCTCGCCGGCGCTTGGCTATTCGCAGGCCGATGTGCATGCGTTTGCCCGTGCGTTGACGGGATGGACCGTTGATGACCAATGGCGGTTTCAGTACCGGGCGGACTGGCACGACTTCGGCCAGAAGACCGTGCTGGGCCTCACCTTCCCTGCCCGCGCGGAAGGGACGGGCTCTGCGGGGATGGATGAAGCCACCCAGATCATTGATCTCGTACTGAGCCATCCCGCCACCGCCCGATTCCTCGCCACGAAGCTCCTCCGGTGGTTCATTCGCCCCGATCCCACGGAAAAGCAGATCAGTAGCGTGGCCACGGCTTACCTCACGACGCGTGGGGACATCAAGGCTATGCTCCGTGCCATTCTCACGCCCTACAATCTCACGACCGCACCCGCCAAGCTGAAACGCCCCTTTCACCTGCAGGTGTCGGCGCTTCGCGCGTCTGGCGTACGCATTGATCCCTTCCGCGCGGTCCCAGGGTGGGAGTCCATCCACGGCAACATCGCTGGGCTCGGCCACGGCGTGTTTGAATGGCAAACACCCGACGGTTATCCGGACCGTCCGGAGTTCTGGGCGGGCAACATGATGCCGCGCTGGAATGCGATGAGCCAGATGATCGTGAACGGCCAGAACGTGGCGGGGCAGAACCCCGTGTGGAATGCCAGTGCCTGGAGCACCGATGGCACGCCCAGTGGCATGGTCGCCGAGATTAACAGAAAGATCTTTGGCGGCGAGATGACCAGCGCGTTGCGTGACCAACTACTGGGCTCCATCCAACGCGCATCCGGCACCACCGCCAACAAAGTGCAGAACGCGGTCTATCACGCGCTCTGTTCGCCCGAATTCCAATTCTACTGAGCGCACGCCATGCGACCGAGTGATCCCCACACGCACGGGTGCGACGAGTTTCGTACACTGTCGCGCCGCAGCTTCATGCGGCAGAGTCTCCCGTTCGCCGCGCTGGGGCTACCGTCCTGGTTCCCCCACGTGGAGCTGGCGACCGCGGAGAACGGCGCGCGCGATGTCCTCGTCACGATTTTTCTGCGAGGTGGGGCGGACGGTCTGTCGATGGTCGCCCCGTTCGGCGATGCGTCCTATTACGATGGGCGTCCGACGATCGCCATCCCCCGCCCCGACAGTCGGGCGCAAGGGCGCGGCCTCGCGCTGGATGATTTCTTCATGCTGCCGGCCGCCTTGCAGGCGCTCGTCCCAGCATATCGCGCCGGCAACCTGCTCGCGCTGCAGGCCGTCGGGCAGATGGCCACGAAGACCCGCTCGCATTTCGAAGCCGAGCGGTATCTCGAGGTCGGGAAACCCGAGGATCTGAGCGTCGATTCCGGATGGGTGGCGCGTCATCTCCAAACCAGCGCGCCGCTGCTCCCGGGTGCGCCATTGCGTGGGATTGCCCTCGCGGGGGGCGGCATTCGCTACACCCTGGTCGGCGCACCCAACACGTTGGCGATTCCGAGTCCGGACAATTTCCGGGTCAATTATCTGCCGGATGCGACGATCATCGATCAGATGTACGCCACGGCATGGAGCCCGGTCCGCGACTCCGCGCGGGCCGCATTAGCCACGGCGGAGCTGTTCAAGCGCCTCGCCTTCTCGACCTACAAGCCGGACAATGGCGCGGTGTACCCGACCACCGATCTCGGCCGCGGGCTCCGCAGCATCGCCGCGCTGTTGAAGGCCGAGGTGGGTCTGGAGGCCGCGCTCTTGGATGCGTGGGGATGGGACACCCATGCCAATCAGGAGCCCGTGGAGGGGGCGATGGCGCAATCGATGAAGGATTTGGGGGACAGCGTGGGCGCGTTCTGGACCGACATCATGCAAGGACCGCTGCGCAAGCAGGTCACCGTCATCGTCATGTCCGAGTTCGGTCGTAATGCGCGCGAAAATGGGACCCGCGGGACGGACCATGGTCGCGGCGGTGCGGGCTTTGTCCTCGGCGCGGGGATTCGCGGCGGGCGCGTCCTGACCCAATGGCCTGGGCTGGCGCGTGAACAGCTGGAGGACGGGCAAGATGTGCGGGTGACGATCGACTACCGGGACATCTTCGCCGAGCTCGTGAAGCGCCGGCTTGGCAATCCCAATCTGTCCACCATTTTCCCCGACTATACGCCACGGGAATACGGGATCACGCTGGTATGACGCGCGCACGCGGACGCATCTGGCAACTCCCTTGTGTGGCGCTGCTGCTGATCGGGAGCGCGTGTACGGGTGAAGCAGGCCCTACGGGCCCTGCAGGCCCCGCGGGGGCCACCGGCGCCGCGGGACCTACCGGCGCACCGGGGCCCGTGGGCCCGGCGGGCGTGAGCAACCGGGTGTCGATTGCTGGCCGCTTTGGCGCCGCTGGGATGGCCACGCTGTCGCTGCCGGCCTCGGCGATCGCCAATGGCGCGTTGCCTTTCATTGCCTGCTACGTCAGCACCGACCAGCGGACGTGGATCTCCGTGGCCCAAATTCCGGTGTCGGCCAGTGATACCTACTGCGCCATCACCGGCGTCGGCACGGGGGCGCCAATGGTGACGCTCGTGAATGCGTTCAGCGGGGACTACTACTACATCGTGGCGGTCTGGTAGCGGGTCGCTTGGCCGCGTCACGCAAACGGGCGACCCGTCGAGGAGACGGACCGCCCGTTGTAATTTTGAGAGCCACAGATCGGGATTGAACCGATGACCGCCCGATTACGAATCGGGTGCTCTACCACTGAGCTACTGTGGCGGTGCGACTGCTGCGAACCTGCTACCGGTCACCTGCCCCGGCACCCTGCCATGCTCTGGCGCGGACTCGAACCGCGACGCCTTGCGGCACCGCCCCCTCAAGACGGCGTGTCTACCAATTTCACCACCAGAGCGAGGGACCCGGCCAGGAACACCGGAACCACACCTGCACCAACACCTGCGAGCCCATACTACGAACGGGAGCGACGGGGCTCGAACCCGCGACCTCTCGAGTGACAGTCGAGTGCTCTAACCAAACTGAGCTACGCCCCCCAGTACGACCTGCGAGGCGTCCCAGCGAAACCGCTGACTCTGCCACCGACAGTCGAACCGCACCTGCACCAGCACCTGCCCTGCACCCCTGCTTCGGACCGCTCCGCAGGGAGCGGATAGCTCCAACGGGAGTCGAACCCGTCTCTCAACCTTGAAAGGGTCGTGTCCTAACCGATAGACGATGGAGCCGTCGACCTGCATGCCTGCCTTCCAACCACAGCCAGTAGCGGTAACGGGATTCGAACCCGTGTTCCAGCCTTGAGAGGGCTGTGTCCTAGTCCCCTAGACGATACCGCCGTCGTTTTCACCACCACCAACAGGCCCGGAGGGAATCGAACCCCCAACCGCCGGTTTTGGAGACCGGTGCTCTACCAATTGAGCTACGGACCTCCGGAGCATGGGCACTCACCCATGGCCCGCCTCGCGACTCAGGGTGACCAACGGGAATCGAACCCGCAACCCCCGGAACCACAATCCGGTGCTCTAACCGATTGAGCTATGGCCACCATGGCGAACAGCGCCGCACCCGCCCTGCGCTGCTCATCTCCCTGACGAATCGCTCAATTCACGGGGAGTCGGAAAGCGTAATCAGACGCCGCGCGAATCGCAAGTCGTCCGCGCGTTAGTCCTTCGCGCGATCGAGGTATTCACCCGTCGACGGATTCACGCGGATGCGCGTGCCCGACTCCACAAACTCCGGCACGTTCACCGTCACCCCGTTCTCGAGCTTCGCCGGCTTCGAGGACGCCGTCTTCGTCGCCCCACGCACCACCGGCGCCGTATCGACGATTTCAAACACCAGCGAGTTCGGCAGCTGAATGCCGATCGGATTGCCGTTGTAATACTCGGCCAGGATCTTCATCCCCGGCTGCATCCACGGCGCCGAATCCCCCAGCGCTTCCTCGTCCATCTCGAGCTGATCGTAGTTCCCGGTGTTCATGAAGTGGTACGAATCGCCACCCTGGTACATGAACTCCAGCTCGACCGTTTCCATGTCGGCCTTCGTGATCGTGTCCGCCGCGCGGAAGCGATGCTCGAAGCTCGAACCCGTGCGCAGGTTCTTCAACTTGGCCTGCACCATGGCGCGCAGGTTGCCCGGCGTGTGATGCCGGAATTCCACAATGCGGCACGGATCGCCCTCAAACACGATCACCATGCCACGACGGATCTGAGTCGCGGTAACAGCCATAGGAATGGCACCTGATGCATACGGGGAACGTCCGCGCGCCACCACCCTCGGCGGTCCAACACAGACGGATTCGGGACAGCCTTAAAAGCTAGCCGGTCCCAGCCGTCCGGACCAGTGGGGGCGCGTGACGACACCTTATCGCGCCAGCGCCCGCAACCGGGGCGCCAACGCCCCCCACATCGTCGCCGCCACCCGGCGTGACCCGACGACATTGGGATGGATCCCGTCCGCCTGGTTAAACCGGGGATCCCCCGCCACCCCCAGCAGCAAAAAGGGGAGCAGCGGCGTCTTGGTCTCCTGCGCCGCCCGGGTATACGCCGCATGAAACCGGGCCGTGTACCGCGCCCCCAGATTCGTCGGCGCCTCCATCTGCACCAGGAGCACCTGCGCCGCCGGCTGCACCGCGTGCACCGTTCGGATCACCGCCACGAGATTGGCATAGGTCGTGTCCGGGTCCACCCCGCGCAGACCGTCGTTGGCCCCCACCTCCAGCACCACCAGCGCCGCCGGCTGGTCCAACACCCACCGCGCCCGCCGCAACGCCCCCGCCGAGGTCTCGCCACTGAGCCCCGCATTCACCAGCGTAAAGGGCAATCCGGCGGAGTCGATCTTCTGCTGCAGCAACGCGGGATAGGCCACCCCGGGATCCAACCCCAGCCCCGCTGTCAGGCTCGTGCCCAACAAGATGATCCGTTGCCGTCCCTTGGGGGTATGCGCGGAGGTCGCGGACACGCCCCCCGTTGCCGAGAGGGTCCGGTCTCCGGTTGATTCCTCGGAGATCACGGCGCCACCCGATGGGCGGTCCGCAGGGGATCCCGACCGAGGATCGCCACCGCGGCATCCCATCAGCAGCGCCGCCAGCAGCAGGCTCCACCCTGGAATCCGCTGCCACTGAATGTCCTTTCGCTTGCCAGTCATGCTTGTTGCTCACGGGTTGACCAAGACGTACCAGAGCGGCCCGACGGCGCTCACCGTCCTGCACGATGTGTCCTTTACCGTCCCGGCGGGAGCCTTCGTGTCCATTGTCGGCCCCTCCGGCAGCGGAAAGACCACCCTCCTCGGCCTCCTCGCCGGGCTGGACACCCCCTCCGCCGGGTCGGTCACGCTGGATGGCGTCGACCTCGGGCGCCTCACGGAAGACCAGCGCGCCGCCCTCCGCGGGCAGAAAGTGGGCTTTGTCTTTCAGAGTTTCCAGCTGATCCCAACACTCACGGCCCTTGAAAATGTGCAGGTGCCGCTGGAACTGGCGGGCACGGTACCCCTGCGCGACGCGGCCGCACGCGCCGTCGAGCTGCTCACGCGCGTCGGGCTTGGCGATCGCACGCACCACTTTCCGCAACAGCTCTCCGGTGGCGAACAGCAGCGCGTCGCCCTGGCGCGCGCCTTTGTGAATGAGCCGGTGATTCTGTTTGCGGACGAACCGACGGGCAATCTCGACGGGGCCACCGGGGAGCGCATCATTGAGCTGCTCGAAGCGCTCAACCGTGAACGTGGCTGCACGATCGTGCTCGTCACGCACGACAGCGCCCTCGCCGCGCGCACGCAGCGCACCATCCGGCTGCGCGACGGCGTCGTAGTCGAAGACATTCGGCATCAGCCCGTCTCCGCATGACCACCGGCGCCCTGCTCCGACTGGCATGGCGCGAGAGTCGCACCGCCCGTCGTCGGCTCGCCCTGTACATGTCGTCGATCGCCTTTGGCGTGGCGGCCCTCGTCGCGATCGACTCCTTTGCGAGCAACATCACGCGGTCGGTGCGCGCGCAATCCCGCACGCTGGTCGGTGGCGATGTCGCACTCAAGGCCAATGCCGCCTTCCCGGCGGTGGTCGACACGCTCCTCGATTCGCTGCAGGCCGCCGGGCTGCCGCATGCGCGCGTCACGACCTTCGCGTCGATGGCGCTCGCCCAACCGGCCAATCGGACGCGCCTCGTGCAGGTGCGTGCGGTCTCCGAGGGCTATCCGTTTTACGGCGCGATTGAGACCGTGCCGGCCGCTGCGTGGCGCACGGTGCACACCGATCCCGTCGTCTTCGTCGATCGCTCGCTGCTCATTGCCCTCTCGGCCGCGGTGGGCGACTCACTGCGACTCGGCACGCGCATGTTCCGCATTGCCGGCACGCTGGGCAACGTCCCAGGCGACGCCGGCATCGCGAGTGTGATTGGCCCACGTGTCTACGTCTCTGACCGGTGGATGGCCTCGACTGGCCTGCTGGCGTTCGGCAGCCGCGCGCAATACGACGCGGTCCTGCAACTGCCCGCGGCGATGACTACGCCGAAAGCCTCTGCCGCCTTCGCGAAAGCACTGCGCCGACGCATTGATCCGCGCGCCGCGGCGCAACAGGAAGCGGCCGACGCGCGCGATCGCGGGCGCGATGGCGCGGGATCCCGCGGCGCGCCTCCCGCCGAGTTGGTGGACACCAGCGCCACCGCCGACAGTACGCCCGGGGGCCTCGCCACCGCCGTCGCAAAAGTCCGTGTGCGGGTGCGCACGGTGGCCGATACAGAGCGCGACTTCACCGAGGCCGTGGGCCGGCTAGCCGATTTCCTCAGCATCATTGGCCTGATTGCCCTGCTGCTTGGCGGCATCGGCGTGGCCAGTGGAATTCACGCGTTCGTGTCAGCGAAAATCGACACAGTCGCGGTGCTGCGCTGTCTCGGCGCGTCGAGTCGACAGGTGCTGGCGCTGTATGTCGTGCAGGCGGCCGCGATGGGCTTGGTCGGCGCGCTTGCCGGCGCGGCGCTTGGGATTGCGATCCAGTTCGTCATGCCGCGCCTTGTCGCTGACTTCTTGCCCATTGATGTGCACGTTGCCCTCGAGCCGGGGCCGCTGTTGTTGGGGCTGGGGACGGGCGTGTGGGTGGCCCTCGTGTTTGCGATGCGTCCCTTGCTCGCGTTGCGGCGCGTCTCACCGTTACAGGCGATCCGGCGGGATGCCGATCCGTCGGCGCTCCCCCGGGAGTGGCGTGATCCGGCGCGGCTCACCGTCGACGCGTTACTGGTGGGGAGTCTCGTGGCCATCATCGTGGCGCGATTGGGCTCGTGGCGAAATGGCGCGCTGGTGAGCGCCGGGATCGCCGGGGCCGTCGCGGTCTTGTGGGTGGCGGCGACAGGGCTGATTGCCCTGGCACGTCGGAGCAGCCGAGCGGCGTGGCCGTTCACGCTGCGGCAGGGGATCGCCAATTTGCACCGGCCGGCCAATCAAACGCGGGCCGTGACGCTCGCGCTGGGCTTTGGCGCATTTCTGTTGAGCACCGTGTATCTGGTGCAAGACAATCTGCTCACGCGCATCAGCGCGTCGGCCGATGCGAGTGCGGGCAACCTGCTCTTCTTCGATGTGCAAGATGATCAAGCCGGACCACTCGACTCCCTGATCCGCGCGCGGGGCCACACCGTGGTGCAGCGGACGCCCATCGTGACGATGCGCATTGATGCGGTGAACGGCCGGAATATCCCGGCCCTGATGTCTGATACCACGGTGCGACGCGCGGGCTGGGCGCTGCGGCGCGAGTATCGCTCCACCTATCGGGAGCAGCTCGCCGGATCGGAGACGCTGGTGGGCGGTGCGTGGTTCCCGGACAGTGCCTCGCGGGCACGCACCCGGGCGGAACATCCTGATGCCCCGTTCCCCGTGTCGTTCGAACGGGACGTTGCGACGGACCTCGGGATTGTGCTGGGTGACACCGTGACCTGGAATGTGCAGGGCGTGCCGGTCCGCACCGTGGTGACGAGCCTCCGCACCGTGAACTGGGCCCGCTTCGAGGCGAACTTTTTCGTAGTGTTTGCACCGGAGGCGATTCGGCGCGCGCCACAGCAGGAGGCACTGGTGGCGTCGGTGCCGAGTGGCGATGCCGTCACCATGGTGCAGCGCGACGTGGTGGAGCGCTTCCCGAACATTTCGAGTGTGGACCTGACGCTGGTGCGCGAGACCGTGGGTTCGATCGTGAATCGCGTGGTGCTGGCGATCCGGTTCCTTGGCCTCTTCTCGTTGGCGATGGGGATCCCGGTGTTGTTCAGCGCCGTGGCGGCCACACGTCGGGCGCGCCTGCGGGAAGGGGTGCTCCTCCGGACGCTTGGCGCCTCGCGGGCACAGGTCGCCAAGGTCCTGCTGGCCGAATACGGGGCGCTCGGGGCCCTTGGGGCGCTCACCGGGCTGGGGCTCTCGTTCCTGGGGGCGTGGGGGATCACGTGGTTTGTCTTCAAGGACAGCTTCACCCCCACTGTCGTGCCTACGCTGCTTATTGCCATCGGGATGTTGGTGCTGACGATGCTGATTGGCTTTCTCACCAGCCGCGATGTCTATCGGGCCACCCCAATGGCGGCGATCCGGGAGAGCTGATTGCCGCCGCTTGCAGCGTAGGAGTGACCAGCGAAACATCCGGGGCACCTGGTCGCACTGGGGCGCGGGGCACGGCATATTCCGGCCATGGAAGAGATGCCCACCCGTTGGAGTGATGCGAACGCCCGTGGCCTGACGCTCGGGGCGGCGGGCGACTGGCCGGAGGCGGTCGCTGCCTTTGAAGCCGCGCGCACCGCGATCCGCGAGCACGGCGGTCCCGAGCTGCGAGACGCGGAGGCGTTGGTCGCGAGCAATCTCGCGCAGGCGTGTCTGCAGGCGGGGCGCGTCACCGATGCCATTTTGCACGCGCAGCATGCCTGCGCCGTGCGCGCCGCGCTCTATGGCGAGGACGCGATTGTGGTGGCCCGTGCCCGTGCCGATCTGGCGGTCATTCTGGGCACGGCTGGACGCACCGACGAAGCGTTTGCGCTGCTGACGCGCGTCATCGCCACGCTCGATCATGCGGAGCTCGATGCCGCCGTCCCGTTACCGATGGTCCTCGAGAATGCCGCGCGTCTGGCGCTCGCATCGGGACGCTCAGCGGATGCGGTCCCGGTCGTGCAACGGCTGCGCACCGTGCTCACCGTTCGCGGGCTCAGCACGGCGCCGGCCGACCAGCTGCTGCACGAACTCACGCGGCAGACGGTCGCGCTATCGTCACCCGACAGTTTGGTGGACGCATCGGCACGCGGTGAGCCGTTGCCGCCGCCGCCGCAGTTCGTGCCGATGCATGATCTGGATATCGAGGAGTCCGCGGGCGCCGACCGAGCCGACGATCTCCCGCTGCGCGACACATTGCGCGTCACGGAGACGTTGTTGCGGCTGACGCCAAGCAGCGTGCCGATTGTGCCTGAGGAACCAATCCCGGAACCAATCCCGGAACCAATCCCGGAACCAATCCCGGCGCCGATCCCGGAGCCGATCCCGGAGCCGATCCCGGAGCCGATCCCGGAGCCGATC
>JBAXMW010000047.1:0-20521 GCA_037134115.1 Gemmatimonadaceae bacterium | reverse complement strand
GCCTGCATTGGCGCGATCTCGGCCGAGGCCGCCGCCATGCGCTCCGCGGCGGGGGCGGCATATGGCCGGTCCACCGGTACCGACACGCCACCAAACCGCGCACCGATCGCACTCGGCTCCGTGACACCAGCGGCCGGCAAAGGCCCCCGAAAAAAGGACGGCGACGTCATGCGGTGGTGCTCACGATGGCCAGCCGCCGGCCCCGATCAACGGGACAAAGCGGACCGGGACAATGTCGCGTCGCTCCAGCTGATCGCCCCGACGGGTATGGATGGTGAGCATCTGCTCCTCCTTCGTCCCGATCGGAATGAGCAATCGCCCACCTTCCGCCAGCTGCGCCGCGTACGCCGTGGGGACCGCCGGCGCGCCGGCACTCACCAGAATCGCATCGTACGGCGCATACTCACGCCACCCTAGCGTGCCGTCGCCCAACTGCAACGAAACGTTCCGCACTTTGGCTAGGGCAAGAATCTCCCGCGCGCGGTCGAGCAACGCGGCATGCCGTTCAATGGAAAAGACCTGAGACGCCAACTGGGCCAACAACGCCGTCTGATACGCGGACCCGGTCCCGATCTCCAGCACGCGCTCCGTGCCCGTCAGCCGCAGATGTTCAATCGCGCGCGCATGAACCGATGGCTGCGAAATGGTCTGCCCGCTGCCGATGGGCAACGCACTGTCCTCGTACGCCCGATGCCGCACCGTCGGCGGCACGAAGAGATGCCGAGGCACGTCGTCGATGGCTTTCAGGACCGCGAGATCTTTGATCCCCTTATCCTGCAGCGCCTCGACGAGCCGGCGACGCGGCCCCCGGAACTCCGGCTCTACGAGGCCGGCCACCAGTCCGCTGCCGATTCGAGCATCGTGTGATGCGTGAGATCCAAATGCAGCGGCGTCACCGAGATGTAGCCGTCATGCACCGCGCGGAAATCCGAATCATCCGGCCCGCTCCACTCCACGGACCCACCGCCGATCCACAGGATCTCGCGCCCCCACGGATCCTTCATGCGCGTGATGGAATCGCTGAACACTCGGCGTCCCAACCGCGTCAGCCGATAGCCCTTGATCTCCTCCGCCGCGATTGGCGGCAGATTCACATTGAGCAGCGTGTTTGGCGGAAAGGTGGGCAGCGACAGCATCTGCTGCAGCAGCGCGCGGAGCGACTCCACCTGCGTATCCAGCATCGCATCGGCCCGCAGCATGCTGCCCGCGAAGGAGACCGCGATCGCGGGAATGCCGAGCGCGAGGCCTTCCATCGCGGCCGCCACGGTGCCGGAATACAGCACATCCTCACCCATGTTGGCACCATGATTGATGCCGCTGATCACCACATCGGGCTTCTGCTCCATCAGCGCTTCACAGGCCAGCATCACGCAATCGGTGGGCGTCCCGTCGACCTGCCACCGCCGCTCCCCCAATCGGACGGGACGCAGCGGATGATGCAGCGTCAGCGAGTGACTGGTGGCACTCTGCTCGCGGTCCGGCGCGACCACCGTCAGCTCCCCAAGGGGCTCACAGGCGCGCTCCAGAACACTTAGTCCCTTCGCGAGGATACCATCGTCATTGCTGAGGAGAATGCGCATCAGGATCCAATCGTCGGAGAAGTGATGATGGACAGCGGAGGAGTGACCGACGCCGACTCCTCGAAGAGTGCCTGCAGATCGGCCAGATCCCGCTCCAGCGATTCGATCGTTTCCATCTGCAGGGCCATGCGGGCTTCAACACGTAACGTCCCACCCTTCCGATGCTCGTCGAGCTTCTGACGCGCCCCGTCAATCGTGTACTTGTCGGTGTAGAGCAAATGCTTGACCAACAGGATGAGCTCCACTTCCCGCCGCGCATACACCCGGTTGCCACTGCGATTCTTGGCCGGGCTCAGCAGCTTGAACTGACTCTCCCAATAGCGCAGCACATGCGGCTTGAGATCGGTCAGCTCGCACACTTCACCGATGGAATAAAACTCCTGCACAGGCTCGCGTCGCGCCATAGGCCCTAGTCGCGCTCCGACCGCAGGCCACGGGTCATCAGGTCGGCGGCCGCATCGCGCGGCGCCTGCCCCGCAAACAGAATGCGATACGTCGATTCCACGATCGGCATCTCAATACCGGCACGCGCCGCCAACGCACGGGCGCTCTGCGTGTTCAGGACCCCCTCGGCGACACTGTCCTTGCCGGCCAGCGCCTCGTCGAGCGTCTGCCCCTGTCCCAACGCCACACCCACCGCCCGGTTCCGCGACAGCGCGCCCGTGCAGGTCAACACGAGATCGCCCAACCCGGCGAGCCCCGCGAACGTCTCCGCGCGCGCCCCCAGCGCCACCCCCAGCCGGATCATTTCGGCCAGGCCGCGCGTCAACAGCGCGGCGCGCGGATTGTAGCCGAGCCCGAGGCCGTCGAGGATACCGGTCGCCACCGCCATCACATTCTTGAGCGCACCGCCCAGCTCCACCCCGGTCACGTCATCCGTCGTGTACACGCGGAACGTCGCCGAACTCATCGCGCGCTGCACCAGCGCGGCCGCCGCCGCATCCACCGAGGCCGCGACGATCGCCGTGGGCTGACCCGCCGCCACTTCCGCGGCAAAGCTCGGGCCGCTGATTGCCACCACGGGATGCATGGGAAGCACATCGTGCACCACATCCGTCATCAGCGCCAACGTTTCGCGCTCGATCCCCTTCGTCGCCACGGCGAGCACGCAGTCGGCCCGTAAGGCGCCAAGCCCCGCCGCCACCACCGGCCGCAGGACATGCGACGGCGCGGCATAGACCACCAGATCCCGATCGGTCAGCGCCGCCGTCATGTCGCCGGTGGCCGTCAGCGCCGGCGACAACGCCGCGCCAGGCAGAAACCGGGGATTCGTGTGCTCCGCGTTTACCGCCGCCACGACATCGGCTTCTCGCGCCCACAAGACAACCGCATGGCCGTTCCGTGCCAGCAGGTCCGCGATGGCCGTCCCCCACGCGCCGCCGCCAATCACGGCGCAGCGCACAGGGCTCAAAGTCTGTGCTGTGGTCATGTGCCCGACTCCTCTCGGCTCCGCCCCAGGCGACGTTCCGTCCCCTGACGCAGGCGCCCAATGTTCTCTCGATGGGTCCAAAAGACGAAGGCCGCGACCGTCGCCCCCATCAGCACCAGCGGCGTGAGGCCTCGCTCCGTCCACACCAGCACGAGCGGCAGAACCGCCGCGCCGATCAAGGATCCGAGCGACACATACCGGGTGAGTGCCACGGTCAGCAGAAACGCGAGCATCGCCCCAAGCGCGGCCATGGGCGCCAAGGCAAAAAAGACACCGCTTGCCGTCGCGACGCCCTTGCCGCCCCCTTTCCCAAGGAGAAAGACCGGCCGCACATGCCCCGCAATCGCGAGCAGTCCAAAGACCGCGCCCCACGGCCAGCCCCCCGCCACCGCACCGATGGTCGGGAGCCAAAGCACCGGGAGGATCCCCTTCGCGAAATCGACCGCATATACCAACAACCCCCACTTCCAGCCCAACGTCCGGAAGACATTCGTGGCCCCAAGATTCCCGGAGCCCACGGTCCGCAAATCGATGCCATGGGCGCGCCCCACCAAGTACGCGGTCGGAATCGATCCGATCACGTACGCCAACAGGCAGGCCGCCACGAGCGCACCGGTCATGCGATGGGCGAATTCTTGCGCTTCATCACGATCTCCACGGGGGAACCCGTAAAGCCCCAATGCGCTCGCAACTGATTGTGGATGTAGCGCAGGTAATGCTCCGGAATGAGCTCCGGATGATTACCAAAGAACGCAAAGGTCGGGGGCTCCACCGCCACCTGCGTCGCGTAATTGAGCTTGACTTCACGCCCCGCGGCCTGCGGTGGCTGCAACTTCGCCACGATCTCCGCCAGCACGTCATTCACCTGCGAGGTGGAGATGCGACGCGTGCGCTGATCCTGCACCGCGAGCACCAGATCCAGCACCTTCGACACCCGCATGCCGGTCTTGGCCGACGTGAAGAGGAACGGCACAAAGGCCAGATACGGCGCCTTTTCGACCATCTCCTTCTTCAGTTTGTCGGCGCTCTTATCGGTCTTATCCTCGTAGATGTCCCACTTGTTCATCACGAGGATCAGGCCACGCCCGGCCTCCCAGGCCATCGTCGCGATCTTGAGGTCCTGATTCTGGAGCCCCTCGGTCGCATCGATCATCAGCACGCACACGTCGGCGGAATCGATCGCCCGACGGGTACGCAACGAGGCATAGAACTCCACCCCCTCGTCGATCTTCGACTGCCGACGGAGACCGGCGGTGTCCACGAAAATGAGGTCCCGTTCCTTGTAGCGCATCGGCGCGTCAATGGAGTCGCGCGTCGTACCGGCCGCGTCATGCACCACCAACCGTTCCTCGCCGAGCAGGCGATTCACGAACGACGATTTGCCAACATTGGGCCGGCCGATCACCGCGATACGCACCGCCTCATCCTCGACCTCCGGCGACTCCGGGATCTGCGCGACCACCGCATCGAGCAAATCACCAGAGCCTTTGCCATTCTGCGCCGAGACGGGGAACACGTCGCCGGCCCCCAACCGGTAGAACTCATACCAGTCGGTGCTTTCCGGGATGTCGACCTTGTTCGCGATGATCATGAACGGCTTCCGCGACTGGCGCAGCAAGTCCACAATGCGCGCATCACTCGGATGGACGCCAACCTTCGCATCGACGACCAGCAACATCAGATCGGCTTCGTCAATCGCCTGCATGACCTGCCGACGAATCTCGGTGTCCATCAGCAGGTTGGAATCCTCCACCAACCCACCGGTGTCGACGAGCCAAAAGTGCGTACCGGCCCATTCGGCGCGCCCGAAATGCCGGTCGCGCGTGGTGCCAGCCTCCTCACTGACGATCGCGGACGCCTCGCCAATGATTCGGTTGAAGAGATGGGACTTGCCCACATTCGGGCGCCCAACGACGGCAACGACGGGAAGACTCATGCCACTCTCTGATAGGCCGCGTCGCCTTCGGGCACGAGCGCGTCGATGAAATCGTATGAAGGGAAGACCGGCATAGGCAGGGCCTCCCGAACCGCGATGAAGGACGTGTCATCAAGAAACAGTCCGTCATCGTTAATGCACTCGGCGGGAATCAACGCCAGATCCAGATCGTGACGTCCCGCCAGGGCGCGCGCGATATCCGCCCCCACCAACAGCCCCGCCGTGGTGGTGGTGGGGCCAAACAGGGAGTTCTCCGTCGGGATCAGCTCAAAGAGCGCCCCCGTCGCAGCCGCGATCTGTTCCAACAGCTCAGGCATCAGCGGCGCCATGGCGGTGCCTGTCACGACGCCGATCCGCTGCCCATCGAGCCGCGGGAGCTGCGCGAGCCCTGCCTGCACACGATGCCGCAGCGAGGTCACCGCGCCGACACCGTTTTCGATCTGCGAGAACTCCCCGTAATGCTCCACGCCCGGCAGCGGCGTACCGGCCAGCAGATAGAGCTCATCGGAGCCGTACACCCAGCGATCCCCGCGCTCCGCGAGCGCCCGCGCTTCCCACCGGTGCACCGTCGCCAACAGCTCGGCGGCATGCTCCGGGTTCATGGGCGATCCCGTGTAGAGGTGCGAGAACTGCGTGACCCCGACCGGCACCAGCGCGACCGACATCATCGCATCGCCAAGATTCCAGAGATCGGTCAGCGACTGCTCCAGCACGGCCCCGTCGTTGAGCCCCGGGACGATCACCATCTGCCCGTGGAACTGAATCCCACCATCCGCCAGCTGCGTGAGCTGATCGATAATGTTGGGGACCCGTGGGTTGTTGAGGAGGACCTTCCGCGCTTCCCACGGCGTCGCATGGACCGAGACATACAGCGGCGACAGCCGGTATTCGAGAATTCGCGCAATGTCCCGCTCTTTCACGTTGGAGAGCGTCGCGAAATTGCCGTAGGCGAAGGACAAACGGTAATCATCGTCGCGCACGTACAGCGACTTCCGGAGCCCCTTCGGAAGCCCCTCGATGAAGCAGAACTCACACCGGTTCGCGCAGCGGCGGATCGTTGGCGGTGCCAGCTCGAGCCCCAGGGGCTCGCCGTCTTCCCGCTCGATCTCTACGTCGAGCATCGTCCCGTCCGGCAACCGAGCGGCCACCACAAACGACTCGTCGGCCGTCAGGAACTCCCAATCCAGGAAGTCCTCCAGCGGCCGGTCGTTAACCGAGATGAGTTCGGTGCCAGGGACAATGCCGATCTCGTCGGCGATGCTCCCAGCGTGGACCTGCGTGACGCGCACCATGGCTCGGAAGAAAACGGGGAGGAGCCGCGGTACGGCTCACCCCCCGGGGACTCATCGACGCGTCAGCCATACGCTGGCGCCTAGATGAGAAAATATACGAGGTCGATAGCCCGAAGTCAATAAATCACAACCACTTCGGGCGTATCGAGATACCGTAAAATCGCCTCGGTCAGGCGCGATACGACGCCCCACTGCCGGTGTTAAAGACCACCACCTCGGCCGACGGCGCAATTCGGCCATCACGGACCGCATCGTGCAGCACGGAGAGGGCGCAACCACCCTCGGGCGCGGCATCAATCCCCGTCGCCGTCGCCAACCGCAGCGTCCACGCGGCAATGGCCTCCTCGGTCGCCGAATCGGCCACCCCCTGCGTCTCGCGCAGGACCCGAAGCAGCAGACGATCACCCAGCGGCGACGGCACCCGAAGGCCGGCGGCATACGTCACGGGATCCACCCACGGTTCCGCCTTCTCCGCCCCGGCAGCGTGCGCCCGAGCGATAGGCGCGCACCCCGAGGCCTGCGCCACCACGTAGCGGGGCTGCGCCGAGCCGGCCGGGAGCCAGCCGGCGGCCATCATCTCCTCGATCGCCTTGTAAATCCCGATGGTCCCTTCCCCGCCGCCCGTGGGGTACACCACGACATCCGGCAGGCGCCAATCGAGCTGCTCCGCCATCTCGAACCCCATCGTCTTCATCCCTTCCACGCGATACGGCTCCCGCAACGTTGAGACGTTGAAGTAGCCATGCTCGGCGGCGTAGGCCAGCGCGAGCTTCCCCGCGTCGCCGATATGCCCGTCGATCCGGGTCAGCGTGGCGCCCATCGCCTCGATCGTGTCCAGAATTGGCCGTGGCGTGGTGCGCGGCGCGAAGACCTGCACGGGCAGACCACCGGCGGCCCCATAGGCCGCCAGCGCGGCCCCGGCGTTCCCCGCGGTAGGCACCACGAGTCCCGGGACCCCAGCGCCGCGGGCGCGCGTCACCGCCGCGCTCATCCCCCGCGCCTTGAAGGAAGCCGTCGGGTTCTGTCCCTCGTCCTTGATCCACAACCGCCGCACCCCGACCGCCGCCGCCAGCGTCGGCGACTCAATCATTGGCGTGAGCCCTTCACCCAACGTGACCGGCGCTTCGCCGGCCAGCAGGGGCATCAGCGCCGAGTACCGCCAGGCATCCCACCGGGGTGCCAACGTACGGGTCGCAGGCGGGGCGTACCGGGCGAACAACGGCTGCCCGCAGGCGCCACAGATGGACGCCCCGGCGATCGCAGCGGGGGTGTCACACGCGGAACAGGTCAGCGTCCACGAGGCGGTCGAAGCGGAAACACTCATGATGATTCAGGAGCAGGTGAAGGAAGCTCGGATTCCCCGGAGGGTGCAGTACTGCCCCCATCGGGGACCTCCGAAGCCGTGGGAGGGGAAAGGTCGGGGACGGACACGCCGAGCGCCAGCAGGAGTCGACGCGCCGACGTTGGGCTGAAGCCTGGGAGCTCGGCAATCGCGTCCACAGACGCCGCTTTGACCCCCTGCAGGCTCCCAAACGCGGTGAGCAACGCCCGCCGCTTGGTGGGGCCCACGCCCGGAATCTGCAGAAGCTCGGACGTAATGGTACGCGCCGCCCGCTTCGCCCGCTGAAAGGTGATCGCAAAGCGATGGGCCTCATCGCGGGCCTGCTGCAGCATGCGCAACGCCGGCGAGCGCCGCGGCAGGCGGATCGGATCGCTCCGGCCCACCAGAAAGATCTCTTCGTCGCGCTTGGCCAAGCTGATGAGGGCGAGCGAACCCAGCCCCAAGGCATCCAGGGCCGCGCGCGCAGCACCTAACTGCCCCTTCCCACCATCGATCACGGTGAGATCCGGCAGCGGCTTCCCTTCGTCCACGCGGCGCGTGAAGTACCGGGTCACCACCTCGTGCATCGAACGGAAGTCATCGTTGCCTTCCACCGACACTTTGAACTTTCGATACTCCGCGCGCTTGGGACGCCCGTTCTCAAACCAGACGCCGCTGGCGACGACGTCGGTCCCCTGCGCGTGGGAGATGTCAAAGCAGATGAGCGACCGGGGGACCGTGGAGAGCCCCAATTCACGCTGCAGTTCATACACGGGATCGACCGCCCGCTCATCGGCCTCGAGCGCGGCCAGCTTGAATTCCTCCAGCAGGTGCCGCGCGTTCTGATCAGCCAGATCCACTAACGCGCGACGCGGCCCCCGCTGCGGCACGCGAATGCGCGCACCACCGAGCAGCGCCTCCAGATCGGCATGATCTTCGAACTCAAAGGGCACCAAGACGTCCGTGGCGCGCGCCTCCGTCGTGCGGTACCACTGGGCCAAGCTGGCGCCAAGGACGGCTTCGTCCGGCTCGTCATCAGCCTGATCAAGCAATCGATGATCGCGCGCCAGCAATTTCCCGGCGCGAATGCGCAGCACCACAACGCAGGCATCATCACCATCACGCGCGAAGCCAATGACATCGCGATCGCCGCCATCGACTTCGAGCACGACGGTCGGCTCCTCCATCTTCTCGAGATGGCGTAACGCGTCGCGTAGCTCACTGGCGCGCTCGAAATCGAGCCGATCCGCAGCGTCCAGCATTCGCTCACGGACACGACGCATCACATCACTCGTCTTGCCGTCGAGGAAGAGGAGGACCTCGTCGATCATCGCGCGATACGCCGCCTGCGTCTGATAACCGACGCAGGGCGCCTGACAGCGCTTGATGAAGTAGTCGAGACACGGCCGCTCCGGCACTTCCTGGAGCAAGCGGTAGTGACAGGAGCGCACGGTGAAGAGACGCTTCACCACTGTGAGCGACTTCCGCATCGCCCCCACATCGGTATACGGACCGAAGTACCGCGCGCCATCCTCCGCCACCTGCCGCGTCACCAAGACTCGAGGAAACGGCTCCTGGACCGTGACCTTGATGTACGGATACGACTTATCATCGCGCAGTTTGATATTGAAGCGCGGATGATGCTCTTTGATGAGCGTGGCTTCCAAGACCAGCGCGTGGGATTCACTGGGCACCACGATCGTTTCCAGATCGACCACTTTACGAAGTAGCCCGCGGGTCTTGGGGCTGGCTTCATGATCCTGGGCCCAGTAACTCCGCACACGTGAGCGCAGTCGCTTGGCCTTCCCCACATAGAGGATCTCGCCATCGGCCCCTTTCCAGAGATAAACGCCGGGACCGTCGGGGAGATGCGGCATCTTGATCGCGACCGCATCGGGCATGCCGCGCGCCTGCGCCACCTGCGTCCAGTCATCCTCTGGGACAACCGCCATATCAGCTCCGCGGGGCGAGGCGCAGCAACCGGGCCGCTTCCCGCGATCCCATTGCCCATCCCGCCAACAGATACGTCACCCCAAACAGGGCAAACACCGGCGGAGCGCCGAGCATGGGATGCAACGGAGGCAAGACACTGCGCAGTACCGCCGCCATCGCCGCGGCCACAGCTGCCGCGGCCACGATCCGCGCGGAGCCCATCCACATCGCGCGCGTATACAGGGTACCGAGGCGCGCCCGCAGTCCGCCCGCCAGCACCGCCAGATTGAGATAGGAGCCCACCGAACTGCCCAACGCGATCGCCGCGGCGCCCCACGGCGAGTGGCGTAACGGAATCGCCAACGCGATCGACACAATCGCCGACACCAACAGGCTCGTGATCGAGGCGCGCAGCGGGGTGCGATAGTCCTGCATGGCGTAATGCGCCGAGGCCAGCAGCTTCACCGAGGCAAAACTCACAAGGCCGACCGCAAAGCCCCCCAGCACCAATTGGACCGCCCGCTGCTCGGTTTCACCAAATCGGCCATTTCGCAGCAGCAGCCCCACGCACAAATCCCCAAAGAGCAGAAACACCACGGCGCAGGGGACGATGTAAAAGAGCAGCCGTTGCCACCCGCCACGCAGTCGCTCGAGCAACGCTCCATCGCGCGCCTGTCCGGAGTCACGGGAAAAATCCGGAAGCGAGGACGCGGCGACCGACACGCCAAACAGGGCAACCGGCAGCAGCGTAATCAGGTTCGCGTAGGACATGGCCGACGCGGCACCCGTTGGCAGATACGAGGCGATCTGCAGATCGATCAAGGAGGAGATCTGCACCACGCCAAGCGCAATCACGACCGGGCCGATGTTGCGGATCGTCGCGAGCACCCCGTCGGCGGCATGATCCAGCGTGGGACGGACCACGCCCATCAACCGGATGACCTCTGGCAGTTGGGCCCCAACTTGCAGGATCGAGCCCACCAAGGTGGCCCACGCCAGCCACCACGCGAGCTCCCCCATCGAACCCGCACGGGCACCCCAGCCCAGCAACAACACGATCTGCGCCAGCGACCAAAGCGCCGCACTGGCATAGGACCAGAAGAAGCGCCGGTGGGAATTTTGCACGCCGAGGCACCAGCCACTGAGCACCATCAGCCCAGTCATCGGGAAGAGGACCCGCGTGAGCCGGGTAGTGAGGGCGGCACGCTCAGGATCAAAGCCCGGGGCGAAGAGCTGCGTCAACCACGGAGCGAGCACCATGCCCAGCAGCGTCAGAACGGAAACGCCCGCGAGCAGCAGCCCCAAGACCGCGTTCGCGAGAGCCCGTGATCCACGGACATCATCGCGCGCCAAGAAGCGGGAATACACCGGGACAAACGAGGCGGAGAGTGTCCCCTCCCCCAGCAGATTCCGCACCGCGTTTGGGATTTTGAACGCGGCGTTGAACGCATCGGCTTCCGCGGTGGTACCGAAGTACCGCACGAACAACGTGGTCCGCAGCAAGCCCAGCAGGCGACTGATCAGGATGCCGGCGAACACCACGCTGGCGTTCCGCGCGCCACCGGAGCGTGCCGACGCGTCAGCGTCCGTGGACAAGGCGCTCGACGTGTGCGCGGGCTTCGCGCCGCATCGCCTCCAGAATCTCCACACCGTAGCGCGCCAGCATCGGCATCAAATTGAGCCGACGCTCCGGCGAATGTCCGTCGGGGCGCAACGCCGCACGCACGGCGGCGACCTCACGCAGCCGGGTCCCTTCGCGTCGTTTCACCGCAGCCACCATGCGCCGCTCGAATCGCTCCACGCGCAGCTCGAGCTGTGCGGCAAGTCCGTCGACCACCGCGGGCGACAGCAATTCATCGGTGCCGCTGGTGGCGTCCCGCAACGCGCGCACCTGCGTTTCAATCGCCACCCGCAGGCGGTCGAGTGCATCCACCGATTCCGTAGAGAGTGCCGCACGGGCCACGTGCTGCTCGGCCGCGTGGGGATCACGCAGCAGCGCGTCCGTGAGGCCGAGCGTGTCGCGGAGCGCGTCCATCCGCGTCTCGATCACTTCTCCAGCCCACCGCGGCACCGCGAGCGGTGACTCCAGCTCCAAGGCGGCGGCCACCGCACTCACCTGCGCGAAATACGCGTACTCGCCGGGCCCCGCATGGTACGCCACGGTTGGCAGGAGCGCGCGCTCAATCACCGGCCGTAACAGGACATTCGCGCCGAGTGTCCCCGCTTCCGCTTCGCGCGCCACTCGGCTGGCATCACTCAACGGCACCCGCGCCCGAACCCGACCGCGCCCAGAGGGGGCCGTCTCGGTCCGGAAGACCAGCGACAGCGACTCCACCACATCCACCTGCGGGAGATGCCCCGCCTGCGTCATCGCCTGTGTCCGCGCCATGAGGGCGTCATGTACCGGCGTGGCCTGCTGCAGTGCCCGACGCAACAAGGGATCGGCGGCCCGCCGCACCGCCGGATGCGCAGCATCGAGAACGGCGATGCCCATGGGCTCCAGCACGGCTCGCAGCAGCTGCACGTAGGCCGCGCCGATGGTGGCATGCGGGACGTAGGCCTGCTCCACCAGCTCCAACACCGAGCGCTGCGCCGCCGACCCGCTCGCGGCGCGCAGCGCCTGCAGCGCCTCCTCCAGCGGCCCGAGCGCGACGTCGGCGAGCGCCATCCCCTCCGTCGCCGGACCGGCCAACTGAAGCGTCTGAAGGCCACGCATCGTGGCGAGCTGCGTGGACGCGGCCTCAATCCAATCCGCATCGTCGGTGGCCGCCCAGAAGACGGGCGCGACCGGCACGCCGGTCTGCTCCTCGAGCAGGTCGGCCATGGCGAGCGCGCTGATCGCTTTGCTCCAGGTGTACCCCGGTCCGCCAAACAACCCGGGCTGCTGACCCGTGGTCACGACAACCCCGTGATCGGCGGCCCGAGCCAAGCGGTCCGCCGCGCGCCCCGCCGCCGCGAAGGCCGGCGCCAACGGGGTCAGCCAATCATGGCCCTGCGCCCCCGCCTGCACCCGATGGACCCACGCCGTCCACGCCGTACGCTCCGCAGGACGCGCCGCGAGCCATCCGTGCGCCGTCGGATCGGCCTGCAGCATCTGCGAGAGTGCGGAGCCACCCAACGGCACCGACTGGACGCGCCATGCCGGTGGCCCGTCGGTCAACATCGCCCGGTCGTCGCCATCTCCCCGCCCCTGGCTCATTTGTGATACGGTTCCCCGCGGGCGATCGTCCCCGCGCGATAGAGCTGTTCTGAGAGGACGAGCCGCGCCAACTCGTGCGGCAGTGTCCAAGGGGCGAGCGATAACCGGCGCTCCGCTCGCTGCCGAACCGCGGCACTGAGTCCGTAGGCGCCACCGATCACCAGCGCCACCGACCGGGCCGCCTCGCGCTGCCGCTGCAGCCAACCCGCGAACAGCTCCGAGGTCATCACCTCACCACCGGGATCACAGGCCACGAGCACGGCCTCTGGCGCCACGCGCTCCAGAAGCCGTTCGCCTTCACGATCGCGGACCTGTTCGGCCGACACCCCTTTGGCGTTCTCTTCGCGGACTTCCACGACGTCGAGCGGCCAGTACCGCGCCGCCCGCGCTTCGTAGTCCCGGATGGCGTTCGCCATCCCCGCGTGGCGGGGGCGGCCAACCACCAGGACCGACACCCGCAGGCGGTACCGAAATCAGGCGTAGATGCGACGCAACCGGTGCACCGTGGCGACCCGGCTGATGGACACCATGTACGCGGCCGTCCGCATGTTCACCTTGTGCTGCTTGGCGAGCAGGAGCACATCCTGGAAACTCTTGGTCATGATGTCCGACAGCCGCTCGTTCACCACGGCCTCCGACCAGAAGTACCCCATGCGGTCCTGCACCCACTCGAAGTAGCTCACCGTCACGCCACCCGCATTCGCCAGGATGTCCGGGATCACAAAAATCCCCTTCTCATCCAGGATCGGGTCCGCGGCAGCCGTCGTCGGGCCGTTGGCGCCTTCGCAGATGATCTTCGCGCGGATCTTCGCCGCGTTCTTCGTGGTGATGACGTTCTCCAGCGCCGCCGGCACCAGAATATCGACGTCCGCCGCCAAGAGGTCATCCGGATCCATCACATCGCCACCGGTGAACCCTTCCAGGGACCGGTGCTGCGCGACGTACGCGATCGCCGCATCCACATCAATGCCATTGGCGTTATGGAAGGCACCGGCACGATCGCTGATCGCCACGATCTTACACCCCTCCCGCTGCAGCAGCTTCGCCGCCGTGGAACCCACGTTCCCGAAGCCCTGCACCGCCACCGTGGCGCCCTTCATGGGGAGCCCCAGATGCTGCATGGCCTCCCGGGTCACGAGCATACAGCCACGCCCCGTGGCCTCCTTCCGCCCAAGCGAGCCGCCCATCTCAATGGGCTTCCCCGTGACGACGGCATTTTCCGTCCGGCCCACATGCATGGAGTAGGTATCCATCACCCACGCCATCACGCGCTCGTTGGTGTTCACGTCGGGGGCCGGCACATCGGTGTCGGGACCCAACAGCGAGATGATCCCCTTGGTATACCGACGCGTCACGCGCTCCAGTTCCCCCACGCTCATGCTGAGGGGATCACAGATCACGCCGCCCTTGGCCCCACCGAAGGGCAGGTTCACGACGGCACACTTCCAGGTCATCCACGCCGCCAACGCCTTCACCTCTTCGAGCGTGACCTGCATGTCAAAGCGAATGCCACCCTTCGCCGGCCCGCGCGAAGTGTTGTACAACACGCGGTAGCCCGTGAACACTTCCACGTCGCCGTTGTCCATGGTGACCGGGATGGACACAATCAGCTGCTTTTCGGGATTCCGCAGGAGCTTATAGATCCCGGGCTCGAGGTCGAGCAGTTCTGCCGCCCGGTCGAAGCGTGACATCATCGCTTCGAACGGATTGTCTTCATTCAAAAACCGATCCTTGTCCGGACCAACGATCGAGTCCGTGGGCAAGCGAAGGAGTTCGTGCGCCATAAGTAAAAGAAAGAGGCCGGCCTAGCCGGCGGTTGAGATCGACGGTTCGCGCGCCGCCAAGACTCGCTGCATCGCGCGTTCCAGACTGTCCGCACCTTGTGCCACCACAACCGATTGCGAAAGATACCAGAGGGGCAGCCCGGCGCGAGGCCAGAGGGGGGCCAGCTTCACCGCATCTTTCAGGGTGCAAATCACCGCATCCGCACCGGCCGCCGTCGCCTGAATCCGCGCGACATCCGCCGCGGTAAAAGCATGATGATCGGCGAACCGCAGCTCCGACTGCACACGGGGCCCGAGCCCACGAACCTGTCGCGCAAAGGCCTCGGGATTCCCGATCCCCGAGACCAGCGCCACAGGGATTCCGGCGATGTCCACCGTGTCGCCATGCGCGCCGACCCGCGTGGTCCCCGCTCCGTCGCCGGGGCCCGCAGTGAAGATCCCGGGGGCCACGCGCACCCCGCCAGGCACCAGCTGCAACACGGTGATCGGCGTCCCACGCGCCCCCGACGACGCCAACGCCTCCGTCGCCGCCCGCTCCACCGCCTGTAGCTGCTCGGGACGGGCCGCCTTCGCGGTCACGACCACGAGATCGGCTCGGGACAGCGATGGCAACGGCTCCCGAAAGGGGCCGGCGGGAAGCAGACGGACCGCGCCCGTCCACTCATCGGCGCTCACGAGGACGAAATCCACCGTCCGAGGCGCCCGGCGATGCTGGAACGCGTCATCCAGCACCACACAATCCGCCCCGCGCGCCTTCGCTTCGATAACCCCCGTCATCCGATCGGGCGCCACCACAATCGGCACCCCGGGGTTGAGCAGCTCGTGGACCCGCCACTCATCGTCCCCGACCCCGCGCAGGACGATGGCCGGCGCCGCACCGCGCGCCCGCAGCATCTGCACGCACCATGCCGCCACCGGGGTCTTACCCGTCCCCCCGACCGTCAGATTCCCCACGGACACCGTCGGAAGCAACGGCGGCGCGAGCGTCAGCGCATCGTAGCGGGCGTTCCGCCGCTGCACGACCGCACCAAAGAGCCACGAGAGCGGGGCCAGTAGCTGGCGCGCCACCACGGCCGGCCATCGGGTGCCAAACCAGATCGCCTGCACCAGGGCAACGCCCTTCACGACTCAGCGCTCAGCGGCATGCATGGCCGCGGCGGCCATGTCATCCTGCATATAGCCCGCAAACTCCGGATGCCGCTCGGAAACGGCGCGGACATCGGCGCCGTCGACGGGGCGCGGCGCACCGTACACGATCGTGACGCGCGCAAAGGGCTTGGGGATTTCGAAGGCGTCCCATGACCGGAGACGCCACGCCCGATCCACATGCGCCACCAACGGCACCACCGGGACACCGGCCCGAAACGCCACGACTAACGCCCCCGGTGCAAACTGATGGCGCGGCCCACGAGGACCGTCCGGCGTGATCGCCACATCCGCCCCCTCCTGCACGGCTTGCACGCAGGCAAGAAGCGCACGGGCCCCACCGCGCGACGTTGAGCCACGCACGCTGGAAAAGCCAAACCGCGCCACGATCCGGGCGATGATTTCCCCGTCACGGTGTTCGCTAATGAGCACGGCCGTCGGTTGGCGGTGCGCCCACAGAATGGGGAGCATCTGGCCGTGCCAAAGCGTCAACACGACGCGAGGGGCATCGGCGGGGCGCGCCAGCAGTGCCTCGCGACCAATGACCCGGACCCGCCAGGTCGCGCCCAGCGCCGTGAGCAGCCACCCCCCAAGACGGACGAGCCCGCGGGTCCGCCAGTCGAGCGAGTCACTCACGCGCCGGCCGTCCCTGCGAGCAAATCCATCGCCATCGTCGCCACCCGGTGCGCCGCCCCGGGGGTCCCCAACGTGGCGCGCACGGCGGCGAGTCCCGCCTGCGCGGTCGCATGCGCGGGGCTCTGTCGGTCGAGCAACGGATGCAATGCAGCCGCCACCGTCTCCGGCACAAAACGCTCCTGCACGAACTCGGCGGAGACCTCTCGCCCCGCCACCACGTTCACCAAACCGATGTGCGGAATTTTCACCACACGCCGCGCGATGCGATACGTGATGGGGTTCGTACGGTATCCGATGACGTGTGGCAATCCCGCCACCGCCGCTTCCAACGTCGTCGTCCCACTCTTGAGGAGCCCCGCGGTCGCGGCGCGCAGCACCGTGAACGATTTGCCGGACACCAGCGGAAACGGACAGTCCGCGGCACTGATGCGCACCGTGGGCGCGACGCTGACCACCACGTCAAGCCCAGGACGCTGCTGCTGCAGCAACCGGGCGGTGGCCACAAACGGTTCAAGATGCCGTGCCAACTCCGCGCGGCGACTCCCCGGGAAGACCGCGAGGACCTCACCGTCGGGGGAGAGCCCGAGTGTGGCGCGCGCCTCGGCCATCGAAGGCAATTCCTGGGCGCGGTCCAACAACGGATGCCCCACGAAGGTGGCATCGATCCCATTCGCGCGAAGTAGAGCCTCCTCAAACGGGAGAATCGGGGCCGCCTTCGTCACCACACGGGCAAGCGTCGGCAACCGGTTTGCCCCCCACGCCCAAACCTGCGGCGTGATGTAATACAGCACCGGAATGCCTGCCTGATGCGCGACCTCTGCGACCTTCAGGTTGAAGCCCGGATAGTCCATCAGAATGACGAGCCCCACCGTGCCACTCGCGATACGCTCCCGCAGCATGCGGAGCAATGCCCAGTGCTTGGGGATATGCGCGAGAACCTCCACGAACCCCATGACGGCCAGCCGCTCTACGTCTTCCAGAATCTGGACGCCGGCAGCGCGCATGTGCCCACCCCCAATCCCCGCCATGGGGACGGTGGGATGCACGGCGCGAATCGCCTCGGCCACCTTGCCGGCATGCAGGTCGCCGGAGGCCTCGCCGACGACGAACAAAATCTCACGCACGGGAAAGACCACGCGCGATGGACTCGTCACCCTGCGCCCCCTGCTCGATCGCAGCGACAATGCGAAGGGCGGCCTCCAAGGCATCGCGCCCATCCGCCCCCGTCACGGCGATGGGGTCCTGCCCGAGAATCGCGCTCAGGAATTGGGTGAGCTCCAGCACCAGGGGCTCCCCTTCCGGCGCCGACAATTCCACGCGCTCCACAAAATCTTCGAGCGCCCGTGGCGCACGCGCCAATTGCCGAGGATCCACATCGCCGCGCATCCGAAAGAACTCGCCGGTGCCGGCCGCCAGATCCAGCGAGATGTAGCCGCTCTTCTGAAAAATGCGGAGCTTCCGCAGCCGTTCCCGGGAGACGCGACTGGAGGTGATGTTGGCCACCGCGCCATTCGCAAAGGTCAACCGCGCGTTGGCAATATCCAGCGACGGCGTGAGCACAGGGATCCCCATGGCGCTGACCTCGGCCACCGGCACACCGACGAGCGTGTGGACCAGGTCGAGATCGTGGATCATGAGATCCAGTACCACGGCGACATCGGAGCCACGCGGATTGAACGGCGCGAGTCGATCGCTCTCGATGAACCGCGGGCCATCGACATACGGCATCGCCGCACGGACGGCGCGATTGAAACGCTCCACATGCCCAACCTGCAACACCACGCCCGCGGCAGCGGCCAGCGCGATCAGGTCATCCGCCTCGGCCAGCGTCACCGTAAAGGGCTTCTCGATGAACACATGGCGTCCTGCCCGCAGCACCGCCGAGGCCACGCGATGATGCATGGTGGTGGGCACGACCACGGACACCGCATCGACCTGGCTCAGCAGCGCCTCCACCGATGGCAGCGCTGCGACGCCGAGCTGCTCAGCGACCTGGGCCGCACGCGCGGGATTCTCATCGACGAATCCCACGAACCGATCGCCGGCGAGATCACGGAGAATGCGCACATGATGCACCCCCAGACCGCCAGCACCAATCACGCCGACCTTCGGCGCGGTCGCCCCTGAAAACATCCGCGCAGTGGCCACGGGGCTCAGAACCCCACGCCGCGCTGGCTCGCTTCGATGAACGACAGGAAATGCGTCACTTCCGGCACCCCAATCACCTCGGCGCGCGCGCGCTCAATCCCCTGCGAGACCGTATGCTCCGAGCGGAAACACAGCCGATAGGCGCGCTTGAGCTCGGCCAACACCTCGGGAGCAAAGCCATTCCGCTGCAAACCCACGGAGTTGAGCCCGAAGAGCTTGATGGGGTTCCCAACCGCCCGCACAAAGGGCGGGACGTCCTGCGCCACGCGCGAACATCCCCCAATGAAGGCATGCCGCCCCACCCGCGCGAACTGATGCACCGCGCACAAGCCGGAAATCGTCGCGCGATCCTCGACGATCACATGGCCCGCAAGCTGCGTACCGTTGGAGATGATCACGTGATCACCCACCTGGCAATCATGCGCCAGATGGACATAGCTCATCAGGAAGCAGTTCTTGCCTACACGCGTGGAAATCGAGTGGGCCGTCCCACGATTCACCGTGGCATACTCGCGGACGGCGGAGTCGTCACCGATCTCCACCCAGGTCTCCTCACCGCGATACTTGAGATCCTGCGGATCCCCGCCAAGAATGGCGCCCATACCCACCCGGACGCGACGTCCGAGCCGGACGTTCCGCTCCAGCGTGGCCCGCGCCGAAATCACGCTGCCGTCGCCTACGTGGCAGTTCGGACCGATGATCGCCCACGGTCCCACCTCGACATCGGTGCCGAGGACAGCCGACGAATCGACGAGCGCCGACGGATGAATCTGCGTGCTCATCGGTCGCGCACCATGGCCGCCATTTCCGCTTCCGTGGCGACCTGCCCATCCACCAGCGCGACGGCCTTCATCTTGCACATCGTGCCGCGCAATTGCACCACCTCAAGCTCGAGACGCAGCTGATCGCCTGGCTTGACCGGCCGACGGAACTTGACGTTATCGAGCGACAAGAAATAGACGACCTTGCTGGATGGATCCGGGATCGTCCGCATCAGCAGCATGCCGCCCACCTGTGCCATGGATTCAATGATGAGCACCCCGGGCATGATGGGATGCCCCGGGAAGTGCCCTTGGAAGAACGGCTCGTTGATCGTCACGTTCTTCAGGCCGACGATGCGCTTTCCCTCTTCGATCTCGAGAATGCGATCCACCAGCAGAAACGGATAGCGGTGCGGCAGCACCTGCATGATGTCTTCGATGGTAAACACGGCAGGCTCCTTAACGGCATGTTGCACGAGGGCGCGCACCAGTGCGACGGTCCCTCGGTGACTCGGTTTCACCGCAGTGATGTGCGCACGGACCCGGGCGCCGGCGAGCACCAGATCCCCCACACAATCCAGCGCCTTGTGGCGCACAAACTCATCGGGCCACCGAAGGGTGGTGTCCACCAGCTCCGTGGCATTCAGGACGATGGCATTGGACGTCGTGGCCCCCTGAATGAGCCCCTGCCCCCGCAAATATTCGACCTCATGCAGGAACCCAAAGGTTCGTGCGGCGGCCAACTCGCGGGCGAACAGTGCTGGCGTTACCCGGTAGCTGCCGGACTGCGCGCCAATCAACGGGTGCGGAAAATCGATGGAGACATCGAGCGTCAGCGTGTCTGCTGGCCGAGCCTCATACACCGACTCCCCATCGACCACGCGAATTGTCTTGCGCAACACCAGCCAGTCGGGGCGACCCGCTTGCGTGACCACCCCGGCACCGGTGAGGGCCTCAAGGAAAGGCGCGGCGCTGCCATCCATGATGGGCGGCTCCGGGCCGTCCATCGCAATGGTCAGATCATCCAGGCCGAGCGCACCAACAGCCGCCAAGACATGTTCGACGGTATGGAGGGCATCATCCCCCGTCCCCAATTGCGTCCGGCGCTGCGCCTCGACGGCGACGTCGACGCGTGCCGGAATCAATCCAGCCGATGGGAGATCGACGCGACGGAATGCAATGCCGCTCCCCGATGGCGCCGGCTCAAAGGTGAGCGTGCACGGCTTGCCCAGGTGCAACCCGATACCGGAGATCGTGGCGGTCTGCGCGATTGTGCGCCGCAATCCGGCACTCGCGGTGGTCGAGGCGACACCGGTCGTCGAGGAAGCCCGGGCAATCATGCCGTTGGCTCCTTGGC
>JBAXMW010000046.1:0-21868 GCA_037134115.1 Gemmatimonadaceae bacterium | reverse complement strand
TGGACCGCCCAGATGTTCCTGATGTTCCGGCTCTGGCGTCCCGATGTGCTTCCTGTCCTCGATCTCGGCGTCCGGAAAGGGGCACAGGTGATCTACCGCATGCGCGAACTCCCCGACGCGGCGCGACTCGAGCGGGTCGCGCGGAACTGGCGCCCGTGGGCCAGCATTGGCAGTTGGTATTGCTGGCGCATTCTCGATACCAACGACGGCGGCTGGTGAGATGACCCCCATCACGGCACGTCGGACCTTTCGCCGTACCCTGCAGTTACCGGTGCCGGTCGAGACGCTCTTCGCCTGGCATGAGCGGCCGGGGGCCTTCTTGCGGCTCTCTCCGCCGTGGGACGCCCCGCGCATCCTCGAGCAGGTCGGGGGCATTCGCGATGGCGCGCGCGTCACCCTGCAAGTGCAGGCCGGGCCCATCCCGACGCGCTGGCGTCTCACGCATCGCGATTACCGCCAGAACGCACAGTTCGTGGACGAACTGCTGGAGGGCCCCTTTGCGCATTGGGTCCACACCCACCGGTTCATCGCCAACGGTCCGCAGCAGAGTACGCTGGACGACGAGATCGCGTATGCGCTACCCCTCGGCGCGCTGGGCGATGCCGTCGCGTGGCGGTTCGCCGAGGCGACGCTCGATCGCGTCTTCCGCTATCGCCACGCCGTAACGGCCGGGGACATCGCACGGCATGCACTCTGGGCCGAGCGCCCGCGCCTGCGCGTGGCGATCACCGGCGCGACGGGGTTCATTGGCACGCAACTCGCCGCCTTTCTCTCGACGGGTGGCCATGAAGTGGTGCGCATTGGGCGCGGCCCGGTTTCGCCGGGACGGGTGGACCTGTCGTGGGATCCGATGCGAGGGCAGCTCGACGCCGCTGCCCTTGAGGGGGTTGATGCGGTCATCCATTTGGCGGGCGCGTCGATCGCCGAGCGGTGGTCGGCGTCGCATCGCGCGGCGATCCGGGACAGTCGTGTGCAGGGAACGGCGCTGCTGGCGCGCACGCTGGCATCGCTGTCGCGGCGGCCAGCGGTGCTGCTGTCAGGCTCAGCCATTGGGATCTACGGCAATGCTGGCGACAGCGAGCTGACGGAAACCTCACCGGTCGGTACCGATTTTCTTGCCGATGTTGGGGAGCGCTGGGAAGCCGCGACCGCACCCGCCGAGGCGGCGGGGATCCGGGTCGTGCATCTGCGGACGGGGATCGTGCAGGGGGCGGCCGGCGGCGCGCTGGCGGCCCAGAAGCCGCTCTTCGCCGTGGGACTCGGCGGACGACTGGGCTCCGGTCACCAGTGGATCAGTCCGATTGCGCTCGACGACTGGATCGGCGCGGTGCATTTCCTGCTGATGCGCGACGATCTCGCCGGCCCATTCAACATCGTTGGGCCGACGCCGGTCACCAATGCGTCGTTCACCACGACGCTGGCGCAGGTGATGCACCGTCCGGCCCTCGTTCCGGCCCCGGCGTTCGCGCTACGGTTGGCGCTCGGCGGGGACATGGCCGATGCGACGGTGCTGACCAGTCAGCGCGTCCTCCCGACGCGGCTCCTGGCGAGTGGTTTTGTCTTCCGGCATCCGACGCTGGACGCCATGCTTCGCTTCGAACTGGGGGCGTAGCGCTCGCGTCGCCCCCCACGCGGACGCCCGGTGAAACTCCGGCGTGGTCCGCTCCGTATTATTCGACACAGCCTATGAGCCCGGCCCTTCTTGAAAGCGCACTGTTCATCGCCCTGGTGGCGATAGCTGGCGCTTTATTGCTGTCCGCCCTCGGCGTGACGCCAATCGGAACGCGATTCCGTCAGATCGCCAATCGCCGTCGCATTGATCGTGCGGCGGAGCTCACCTGTCCGGTGCATGGTCTGCAGCGCGCGGATGATCTCGTGCGCCTCCCCACCGGTGAACCGTTGTGCCCACACTGTTATCAGGAGGCCGTCCATGGCCGCATCGATTGAAGGGGTGCTTTCCGGTATTCGCGATTCCATCAACCGCCCAGGCAACGGTGGTGGCGGCCGCTTTCGGTTGCTGAAAGTCGCGGTGGCCGTGGTGGTGGCGTTCTTTGTCATGCAGAGCACGGTCACGTATATCGAACCGGGGCATGTCGGCATTGTGATTCATCGGGGCGGCGGCGGCGTGGATCCGCAACCGCTGGGCCCGGGCTTTCACTTTCGCAATCCAGTGCTGACGGCGATTCAAGAATACCCCACGTTCATGCAGACGCTGGTGCTGACGCAGTCGTCCACGGAAGGGTCCCCGAACAACGACGAGATCAACGTCAACTCGGTGGAAGGACAGCCGCTGTCACTCGACGTCTCGATGTCCTTTGAACTCAATCCGGCGCGGGTGCCGCAGCTCTATTCCACCTTCCGCACCGATGTGACCACGATTTCGCATGGCTTCATCAAGCAGGCGATCCGGCAATCGTTGCAGGAAGTGGTCGGGCAGGAAGAGATCGCCGCGATTCTCGGTCCCAAAAAGGCTGAGGTGGTGACGCGGACACAGACGTTGCTGCAGAAGAAGCTCGATGCCTATGGCATTGATGTGAAGCAGTTCACGCTCAATGAGTTTCGCGCGCCGAAGGCCGTCATGGACGCGATCTCGCTCAAGAACGTGATGCAACAGCAGGCGCTCACGGCCCAGAACGAATTGCAGAAGAACACGTTTCAGGCGCAGGGCGACAGCATCAAGGCGGCGGGACGTGCGAAGGCGATCCTGACGGAAGCGTCGGCGCAGGCGAAAGCGAACGATTTGCTCTCCCGCAGCATTACGGGGACCCTCGTACAGTATGAGATGGCGAAGCGCTGGAACGGCCAGATGCCGCAGGTAACTGGGGGGGCGATGCCGATGTTGCAGTTGCCCGGTGCCGGGAAGCCGTAAGGTGCCGATTCGCTCTCTTACTGAATTACCGGACAGCGCACGCTGTTGGATTTTTGCCGCCGCATCCCCACTGACTGGGGATGCGGCAACGGCGCTGCTCACCGCCGTCGATCAGCATCTCGCGCAGTGGGCGGCCCATGGCACGCCCTTGGTGTGTGCGCGTGACTGGCAGCACGATCGCTTTCTCACCATCGCGGTGGATGAAGCCGCGACAGGCGCCTCGGGGTGCTCAATCGATGGCTTGTTCCGCTTGCTGGCGGAGCAGGAAGCGCAGCGCGGCGTCTCCCTCACGGATGCGGCGCGCGTCTATTGGCGGCATGCCGATGGAACGATCTGCGCGGACAGTCGCCCGGCCTTTAAAGCGGCCGTGGCAGCAGGCGCCGTAACGGCAACCACCCCCGTCTTCGACACCACGATCACCGACCTGGGACGACGGCGCGCCGCGTTCGAAGTGCCGGCGGCCGTGAGTTGGCATCAGCGCTATCTCCCCGCATCCGCCGACATCCAGACAACGACGTAGGGATCCGTCAGCGCGGTCCGTCAGCGCAGCCAGCTGTCGCGCTGCGTCGCCACAAAGCTGTCGTCGGTCAGTTCTGGGTAGCGGGCCATCACCTGCGTGATCGCCTCGGCCTGGCCTGGGGACAACCGTTCGTTCGCGTCGAGGGTCCAGCTGCCACGCACGAGCCCCTGACGGCGCAGCACCTCGAGAATACCGGGGAGACAGCCCACGTAGCCGTTGGCCGCATCAAAGATGGCGGCATTCGCCGCGGTGAGCGCCGCCCCCTGCGTGAGCCAGGCGCGCGGGATGTCGGTGGCCCCGCTCGCTCGCCATGCGCGCACCGAATCGAGGAACGCGACGGCGCGGTGCGTCCAGACGGCCCATTGGCCAAGCAGCCCACCCACGAAGTGGCGGGTATGCCGACGGCCACCGGTATCGACGGGAATATCCGTGAGGAGGTCCGGGATGATCGCGTCATCGTTGCCGGTGTAAAGCGCAATGTCGTCGCGCCCTGCGTGCGCGATGGCGTGCACCACATCGAGCGTGGCGTAGCGATCAAAGGGGGCGACTTTGATCGCGACCACGTTGGCGATCTCGGCGAACTCGCGCCAAAACGCATACGACAATCGCCGTCCACCGACGGCCGGCTGCAGATAAAAGCCAAACAGTGGGATGACGTCGGCGACCGCCTGGCAGTGCGCGAGAATGTCCGACTCGGAGGCGGTGCGCCACGCGCCGAGCGACAGTAAGCCGCAGTGGTAACCGAGGGCGGTGGCGATCGCGGCCTCACGGACAGCCTGATGCGTATCCCCGACGAGCCCCGCGACGCGCACGAAGGCGGTGTCGGTGCGCGTCGCCAACGCGGCCGTGGCAGTTTCGGCGGCGAGTTCGAGGACCGGGCGATAGAGCCCGATCTGCGGATCGTGAATGGGGAAGCCGGTGGTGTGCACTCCCACGGCCATGCCCCCCGCACCTGCGGCCACGTAGTAGCGGGTGAGCGCGCGTTGATGCGCCTCATCGATGACCCGATGGGGGGTGAGCGCCAACGGATGCGCCGGAATCACCTGCCCCGCCAGTAAGTGGCGGCGCACATTGAAGGCGGGCAACTCAGAAGCGGCCATCGCGTACCTCGTAGTGGGTCGGCTTGTGCAACAGCTGGCCCTTCCCCCGAATCCACGCGACGGCCCAGGCACAGAGCGTGTCGAGTGGCAACGGCTCATGCGGCAGCGCGCAGGCGAGCGCATCGACATTGGCGGTGAGCGCCTCGGGGCCTTCCACGCCTTCGAAGGTGGCCGGAACGCCAGCATGGCGGGCGACGCACTCCGCGAGATCGCGCACGGAGACGACGGGCCCCGTGATGTTGAGCGCAACCGCCGGCGTGTCGACGCAGGGACGCGCGCAGCTGAGCGCGCGGAGCGCCAGACGATTCGCATCACCCTGCCAGATCACATTCACTGCGGCGGGATCCAGCGAGACTGGCGTCCCCGCGAGCACGCGCAGGGCGATATCGGTCACGACACCATAACGCAGATCGCACGCGTAGAAGAGGCGATTGAGCAGCAGCGGTGAGCCGGTGCGTTGCGCCACGGCGGTGAAGACACGCTCGCGGCCAATACAGGAGGCGGCGTACTCGCCATCTGGCACGAGCGAATCCGTTTCCTGCGAGCCGCCGTGCGCGAGGGGCGTGCGCCCGTAGACGTTGCCGGTGGAGAAACAGACGATGCGCGATCCCGCATAGCGTTCGGCGGCGTGCACCGAGGCCACGACGTTGTGCGACCAGGTGCCGACGGGATCATTGGTGGTGCCGAACTTCTGGCCAGCCAGCCAGAGGACATTGGCGGCATCGGGGAGCGCGGCGACGGCACGGGGATCATCGAGGTCGGCACGCACCACGGTGATCCCATCGGCGGTCAGCGAGGCCGCCACCGCCGGTTGCGAGAAGCGCGAGACGGCGATGACGCGACGACCGGTGCCCATCAGCGCGCGATGCGCCATGCGTGTGATCGACGGTCCCATTTTGCCACCGGCGCCAAGGACGATCAGATCACCGTCGAGGGCGCGGAGCGCCTCGCTGGTGGCGGCGTCGGGTTCCGCGAGCGCCGCCTCCAGTGCGGCCGTATTGTGCGGCGGGCGCGGCGGCAGCGACATCCGGTCCCTGCTATTCGCCGGAGATGGGCGCGCCGGCGTCCATGCGGATCCCCAGCTCTGCCGCGAGTAGACGACGTCCGGCGTCAATCCGCTCGCGCACCAACTGCTTGACGGCGGGAATGTCGGCGGAGGTCATGCCAGTCGTGTCGACCGGTTCCAGGACCTGCGCCAGCGCGCGGGCGCGCAGGAAGCGAAAGGTGCCTTTCGCCATCGCGTTGCGCGTGCCGGCGACTGCGATAGGGAGAATCGGGACCCCCGCTTCGATCGCGAGTTTGAACGCCCCGTCTTTAAAGGGGAGCATCTCCCACGTTTTCGATCGGGTGCCTTCGGGGAAGATCATGATGGAGACCTTCTTGGCAAGCCGATCGCGGCACTGATTGATCGCATCGATGGCCGACTCGCGCTTGCCGCGAATGAGCTTGATGTCGCCGGCCATCTGCATCATCCAGCCCATGCAGGGAATCTTGAACATCGTGTCCTTGCTCAGCCACTTCATTTCCCAGGGGAAACAGCTGATCAAGAAGACGTCGGCGTAGGACTCGTGGTTGGCCACGACCACATATGGGCGTCGGGGATCGGCGAGGTGGCCGCGGGTGCGGAACTTCCAGCGTCCGTTCAGACGGAGCGCCGTGACCCCGACGAGCCGGAAGGCGCGCCCGGCCGCGTAGCGGCCGGGATCAAAGGGCGCGGTGCAGATGAACACGAGGGCGACGATGGGGGTCCCGATGATCACCATCAGGACCGTTTCCACCCACGCCCACGCGTTCAACAGCATCCCCATCACGCGGGGACGTCCTCAGTGGGAACGGGATCGATGAAGCCACCCGCCTTGTGGGCGCCGTCGCAGAACGGCTTGACCTTGGACAGGCCGCAGCGACAGAGGGACATCGGCTTCCCTTCGCCGGCGCGGGGCGGAATGACATTGCCCGCGTGGTCGACGAGGCGAATGGTGGCGGCGTCTTCGGCAGAAATACCGAGGGAGCCATTCTGACGAACCGTGATGGTGATGGTCATGGGCGTGGTAGACGGTGAGGCCGACTCCATGATCACATCCGGCACGGGGAGCAGCGGGAGTGCAGGCTCCGGGGCCGGTGTGGCAACTGGGGCGGGAGCCGGGGTGGTGAGTGGGGCACGCACGGGCGGTGCGGCCTGCGCGACCGACGTCGCGTACCGCACGAGACGCTGGATCATGGCGCTGATGCCGGCTTCCCGGGCACCGAGGCCGATGTCTTTCATGATCCAACGCCCCAGATCCAACGGCAGCGCCGTGGTGACGGCCGGTGGCTGGTCGTTGACGGCAGCGAAGATCACCGCCAAGACGGCGGCAATCGTGGGCGAATGCCGAGCGCTGACCGCCGCATAAAAATGCATCGTGCCATCCGCCCGCAGTTCCGGAAACAGATCGACACGCGTCTGACATTCCGGCACCGTGTAGGGCGCGCGGTCGAGCGATTCAATATGCGGCGGGAGCGGCTCCAGCTTACGGGACCAGGCCAGCAAGGCCGTCATTCGATCCTCCCGCTTCATCCCGCGAAACTGCTGCAGGGTGCGGGCGAGCGCCTGCGGGAGGGCGTCGTAATTGGGTTCAGTCATCTTGGAATGCAATGGCGAACGACGGGCGGGGTCAAGCGGGACCAATTGTAAAATCCTGCACCAAATCAGACTCGGGGTTCCCCTGATTGACCCGTGGCCCTCCGTGTCGGAGTTTGTGCCCATGACTTATCGACGTAGAACGTTGGTCCCCGTCGTCGCGCTCCTGCTCGGCGCCTGCGGACGCACTGGGGCCCCGGCAACGGCGGTTGGGACGCTGGAGATGGATGAATCGGAGATCGCCCCCATGCAGCCGGCGCGGGTGCTCCGGGTGCTGGTGCGCGAAGGCGATCGGGTCCGGGCGGGTGATACCGTCGCCATTTGCACGATCCCCACGCTGTCGGCCTCGGCGTCGCAGGCGGAGGCTCGGCTCGCCGCGGCCCGCGAGCTGGCCGCCGAAACCAACCGCGGCTCGCGCCCGGAGGAGATCGCCCGGGCGACCGCGGAGTTCAAAGCGGCGGAGGCTGATGCGCAGCGCGCCGCCGCGGACCTGCAGCGCTTGGGGCCGCTGGCCGAGCGTGGCGTGGTGAGTCGGCAGCAGTTGGATGCGGCGCAGGCGATGGCCCGGACGACGGCAAATCGGCGCGACGCCGCCGGGGAGGCGCTGGCGCTGGTGCGCGAGGGGCCACGGGCCGAGCGGCGGGCCGCCGCCGATGCCGATGTCCGGCAGGCGTCGGCGGCCGCCGCCGGCGTCGCCGCGACCGCCCGCGATCTCGTCCTCCTCGCCCCCGTCGACGGGCTCGTGACCAGTCGCAACGTCGAGCCCGGGGAGATTCTGGGCGCCGGGCAGAGCGCGGTGACCATTGGGCAGCCCACCATCCCCTGGGCCCGCATCTACGTGTCGCAGTTTGTGCTCGCCCGACTCCAGGTCGGGGACACCCTCGTGGCGCGTCTCGACGGCGACAGCACGGCGTGGCATGGTCGGATCCTCTCGATTGCCAGCGCGGCAGAATTCACCCCGCGCGTGGCGCTGACCGAACAGGAGCGGGCGGATCTGCTCTTCGCGGTCAAGTTGGGTTTCACCGATCCGGCCGGTCGGCTGCATCCCGGGGTGCCGATCACGGTGCAGCTACCGACCACCACCCCCATCCGCGCCACCACCACCGGGCCACGCTGAGATGACGGCGACGGCGCCTTGGGTGGTGCGGACGGAGGCGCTCCGGAAGACCTTTGGCCCCCTCGTCGCGGTCGATGGGCTCACGCTCTCGATTGCGCGGGGGGAAGTGTTCGGGATGCTCGGGCCGAACGGTTCCGGGAAAACAACCACCATCCGGATGCTCTGCGGGCTGCTGCAGCCCACCAGTGGCACCGCCGAGGTGGCGGGGGCCGACATTACGCAGGCGCCGGAGCAGGTGCGTCGCCGGATTGGCTACATGTCGCAGCGTTATGGGCTCTATGACGAGCTCACGGTCGGGGAGAATCTCCGCTTTTACGCCTCGGTGTATGGCGTGGTGGGGCCAGACCGGAAGGCACGGCTGGCGGCCCATGCCGACCAACTGGGGCTCAGTGACCGCTGGAATCAGGCGGCCGGCACGCTCAGTGGGGGGTGGAAGCAGCGGCTCGCGCTGGCCTGTGCCACCGCGCATCACCCCGATCTGGTCTTTCTGGATGAACCGACCGCCGGGGTGGATCCAGCGGCGCGGCGCGCCTTCTGGACGTCCATTTACGCGATGGCCGCGCAAGGCACCACGATTCTGGTGACGACGCACTACATGGATGAAGCAGAGCGGTGCCAGCGGTTGGCATTCCTGTCGCGCGGGCATCTCATCGCTTTGGGGACGGCCCAGGAGATCATGACGCAGTTCGGGACGACGAGTGTGGAGGAGGTCTTCGTCATGCTGCAGCAGCGCGATGAAGGCGGACACGCGATCCCGCTGCCGGGGGCGCTCCCATGACGGCAGCCGGTCACTCGGCAGCCGGTCACTCGGCGGCCGGTGCTTCGGCGGCAACGGCGCGTCTGCCGTGGCGCGAGCGCGTGCGGCGCTGGACGATCTGGCCGATGCTGTGGAAGGAGTTCGTGCAGCTGCGGCGCGACCGGCTCACCCTCGCCATGATGACGGGGCTCCCGGCGATTCAGCTCCTGCTCTTTGGCTACGCAATCCAAACGGATGTGCGGAAGCTCCCCACGGTGGTCCTCGATGAGTCCCGGTCGAGTGAAAGTCGGCGGCTGGTGCAGGTGCTCCAGAATACCGACAACTTTCGCGTGGTGGCCTCGGTCCAGAGTCGCACCGAGGCGCAGGACTGGATTGAACGCGGGGCCGCACGCGTGGCCTTGGTGGTGCCGCCAGACTATGCGCGCCACATCCATCGCGGGACGACGGCCACCGCGCAGCTGCTGATCGACGCGGCCGATCCGCAGTCGTCGGGGGCCGCCATGTCTGGGGCGCAGCTGGCGGCACAGGCGCGAAGCACGCAGCTGCTGGCGACCCGCATGACCGTGCGGGCACCGGTCGAGATTCGTGTGCGGCCCTGGTATAACCCGGCACAGCGCAGCGCGATGTTCATTGTCCCCGGCATTGTGGGGATTCTGCTGACGCTCACCATGACGGTGATCACCTCGAGCGCGATCGTCCGGGAGCGGGAACGGGGGACGCTCGAGCAGCTCATCGTCACCCCCGTCGGCAAAACGAGCCTGATGCTGGGGAAGCTCGTGCCGTTTGTGCTGGTTGGCTATGTGCAGATGACCGTCGTGCTGGTGCTGGGGTCTCTGGTCTTTGCGGTCCCACTCCGGGGCAGCCTGCTCCTGCTCTACAGCATCGCCCTGGTCTTCATCTCCGCGAGCCTGGGGATCGGGCTGCTCATATCCACGGTGGTACGCACGCAGATCCAGGCGATGCAGCTGAGCGTCTTTTTCATTCTGCCGAACATCCTCCTGTCAGGGTACATGTTCCCGCGGGCGGCCATGCCCCTCCCGGCCCAGTGGCTGGGAACCCTGCTCCCGCTCACATGGTTTCTTGATGTGCTGCGCGGCATCCTGCTCAAGGGTGTCGGGATCGGGGCACTGTGGCACGAGTTGCTGGTGCTGGCCGGCTTTGCCGTCCTGCTGCTGGCGATCTCCGTCCGCCGATTCCGGAAGACCATCGAGTAGCCCGCGGCGGCACTTCAGCCCGTTGCGGTGTATTCTCCAGACACCGCACTCCCTGCCCTGACTCCCGTCCTATGCTGATTCGCCGCCCAGACGACCTCCCGTCCTCCGAGATCACCCCGGAGGCCATCGCCAATGACCGTCGCCGGTTCATCGGGGCGGCGGGCGCCCTCGCCCTCGGTGCGGCGGCCGCCCCCGCGTGGCTCAAGGCCGCGACGCCCAACGAGGTGCGCGCCGCGCTCGCTCGGCAGGACGACAAGGTCACGAGCTTCGAAGACGCGACGACGTACAACAACTACTACGAGTTCGGGACGGGGAAGGACGAGCCGGTGGATCAGGCGAAGGATTTCCGTCCCAAGCCGTGGACGATCGAAATCGCGGGGATGGTCAAAAAGCCACGGACGATGGGCTTTGATGACCTGTTCCGCGGGCTGCCGGTCCAGGACAAGGTCTACCGGCACCGCTGTGTGGAAGCCTGGTCCATGGTCATTCCGTGGCAGGGGACTCCGCTCCGCGATGTGATCAATCGCTGCGAACCGCTGCCGAGCGCCAAGTTCGTGGAGTTTACGACGCTGTATGATCCGAAGCGGATGCCCGGGCAGGCGCGTCCGATTCTGAACTGGCCGTACAAGGAAGGGCTGCGCATGGATGAAGCGATGCATCCGCTCGCGTTGCTGGCCACTGGTATGTACGGCAAGTCGCTTCCCAATCAGAACGGCGCGCCGGTCAAGCTCGTCGTCCCGTGGAAGTACGGCTTCAAAGGCATCAAGGCGATCGTGAAGATTCGGTTCACCGACACGATGCCGCGCACCACATGGGCGGAAGCGAACAGCAACGAATACGGCTTCTACGCCAATGTGAACCCCGCCGTCGATCATCCGCGCTGGAGTCAGGCGAAGGAGCGGCGCATCGGATCCATTCTCAAGATCCCGACGCTGCCGTTCAACGGCTACACCGATCAGGTGGCTTCGCTTTACGCCGGCATGGACCTGCGTAAGAACTACTGATGGCGACGGCGGAATCGGTCGTACGTGGCACGCTGCGACCGACGCGGTGGATCCTGGCGCTCGCCCCACTCGTCTGGCTGGTGGTGCGAGCGTTTCAGGGGGATCTGGGCGCCAATCCGATTGAACGGATCGAAGATGAATCGGGGCAGTGGACGCTGCGCTTTCTGGCGCTGTCGCTCGCCATTACCCCACTCATCCGGCTGACGCAGTGGGGGTGGCTCATTCGAGAGCGCCGCTTCTTCGGGCTCGCCGCCTTCGGGTATGCGTCCACGCACCTCCTGGTCTACCTCGGCTTGGACCAAGGGTTCGATCTGCACGACATCGGCGAGGACATCCTCAAGCACCTATGGATCACCGTGGGGATGGCGGCGTTCTTGCTATTGCTGCCGTTAGCCATCACGTCCACGAAAGGGTGGATTCGTCGACTCGGCGGGGCCCGGTGGCGCGCGCTGCATCGGCTGGCGTATGTCGCCGCCTTTTTGGGCTGCATCCACTTCCTCTGGTCCGTCAAGAAGGATCTGACCGAACCGATCATCTACTCCAGCGTCTTCGCCATCCTGATGGCGATGCGTGCGATACGCCAGCCGCGCACGACGCGCTGACGCCCTCGTGTCACAGACGCCGCCGCTTCAAGCCTTCGCGATTGCCGCGCCCGGGTTCGCGCCGTTCTTGGCCGATGAACTGCGCGCGCTGGGGATCACGCCAAACGACGTGAGCGATGCGGGGGTGGCCTGGTCTGGCACGCTCGACAGCGTGTTACAGGTCAATCTCTGGTCGCGACTCGCGTCCCGCGTGCTCGTCCGACTGGGCACCTTCGTGGCGCGCGACTTCGCCACCCTCGAAAAGCAGGGTGCGCGCATCCCGTGGACGACGGTCGTGGCCCCGGGAGCGACGGTTCGCTTTCGCGTGACCTGTCGCAAGTCCCGCCTGTATCACTCCGATGCGGTCGCGGAACGGCTGGCGCGTGCGGTGCTGAAGGCCGTGCCATCGGCGGTGATCCAGCAGGGCGCGAAGGGTGTCGCCGAGGGCGATGACGACGAGGGGGGCGATGAGGCGGTGCAGTTGGTGGTCGTCCGCTTTGAGCATGATCAGTGCACGATCAGTGCGGACAGCTCCGGCGCCCTGTTGCATCGTCGGGGGTGGCGTCAGGCGGTAGCGAAGGCGCCGCTGCGTGAAACGCTCGCGGCGGCCATGCTGGTGGCCAGTGGCTGGACGCCGGATCAGGCGCTTGTGGATCCGTTTTGCGGATCGGGCACGATTGGCATTGAGGCCGCGCTGCGGGCGCGTGGCATCGCCCCGGGGCTCGATCGTCCGATGGCGATGGAACGGTGGGCCGGCGTCACGCCCGCGATGGTGCGCGCGCAGCGCGCAGCGGCGCGTGCCGCAATGCATCGCGGACCGATCGCGCCCATTGTGCTCAGTGATCGGGATGCTGGCGCCTGCGAGGCGGCGCGCGCCAACGCCGAGCGGGCGGGAGTGTTGTCGGACGTCACGATCATCCAGCGATCGCTCTCGGATGTGGAGCTCGCCGCGATCGCCCCCCGTGGGCTGGTGCTGTGCAATCCGCCGTATGGGCTGCGGGTGAGCGACGGCGCGGACCTGCGGAGCCTCTTTAGCCGGCTCGGGGATGTGGTGCGCGCCGGGGGCAGCTGGTCGCTGGGGGCGCTGGTTCCGGATGCGCGGATGCTGGCGCCAGCGCGAATGACCACGGAGCGTGCCCTCGCCACCTCAAATGGCGGGATCCGCGTGGGGCTGTTCATGGCCCGCCCGCGCCGGTCACCGGCGCGGGCACACCACGACGCAGCGACTTAGACGCGGAAGTAGTCGGCCTGCCAGTCGCGAATCCGCTGCTTGATCTCTTTGCCCGTCATGGACGGGTTCGCGAGCACGGCGCGCACCAGCTCCGGCAGCTCGGCGTCCGACGCAAAGCGCAGCGCCACAAGATGCCGCGGCGTGATCTCCATGATCCGCGACTGCAGATCGGCGGGGAGCAGCTGCGCCAGACGCAGCCGCATCTCGAGCCGAATGATACGATCCTGCGCCTTGAGTGGTCCGGTGCGCGAGACCGCAATGAGGCCGAAGAAGGTGAGGGCGCCCACCAACATGTACAGCGTGTCCGCCCCGGGGCTGTTCAGCAGGCGCACCACCGACCAGATCAAAAAGATCAGCCCCATGGGCGTGGTGAAATAGTGGTACATGGGGGTGAACTGCGCATGATTCTCGAACGACTGCGGCGACTTAGCCATGATCGGAAGGCTCTGGTGACGAGGAAGAAACGACGTGGGCACCACGTGAACGCTGCAGCGCATCAATCGCGGCAAGAGCGCCCTCGTGGCGCGTGGTCCAATTACCTCGAATAGTAGCGACCGGGGCCTCCAACCGGGACAGGATGTCGCAGAAGAGCGTCTGCACTTCCTCGCGCCGGTCGCCACGATCGCGCACCCCGTCGGCTACCCAGGGCACATCCGGCTCGAGGAGCAGATACAGATCCGCCCGTCGCTCTGCGGCCAACGTTTCGAGAAACTCCGGGCACCGTCCGAAATAGTGATGGCAATACGCGACAGTACTGACCAGATCCGTATCGCAGAGCAGGAGTGCGTCACCGCGCGCGCGCGCCGCGGCGATCCCCGCGTCTTCGAGCGCCATCTGGCCGCGGGCGATCGGGCCATGATCGCCAAAGCCCAGCGGCGCCCCCTTCTCGAGGGCATAACTGCGCACAAACTCCGGCACCACCAGAACGCCGTAGTGGGCCCCAAGAGCCTCTGCGAGCGTCGTCTTCCCCACCGACTCCGATCCGGTCAGGACGATGCGGGTGATGCGGGGGGTGTCGTCAGCGCTGTCCGGTTGGCGGATCGCGTCCATTGCACGAGACCAAGAATGGCGAGGCCGAGGAAGACGGCGTAAAGCACGGCGGTGAGTTGCAGGCCGCGCGTGATGAAGAGCCCAATGTATACCACGTCCACTGCGATCCAGAGGATCCAGTTCTCGCGCAGTTTGCGCGTCATCATCCACTGCGCCACGAGGCTCGTGGCAACGAGGGCGGCATCGAGGCGCGGCATCGCGGCGCCCGGCAGGCGCGCGGTGATCGTGGCGAGGGTAAACCACGTCGCGATCCCGATCGCCGCGAGCACGAGCCAGAGGCGCCGCGGCGTGCGCGTCACGAGCACGGGGGCAGCCGAGGCGGTCCCACGCGACCAGTGCCACCAGCCGTAGAGCGACAGCACCAGATACACGACCTGGAGCCCGGTATCGGAGTAGAGGCCGGTACGATAGAAGACAACGAGATAGAAGCCCGCGTTGAGGACCCCGAGCGGCCAACTCAGGATATGCTCGCGGGTGACGAGCCAGACATTGAGGACACCGGTGATGAAGCCAAAGACTTCCGCGCACGAGGTGCCATGCGCGGTGAGCCACGGGCAGAGGCCGAAGAGGTCCAGATCCATATCGGGGAAGGTAGCGCCGAATGCGCCCCCCTGAATACATTGCCCGCTCACGACCGGGGTGCCTGCCGCACTGTCGCGCGCAGGCTGAGAGAAACCCGCTGAACCTGATCCGGCTAATACCGGCGTAGGGAGTCCACCGATGCTGTATAGCACCATCGCGCGCCCCGGGCGCGCGTCGCGGCGGCGTATGCGCCCGTCGTTCCTGGCCCTCTCGGCCCTCCTCTCCCTCACCGTCGTGTCGGCCAGTCAGGCCCAGCGCCCGGCGGCACGACCCGCGGCCCGTCGCGATTCCGTGGGACGCGATTCGGCGGGACGCGATTCGGCGGGACGCGATTCGGCGGGGCGTGCGATTGAGCGGGTGCTCGTCTCCGCGATCCGCGCTGGTGATCTCGCGCCCATTGCCCAGACGACCTTGTCACGCACGACGATCCGGCAGCGCCACTTCGGCCAGGATGTCCCGCTGCTGCTGCAGGGGGCGGCGCCGTCGATCATGGCGCATACGGAAACCGGGACGAACTGGGGCTACAGCTACCTGCGCCTCCGGGGCATGGATCAGACGCGCATCAACATCACCATCGACGGCGTACCGCTGAATGACCCGGAAGATCAGGTGCTGTACTTCGCGAACTTTGGCGACCTGATGGCCGGTATGCAGTCGGTGCAGGTGCAGCGCGGGGTGGGGACGAGCACGGCGGGCACCGCCTCCTATGCCGGCTCGGTGAATTTCGAGAGCACGCCGGTGGCGTATGGCACAGCCGGCGGTGATGCGGAAATCCAGATGGGCTCCTTTGGCGCGCAGCGGCTGAGTGCGTCATTCCGCACCGGTCTCACCGACAGTCGCTTTGCCGCGTACGGCCGTGTGGGCGCGCTGCGCACGAACGGCTACCGCGATCACAGTGGCGTCGAGGGACGCTCCGCGTTTGTGGGTGCCGGCTGGTTTGGTGACCGCACGACGGTCAAGGCGACGGCGCTCGTGGGGCTGCTTGCTGACACGCTGAGCTACGTGGGCGCGACGCTCGCCGAGTTGCAACAGAATCGCCGCTACAATCCGCTGGCGCCCGATGAGCGCGACAAGTTCGGGCAGCAGCTGTTGGCACTCTCGGTGTCGCATGCGTATGACGACGCGACCACGGTGAACACCACCGTGTATCGGCAGTCGGCGAGCGGGAACTACGATTACTTCGACGGGGCGGACCGCTACCGGTTCAACTTGCAGCATGCGTGGGTGGGGGTGACGAGCGCCGTCACGCGGGAAGTCGGCGCCGTGCAGTGGCAAGCTGGAATCAATGCGAATCAGTATGCGCGGGATCATCGCGGCTACTATCAGCCCGATCCGGTCGCGATGTACGACAACACGGGGCATAAGCAGGATGCGAGCGCCTTTGTGAAGACCACCATCACGCAGGGGCGTGTCCGCTGGTTTGCGGACGTGCAGGCCCGTTGGGCGCGCTTCCGCTACGAGCCGGATTCACGCGCGGGGATCACGGAACGCGCCATCGCCTGGACCTTCCTGAATCCGAAGGTCGGGGCGACGGTGCAACTGTCTGGTGACTGGCAGGGCTTTGCGTCGTACGGCCGCACGACGCGCGAACCGGCCCGGAGCGATCTGCTTGCCGGCGACGATGACCTCAACGCCGGCAATGTGGCCGAGTACGGCGACTTCTCGCGGGTGAAGCCGGAGTCGGTGGGCGACCTCGAAGCGGCGCTCCGGTGGAAGGGGGCGGACCGGTCGTTGCAGGCGACGGTGTACAGCATGGATTTCCGGAATGACATCGCGCGGATCGGCGCGCCGACGGCCTCTGGCGCTGTGCTGCGTCGCAACGTTGGGGCGAGCTACCGGCGTGGTGTGGAGCTGGAAGGCCGGATGGCGCTCACGCCGCTGGTGGCGCTGAGCGGCCATGCCACCTGGAGCCTGAATCGGATCCGGGAGTTCACCGATTCCTCCCGTGGGACACCGGTGGTCCGTCGCAATGTGGACCCGATGCTCACGCCGCGTTTCATGACGACGCAGCGGTTGGAGCTCACGCCGGCGGCCGTGCATGGCACCGCGCTCTTCTTCACACTCGAGGGGCGGTACCAGTCGCGTGCCTATCTCGACAACACCAGCAGCGGCGACCGCGTGCTCCCCGACTATTTCGTCGTCGACGCCTCCGCGCGCGCTTCGTGGTCCCGGCTGGGTGTCACGGTGCGCGGCGCCAACCTCGGCGACACGCAAAAGTTCGGCAGCGGATCGGTGAGCAGCTCCGGAAAGGTCCGATACTTCGTCCTCCCGGCCCGGGCGCTCTTTGTGACGCTGGACCTGACGTTCTGAGGGGGTGCCGGCCGGGTCGTCCTCGGCCGGCACGGTGGGAACGGATCATCGGAGGGGTGGGTTAGATGACACGCGCCGGGGCCATAGCCTCGGCGCGTGTCCGCTCCCTCTGCCCAGAGCTGTCCGTGCTCCCGCCACTTCTGCCGCTCTTTCCGCTGGGTCTCGTGCTCTTTCCGGGGCTGCCGGTGCCCTTGCACCTCTTCGAGCCCCGCTATCGCCAGCTGTTGAAGGACATTGAAGCCGGAGACCGCCGGTTCGGGATCATCTGTGCGATCCCCGGGGTGTCGGAAGATGCCTTGCCCGCGGGACGCATCGGCTGCGTGGCAGAGGTGACCGATGTGGATCTCCTTCCCGATGGGCGCAGCAACATTGTCGTGGTGGGACGGGAGCGGTTCGCGCTGGAATCGCTCGTCACGGATGCGGCGCCGTATCTGATGGCGCGCGTGGCACCGGTGAGTGACCTGCCGGGGGATGCGCCGGTCGCGCTGGCCCTTGCGGCCCACGAGGTCGCGGGCAACTTCCGCAGAGTGGTGGGGGCGGTGCATATCCTCAATGATCATGAGGGGCCGCTCCCCGAACTTCCCGACGACCCCGCACAGCTTCCCTGGTCCATCGCCGGCATGATTGATCTGGATCTCGATACCCGTCAGCGGCTCCTGAGTGACCGCTCGCCAGCCGGCCGCCTGTCCATCGTCGACGCCGTGCTCCGCAAAGCCCTCCCCGATCTCGAACTGCGTGCGGCCATGCATCGGGCCGGGTCCGCATGACCGGCAACGGCTATCTCTGGGTCAAGGCATTCCACGTCATTGCCGTCATCGCGTGGTACGCGGGGCTCTTTTACATCTTCCGCCTGTACGTGTATCACGTGCAGCAGAAGGACAACGCCGCGGTGCGGGCCACTCTGGAAGTGATGGAGCGCCGCCTGCTCCGGGCCATCATGGCGCCGGCGATGATCGTGGCGGTGGGACTCGGCATCACCATGCTCGTCATGCAACCGGCGCTGTTGCAGCAGCCATGGATGCATGCGAAGCTGGGCGCGATCGTCTTGCTCTTAGGCTATCACGGGCTCGCCTCGTGGACACGCAAGCGTTTTGCCGAAGGGCGCTTTGTCCTGAGCGAAACCGCCTGTCGCGCCATCAACGAAGTGCCCACCGTGCTGCTGTTGGTGATTGTGATCGCGGTGATTGTGCGCCCCTGACCGAGCAGACGCTTATCGCGCGCGCACTGACCGGCAGCGCGCCGAGTGCGCGCGCGTCGGTCAGCTGGCGGTGCGCGTAAGCCGAGGACGGGCGAGTGCGCGACTGCCGAAGATCACCGTGCTGACGATCACGATGGCGGCACCGATCAGCGCGGCGCGCAGTGACGGGCCGTCGGTGAGCCGCTGATCCTGCGCCAGCGTCAGCGCACTCGCCACCGCGCGCATCCATTGCCGCACGCTGAGATAATGCAGCGCGGGGAAGGTGCTGCTGAGAATCCCTTCCCAAAACACGATGTACACCAGCCCACTCACGAGCGCCCGCCGCGTGCGCAGGGCGAGCCAGGTAAAGAGCGCGGCGTAGGCTGCTCCACCGAAGGCGGCCGCCACGCCAAAGGCGCGGGTGACCTGCAGCGGGTCATACAGTCCGGTCACGAGATACCCCGTGCCGTAGACCGTGAGCAGTGAGAGGAGCGCCGTACCGGTCATGGCGAACAGCATGCGGACGGTCACGATCCACCAGCGCGGTGTTGGCGTGGTGAGCAGATAGATCAACGTGCCATCATCGGCTTCTGCGCTGAAGGCACTGGTGCCGAGCAGCAGCGCGAGAATGGGGGTAGCCAGCGCCGAGACGAGCTGATCGTAGCGTTGGACGAGGAACGCGGTCGGATCGCCGGCCAGAAAGCCGCCAGCGGCAAAGACCACGCCAAAGCCCATGGGCATGAGCAGCAACAGCAGCATCGCGGCGAGCACCGGCGCCGTGAAGGTGCGCGGCAGGGTGAGCTGGAGGATCGCCCAGGCACTCGCCCCATACGCCGGGCGCGGACGCAATGGTACGGTGGGTGCCGTGGTCATCGCTTCACCAGATACGCGAAGACATGTTCCAGCGACTCGTCGGTCACCTGCACCTCAAAGAGCGTGCACCCCAGGCGCTGCGCCGTTGGAGCGACCGTGCGCGCGAGCGCCGCGTAATCGGTGGTGCGAACCAAGAGGGCATGGCCATCGAGGTCCACGCCGAGTACCGTGGGCTCCTGCATGAGCGCGGCGGCGAGCGCGCGATCGTCGCTTGTGACCAGCCGCACGACATGCGGCTGATCGGTCATGAGTTGACGGATCGTGCGATAATCGCCGGAGGCCGCTAACCGTCCACTGAGCAGCACCAGCGTCTCCGAGGCCACGCCGGCGATCTCCTCGAGAATGTGCGAGCTGAGCAGGATCGCCGTACCGGCGTCCGCGCGCGCCTCAAGGAGCGTGAGCATCTGTGCGCGCTGGCGGGGATCGAGTCCGTTGAACGGTTCGTCGAGGAGCACCACTCGCGGTTCATGCACGAGGGCGGCGGCGAGCTTCACCCGCTGCTTCATCCCCTTGCTGAACGTATCGATCGCCCGGGATGCCACCGTGTCGAGTTCCACCAGCGCGAGCGCCCGGGCCACGGCCGTCGGCACATCCACCACACCGAGCATGGCGGCACGCGCGGCCACAAAGGCGCGCGCCGACAGGCGGGCCGGCAACGCTTCGCGCTCGGGGACGAGCGCCACCTCCCGATAGACCGCCGGATGACCGGCTGGTGCAGCGCCGTAGAGCGCGACCGACCCATGCGAGGGCATGAGGATCCCTGCCGCTAGTTGCAGCAGCGTGCTTTTCCCGGCACCATTGGGGCCGAGCAGCCCCGTGATGCCGGGGCCCACCGTGCAGGAGATATCGTTGACCGCCACGACGTCGCCATACCAATGCGACACATTGGTGAAGACCAGCGGCGCCGTGGTGCTCGCCGATGTGGTGCTCGCCGATGTGGTGCTCGCCGATGTCGGCCGGGCTGTCGCCGACGTCATACGCGCATCCGGCGGATGCGCCAGCGCAGCACGAGCGTCCCGATGACGGCGTGCGTCACCGCGACCGCGACGTACACACCGATGGGCGGCGGTGGCTCCTGTGTCATCCCACGCGTGGTGTCCCCAAACAGCACGAGCGCCGTGGTACGGAGCGCGCGCAGGGGGTCGAGCAGCTCGGCGAGGCGGACCGGCACCCCTGCGAGATCATCGAGCCCGAGCGAGATCGCCACGAGCAGCAGGAAGGTGCCGAAGATGGCGGCGGTCGCGAAGGCGCGCCGCGCGGTCCATCCGGCCATCGCTGCCGCCACGCCCGTCATCGAGAGCGCGGTGAGTGTGGACTGCGCGAGCACAGGACCAAGGCGGGTTCCCATCACCGCGACGGTGGCTGCGGGATCCTTGGCAATGCCGATCTCACCCAGATAGAGCACGAGGAGCGGCGCGAGGGCGACCATCCACACCGCGGTGAAGATCGCCACGAGGCGCGCCATCGCATACGACGCGGGGGTCACGTCGCGCGTGAACAGCAGCGGCAGCAGCCGGTGTTGCAGATCGCGACTGATCACCTCGGGGACCTGCGCGGCGACAAAGAGCGCATAGATCAGTGCCTGCCCGCCGATGAGCGGCCCGTAGCGCACGGGCAGTTGACCGTTCGACGCCGATGACGCCGTGACCAGCGCGAGCGCGGGCAACACGGCCATCGTACACACGAGCGCTGGGACGGCTTTGGCCTTGAGCGGACGACCAAGGCCAAACATCGCGCGGAGCGCCTGGCCGTACATGGCGCGCCACGACCCAACGGAGCTCAACCGCGGCCCGTCGTAGCGACGGTAGCCCAGATCATGAATCGCGGCAGGCGTCGTCATCCCGGACTCCGGAAGAGATCGTCGAGATGCCCGCGGCGGCGCGTCATCCGCAACAGCGCCGCCGGCTGCGCCGCGATCGCATCGCGGACCGCATCGAAGGTCGCCTGCTCCTGTCGCGCATCCTGCTGCGCATCACCAGTGCGCGCGGGGAGCGTCACCACCAGCTGCGTGGGTTCGCGGAGCGCCTGAATCCCCCGCTGCGTCAACGTGTCCACCACCGCCTGCACATCACCATCGATTTCCACCACCACCAGGCCGGTGGTCCCGGTCAACACGCCCAGCCGTTCGGCGCGCACCAGCCGCCCATGATCCAGCACCACGACGCCATCACACAACCGCTCGAGTTCGCCCAGCAAATGCGACGACACGAGCACCGACATCCCGAACTCGCGACCGGTGCGCGCGATCAGCGTCAGCATTTCCTCGCGTCCGGCAGGATCGAGTCCGTTCGTGGGTTCGTCGAGAATCAGCAGTGCGGGGTCATGCACCAACGCCTGCGCGAGCTTCACCCGCTGCGCCATCCCCGTGGAGTAGCCGCCCATCGGCCGGTAGCGCTCTTCAAAGAGCCCGACATGGCGGAGCATTTCCGCCGCCCGCTCGCGCGCCGCCGCCGCCGGTAACCCCGAGCAGCGTCCCAACCAGGTGACGAACTCCGCCGCGCTCAGATCGGGGGGGAGACAATCATGCTCGGGCATGTAGCCCACGAGCCGCCGCAACGCCACACCATCGGCATCCCCGGCGCCATCGATCGCATGGCCCAGCACACGCGCCGTCCCCGACGTGGGGGCGACGAGACCGAGGAGCAGCTTGATCAGCGTGCTTTTGCCGGCGCCGTTAGCGCCAATCAGCCCGGTGATCCCCGGCTCGATCTGGACCGTGAGGGCATCGAGCGCCAGCGCGGGGCCATACCGGCGGCTCAGCGCCGCCGTCTCAATGACCGCCGCGCCCATTCCCGCGTCAGCTCGCGGCGCCAACCGATGCCGCGTCCGACGCCATCTCTGCAGCATCCGTCGCGTCTAGCGCATC
>JBAXMW010000045.1:0-22240 GCA_037134115.1 Gemmatimonadaceae bacterium | reverse complement strand
CCCCCCGCGAGATCCCCGCCCCCCCCGCCAGCCCACTGGGCCCCGCCCTCAACGCGGCCCAAGCCCAGGCGGCCAGCTTCGGCGATACCCCCCTCCTTATAGTGGCGGGCGCCGGCTCCGGGAAAACGCGGACGCTGATCCATCGGGTGGGCCACCTGATCGAACGCGGCGTGCCGGCCAGTCGGATCCTGCTCCTCACCTTCACGCGACGCGCCGCACAGGAAATGCTCGATCGGTGCCAGCGCCTCGTGGGTTCCGCCGCCCAACAGGTCCAAGGCGGCACCTTTCACGGCACCGCTCACCGCCTCCTCCGGCGCTTTGGCCCCGCCGCTGGCCTCCCCGCCGACTTCACCATCCTCGATCAAAGTGATGCCGGTGATCTGATGGGGCTCTCGCGCGCGGCACTGGGCTACGCGGACTCGCTCAAGCTCCCCAAGTCCGCCCCGCGCTTCCCGCGCGCCGAAACGCTGCTCGCGATCTACTCGCGCCATATCAACACCGACCGCCCTGTCGCCGATCTGCTGAGCGACCAGTGGCCGCATTTCCTGTCGTGGGCCGGGGATCTGGAGCCGCTCTTCGCCGACTATGTGCGGCGCAAGGCGGAGCGGAATCTGCTCGACTACGATGACCTGCTGTTGTCGTGGGCGCTGCTGCTGGAGCAAGCGCCGACGATCGCCGAACAGATTCGCGCCCTCTACGACCATGTGCTGGTCGATGAATACCAGGACACGAATCCGCTGCAGTCCCGCATTCTGCGCGCCCTGTGCACCAATGGACGCATCACCGTGGTGGGCGATGATGCGCAGAGCATTTACGCCTTCCGCGGCGCAACGATTCGCAACATCCTCGACTTCCCGCAGCAGTTCCCCGACACCACCATCGTCACGCTCGAGCGCAATTATCGCTCCACGGCGTCGATTCTCGATACCACGAACGCCCTCATTGCGCGGAGTCGCGAGCGCTACTCCAAGCAGCTCTGGACCGATCGCACCGGTGGCGAAGCACCATGGCTGGTGACGCTGCGCGATGAGCATGAGCAAACCACCTTCGTGGTGGATCGTATTCTCCAGCTGCACGACGAAGGGATCCCACTCCGCGAGATGGCGGTGCTCTTCCGCGCCGGCTACCTGTCGGCGGATCTCGAAATTGAGCTCGCCAACCGGCGCATTCCGTACGAAAAGTGGGGCGGCCTCAAATTTCTGGAAGCCGCGCACATCAAGGACATGCTCGCCTTCCTCCGCGTGCTCGAGAATCCGCGCGATGAGGTGAGCTGGTACCGCCTGCTGCGCCTCCTCCCCGGGGTGGGAGACGCCACCGCGCGCGCCGCCGTGGAATTGCTCATGCAGCACGACTGGCAGCCCATGGCGATTGGCGCGGTACGGGCCCCCAGTCGCGCGCGGCCAGGGCTCCACGCGCTGTCCGCGCTGCTCGATGGCATGCGGCGCGTGAATGTGACCGCCCCGGCCGAGGCGATTCGCCTGGCGCGGCAGCTGTATGATCCGATCCTGACCGCCACCTACGATGATGCGCCGCCGCGCCTGGCGGATCTCGATCAGCTGGAAACGATCGCCGCCGGCTATACCGACCGCACTGCCTTTCTTGCCGCCCTCGCGCTCGAGCCGCCGGCGAATACGCAAGATCTCGCGGTGGGTGGCGATGGCGAAGACGATGCGCTCATTCTCTCCACGGTGCACTCCGCCAAGGGGAAGGAATGGGATGCCGTCTTCGTGATTTGGGCCGCCGATGGGGTCTTCCCGATGGCGCGCACTGCGGACAAAGAGGACGAAGTCGACGAAGAGCGGCGCTTGCTCTACGTCGCCATGACGCGCGCCCGCGATCAGCTCTACGTCACTTACCCGCTGCACAGCTATCCGTCACGCACCGGCGCCGACTTTTCGTACGGGCAACTCTCGCGCTTTCTCGATCCCGGCGTGCGCCAGACGATGCAACGCGTCACCATTGGCGTGGAAGCGCCCCCCGCGCTCCCCCCCATGCGCGCGCTTGACCCCGGTATTGACCTCCGCGCGCTCCTGCGTGGTCGGTTCGGCACCACCTAATTCCCGCAGACGCCAATGATTGCCCTGCCCGCCCGCCGTCTTCTGCGCCTCGTGCGCCCGCTCTCGGTCCTGGCCGCCCCGCTCACGCTCGCGGCGCAGACCACCGCGCCGGCGACGCCGATGGCGCCGTTGAAGACGCCATCAATGGCGCCATCGATGGCGCTCACCACACGGCTCCCCGTGGATACCGCCGTGCATATGGGGACGCTCCCCAATGGGCTGCGCTATTACGTCCGACGGAACGCGAAGCCGGAAAAGCGCGCCGAGCTGCGGCTGGTGGTGAACGCCGGTTCGTTGCAGGAGGACGCCGACCAGCGTGGCCTCGCGCACTTCCTGGAGCACATGGCCTTCAATGGCAGCCGGAATTTCGCGAAGAACGACATCGTGAAATATCTGGAATCGATTGGGGTGCGCTTTGGCGCCGACCTCAATGCGCAAACCGGATTCGACGAAACGCTCTATATCCTCCCCGTCCCGACCGACAGCGCTGGCATCATGGAGCGCAGCATGCGCTTCCTGGGCGACGTGGCGACCGGCCTGCTGCTCGATTCCGCCGATGTCGTCGCCGAACGCGGCGTCGTGCTCGCCGAATGGCGCACGGGGTTGGGCGCCGGTGAGCGCATTCGGCAGCAGCAGCTTCCCGTCATCATGCGGGGCTCGCGCTATGCCGAGCGCCTGCCAATTGGGCTCCCCTCCGTCATTGAACGTGCCAATCCAGCGCCGATCCGGCGCTTCTGGCGGGATTGGTATCGCCCCGACCTCATGGCGGTCATCGCCGTCGGAGACGCCGATCCCGCAGAGCTGATTCGTGCCATCACGCGGACCTTCGGCCCCATTCCCAAGCGCGCCGCCGCGCGTCCGCGGGTGACCGCCACGGTGCCGCGCCATGAGGCCACGCTCATCACCATCGCCACCGATCCCGAGGTCTCCACCTCCTCAGTGGGTGTCCTCTGGAAGCTGCCAGCCCGCACCACACGCACCGTCGGCGACCTGCGCCAACAAATGGTCGAGCGCTTGTACCAAACCATGCTGAATCAGCGCTTTGGCGAGCTCGCTCAACGCCCCACCGCGACGTTCATTGGCGCCTCGGTGAGCGGCGGTCAGTTTGTCCGCAGTGCCGACTACGCCGCACTCGATGCCGCGGCGAAGGAAGGGCAACTGCTCCCGGCGCTGCACTCCCTCCTCACGGAGGCGGCGCGCGTGCGACAGCATGGCTTTCTCGCCTCCGAGCTGGAGCGCACGCGCACGAATCTCCTCCGCGCCTACGAGCGCGCCTACACCGAGCGCGACAAGACCCCCTCGGCCTCGTTCGTTGGCGACTACGTCGATCACTTCCTTGACGGCGAAGCGATTCCGGGCGTCGCCTTCGAATACGCCGCGGCGCAGGCGCTGCTCCCGGGGATCACGCTGGCCGAGGTGAACCGCTACGGCGCCACCGATCGCGGCGGCGCGAATCGCGTGGTCACGGTCACCATGCCCAAGAAGGAAGGCCTCGCCGTCCCCGCCGAAGCGGAGATCCGCCGGGTCTTTGCCACCGTGGACACGGCGCATCTCGCCCCGTGGGTGGAAACCATGGCCGAGGGGGCGCTCGCGCCCACGCCGCCGACGGCAGGGCGGATCGTGGCCACCACGCGTGATTCCGCACTGGGGATCACGACCTGGACGCTGTCGAATGGCGTGCGCGTAGTGGTGAAGCCCACCGATTTCACCGCCGATCAAGTCCTGATGAGTGGCTGGCGGCGTGGTGGCGTCAGTCAGGTGCCGGACAGTGCGGTGCTCCGTGCGGCGCTCGCCACCACCGCCATTGAACGCGGCGGCGTGGGCGCGTTTTCCCTCATCGATCTCAACAAGAAGCTCACCGGGAAGGTGGCTTCGGTCTCGGCGTTCATTGCCGATCAGAGCGAAGGGTTCAGTGGGCGCGCCTCGCCGAAGGATCTCGAAACCCTGCTGCAGCTCACATGGCTGCGCATGACGGCTCCGCGCGCCGACAGCGTCGCCGTGCAGGCGCTCTTGCAGCAGTTTGAGGCGGTGCTCAAGAACAAGGAGGCCAACCCGGCCGCCCTGTTCAGTGACACCATTCAGCTGACGCTCGCCGGTGGCCATCCGCGGGTGCGCGCGCTCTCGGTGGAATCGCTGAAGGAGCTGACGCTCGCCCCCATGTTGTCGCTGTATCGCGATCGGGTCGGCGACGCCGGCGACTTTACCTTCCTCTTCGTGGGGAATGTGGAGCTGGCCACACTGCAGCCGCTCGTCGCCCAATGGCTCGGAGCGCTCCCGACCACACGCCGTGCGCAAGCGGTCCGGGATGTCGGTCCGCCGCTCTTCCACGGGCAGATCGAGAAGGTCGTGCGGAAGGGACTCGCCCCGCAGAGTCAGACCGTGGTGGTGATGGCCGGGACGGCCCCGTGGAGCCGCGAAGAGGACTATCTCCTCTCCTCCGTGGGTGAGCTGTTGGAGATGCGGCTCACCGATCGTCTGCGGGAGTCGTTGGGAGGCACCTACTCCGTCTCGGTGAACACCGCGATCTCCCGCGTCCCGCGGCAGGAGTGGCAGGTGGTGATCAGCTACGGATCGGCGCCCGATCGCGCCGAGGCCATGTTCGCCGCCGTGCGGCAGGAGCTCGACTCGCTGCGCCGTGTCCCGCCGACCGCCGCCGAAGTCACCCGCATCACGGAGCAGCAGCGCCGGGAACGGGAAGTCGCGCGCAAGCAGAATGGCTGGTGGATCGGGACGCTGCAGGACCGCCTGCTGCATGGCGATCCGCTCAGCACCGTCTTCATCGACGACGCACTCGTCGCATCGCTCACCGCCGAACGGCTGCAGGCCGCCGCGCAGCGGTATCTCAGCGAGGCGAACCGGGCGCGCTTTGTGCTGTTGCCTGAGAAATGATCGTGGCGATGGCGTCACGCAGTCGCGCACCGCGCGCCGCGTATACCTGATCGAAGGCATCGAGTCCGTCCGCATACACTCGGCGTGCGAGCAACACCGCATTGTCGAGGGGTACGCGGGCGGTCCAGCCCGGCGGATAGCGCCGTAACGCCGGGCCAATCGAATCGACCAGTCGTCGCCGCGCTGCGGCATAGACCGCGGTGCGGGCGGCGATTCGGGCCGTACGGGCGCTGTCCGGATGCGCCGCAAAGGCCGTCTCAAGCTCCGTCGAGAGCCCGGCCCAGAAGGCACCCAGCAGCAGATCATCGTGCCAGTCGTCCCGCGCGATCCGTTCGCGCAACGTATCGCCCTTCGCGCGAAAGAACGCTTCGGCGCCACGTCCTCCCACAAATGATGCAAAGGACTCGTTGAAGGGGACGCGCCCTTTCGCGAAGTAGGTGGTGTGCAGCAGCTCGTGCAACACCGTGTTCACGAGCGTGACGGAATCCTGGCGGATGGTCGTGCTGACCACCGGATCGTTGAACCAGCCGAGCGTGCTGAAGGCCGATGAGGGGCCGAGGGTGACGTCGAAGCCCTGCGCCTGCAGCGCGGTCCGCGCCTCGCGGGCTTCGGCAAAGTCGAAAAAGCCCTTGTAGGGGAAGCGGCCGACCACGGGGAACCACCACGTCTTGAGTTCCAGCCGGTCCTGATAGGCGGCCGACAGGACGAGGACGAGGGTGTCGCGGTCGAGGGGACTGAATTGCGTGAAGCTGTTGCCAGCCGTCAGCCCGAGCGAGTCGATGGCAAAGCGGCGGGCCTCGGCGACGAGCTGCAACTTGGCGCGCGTGGCGGTGGTGAGGGCGTCCGGGGCGGTGGTTGATGCCGTGGGGGCGTGCGCCACCAGCCGTTCAATGGGCTGGCGACGGGCCAGGATGCGGGCCTCCTCGTAGGCGGCCCGGGAGACGTAGCAGCCCATCGGCGAGAGGAGGAGCGCGACCACCGTCAAGCCGGTGACGGCGCCCACCCACCGGGCTATCTTTCGCCTCCCATGTCGTTCGTGCACCTGCATACGCACTCCGAGTATTCGCTCCTCGACGGCGCGAATCGTATCGATGATCTGATTGCCCGCGCCAAGCTGTATGAACAGCCGGCGCTGGCGATTACGGATCACGGGAACATGCATGCCGCCTGGGAATTCCAGGAGAAGGCGCGCAAGGCCGGCGTGAAGCCGATTCTGGGGATGGAGGCATACGTGGCCCCCGGCGATCGCCGGACCCGCGGACGACCGGCCCCCGGAGCCAAGCCGTACTACCACCTCGTCCTGCTGGCGCGTGACCTGCAGGGGTACCGGAATCTGGTCAAGCTCTCCTCGCTGGGCTACACCGAGGGGTTCTACACCAAGCCGCGCATCGACCGGGAGCTGCTCGCCGCCCACAGTGAGGGGCTGATCGTCTCCTCGGCCTGTTTGGCCGGCGAAGTGGCTTCACACCTCATGGAAGACCGGATTGCCGAGGCGCGTGAAGCTGCCGCCTGGTACGCTGAGCTGTTCAAGGGGCGGTATTTCCTCGAGGTGCAGGCGCACACCAGCGAAGGGCAAGCGACGCTGAACGCGAAGGTGCTGTCGCTGGCCGACGATCTCGGCCTGCCGGTGGTGGCCACGAATGACGCGCATTTCCTGCGCCACGAAGATCACGACGCGCACGACGTACTGCTGTGCATCGGGCTGGGGAAGGACCGGAATGACCGGGACCGGATGCAGTACGACGACGGCCTGTACTTCAAGTCGGCCGACGAAGTCCGTCCGTTTTTCCCGGGGCGGGAGGATGTCCTCACGAACACGCTCGCGATCGCCGATTCGGTCGACGTGCAGTTCGAGAAGAAATACTACGTGCCGTCGTTTCCGCTCCCGGAGGGGGTGTCGACGGAGAACGATCTGCTGGTGCAGCTGGCGACCGAGGGCGCGGTACAGCGCTACGGGCATCCGCTGCGCGCTGAGGTGCAGGAACGGCTCGACTACGAGCTGGGGGTCATCACCAAGACGGGGTATGCCGGCTACTTCCTGATCACCGCCGATTTCATCAAAGCGGCGCGGGATCGTGGCATCCCCGTGGGCCCGGGCCGCGGCTCGGCGGCGGGTTCGCTCGTGGCGTATTCGCTGCGCATCACGGACGTCTGCCCGCTGGAGTTCGATCTCCTCTTCGAGCGCTTCCTGAATCCGGAGCGCGTGTCGATGCCTGACGTCGACGTCGACTTCTGTTTCGAGCGACGCGGCGAAGTCATTGAGTACGTCCGCCAGAAGTACGGCAAGGACTCAGTCGGTCAGATCGTCACCTTTGGGACGATGAAGTCGCGCGCCGCGATCAAGGATGTCGGGCGTACGCTGGGCTTCACGCCGGGGGAAACCGATGCGCTGGCGAAGCTGATCCCCAATGCGCCGAACTTCTCGCTGACGGTCAAGGAAGCGATTGAGCAGGTGCCAGAGGTCAAGGCGTTCTACCGGAACGACGAGCGTTACAAGCAGCTGCTCGATTTCGCGATCGCGCTGGAAGGGCTCTCACGCCATACCGGGGTGCATGCCGCCGGGGTGGTGATCGCGCCGGGGCCGCTCGATGAGTTCGTCCCGATCTGCACCCAGGCGTCGAAGGGCGCCGGTGCGGGCGAGGATGAACGCGTCATTGTGACGCAGTACGACATGACGGCGCTGGAAAAGGCCGGCATGCTCAAGATGGACTTCCTCGGGCTGACCACGCTCACGGTGATCAGCGATACGCTGGCGCTCGTAAAGACGCGCCATGGGCGGGAGCTCACGCTGGAAGAGCGGGGCTTCACCGATGAAGAGACCTACCGGATGCTCCGGGCCGGTCGCACGGGTGGCGTCTTCCAGTTTGAATCGCCACTCGCCACCGACGTGCTCAAGCGGATGCGCTGCGACCGCTTTGACGATCTCGTGGCGTCGAACGCGCTGTTGCGACCGGGTCCGCTCGATGCCGGTATGCACAACGTGTACATCCGGCGGAAGCGTGGCGAAGAGCCCACGGTGTATGCGCTGCCGGAGCTCGAGCCGATTCTCTCCAACACCTATGGCGTGATCACCTATCAGGAACAGGTGATGCGTATTGCCCAGGTGTTGGCGGGGATTTCACTCGCCGAAGCCGACGTGCTTCGCAAGGCGGTGGGTAAGAAGGATGCCGAGCTCATTAAGAAAGAGCTTGGCAAGTTCGTGGAAAAGGCCGTCGCGCGCGGCTATGACCCCAAAGTCATTGACGAGCTCTCGGGACAGATTGAGACCTTCGGACGCTACGGCTTCAACAAGTCGCACAGCGTGGCCTACTCCGTGGTGGCTTACCACACGGCGTATCTCAAGGCGCATTATCCGGCCGAGTTCATGGCCGCGCTGCTGTCGTCGCAGATCGGCAAGACCGAAGATGTCATCAAGTACATCGCCGAAGCGCGCGACATGGGGATCGAGGTGCTGGCACCCGATGTGAACGAGTCGGGGTGGCGGTTCACCGTGGTGGGGGAGAAGCGCATCCGGTTCGGCTTGGGCGCCATCCGGAACGTGGGGCGTGGCGCGATTGATTCGCTCCTCGCGGCGCGCGCTGATGGTCCCTTCACGAGCCTGTATGACTTGTGCGCGCGCGTCGATCTGCGGCTGTGCAACAAGCGCGTCTTTGAAGCGCTCGTGGCCGCTGGCGCCGCCGATGGGCTGGGTGGCCATCGCGCGCAGCTCTATGCCGGGCTCGACCACGCGATCAATGAGGCGTCGCTCCAGCAGGAGGAGGCCGCCAAGGGGCAGGTGTCGCTCTTTGGTGACTTTGGTGCGGCGGAGAGCGATGGGCCCGCCAGCCGGCAGGCCCCTGCCCCGACGCTCCCCGCCGTGGCGCCGTGGAGTGAGTCCGAGCGCTTGCAACGTGAGAAGGAACTGCTGGGCTTCTACATCTCGGGGCATCCGCTGGAGCCCTTTCGCCTCGAAGCGGAGATCTTCGCGTCACACACGGTGGCGCAGCTGGGATCCTGGACGCCGGAGCCGGTCACGATTGGCGTGGTGGTGACCGCCATCAAGAAGCAGGTCTCCAAGCGGTCCGGGGCGGAGTTCGCCCGGCTGACGGTCGAAGACTTCTCCGGCTCCTCGGAGGTGCTGGTGTTCCCTGAGGCCTGGGCGGTCATTGCCGACCGGGTCCGTCCCGATATTCCGGTGCTCATCAAGGGCGGCTACAGCCGGAAGGATCAGGACGTGGAGAACCCGACGTTTATCGTGGAAGCGATCACCCGCTTCACGGAACTCCGGGCCAGTGGCGACGTTGCCATCACGATCGAGCTGGCCCCGGGGCTCGATCTCGTGCCCTCGGTCATGGACGACGTCCGCGTCGCGTTGGAGTCGCATCCGGGCTCCTCGCCCCTGCAACTCCGGTGGCAGGATGGTACTGGACCGACGGTCCGATTCCGCTCCCGGTCATTGACGGCAGCGGTATCCCCGGTGGTATTGTCAGACCTTCGAGCGCTGCTGGGCGCCGATCGGGTGCGCTTGATGCGCACCGACGGCTGACCGGCCGACACTCTTTCTCTTTCCCGTTTTCTCATGGCCACTGCCCCGGTTCTCGAATTCGAGCGTCCGATTGCGGATCTCGAAAAGCAGATCGAAGAGCTGAAGCGGCTCGCCGGTGATCAGGCGCTCGATGTGGGTGCCGAACTCAGCGCGCTGGAGCGAACGCTGTCCACGCTGCGCGTGCAGATCTACGAGAATCTGTCGCCGCTGCAGCGCGTGCAGGTGGCGCGCATTCCGCGTCGGCCGTTCACTGCCGATTACCTGCGCCTCACGTTCACCGATTTCATCGAACTGCACGGCGACCGTCAGTTTCGGGATGATGCCGCGATCATCGGCGGCTGGGCCCGGCTCGATGGCGAGACGGTGATGGTGATTGGCCATCAGCGGGGCCGCGACACCAAGGAAAATCTGAAGCGCAATTTCGGCATGCCGCATCCGGAGGGGTACCGCAAGGCGCTCCGGCTGATGAAGCTCGCCGAGAAGTTTCAGGTACCGGTGCTGACCTTCATCGACACACCGGGGGCGTGGGCCGGGCTCGGTGCGGAGGAGCGCGGACAAAGTGAGGCGATCGCGCGCAATCTGCTGGAGATGAGTCAGCTGCAAGTGCCGATCATTGCAACGCTCATTGGCGAAGGGGGCTCCGGCGGCGCGCTCGCGCTGGGCGTGGCCGATCGCGTGCTGATGATGGAGAATGCCGTCTATTCCGTGATCACCGTGGAAGGGTGTGCGGCGATCCTGTGGAAGGACGGAAAGAGCCCCGAAATGCGCGAGAAGGCGGCCACGGCGCTGCGCATCACGGCGCCCGACCTGCTGCGCCTGCATGTGGTCGATGCGATCATCCCCGAGCCGGAAGGGGGCGCGCACGCGGACCATGAGGTGATGGCGCAGAACCTGCACACGGCGCTGGTGCATCATCTTGAGGAGCTCCGTCGGCTCAAGCCCGACAAGTTGGTTCGTCGGCGTCGCGAGAAGTTCCTGCGGATGGGGCAGTTTGCTGAGTAACGGCGTCGGACGGAGCCTGTGGCGCATCTGATCGAGGTCGCGTTCCGCGGCAACCGCAAGGAGTTCTTCACCTGGGACGGCGACACGCCCCCGGCGCTCCGTGCTGGGATCATCGTGGAAGCCGACCGCGGCGAAGACTACGGACATGTGCACTCCACGGGTGATCTCGCGGCGGTGCGCTGCAAGGGGTGCGTGCACGGCTGTGGCACCGCGGCACCGGCGCGAAAGGCGCTCCGTCTGGCCGACGCAGGCGATCGGGCACGCAACGCGGAGCTGACGCAGGAGAATGAGACGGTGCGCCGTGCCGCGCAGGCGCTGGTGCGGCAGCATGGCCTCATCATGAAGATCACCGACGCCGAGTGGCAGTTTGACCGGCGCAAGCTCACGGTGTTCTTCACGGCGGAGAAGCGCGTGGACTTCCGGGGGCTAGTGCGGGAACTTGCCGCGAGCTTCCGGGCGCGGATCGAGCTCCAGCAAATCGGCGTGCGCGACGAAGCGAAGCGCCTGTCAGGCATTGGGCGCTGCGGTCGGGAATACTGCTCAGCCTCGTGGCTCCCGGATCTGCGCCCCGTCAACCTTGGTGTGGCCAAGGATCAGAAGCTGTCGCTCAATCCGCAGCAAATCTCCGGAGCCTGCGGGCGTCTGATGTGCTGCCTGCGCTATGAGCATGAGTTCTACGTGCAAAGCCGCCGTCGTTTCCCCAAGGAAGGGCGGATCCTGACCACGAGCCGTGGTGAGGAAAAGGTGATGGCCTGCGACATCTTCAACGATCGGGTCACGCTGCGCACCGCCGACGGCGACACGCGCGTGGTACCACTCGCGGAGTTGCGCGCCGAAATCGACGGCAGTAGCACCAGCGCGGGCGAGAGCGCGGGCGAGAGCGCGGGCGAGAGCACGGGCGACGCCGCTGGCGAGACCTCGGGTGCCGAGATGACGCGGGTCGAGACGGTGCTGGTGGATGTCGCCGTGCTGGAGCCAGTGGCCGCCGCACCGGTCATCCCGGCACCAGTGATTCCCGCGCTCGTTGAGCATGATGCAGGAGCGCTGGAATCCGACGACGAGGCCGATGTGGACGTCGACGCGGAGGCCGAGGCCAACGCTGAGACCGATGCCGACGCGCCACGCGGCGCCGAAACGGAGGCCGACGCGGAAGTTCGTCGCAAGCGACGCCGTGGGCGGCGCGGCGGACGGCGACTCCGTGCGGCAGAACAGCGCCGGCAGCAGCACACCGATGGCGCGGGCGAGTCCCCTGCCGACCTGAACGACGAGGACCCGAACGGGGCCCCCTCGACCGACCATTCATCAGACCGCTGACGTGTCCCGATTCTATCTCACCACGGCCATCGACTACGCCAACGGCGACCCACATCTCGGGCACGCGCTGGAAAAGATTGGCGCCGATGTCATTGCCCGGTATCATCGGCTGCGCGGTGACGACGTCCATCTCCTGATCGGGATGGACGAGCATGGCCAGAAGGTGCAGCAGACGGCGGCACAGCGCGACATGGCCCCGCAAGCGTTCACCGATGAAATCGCGGCGCGGTTTCAGGCGATGTGGGCCCGCCTGGATGTGCGGTATGATCAGTTCATCCGCACGACCGACGCGCATCATAAAGCCGGCGTGAAAGCGCTGATTGAGCGCATCGTCGAGCGGAATCCGGACGATTTTTACGAGCAGTCGTACCGCGGCTGGTATTGCGTCGGGTGCGAAGCGTTCAAGCAAGAGGCGGACATTGTGGACGGGCAGTGCGCGTTGCATCCCACGCGCACGCTCGAATCGGTAGAGGAGCGCAACTGGTTCTTCCGCCTCTCACGCTACCAGCCGTTCCTGCAGGAGCTGCTCGCCTCGAATCCGTCGTTCATTGAACCGGAAAGCCGGCGCAATGAGATTCTCGGCCTTTTGGCCCAAGGGCTCGAAGACATCTCGGCCTCCCGCTCCCGCTTGTCGTGGGCGGTGCCCTTCCCCCTGCCGCTCTCCACGGGTGAAGTGCAAGGCACGTATGTCTGGTTTGATGCGCTCCCCAACTACCTCACGGCGACCGGTTTTCCAGCAGCCGGCTACGATGATCGGTGGCCAGCGGATCTGCACATCATTGGCAAGGACATCACGCGCTTCCATGTGGTGATCTGGCCTGCGATGCTGCAGGCTGCGGGGCTCCCGCTGCCGCGTCAGGTGTGGGCCCACGGTTTCGTGCAGCTGGGCGGCGAGCGGTTCTCCAAGAGCGCAGGCGTGAAGCTCGATCTTGGCGAGGCGATTGACCGCTTCGGGGCCGACGCGTTCCGCTATGTACTGCTGCGAGAGGTGCCATTCGATGGCGACGGCAACTTCTCTTGGGAGCGATTCGAAGAGCGTTACACCAGCGACTTAGCGAACGCGCTCGGCAATCTGGCCAGCCGAGCCACCGCGATGGTGGAGAAGTATCGTGGCGGTGTCGTTCCGGACGCGCCGGTGCCGGAGGCCGAAGCGGAGGACCAGGTCGATCTGGCGGCCTATCATGCGGCGCTCGATGGTTCGCGCGGCTGGCTGTTGCATGAGGGGCTGTCGGCGGTGGCGCGGATGACGGCGCGCGCCAATGAGTATACCGCGGCGATGGCACCCTGGCAGTTGGCCAAGGATCCCGCGCAGGCGAGCACGCTGGATCAGTGTCTCACGTCATTGATCCGGCGGCTGGCCCGTCAGGCCGTGTTGCTGGCCCCGTACATGCCCACGAAGGCGCAGGCGCTCTGGGAAACGGTCGGAGGAGCGGGCCAGGTGGCCGACCTCCGCTACGATGCCGTCCCGACGCTCAACCCGGCCGGCTGGACGGTTCATAAGGGCGAGGGCCTGTTCCCTCGCCCGGTAGCCCCGGCTGCGCCGTAAGCGAATCGCTTACGGCTTGGCCGGCTTGCTGAAGTCCACGGTCGGCACGGCACGCGCCGCCGCATCGGTGACCTCGAAGTAGCTGCGCGGCTTCGCGCCGGTCGCTTTCGCCGTCAGCACGGCCGGAAACTTCCGGATGTACTCGTTGTACAGCCGCACGGCGCCGTTGTAATCGGTGCGCGAGACGGCGATCCGGTTTTCCGTGCCCGTCAGCTCATCCTGCAGCTTCAGGAAGTTCTGATCGGACTTGAGCTGCGGATATGACTCAATCACCACGTTCATGCGACCGAGCGCCGTCGTGAGCTGCTGATTGGCGTTCGCCAGCTCCGCCGGATCCGAGCCTCCCGTCTTCTGCAACGCGCCCACGAGGCCGGCCCGGGCACGGGTCACGCCGATGAGCACTTCGCTTTCCTGCCCGGCGAACCCCTTCACGGTGTTCACGAGGTTCGGGATCAGATCCGCACGACGCTGCAGCTGCGCATCAATGTTCTGCTTGGCCTGCGCGGCCTGTTCGTCGTAGGACTGGATGGTGTTATAGCCACAGGCGCCAAACCACAACGGCATCGTGAGCGTCAGCACAGCCGCCAGGGAACGCAGGCGCCGTGGCGCGCGCACCGACTGCGGGGTCATCATGGGATTTCCTCTCAAGGGAGTCAAATGTCAGGCCCGGTGGTCCTGCATGACTTCGGCGCCGGGCCCTTCGCCGAAATCGGTTGGTCCGTCACCGCCACGTCCACTGCGCGTGACGGCCGTTAGATCGCCAGCTGATCGATGTAGCGCGATAACGCATCGGCGCCGTCGAGATACGCGGCCACGAGGACCGGCACCTCCGTATCAGATACCGCCTCCCCACGCACCACCTGCTGCACTCGCAGGAAGGGCGCCATGGTGAGCCCCGTCCGTTCGGCAATCCGCGCCAACATGGCGGCCGCATCGGCCGGCGGCTGCTCGCCCAGAAGGCGCAGCAGGCTGCGGAGAATCACCTGAAAGGCGCTGCTGCTGCCTTTCAGGAGCTCGCGCTGCCGAGCGACATCGGTGCCCGCGGCCGTGATGGCCCGTCGCAGCCGCAACAGCTTCCCCAGCGCCTCCTGCTCCACTTGCAACCGCAAGTCCGCCGCCTGGACCGCGATCCCCTCCAACGGCAACGTGCCCGCCAGGACGCGATGCCGCTCGAGGATGTCCGCGTACTCCATGGGGAAGACATCCGCCGAGCCTTCCCACTCGCGACGCGTCAACATGAGGGGGGGCGCTTGGCCCGCCTCCCCCCACGCCCGGGCCGTCTGCCCAAGGATCCGCAGCTGCTCGACCGGGAGCGTCTCCGCGATGACGAGGACGTTGAGATCGGAGTGTCCGGCCACCTGTGCGTTCACGGCGGCAGAGCCGTACAGCACGACGCCGACCAACGACGACCCCAGGGCCGCCTGCAGCTGCGCGACCAGCTCCTCCACGCTCATGGTGGAGTGCCGTGTCCGCTCTGGTTTACCAATCAGACCCACCGCCACCTCCGCTGAAGCCGCCGCCGCCGCCAAAGCCACCGAAACCACCGCCGCCGCCACCACCACCGAAGCCGCCGCCGAAGCCTCCCGACGACCAGCCACCACGCCCCACCGGCGGCCCCGGGATGGGGATCGGAATGCACCCCCCGCCACCGCGTCGCCCCCGTGAACTCAGGAACAGAATGAGGAGGATGATCAGCAGCAGCTTGATCACTGGCGTGATGTCCTCCGACGAACGCTTCGCCTTTTGCCGCCGCGGCTGTCCGTCGAGTGTTACCCCGAAGTTTGCCGCGTAGCGCTCCGCCAGCGTGCCGGCGATCAGCTCAATCCCGCCCCCGTAATCGCGCAGCCGGAAGTTCGCGACCGCTTCGCGGCAGAGCGTCCCCGCCGTCGCATCGGTGATAAACCCTTCGGCCCCCTGCCCGACCTCAATCCGGCAGTGGCCACGGCCGTCGGTCGAGGTCTCCTTGGGGACGACCAGCACAACCACACCGGCATTGCGGGCGGCGTCACCGATTTTCGCATCGGCCCCCACCTTCCACTGCCGACCAAGCTCGCGCGCCACATCCTCCTGCGGACGGCCGCCAAGGTCGGGGAGGGTCACAATGACCAGATCCCCCTTGGTGGCGGCATTCAGCCGCAGCGTGAGGTCGGTGAGCCGCGCCTTGGCCTCCTCCGGGATGATGCCGGCGAAGTCATTGACGTACCCGACGGGTGCGGGCAACGCCGTCGCCCCGGGCTGCTGCGCTGGCAGCGGTCCGGGGAGCAGAAGGCCGACGACCGTGAGGAGGCCGGCCAGCAGGCGGGAAACGACGGCACGCATTCTGGGTGGAGTATATGCCACGGTACCGTGTTCGTACGCAGCCGCATGAAAAAAGTGTCACCCGGAGCGCCCCTGCCGGGGCCCCCGCCGGGTGCGGCTGTTTCGCGGGGCAGGAAACGGCGCTACCGTTCTCCAGACGCTCTCCAGACGTACCGCGATCCCCCGGGCCCCATTTCGACCCATGCGCCGCACCTGTTCTGCTTTGCTCGCTCTGGCCGGCCTCGCGCTGGTGGTAACCACCGCCTGCAACAAGGCGGGTGCGGCCTCTGGCTCGGCGTCCGGCTCGGCGTCCGGCTCGGCGTCAGGTACGGCCGCCAGCACTGCCGCTGGCACTGCCACTGGCACTGGCGCTGCGGCCACGGCCGCCGCCCCCCTCCTGACGCCGACCACGGCGGGGCGGGCGGACTCCCTCAGTGATTCCGCGCTGATTTACCGCGCGGACCGGGGCCGGGTGATGGGACGCGATGCGGGCGATATCTGGGTGGTGATGATCAGCGACTTCCAGTGCCCGTACTGCAAGCAGTGGCACGACTCCTCGATGGCGCGGCTGACCCGCGACTACATCACCCCCGGGAAGGTGCACTTCGCCTATCTCAACTTGCCGCTGTCGTCGATCCACAAGCACGCGCGGGCCGAAGCCGAAGCGTCGATGTGCGCGAGCGTCCAGGACAAGTTCTGGCCGTATACCGAGGGGCTGTTCAAGCGGCAGCATGAGGTGGAATCGCTGCTGAGTGTGCAGCCGTTACTGGAGACGGTCGCGCGCGAGGTGGGACTCGACATGCCCGCCTTTACCGCCTGTCAGAAGCGGGAGGCGATTCGTGCCATCGTTGCCTCCGATGTCGCGCAGGCCACCAAGGCCGGTGTGCGGTCGACCCCCTCGTTCCTCATTGGCGATTTCCTGGTCGAAGGGAACGTGCCGTACAAGGATTTCCGTCGGGCGATCGACACCGCGATGGTGGTGGCCCGCGGCCGGAAGACGCGCTGAGTCGTGGGCGAACGGCGGCGGGGTCTGATCCCGTGCCTGAGGCATCACCGTCGATGAATCCGGTCGTGGCGGTGCCGTATGCAATCGCCACCGCCGTCGCTCAGGGCGCCGCCCAGCTTGCGGCGCAGCTCGCGCCGTCGAGTGCGCACAAGCTTGTGCGGTCGTTGCGCGCCCGTGCCGGGCTCACGCAGCGACTGGTGGCCCGCGCGCGCACCGTGCGCGATCCCGCCCACCCCCTCATTTGGCTGCACGCGCCCTCCGTTGGGGAAGGGTTGCAGGCGCGGCCGGTGGCGCAGGCACTGCGGGCCGCGCATCCGACATGGCAACAGGGCTACACCTTCTTTTCGCCGAGCGCTGAAACGTTCGCGGGCACGGTAGGGGCGGAGATCTGCGATTATCTCCCCTTCGACCGCGCGCACGATGCCGATGCGTTGCTCGAGGCGATCCGCCCGTCGGCGTTGGTCTTTGCCAAGCTGGATGTGTGGCCAGTGCTGGTGGCGCGTGCCCGCGCGCGCGGCATTCCGGTGGCGCTGATCAGCGCCACGCTGGCCGAGCAATCGGGGCGCCGCGGGTGGTGGTCGCAGCAGCTGGTGGGCCCCGCGTATCAGTCGCTGCAGGCGGTGGGAGCCATCGATGCCACGCACGCCTCCCGCTTGCAGGCGCTCGGCGTACCGACGGCGGTGCTGCAGGTAACTGGTGATACGCGCTTTGATCAGGTGTGGGAGCGCGCGCAGCGGGTGGACAGGGGAAGCGCACTGCTGCGGATGCTCGCATCTGATCGCCCAACGCTCGTGGCGGGGAGCACGTGGCCCAGCGACGAGGCGCCATTACTGGCGAGCGTCGACGCATCGCTGCGGCTCATCATTGCGCCCCATGAGCCAACGGCTGCGCATTGCGCCGCGATTGAACAATGGGCCCGCGAGGCCGGGCGCAGGGTGTATCGTCTCTCCGCGCTGACCGAGGCGATCACAGCCGAAGCCGACGTGGTGCTCGTCGACCGGATGGGGGTGCTCGGCGATCTCTATGCGCTCGCCGACATCGCCTTTGTGGGTGGTGGTTTTCACCGCGCCGGGCTGCACTCCACGATTGAACCGGCGGCCTTTGGCGTGCCCGTGCTCCTTGGTCCACGCTATCAGGGGAGCCGCGAGGCCGGGCTCCTCATTGCGGCGGGGGGCGCGCAGTCGGTGTCGGATGCCTCGGCGCTGCGCGCGGCGTTGTCGCACTGGCTCACGGACCCGGACGCTCGGCGGGCGGCGGGCGCGGCGGCACAGGGCGTGGTGCGCCAGGAGCTGGGCGCGACGGCGCGTTCAGTTGCCCTGATTGAGGGGCTGCTGCCCCGCGCGTAGCCTTCGCCTCCGGTCTTAGCGCGCGGCGTGCCCCATCACCGGCACCACCAACGTGGCCACGCCAATGATCAGCAGCACGACCGCCGACAGCGCCGCCCACTTGAGGGTGTAGCGCTGATGATCGTCGAAATCGACGCCGGCAAGGCCCACGAGCAAAAAGGTCGATGGTACGAGAGGGCTCAGCAGATGCACCGGCTGGCCAATCAGTGACGCCCGCGCCATCTCGGCGGCAGTGATACCATATGCCTCCCCCGCCTTGGCCAGAATGGGAAGGACCCCGAAGTAGAAGGCGTCGTTGGAGATGAAAAAGGTGAAGGGGAGACTCAACACCGCTGTGACCATCGCGAGATACGGACCCAGCGCAGTGGGGACGAGCGTGATCACGCTGTCGGCCATCGCATCGACCATTTTGGTCCCCGACAGAATGCCGGTGAAGACGCCGGCCGCAAAGATCAGCCCAACAACCGCCAGCACATTCCCGGCATGGCGCGACAGCAACGCTTTCTGCTGCTCGATGGTCGGATAGTTGAGCAGGACGGCCACCGCGAAGCCCAGCATAAAGAGGACGGGGAGTGGCAGGACCGCCTTCACCAGTGCGACCAGCAGAACGATCGTGAGGACGGCATTGATTATGAGCCGATCAGGGCGGCGATGCCTCGTGTCCTCTGCTTGCGTCGGATTCGCGAGCTCTTCCGCCAGCACCCGTTGATTCGCGATGGCCAGCGGACCGCCCGCCGAGAGCCGAGCACGCTCGGCGATCCCCATGCGATAGGCGGCATACAGCACCCAGAGCGCGCCACCGATCATGGCGGGAATGAGCGGAACGAACACCTGACTCACATCGACCTGCAGCGCACTCGCCGCACGGGCCGTGGGCCCGCCCCAGGGGAGGATGTTCATCACGCCACCGGCGAGCATCGTGACGCAGGTGAGCACCAGCGGTCGCATGCCGAGGCGGTGATAGAGCGGCAGCATCGCCGCCGTGGTGATCATATAAGTGGTGGAGCCATCACCATCGAGCGAGACGAGCAGTGCGAGCACCGCCGTGCCCACGACCACTTTCATTGGATCGCCATGTACCAGCTGCACCAGACGCTTGACAAACGGCTCAAAGAGTCCGGCGTCAATCATGACGGCGAAATACAAAATCGCAAACATCAGCATGACCCCCGTCGGGGCCAGCTTGGTGATGCCGGCGACCATCATCTCCCCGAGCTTCGGCGCAAACCCTGCCCCCAATCCGAACGCCACCGGCACCAAAATCAGCGCCGTCAGCGGCGACAGGCGCTTGGTCATGATGAGCGTCATGAAGACGATCACCATCCCGTAGGCACAGAGGGTCAGCAGCATCGGCGGCTCAGCGAGGGGCGCGCGCCGATGACGCGGGGGCGATCGGCAGGATGATATGTGACGGCATCAGCGCACTGTGCTGAATGCTGATGTTCGTGGGGATCATTCGCCGGTTTTTACCGAGCGGTTCCCCCGTATTCGGATTGACGTCGAAGCGCGGGAAGTTGCTGCTCGAGATATCCACCCGGATGCGATGCCCTTTCTTGAAGACATTCGCGGTAGGAAATGGATCGATCGTAAAGGGATAGACCTGTCCCGGCGTGAGCAGGACGGCGTGATCGCGCGTGGCCCGGTAGCGACCACGCACGATGGCATCCGTCAGGTTCATGTCAAAGCCCCCGGGCCAATCGACGCTCGACGGATAGACATCCAACAGCTTGGCCGTGATATCGGCATCGACGGTGCTTGCCGACGCATACACCATCACCTTGATGGGGCCAATCACCGTGACGTCTTCGGTGAGGGGCTCGGTCTGGAAGACCACTACGTCTGGTCGGGCGCGCAGTGGCAGCCACGGGGCCTGTGACGGCGGGAAGCGGGGATCTTCGCGCTGATTGAAGGCGCCGTCTTTAAGTCGAGCCGATGCCCCGCCGCCAATGGTCGGGACGGGATGCGCGGGGTCGAAGGTGTACGTCGTGGCCGATGTCCGCGCTGCGGGCTTGGTGGTGCGGAGCCCGCCGTCGGCGTGGAAGTAGTAGGGCACAAACTTGGTGCCCTGCAGCGGCCACTGATCGGCGGTCCGCCAATAGCCGCCATGCATCAGGCGACCGTTACGGTCTTTGCGGCCATCACCGGTCCCCATGACAAAGAGCCGGACCGGTGCATCGCGCTCGGCCCCATTGGTCGCACCCTTCAGATGATGATCAAACCACCGCACATGGAAATCGGTGAGGAAGTCCATGATCGCGGCGCTGTCACCGAAGGCCACATCGCCGGCGTAGGGCAAATTGTTGCCGCCGTGCTTCCACGGACCCACCATCACATATTGCGGCGCTTTCTTGATCTTCCGCAGCTCGGTGAAGTTCTTGAAGGTGCCGGCCAAGAAAATGTCGAACCATCCCCCGACATGCAGCATGGGGATGTCGGAGGTTTGCGGATAGTGTTCATCCCACGCGAGCATCGGATCCTTCCAGTACGCGTCGTAATCCGCATGCTCGAAGAAGTCGAAATACCAGCCTTCGTATTGGGGATCCACAGAGAGCGGATTCAGGCCGCGACGCATGGGCTGCGCGCTGTACCAATCCTCCACCTTTTCGCGGGTGAGGAGTGCTTTCACGTCGGGGGTGCGCGCATCGGCCAACAGCTGACTCCACGCCCAGGTGAGCTGGCGCCCCATTTCGTAGGTGCCCCGATAGCGGACCCCATGATCCCACCCATTGGCCATCCCCCCCATGTTGATGAGGAGGGCCTTCAGCGCCTCGGGGTGATATTGCGCGGCGCCGGCCTGCATGTGCGCGGAGAATGACGTTCCCCACATCCCCACCTGGCCGGTGCTGTACGGCTGCTTGGCCAACCACGCGATGACATCCGCGCCATCGGTGGCATCAATGGGCTGCACTTTGGAAAAGAGCCCTTCGGACTTGTAGCGACCGCGCGTGTCCTGAATCGCCACCACATAGCCGCGCTCGGCGTAGAACACCGCCTGTTCCGCGAGCGAGGTTTTGTTATACGGCGTGCGGTTGAGCAGCACGGGAAATTTCCCCTCGACCGGCGTCCCGTTGCGCCCCGGGCGGTACAGGTCGGTGGCCATCCGCTTCCCATCGCGGGTGGGGATCATCAGGTCGGTGGCCACCTTGATCGCGTCGTACTGCTTGGGCGAGGCGGGCCACCCGGGTGGCGGCATGCGCGACGGATCGGGTGCCGACAGCGCCGGCGGGGTCACCGGCTGGGCGAACAGGGGGCGGTCAGGGGTGACAGCCAGCAGCAGCAGCGCAGGGGCTACGCGTAACATCAGGGGACGGCGCCACCGAGGTACGGCGCGGTGGGGTACAGCGCGGTGGGCGGCGCCCGGCGCAGAGGCAAAGAAGGGCATACGCAAAGTTGCCGCCGAGTCCGCTCGATCGCCATGGACCATGTCAGGACGGGGGTTCCGGGCAACACTCTACCCCACGAGATGGCAGCGGTACACATTGCGGGCATGACGTCCCGTCCCCGTCTGTCGGCCCTCTGGGTCGGCCTGTGTTCGCTCATGTGGCTGTCCACGGCCGTGCGTGCGCAAGAAGCGCCCGTGCCCCGACGCCCGCTCATCGGCTATGTCCGGGACACGCTTGGCGCGCCGCTGGAAGGCGTCTCCGTGTCCATCCCGGGGATGATGGTCTTCTCGGATGCCCGGGGACGATTCGACCTGAGCACTGGCGAAATTGGGCAGGTGACGGTGCAGTTCCGGCTGATTGGCTTTCGGCCCATGACGCTGCCGCTGACGTCGCGCAATCGGCGGTGGGACACGGTGTTCGTGCAGATGGACCCGACGCCCCCGCAGTTGGCGGAGGTGAACGTGGTGGAGTCACGCACCCGTGCGGCGCTTGGCCTTCGGAACTTTGACGAGCGGCGGAAACGCGGGATCGGTCAGTTCATCACGCGGGCGGAGATCGTTGAGCGCGGCTCCTATCGCTTGAGCGATGTGATACGCACCAAACGGGGGGTGGTGGTGGTGCGTGGCACACGTGTCCGCTTTTCTGCCTATGTCGGCGCACGGAGCACCCTCTGCCAGCCGGACATTTGGCTGGATGGGGCGCGCACCCACGGCATGGAGGTCGATGAGCTGGCCTCCAACACCGTGGAGGCCATCGAGCTCTATCCGTACTTCTCCACCATTCCGGTGGAGTTTCAACCGGTGGGGGCCAACACCACGCCGTGCGGGACGATCGTCATCTGGACGCGCATCCCGAACGGTCGCGATCCGTAAGC
>JBAXMW010000044.1:0-23124 GCA_037134115.1 Gemmatimonadaceae bacterium | reverse complement strand
GGCGGCGCGAGGTGCGGGATAGCCCACAGCGCGCAGCGGTCACTACATTCCCGGGCGATCCTCCGTCGTTTCCCCTTTTCCCGGACCTCCCGTGCCGAAACTGGCCACGTTTGAAACCAACAAGGGCACCATTGTCGCCGAGTTGTATGCGGCGGAAGCCCCGAAGACCGTCGCGAACTTTGAGAAGCTGGCCAACGAGGGCTTCTACGACGGCATCAAGTTCCATCGCGTGATCGAAGAGTTCGTGGTGCAGGGCGGCTGCCCGTATTCGCGGGACCCGCAGAGCGGCCGCGTGGGCACCGGCGGCCCGGGGTGGCAGATCCCGTGCGAAACGGCCGGCAACCCGCACACGCACAAGGTGGGGGCGCTGTCGATGGCTCACGCTGGCCGCAACACCGGGGGGAGCCAGTTCTTTATGGTGCTGAGCGAAGGGAACACGCGGCACCTGAACGGTGTGCACACCGTCTTTGGGCAGATCACGGAGGGACTCGACGTGATGCGGTCCATTGTGCAGAATGATGGCATGACCTCGGTGCGCGTCGCCGACGTCGACTGACCTCATTCCGACTTCGCCATGGCACACGACCACTCGACCGGCGGCTCTGACAAGGGCGCGGCCTTCACCGGCCTCATTGGAGGCGCCATCCTGATTGGCGCCATTCTGTATGGGATCGTTCTCCTGACCAACCAGCATTTTGCTGGCGAGAAGGCGGAGCATGGCGGCAAGACCGCCAGCCGGCACGCTGTGACCCAGCCTGTGCAGGGCTGACCACCGCCCGCCGGGCTTCCCGGCATGGCGACTCGGCGGGGGCGGGATCCACACAACGGATCCCGCCCCCGCTTGCTTGGGAACCCTGTCCCCCCTACCCTTGTTAATAGACTGACCAGTCAGTCAGTAACGACCTTTAGGGAGTAGGACGACGGCGATGGAACGCAGGACGACGGCCATCCGCCGAGACCCGGAGGCCAAGCAGCACCAGATCCTCGAGGCCGCCTTCCGCGAGTTTGCCGACCATGGCCTCGCGGGCGCCCGCCTCGATGACATCGCCAAACGGGCCGGGGTCGCCAAGGGCACCATCTACCTCTACTTCCCCACCAAGGAAGCGCTCTTCGAGGAGATGATCCGCGACACCCTCATCACCGCGCTGGAATCGGTCGAAGCCCGGCTCGCCGCCTCGGACAACGTCAGTGCGGCCGTCCAGCTCCGGACCGTGGCCGTCAGCTGGTGGGATTTCCTCCAGACCGAACGAGTGCAAGTCGTCCAGCGACTCGTCATGGCCGACCTGCGCCATTTCCCTGGCCTGATCGCCTTTTACACCGATGCGGTGGTCTCCCGCGGCCGGCGCCTCATCGCCAGCATCGTCGCCCGCGGGACCGCCCGCGGGGAGTTCCGCCCCATCGAGCCAGAAGTGGGCGCCCGGATGCTTCAAGCGATGACGATCACGCACAGCATGTGGCGCTCCTGGCGCGACGTTGCCCCCGGGCTCCTCCCCTCGGCCGACGACACCGTCCGCCACGATGTGATCGAATTTTTTCTCCACGCGCTCCGACCGGATGCTCCGGCCGACGCTGACCCTCTCCACGCCGACTGCGCATGAGTCCCCTGCCGTTGTTTGTCCGTCATCCGCGTCCTGCGGAGTCCCGCGCCCGTCGCACGCTGCTCGCGGCGGCCTGCGCCCTATTGCTCCCCACGGGGCTCGCGCTCCACGCCCAACCGGTCGCGCTGTCGCTGGGCGATGCCGCCCGGCTGGCCGCGAAGCAGAATCTGAGCTTGGATGCCGGACGCGCCCGCGTCGCGGCCGCCGAGGCGCGGGTCGCTCAGCGCCGTGGTGCCCTGTATCCCGACCTCGCCGCCGCGATCGCGCAGGCGGGGCGGACCACCAACACCGCCACCTTTGGCTTCAGTTTCCGGGATGCCCAGGGGCGTCCCCTGATGAACCCCAACGGCGAGTTGCTGGGCCCCATTCCCACGGTCGATCTGCGGGCGCGCATTCAGGCGCCGCTGCTGGATCTCGGGAGTCTCGGACGGTACCGCGCGGCGCAGTCGGCCACCGAGGCCGCGTCGGCCGACCTGAAGGCCGTCGCCGAAGCGGCGGCCGCCCAAGGCGCGGCGGCCTATCTGCGCGCGACGCGCGCGGAGGCGCAGCTCACCGCGCGATTGGCCGACTCCGCCCTCGCCGCCGACCTGCTGCGGATTGCGCGGGACCAGCTGCAGGCCGGCGTGGGCATCGCCCTCGACGTCACCCGGGCCCAGTCGCAGCTCGCCGCGACGCGCGCGCAGATCATCGCGGCCCGCAACGACCGCGACCGGACCCTTTTGGAGCTCAAGCGGGCGATGGGGCTGTCGCTCGATGCACCGATCACGCTCCGCGATTCGCTGGGCGGCCTGCCGGTCGCCGACGCCGCCCCGGAAGAAGGGACACTCCTTTCGCGCGCGGCGGAATCGCGCGCCGATGTCCGTGCGCTGATCGCCCTCGAGCGCTCGCAGCAGCGCGCGGCGACCGCGATTCGATGGGAAGGCACGCCGCAGCTCGGCTTCGTCGTTGATCAGGGCTCGCTGGGGAAGAACTGGTCCCATCTGCTCCCAACGTACACGTGGGGATTGCAGCTCTCCGTGGGGCTCTTCGACGGGTTCCGACGCGTCAACCGCATGGAAGAGCAGCTCGCCACCGCCCGCGAGACCGGGGCGAAGCTCCGGGATCTGCGCGCGCAGACCGCACTGGACGTGCGCGCGGCGCTGCTCGACTTGGCCGGCGCCCGTGAGCAGCTCGAAGCAGTGCGGGAACGGCTGCATCTGGCAGAGCAGGAAGTGTCGCAGGCGCAGGAGCGGTTCCGGGCCGGTGTGGCCGGGAACGCCGATGTGATCAGCGCGCTGCTCGCCCTCAATCAGGCCCGGACGCTGCGCAATGATGCGCTGGCGGCCTATCACGGCGCGCGCATCACGCTCGCCCGTGCCACCGGTGCCGTGCAGGACCTGCCGTAATCACTCCCGACCGCCGCGCGAGGCGCGGGGTCTGCCCCACATATCTCTCTTTCGCATCCGATACCCATGGCCACCGAAACGACTGCAGCCGCTCCCGCCCGACGTACGTCGATCAAGCTGATCATCCCGCTCGTCCTCCTCGGGGCGGCCGGCATCTGGGGCTACCAGCGCTGGAGCTTCAGCCAGGGCCACGAATCCACCGACAACGCCCAGGTGGACGGCCAGATCGTCCCCGTGGTCGCCAAAGTCGGCGGCTACGTCACCGACGTGAACGTCGGCGAGAACGCCCATGTCGATGCCGCGACGGCGCTCATCAAGATCGATCGACGCGAATTCCAGGTCCGCCTTGCGCAAGCCGAAGCCGATCTCGCCGCGGCCCTCGCCGCGGCCGGTGATGGCGGCCGCGATGGACAGGCCGGCGCCTCGTTGCGCACCGCCTCCAGTCAGCGCGAGGTGGGCGATGCGCAGGTGATCGCGGCCCGCGCCGCCGTGACCAAGGCACAGGCCGATCTCACGCGCTACAAAGAACTCGCCGGCAAGCAGATCATCAGCGCCGCGCAGCTCGACGCCGCACAGGCCACCTTTGACGCCGCCTCCGCCACGCTCACCGCCACCGAACGGCAAGTGAAGGCTGCGACCTCCGGCATCGCGAATGCCGAAGCCGGGGTCCGGCTGGCGCAGGCGCGTCTCGCTGCCGCGCGCGCGGCCCGGGACAATGCCGCGCTGCAGCTCTCCTTCACCACGCTCACCGCGCCGATCGCAGGGACGGTGTCGCGCAAGAATGTCGAAGTCGCACAGCTCGTGCAGCCTGGGCAGACGCTGCTCTCGATCGTCGCCGACACCGGCGTCTTCGTCACCGCCAACTTCAAGGAAACGCAGCTCGCGCGTATTCGCGTGGGGCAGCCGGTGACGCTGGAAGTCGACGCGTACAACGGCGGAGAAGTCGACGGCGTGGTGGAAAGTATTGCCTCGGCCACGGGCGCGAAGTTCGCGCTCCTGCCCCCTGACAACGCGACGGGAAATTTCACGAAGGTCGTGCAGCGCGTTCCCGTGCGGATCCGCATCACGAAGGGGCTCGGCGCGGACCGCCCGCTGCGTCCGGGGATGTCGGTCGTGGCGAATGTCCGTGTCCGCTAACAGGCGCACGTGACGGCCATTGCTGTTCCGCCCGTTCGCGGGACCCCACCCGCCGTAACCGGATCCTCTGGCGCCGCCCGCACCGCGGCGACGGAGGATCCGTATCGCAATCGCTATCTCATTGCGATCGCGGTGACGCTCGCAGCGGTCCTGGAACTGATCGATACCTCCATCGTGAATGTGGCGATTCCGCACATGATGGGGACGCTCGGTGCCACCCTCGATGAAATCGCGTGGGTCTCCACGTCGTATATCATCGCGAATGTGATTGTCATTCCCATGTCGAGCTGGCTCTCCGCGTTCTTCGGACGCAAGCGCTATCTCACGGGATCGATCCTGCTCTTTGTGCTCGCCTCGTTCTTCTGTGGCGCCGCGACGTCGCTCTGGGGGCTCGTCTTCTGGCGCATCGTTCAGGGACTGGGCGGCGGGGCGTTACTCTCCACCGCACAAACGACGTTGTTCGAAGCCTTCCCGCCGCACGAGCGCGGAATCGGGCAGTCGATCTTCGGGGTGGGCGTCATGGTCGGCCCCACGCTCGGTCCGACGCTCGGTGGCTACATCGTCGATGCGTATGCGTGGCCGTGGATTTTCTACATCAATGTTCCGCTCGGGCTTTTCGCCGGCTATCTGGTGTGGTCGTATGTGCGCGATGCGGTGCATCAGGTGCGCGCGTCGACCGTCGACTGGCCAGGCATGGTGCTCCTCACGCTGGCCGTGGGGGCACTCCAGTGGATGCTGGAGCGTGGTGAACGGTTCGACTGGTTTGACTCGCCGTTCATCGTGACACTGGGGGTCGTGAGTGTCGTGGCCGGGGTGCTGCTGGTCTGGCGCGAGCTCTCGGTCGATGAGCCCATCATCAACTTGCGCATCCTGCGCTCGCGACAGCTGGGGCCGGGCGTGATCTTCGCGAGCTTCCTTGGCCTTGCGCTGTACGGCTCCGTGTTCGTGCTGCCGGTGTTTCTGCAGCAGTTGCACGGCTACACCGCCCAGCAGACGGGGATGGTGATTCTGCCGGGGGCGCTCGCGTCCGCGTTCACGATGGCGATCATGGGCAAGCAGTCGTCCAAGATGGACGCGCGTCCGCTCATTGTGGTCGGCGCCTTGCTCTTTCTGGCCGCGATGTATCTGCTGTCGAAGCTGGCGCTGGATGCGGGGCAAGGGGAGTTCTTCTGGCCGCTGATCCTGCGGGGGGTTGGACTCGGACTGCTGTTCGTCCCGCTCACCAATGCGGCGATGATCGGCCTGCCGATGCAACAGATCGGTCAGGGGACGGGCCTCTTCAACCTCATGCGGCAGCTGGGTGGGTCGCTGGGGATTGCGATCATGGCCACCTCGCTCGCCCGGTTAACCCGGGTGGAGAAGGCGACCCTGGCGGAGCATGCCGGGGCCTACGACCCCCTGACACTCGCACGCGTTGGCGGGATGACGCAGGCGATGGTGGCCCACGGCACGGAGATCGGGCTGGCGCAGCAGCGGGCGCTGCTGGCGCTCGACCGGCAGATCGCGGCGCAGGCCAGCGTCCTCGCCTTTTCTCGGCTGTATCTCATCAGTGGGCTATTGCTGGTCGCGGCGCTTCCCCTGCTCCTGATCTGGCGGACCGGCCGGAGCCGCATCAGCGCCCCGGTCGACCTCCATTAGCGGCGCCGTCCCCTGTTCCGCTTCGGCCCGCGTTATGCTTGCTTTCGGGTCTATGCAGACGACGGAGCAATGCCCCACGCGGGCCGAAGCGTTGGCGTTGGTGCAGGAATGGACCCCCTCGGAATCGCTGCGAAAGCACATGCTGGCGGTCGAAGCGGCCATGCGCGCGTATGCGGAGCGCTTTGGCGACGACGTGGAGGCCTGGGGGATCGCCGGACTCATTCACGATTTCGACTACGAGCGGTATCCCAACGCTGAGCAGGCGGCTGACGCAGAGCACCCGGCCGCCGGGGTCGCGCATCTGCGCGCCCTCGGCTGGCCGGAGGCGATCTGCGAGGCCGTGCTGGGGCATGCGCACTATACCGGCGTGCCCCGCGTCACCCGGATGGCGCAGGCGCTGTTCGCCTGTGACGAACTCACGGGGCTGATCACCGCCTCGGCCTTGGTGAAGCCGTCTCGGGCGGTGGCGGATGTGGACGTCGCCGGGGTCCGGAAAAAGATGAAGGACAAGGGCTTCGCGCGCGGCGTGAACCGGGACGATGTGATTCAGGGCGCCGAGGCGCTGGGGATCCCGCTGGATGAGCACATCGCGGTCGTCCTGGGAGCGATGCAGCGCGCCGCCGAAGCGCTGGGGCTGGCGGGTACCCCGCCGGTTGGAGGGGGCACCTCAACGCCAGTCGCTGGGGATGCGTAATTCCTGTGAACCCACCCAACCCAATGACCACTCCTGCTCTGTCTCTGCCACGCACCACCCCGCCCTTGGGGATCGTGCGTGGCGGCGAGTCGAGAGGCGTGGGTGTGGGTGGAGCCACAGGGCGGCCGATGACTGATCGGCCGCCGTTGGCGTTGGTCGGGACCGAGAGCGAGGCGCGGACCGCCGATCTGGCGGCCGAGCGGGCGCTGGTGCTGGCGGCGCAGACGGGAGATCGGTCTGCCTTTGCCGGGCTGGTCCAGCGGCATCAGCGCCGGGCGTATACGGTGGCCCGGGCGATCGTCCTGTCGCATGAGGACGCCGAGGATGCGGTGCAGGAAGGGTTCCTGCACGCGTACCGGGCACTGGAGCGCTTTCGCCCGGAGCAGGCCTTCGGGGCGTGGCTGCACCGGATTGTGGCCAATGCGGCGTTGGATATCGCCCGGCGGCGCAAAGTGCGGGATACCGATGAGTTGCCGGAGACGCTGGCATCGCCGCATCGCGATCCGGCGGAAGCGAAGGAACTGCGGGAGCGGCTCGACGCCGCGCTGGCCACGTTAGGCGAGCGGCAGCGGGCGGTCATTGTCCTGCATGATGTTGAAGGGTACAAACACGCGGAGATCGGCGACCTCCTCGGAATTCCCGAGGGCACGGCCCGGTCTGACCTGCATCACGCCCGGACGCAATTGCGTCGTTTGCTGGGCAATCTGCGGAGTACGTCATGAAGCACGGATTCAAGTCCGATCGAAGCGCTGGGGCTGACCCCGCGCTGTCCGCCCTGCTGCGCAGCGCCTATGCGCCGCCTGCGGAGGACGCGTATTGGGAGCGGCTGGAACAGCGTGTGCTGGCGCGCTTGTCTGACACACCGGTCACCGCGTGGTGGAACGTGCTGTCCGAGTGGCGTCTGATCGGGGCGGCGGCGGCCTTGCTGGCGGTCGCGCTCACCGGCGCCACGATCGTCCGCGAGCTCTCGAACGCGCAGACGTCCAGCGAAATGGCGGCCGGCGCGGTGATCGAGTCCGGTTTCTCTGTCGACGAGGCCACGCTCACGGCCCGCGGCCGGCGGTTACCGCCGGACGCGCCGGAGCGGTACCTCGAACCTTTTGGCTACTAGGCCTGTCCCGTGATGCCACGCTCTAAAGCCATTGCGGCCACCGTCCTGCTCGGGACGGTCCTGGCGGGCGCCGCCATCGGGGTGGTCGCTGACCGGTCCATGTCCCGTGGGCGTTCGTCCCGCGCGGCCGACGAGCGCGCCATGCGCGACGGCTTCGCCAAACATCTGTCCCTCTCCGTTGATCAGCGGCGCCATGTCGATTCCGTCCTCGACTGGCGTCGGTCCCGCACCAGAGAAATCATGCAGCGAAACCGTCCCACCCTCGATTCGATCCGCGACAGCGCCGACGTCCTCATCCGCCAGGTGCTGGACTCGTCGCAGCGCGCCAAACTGACGGCCCTGATGGAACGGAACCGTCGGCAGAGCGATAGCGGCACCCGCAGCCGGGGGCCCCGGTGATGCGCCCGGTGATGCTGCGCGCGCCACAGGCGACCGCCCTGTTGGGCGCCCTGCTGCTCGTGACGCCGGCGGCGATGGCGGTGGCGCAGGCCACCCCGGTGGTGGCACCGGTGGCGGCCGATGAGGCCCGCCCGATCGCGTTGCGCGAAGCGATCACCCTCGCGCAGCGCAATGCGCCGGCGGTGGTGCAGGCGCGCGGGCTCGAACGGAATGCGGAGGCGAACTATCGCAGCGCACGCGGCGCCTATATCCCGTCGCTGTCGCTGAGCGCTGGCACGGCCCGGACGCAGGGTGTGCAGTTCTTCCAAGGGCAGCTGGTACCACTGACCGGCAACCCGTGGAACTACAACAACGGGCTCTCCGCCACGCTGCAGCTGTTTGATGGCAATCAGCGCTGGTCGGAAATCCAGCGCGTGAAGGCCACGCAGCGGGTCGCCGATGTGACCACCACGCAGGCGCAGTTCGACGCTGAACTGCAGGTGAAACAGCAGTACTACGCCGCCCTCGCGGCCCGCGAGTCGGAAGCAGCGGCGCGTGCGCAGCTCGAGCAGGCGCAGCAGCAGCTCCGGGCCTCGGCGGCACGCGTGGCGGCGGGCGTGGCGACGAAATCGGACTCGTTGCGGTCGGCGATTCAGGTCGGCAATGCTCAGCTCGCGGTGTTGACCTCGCAGAACGATCTCCGGGTGGCGAATGCCGCGCTCACGCGCGTCATCGGATCGAGCACCACGGTGACGGCGCTGCCGGAAGACACCCTCGATACGGTGCAGCCGCTCCCCACGGAAGCCGACCTCGCCAGCTACGTCGCGACGGGACCGGCCGTGTTGCTCGCCGAGGCGAATCTGGCGTCGGCATTGGCCAGCCGGAAATCGCAGCGGTCGGCCTATCTCCCGACCCTCTCGATGACGTACAGCTACGCGTTCACGCAGAGCAGCAAGACGTTCAGCGGGAGCGACATCTGGCTGTTCAGCGGCGGCAATCCGAATCGGCAGAATCTGAACTTCAATCTGTCCTACCAGATCTTCAACGGCTTCACCCGCGAAGGCCAGTCGGTACAGCAGGATGTGGCGGTGGCGAACGCGGAAGCGTCATTGCGGGATGCGCGATTGGCCGTCCGTGCCACCCTCACCACGCTGCTGCGTTCGCTCCAAAACGCGCAGGCGCGGGTACAAGTGCAGTTGGCGGCCATCGCGGCGTCGGAAGAAGATCTTCGGGTGCAGCAGCAGCGGTACAATCTCGGCGCGTCGACGCTGCTCGACCTGCTGACCTCGCAAACCCAGCTCAATCAGGCGCGGCAGTCATTGATTCAGGCGCGCTTTGACGGGCGTGTGGCCCGTGCACAGCTCGCCTCACTCATTGGTCGTCCGCTGTGAACCACGCTCCGGTGATTCATCCGGTGCGTTCCCCTGCCAGGAGTCTTTCGGTGACTGCGTCCCTGAACCTGTCGGTGCGACCGCGAGCTGTCCGTCCCGTGGGCACCCTCCTGCTGACGGCAGCGCTCACGGCGGCACTCGCCGCGTGCGCGACCAAGAAGGAAGCCGGTCCGACCATCACCACCGCCACCGTGGATCGCCGCACCATCACGGTGGACGCCCAGGCCACCGGGGCGGTCGAACCGATCAATGTGATCGAGGTGAAGTCGAAGGCGTCGGGGCAGATCGTGAAGATGACGGTCGAAACCGGCACGCTGGTCAACGCGGGGGATCTGCTGGTGCAGGTCGACACGCGCGATGTGAAGAATCAGTACGATCAGGCAAACGCCGATCTCCGCAGTGCGCAGGCCGCCTTGGAAGTGGCCACCGCCGCGAAGAAGCGCGCCGATGAACTGTACAAGTCGCGGATCATCACGACGCCGGAGTTTGAGAGCGCGCAGCTGACCTTCACGCAGGCGCAGGGGCAGATCGTCCGGACGACGGCGAATCTCGATCTCGCCAAGCAGCGGTTGGAAGATGCGACGGTCGTCGCGCCGGTCAGCGGTACGATCATCGACAAGCCGGTCTCGCTGGGGCAGGTGATTGCCTCCGCCACGGGCTCGGTCACGGGCGGGACGACGCTGCTCAAGATGGCGGACCTGACCCGCGTGCGTGTGCGGGCGCTGGTGAACGAGACGGACATTGGCAACGTGCGCGCCGGCCAGCCGGCGCGTGTCACGGTCGATGCCTATCCGGATCGTCCGTTCCAGGGCATGGTCGAGAAGATCGAGCCGCAGGCGGTGGTGCAGCAGAGCGTGACGATGTTTCCGGTGATCATTTCGCTGGACAACAACGAAGGCTTCCTGAAGCCGGGGATGAACGGCGAAGTCTCGATGATCGTCGATCGCCGGGACAACGTGCTCGCCGTCGCCAACGACGCCGTACGGACGGTGCGTGAGGCCGCGACGGCCGCCACGTTCGTGGGGCTGAATCCCGACTCCGTGCAGGCGCAGGTCCGCGCGATGCAGGCGCAGATGGGTGGTGGCCGTGGTGGCGGCGCCGCAGCGGGCACGCCAGCCGGTGATGCCCCCGCCGCGCAGGCCGTCGACGCGCAGAGCGGTGCCGCGGGTCGTGGTGCGGGACGGAGCGGTGCTGCAGGCCGCGGTACGGGACGGAGCGGCGGCGGTATGGGCGCCACCGGCGGGAAGTCGCTGGGTGCCGGCATGGCGGGGGGACGCCCGGGCGGCGTGACCCGCACCCGGACCGCGTTGGTGTTTGTTCAGATTGGCGTCAACAAGTACGAGCCCCGCCTCGTGAAGCTGGGGGCGTCGAACTACGACTACGCCGAAGTGCTCTCCGGCTTGAAGGAAGGGGACAAGGTCGCGCTGCTGGCCGTGCAGGCACTGCAGGCGAAGCGGGATCAGCAGAATGACCGGATGCGCTCGATGACGGGGAGCGGCGTGCCGGGGATGCAGCGGACGCCGGCCGCCGGTGGGGCGGCAGGCGCCGGCGCGCCGGCCGGTGGTGGGGCGGCGAGTGGCGGGGCCCCGGCGGGCGGCGGCGGGGCGCGTCCCCCGGGAGGCGGTCGCTGATGCTGTACGCCGAAGTCATTCGGGTGGCGCTGGGGGCACTTCGCGCCAACAAACTGCGCTCCATCCTCACGATGCTGGGCATCGTCATTGGGGTGGGCGCGGTGATCGCCATGGATGGCATCGGCCGCGGCGCCCAGAGCTCCATCAAAGACCGCATCACCGCCCTCGGCACCACGCTCCTGACCGTGTCACCGGGACAGGTGCGGGGGATGGGCGGCATTGCGGCACAGGACGACCGCGCGAAGCTGACCATGGCCGACGCCGCCGCCCTCGAGGAACAGGCCACCATGGTCACGGCCGTGCAGCCGGAAATGTCCCGCGGGCTGCAGATCCAGTTTCAGTCCAAGAACGCCAGTACACAGATCGTGGGAACGACCGCCAACTTCCTGACCGTGCGCAAGTACGAACTGGAAGGCGGCCGGATGTTCACGACCCAGGAAGATGCCGGTAAGCAGCGGCTCGCCGTCGTCGGCCCCGCCGTACTCACCAATCTCGGCGTCACCAACATCGAGGCGATCTTGGGGGAACAGGTCCGCATCCGCGGCATCCAGTTCACCGTGATCGGCGTCCTGAAATCCAAAGGACAGACCTCACCGTTTCAGAATCCGGATGATCAGATCCTGATTCCGCTCAACACCGCCCGCTTTCGGGTGCTTGGCACCGACCGGGTCCGGTCGATCTCGGTCCTCGCGCGCTCGGAGGAGAAGATCCCCGAGGCGATGGCCGATGTGCAAAAGATCCTGCGTCGCCAACACCGACTGGCCCGGGAAAAGGATGACGATTTCACCATCCGCAATCAGGCCGACTTCCTGACGACCTTCGCCGAAACGAGCAAGGTCTTTGGGTCGCTCCTCGCCGGGATCGCCTCGGTGTCCCTGATCGTGGGCGGCATTGGCATCATGAACATCATGCTGGTGTCCGTGACTGAACGGACCCGGGAGATCGGGGTGCGGAAGGCGCTGGGAGCCACCAGCAAGAACATCCTCTTTCAGTTCCTGATTGAAGCGGTGGTGCTCTGCCTGCTGGGTGGCGCCATCGGGGTGTTGCTCGGAGCCGGTGGGGCCCTCGCACTCAGCAAGGGCTTCAACTTCAACACCGAGATCTCCTCCCAGTCGGTGGTCCTGGCCTTTGTCTTCTCCGCCGCCGTGGGCGTGATCTTTGGCGTGTGGCCAGCCCGTCGGGCGGCCAACCTCGACCCCATCATGGCGCTCCGCTACGAGTAGGCGAGTCGTGTCGGCGGGGGCCTGGCCAGTGTCACCCCGCCGGGACAGGCATTAGCTTCCGCCGCTCTGCCCTCATTCATGCCAAACGAGCCTATATCATCGGCATCGGCCGGTTCGGCCGGTGCCGACGCACATCGCAGTCCCGACGGGACCACCGGCGACACCCAGAGCACAACGGGTGAACCGGCGGGCGACGACACCGCCCCGCAACCTCCGTCTTCGGAGGCGCTCCGGCATCCCACCGGTGCGCCAACGCCCGCCGGAGGGCTCTCAGCCGTCGATGCGGAGCCTGGGACCCAGTTTCATGCCAACACCGGGATGTTTCCGGCGACCGGGCACAGCCACGGTCCCGACCACAGCCCCACCGGACGTCGGCTCGCCCTCCTGACACTCACGGCGCTCGGCGTCGTTTACGGCGACATCGGCACGAGTCCGCTTTACGCACTCAAAGAGTGCTTCAGCCCCCTCTACGGGCTCCAGGCCACCCGCGACAACGTCTTTGGGATCCTGTCGCTGATCGTCTGGGCGCTGACCTTCGTGGTCACGATCAAGTACGTCAGCTTCATCCTGCGCGCGGACAATCATGGCGAAGGCGGGACCTTCGCGCTGCTGGCGCTGATCTTCCCGAACCGGGCCCCGTCGAGCGAGTTCTCCCGCAGCAAGCTGCTGGTGGCACTCGCGCTCTTCGGCACCGCCCTGCTCTATGGCGACGGGATCATCACGCCGGCGATGTCCGTGCTTGGGGCGATGGAAGGGATGCAGATCGCCCTCCCAGACGTCGCGCATTACATCGTGCCGATCACCGTGGTGATCCTCACGGCGCTCTTTTCCATGCAGCGGCTGGGCACGGACCTGGTAGGGAAGGCCTTCGGCCCCATCATGTTGCTCTGGTTTTTCGTGATCGGCGCGATGGGGGTGCACGAGGTGATCGCGTCCCCGTGGATTCTGGGCGCCGTGAACCCCTGGTATGCGGTGACCTTCATTCGCGACCACGGGATGATGTCGTTTCTCGTCCTGGGGTCGGTCGTGCTGGTGGTGACCGGCGGCGAGGCGCTCTACGCCGACATGGGCCACTTCGGCAAACGGCCGATCCGCGTCGCGTGGTTGAGCCTCGTCTTCCCGGCGCTGTTGCTCAACTATTTCGGGCAGGGGGCGCTCCTGGTGCGTGCCCCGGAAGCCGTTGAGAACCCGTTTTATCTGCTGGCACCGCGGGCGCTCCTGGTGCCGCTGCTGGTGCTCGCCACGACCGCGGCCGTCGTCGCGTCGCAGGCGCTGATCTCCGGGGCGTTCTCCATCACGCGGCAAGGCATCCAGCTGGGCTTTATTCCGCGATTGGAAATTCGGCACACCTCCAAGACGGAAGAGGGGCAGATCTACATCCCCGAGGTGAACTGGTTCCTGGCGGTGGCGTGCCTCATCATCGTCATGGCCTTCCAGAACACCAGCGCGTTGGGCGCGGCCTACGGCATCGCCGTCACGGGCACGATGTTCATCACGACGATCCTCTTCCATGTGGTGGTGCGTCGTCGCTTTGGCTGGAGCTTCGCCAAGGCGTCGATCGCCACGACGGCCTTCCTCGTCGTCGATCTCGCGTTCTTCAGTGCCAATGCGGTGAAGCTCATGCATGGGGGCTGGGTGCCCATGATTATTGGGCTGGTGCTGTTCACGCTCATGCTGACCTGGAAGCGCGGCCGCGCCCTGTTGAGTCAGCGGCTCTCGGAAGGGGCCATGCCGATCAGCATGTTCCTCGACAGCGTCTCCCGCCAGTCGGTGCATCGGGTGGCTGGTACCGCCGTGTTCATGACCGGCAATGACGATGGGGTCCCTCCCGTGCTGCTGCACCATCTCAAGCACAACAAGGTGCTGCACGAGCGGGTGATCCTGATGTCCGTGAAGACGGCCGACGTGCCGGAGACGAACGCCGCCGATCGGGTGATGGTCCAGCCGTTGGGACAAGGCTTCTGGCGCGTGGTGGCCTGCTATGGCTTCATGCAGTCCCCCAACGTGCCGCAGGTGCTGGATGTGGTGGATCAGATGGGGATTCGGTGTCGCCCCATGGAGACGAGCTTCTTCCTGGGCCGTGAGCGGTTGATCCCCACGGTGACGCGCCCGGATGAGCCCTTTGCGATGCCGCGGTGGCGCAAAGTGATCTTCTCGATCATGGCGCGGAATGCGCGCAGTGCGACCGAGTTCTTCGCCATCCCGGCAAATCGCGTGGTCGAGCTCGGGACGCAGATCGAGATCTGACAACGACGCGGGCGGTGCCGGAAGTCTCCGACACCGCCCGTGGTTTATCGATCATCCGCAGACCGCGTGCCTGCGCGTAACCCGCGTCGCACGGTGGCCCTCGTCGATCAGGTCGTCATTCAGTTCCCGCCGAGGGGGACCGGCGTCAACCCGGCCGTCGCTGTCGCGGCCGGTTCCGTCTTTGGACGTCGCCCCTGCCGCAACCGGTCGAGATAGGTATACACCACCGGCGTCACGTACAGCGTGATCAGCTGTGAGAAAGCGAGACCACCAACGACGGCGAGCCCCAGCGGCTGCCGTGATTCAGCACCGGCACCAAGCCCCAGCGCAATCGGGATCGTCCCCATGAGCGCCGCCATGGTCGTCATCGTGATCGGCCGGAAACGCACGCGCGCCGCCTCAACGATGGCGGCTGCCGGTGACATCCCCTGATCACGCTCCGCCTCGATCGCGAAGTCGATCATCATGATCGCGTTCTTCTTCACGAGGCCGATCAGCATGATGATGCCGACGTACGCGTACACGCTGAGGTCCTTGCCGAAAATCAGCAGGGTGGCGAGCGCACCAACGGCGGCAAAGGGAAGCCCCGAGAGAATCGTCAGCGGATGGACAAAGCTCTCGTACAGGATCCCGAGCACCACATAGATCACGAAGATCGCCACGAAGAGCAGCGCCAGCAGGCCGCCCTGCGCCTGCGCAAAAGCCTGCGTATCACCAGACAGCACACTCGAGACATCACTCGGCAGCGTGTTCCGGGCTTCCCGCTGCACCGCGTCCACCGCCGTGCCCAGCGCGATGTTCGGGCGCAGGTTGAACGAGATGGTGACAGCCGGCAGCTGGCCGTTGTGTTGAATCGACTGCGGCCCAACGCCCTTCGTGAAGCGCGCCACGGAGCCGAGCGGGATGAGATTCCCCGTCTGCGACCGCACGTACATCTGGCTCATGACAGTGGGATCGCGCTGATACTCCGGCTTCAGCTCCATGATCACCCAGTACTGGTTGGTCTGGGTGTAGATCGTGGAGATCTGCCGGCCGCCGTACGAGTTATAGAGCGCCTGTTCGATCTGTGCGGCGGTGACGCCGAGCGTGGAGGCGCGCTCCCGATCGATTTCCACGCCGATTTGCGGATTTCCCACCTGCAGGTCGCTCGAAACGCCGTCAATTTCCGGCAGATCGCGCATGCGCTGTTCCAGCGCGCGCCCTGCCGTGTACAGCTGCGCGATATCGGAGCCCTGCAACGAGATCTGATACGAACTATTGCCACGTCGGCCGCCGATGTTGATTGGCGGTGGGTTGCGGAAGAAGACCTGCACACCCGCGACCCGCGACGTGGCGCGGTTCAGATTGCGAATGACCTGGTCCACATGCGGCCGCTCCGCGCGGGGCTTGAGCGTGAGCTGCAAGCGGCCGCTGTTGCCGCCGCCGCCATAGCCGCCGCCGCCACCGACTGACGCGAGCACAAAGGCTACGTTCGGATCCTGTCGGACAATCTCGGCGACGACCCGCATCTTGGCGGTCATCGCGTCGAAGCCAATGCCTTCAGGACCTTCCACGGAGCCGCTGAGGCGCCCGGTGTCTTCCGATGGAATGAAGCCCTTGGGGATGATCTGGAAGAGCACCACCGTCAGCACCAGCATGACGGCGGAGAAGATCATCGTCAGCCCCCGATGCCCCATGACCCAGTTGAGCGAGCGCACGTAGCCATTTTCCGTGGCCTGATAGAGCCGTTCCACGGACCGCCAGCGCCCCTCTGTCGTGGCATGCCCCTCACCGGCGCGCAGGAAGCGCGCGCTCAGCATGGGGGTGAGCGTCAGCGAGACAAAGCCGGAGACAAGGATCGCCACGCCAATCGTGATGGCAAACTCCCGGAAGAGTCGCCCCACGAGTCCAGGCATGAAGAGGAGCGGAATGAAGACTGCCACCAGCGACAGCGTCATCGACAGAATCGTGAAGCTGATTTCCTTCGACCCATCGAGTGCCGCCTGCATGGGCGACTTCCCCATTTCCAGGTGGCGCACGATGTTCTCAAGCATCACGATGGCATCGTCGACCACGAAGCCGACAGCCAGCGTCAACGCCATCAGCGACAGATTGTCGAGGCTGAAGTTGAGCGCCCACATCACGCTGCAGGTGCCGATCAGCGAGAAGGGGAGCGCGAGCGACGGGATGATCGTGGCGCGGACATTCCGGAGGAACAGGAAGATCACCAGAATGACGAGGCACAACGTCAGCAGCATGGTGAACTTCACGTCGCCGACCGATTCCTCAATCGAATCGGCCTTGTCGTAGATCTTCTCGACGCGGATGCTCGCGGGAAGCTGCGGCTTGATCCGCTCCAGCTCCGCGCGGACCCCGTCCGACACCTTGACGGTGTTTTCCCCCGGCTGCCGGATGATGGACAGCGAGATGTTGCCGCGGCCATTGAGCTCGCTCATGCCGCGCTGATTCTGCAGGTCGTCGAGGACGTTGCCGAGATCACCCAACCGGACCGGCGCCCCATTCCGTTGGGCCACGATCAGGTTGCGGTACTGCGTGGCGTTTTTTAGCTGGCCGCTGGCCTGAATCGTGAACGACTGGCTCGGGCCCATGATGACGCCGCCCGGGAGATTCGAGTTGCCAGCCTGAATCGCCTGCTGCACCTCGTCCATGCCGATCCCGCGCGATACCAGCGCGCCGGGATCGAGCTGCACCCGCACGGCGTACTTGGCCGAGCCAAAGACCTGCACCTGCGCGACCCCGGCCACCGTCGATAGCCGTTGGCCGACGAATGTTTCCACGTATTCGTTCAGCTCCGTCCGGGTCATCTGGTCGGTGCTGAAGCTGTACATCGCAATCGGCGTGTCCGCCGCATTCGCCTTGTTGTACGACGGCGGCTGAATCCCCTGCGGCAGCTGCCGGAGCGTCTTGGAGATCGCCGACTGCACATCGGCGGCCGCCTTGTCGATGTCCCGCTCCAGATTGAACTGCAGCGTGACGTTCGTGCTCCCCTGCGAACTGCTGGAGGTGATGTTATCTATGCCGGAGATCGTCGAGAACTGCTGCTCGAGCGGCGTCGCGACCGAGGTCGCCATGACTTCCGGGCTGGCGCCTGGCAGTGAGGCATTGACGGTGATCGTCGGATAATCGATCGTCGGCAGATCGCTCACGGGGAGGCCCCGGTACGCGATCACACCAAAGACGAGAATGCCGATCATGACCAGGGAGGTCATGACCGGCCGACGAATCCAGATGGCGCTCAGGTTCATGGGGTGTTCCCTCGCCCGCGTCCACCGCGGCCACCACGGCCCTCTGGTCCGCCGCGGCCGGCGTTATCGCCTTCGGCCCCTGCCGGCGCGCCCTCAGCAGCCGCACCGGCAGCCGCACCTGCGGCCGCGCCGGCGGTGCTGTCCCCGCCTCGGCCCCCGCGGCCACCACGCCCCCCGCGGCCGCCACGGCCGCCCGGGTTGGCCGCACGGAGATCCACCTTCGCGCCGTCGGAGAGCCGGTTCTGCCCTTCCACGATCACCTGCTCCCCACCCGTCAGCCCGCTGTCGATCTTGAGCACGCCGCCAACTTGCCGGCCCACTTTGACCCCGATCCGCTTGGCCTTCCCATTCTGATAGGTGTACACGAACGAGCCGCTCGCGCTGGTCACCACCGCCTCCGCCGGGACAGTCACCGCCCCGGTATCGACCGACAATTCGAGCCCCACGCTCACGAACTGGCCGGGCCACAGCCCGCGGTCTTCATTCGCGACACGCGCCTTCAGCAGCACCGAGCCCGTGGCCTTGTCGACCACGTTGTTGATGAACGTCAGTGTCCCCATCGTCCGCTTCGTACTGTCGCCCACATTCGGGCGCACCGTGACCTTCAGCGAACGATCCAGACCGGCGCGTACGCGCATCTCGGCGAAGTCCCGCTCGGGGACGGCGAAGCGCACGAAGACCGGCCGCAGTTCGTTGATCGTCACGAGCGCCGGATCGGCCTGCGCCCGTGCCAGATTGCCGGCCTTGAGCGCCAGCTGGCCGGTCCGTCCGGAGATCGGCGCCTTAATCGTCGAGTTCTCGAGATCAATCTGCGCGCTCTGTACCGAGGCACGATCGGCGACGACCGTGGCCGCGGCCGCCCCGGCATCGGCGAAGGTCTGGTCGAGCTGTTGCTTGGTTACATAGCCGTCGCGGGCCAGGCCAGAGAAGCGCACCGAGTCCGCACGCGCCCGGGCCAGCACGGCCTCGTCGCGCGCCAACGTGCCGCGGACCCGATCGAGCACGGCCCGGAACGGACGCTGGTCGATCTGGAAGAGCACCTGCCCTTCCCGGACCTCGTCCCCTTCCGCGAAGGCCACGCTCGTGATCATCCCCGACACCAGCGATTGCACCGAGACGGTACGACTGGCCTCGACCTCCCCGTTGGCGACGATGACATAGGGGAGCGGCCCACGGGTGGCCGGTTTCACGGTCACGACCGACGCGGGTCGCGGCGGACGGGCTTTCTCCTTGCACGCCGACAGCACGAGCAACGGAGTCAGGCACGCCAGGACGGTCTGGCGCGCGGCAGTCGAAAAGGGGCGCGCGGGGCGCAGCCCAAAACCAGTGGCAAGCATTCGCAGGGGCGAACGGCGGATACGAATGGCGTGACCGCGCAGCGTCGGGATCCCCGACCCACGCGCACGCCATGAAGGACTCACAGTGAGACCTCCAAAGATAACGCCCGCCGAGGCGTTTGCGTTGCGTTCGGGGGGTGCGGGGGACCGCGTCAGGGGGCCGAGGCGCGCCGACGGCCGCCAAAGGCGACGTAGGCGAACGGCCCCAGGGCGGCGGCGGCCAGGGCGCCGAGCACGGCCGGCGCCCCGTACGTCCCATCCGACAGGTTGAGCCCGATGGTCAGGAGCAGGATCAGCGCCGGCACCACCATGAGCCCAATCACCCCCGGAAGCCCCAGCGGGATCCGGAACGCCCCCCGCAACGTCGGGAACCGGTGCCGCAGCCGGATCAGGGCCGCGTACTCCAAGGCCAGCGCCATGGAGTAGAGCAGGACGTCGGCCACCACGAGCTGGGCGAAGGGGAGGAGCGAGAAGACCGAGTAGCAGACCGATGCCAACAGGACCGCCCGCGTGGGATTCTGGCGGCGGTCCAGCACCGCGAGCCCACGCGGCAGCAGCCCATCGCGGGCCATCGCGAGCGGAATCCGGGAATAGGCCAAGAGGAGGGCATTGAAGAGCGCGAGCGCACTCACAATCCCCGCGACCGCCACCAGCGCCGCCAGCCATGGGCCAAACCGTCCCCCGGCGGCGATCGCGATCGCCGGCCAGCCCCCCTCCCGCCAGGTCGACCAGTCGGTGGCCGCCAGTGTGGTCGACACGGGGAGCAGGTAGCTGCAGGTCACGACCGCCAGCGCAATGGCCAGCGCCCGCGGGTATGTCCGGGAGGCATCCTGAATTTCTTCACCGACCGTGCTGGCGTTGTCCCACCCCAGGTAATTCCAGAGCACCGTCGAGAGCCCCACCCCGAGCGCGCCCATCGGGGTTTCGTCCGGGCGGGTGAACGGGAGCCACGGGACATGGGTCATCCGCGGCACCGCCGACAGCGTGATCGCCAGGAAGGTCCCCAGCACGATGGCCGCCGCCACCACTGACACCTGCCCAACACGACCGGCGCCCCGCAGGTTGATCAGCGTGGCCGTCCAGATCATCACCAGCGAAATCACCCAATGCGCGCCAGCGGACAGCTCTGGGAAGAAGTAGCCCAGATACTGGTTGCACAGGACCGGATAGATCGCCATGTCCACCAGCGAATAGCACCAGGTGCACCAGCCATTCTGAAAGGCCCAGAACGGCCCGAAGGCGCGGTGCACCCAGCGATAATATCCGCCCTCCTCCGGCAGCATGCTGGCGAGCTCCGCCACCAGCAGCACCTCCGGAATGCTCCAGAGCAGCGGCACCGTGACCAGCAGCAAGAGCGCCACACCGGGGCCCACCGCCGCCACCAGCCCCTCCATGGAGAAGGCGCCGCCAGAGGTATTGAAGAACATCACGGCAGCGAGCGCCACCGTGCCGAGCGAGCGGCGGAGACTCACCCCACCACGAGATTCAACAACCGCTTCGGCACGAAGATCACTTTGCGAAGCTCACCCGTCACGAACTTGGCGATCCCGGGCTCCGCCATCGCCGCCGCGAGCGCCTCCTCCTGCGTGACGGTGACCGCCACGCGCACGGTCCCCCGCAACTTGCCGTTGACCTGCACGGCCAGATCGACCGCATCGTCCACAAGCAACGCCGGATCGAATGGCGGCCAGCCACCCTCGAAGACGCTCTCGTCGTGGCCGAGCATTTCCCAGCACGCTTCCGCGAGATGCGGCGCATACGGCGCCACCATCTGCACGAGCGGCCGCACTTCGTCGCGATGCGGCGTGCGCTCACCGCGGCGCAGATGGTTCACATACTCCATCATCGCCGCGATCGCGGTGTTGTAGCCCAGCGTCGCGGTGTCATGCCCGACTTTCTTGATCGTCCGATGGAGCTGCCGCAGCACCGCCGCATCCGCAGCCCCATCGGTCGCGCAGTCACGCACCGAGGCCCAGACGCGCTCGAGAAACCGGCGCACCCCGCTGATCCCCTGATCCCGGAAATCGCCCCCTTCTTCATAGGGACCCAGGAACATGAGATACATCCGGAAGGCATCGGTTCCCCACTGCTCCATGTACTGATCGGGGTTGATGACGTTCCCCTTCGACTTCGACATCTTCGCCCCATCGCGAATGATCATCCCGTGCGCGCGGAAGCGCGTGAACGGTTCATCGAAGGCCAGGAACCCGGCATCGTGCAGCACCATCGTGATGAAGCGCGAATAGAGCAGATGCAGCACCGCATGCTCATTGCCGCCGATGTACGAATCGACCGGCAACCACGCCCGCGTACGCGCCGGATCGAACGGCTGCTCAGCGTTCGTCGCACTGGGATAGCGCAGGAAATACCACGCGCTGTCGAGGAACGTGTCGGACACGTCGGTCTCGCGGCGCGCCGATGCACCGCACGTTGGACAGGGGACGCGGTACCACGCTTCGTCGCGCGCGAGGGGGGAGACCCCAGAATCATCGGGCTTGAAGTCGGCCAGATACGGGAGCTCCACCGGCAACTGCGATTCCGGGACCGGCACGGTGCCGCACGCATCGCAGTAAATGATCGGGATCGGCGGCCCCCAGTAGCGCTGCCGCGAGATGCACCAATCATGCAACCGATAATTCACCACCGCCGTGCCATGGCCATGCGACGCCAACCACGCGGTCACCGTCCCCTTGGCTTCCGCGACCGATAAGCCATCGAAGGCGCCGGAATTCACCAGGCGCCCGCCCGCATCCTCGGTGTACGCGACCTCTCCCAGCGGCGTCGCGGCGTCGTCCGAGGGCCCGGCCACGACGCGGACGATCGGCAACCCAAAGACCTGGGCAAACTCGAAGTCCCGCTCATCGTGCCCCGGCACCGCCATGATGGCGCCGGTCCCGTACTCCATGAGGACGTAGTCGGCGATCCAGATCGGGATCGGCGCACCGGTCGCAGGATTCACCGCCATCGCGCCGGTGAAGACGCCCGTCTTCTCGCGGGTGCTCTTCCGCGAAATCAGATCCTGCTTGCGGGTGGCGTCCTGATACTGCGCGACCGCCTCACGCTGCGCGTCCGTGGTGATCGTCGCCACCAACGGATGCTCCGGCGCGAGCACCAGATACGTGGCACCAAAAATGGTGTCGGGACGCGTAGTGAAAACACGGACCACCTCGCTCCCGGCCCCTTCCACCGCGAAGGTCAGCTCCGCCCCTTCCGACCGCCCGATCCAGTTCCGCTGTGCGTTCGCGGTGATCGCCGACCAATCCAAGCCATCGAGATTCTTCAGCAGACGTTCGGCATACTGCGAGATCCGGAAGAACCACTGTTCCAGCACCCGCTGCTCCACCGCCGATCCACACCGCTCGCACTGCCCGCCCTCGACCTGCTCATTCGCGAGCACCGTCTTGCAGGAGGGGCACCAGTTCACCGCGGCGGCCTTCTTGTACGCGAGCCCCTGCTTCACCAGCTGTAAAAAGACCCACTGCGTCCACTTGTAGTACTCAGGGCGCGACGTATCGACCTTGCTCCGCCAATCAATCATCAGGCCGGCGCGTTCCAACTGTCGCTGGAAGTTCGCCACGTTCTTCGGCGTGAGCTCCATCGGATGCGCGCCCATCTTGAGCGCGTAGTTCTCCGAGTGGATCCCAAAGGCGTCGTAGCCGAGGGGCTGGAAGACATCGTGGCCGATGAGCCGGTGGTAGCGGGCCGAGATGTCGCTGCCGGTGAACGCAAAGAGGTTGCCGACGTGCAGCCCTTCCGCCGACGGATACGGGAACATCATCAGCGCGTAGAACGGCTTGGCCGCGCGGTCGAGGTTCACCTCATTGGTGCCGCGCTCTGCCCAGCGCTGGCGCCAGAGGGGTTCGAGGGTGGCGGGGTCGTACGGTCGGGGCGCAGTGAGATCGGTCATACGGGGAAAGAAAGCGACGAAGGGCACGCAGGCCAACTGGCGCGGCCGCAGCACGGCGCCCGGGCACGGCGCCCGGGCGCCGTGCTGCGGGATCGTGCGCCCCCCTGCAACAAAAGGATGATGGACGGCGGCGGGCTCCCTGCTACCGTGGGGCGATGATCCCCCCATCGCATCACCAGGCCTGTCGCGCGGCCCGCACCGT
>JBAXMW010000043.1:0-23736 GCA_037134115.1 Gemmatimonadaceae bacterium | reverse complement strand
CAGACACCCCTCTTTCCCTGCGGCAGGTCATCGCCCAAGCCCCGACCGGATGTCTCAACAGCTGATCATCGATTTGTCCCGCGATGCGATCATGACCGCGCTCATGGTCGCCGGGCCGATGCTGCTGATCGCCCTTGGCGTCGGCCTGCTCGTCAGCGTGATCCAGTCGGTGACCCAGATCCAGGAACAGACGCTGGCCTTCGTCCCCAAGCTGGTCCTGGTGGGCGGCGCCTTCATCGTCGGTCTCCCGTGGCTGATGCAGATCCTGATGCGCTACACCACGCAGCTGTTCCGTGGTATCCCCTCGATGATTGGCTGACCCGGCATGAACGGTTCAGGCTTCCCCGACCTCTTCGCTCCCGGCGCGATGACTGCGCTGGTGCTGACGGGGCTGCGCGTGAGTGGCCTGCTGTTGATCGCCCCGGCCTGGTCGGCGAAGTCGGTGCCGATGCGCGTGCGGACCGGGGTCATCGTGCTCTTTTCGGTGTTGCTCCTCCCGGCGGCGCAGGCGACCGCCACGACGACGCTGCAGATCACCCCGGCCACGTTCCTGACGGAATCGGCGATCGGCTTCGTGATCGGGTTTGCCGCCGCCCTCGTGATCGGCGCCGCCGAGTTTGCGGGCGAGCTCATGACGACCACGATTGGCCTGAACGGCGCCGCCATCTTCGATCCCATCAACAACACGCAGGGCGCGGTGCTGCAGCAGTTCATGCAGCTTCTGGCGCTGATGCTGCTGATGGCCACGGGTGGTCACCTGATGATGATCAAGGCGGTCGGGCAGAGCTTTACGGCGATGCCCCTCGGCGCGCCGATCCACCTCGATCAGGGGCTGCTCGCCGTCGTGGTGAGCGCCAAGTCACTCTACATCAGTGGGCTGCAATTTGCGTCCCCCGTCATTGGGGCGATGCTGCTGGCCAATCTCGCGCTGGCGATTCTGGGGCGCGCGGCGCCGCAGCTCAACGTCATGACGGTCGCCTTCCCGCTGCAGATTGGCCTCGGCCTGCTCACGGTGGCGGGATCCCTGGCGGTGATGGGGCATGCCATGAACGAATGGCCGGCTACCTATAGCGACACGATGGGCCGCTTCGTACGGGCCGCGACGAACCCTTCCACGGTCACGAAGTCCGTGACCGGGCGTCAGGGGGTGCGCTAACATGGCCGAAAACGATTCTGGCGAAAAGACAGAAGAACCTACTGGGAAACGGCTCGAGGAATCGCGCGAGAAGGGACAAATCGCGAAGACCCCCGAGCTGGGAACGGCGGGCTTCTTGCTGGGCTCCACGCTCGCGATGAGCCTCGCGGGTCCGCCGCTCTGGCGTTTCCTGCTCGACTCCATGGGCTCGGCGCTCTCCTCCGCCGGCGATGGCTCGCATTACAGCGACTCCGTCTATCCCTGGCTGCAGACGATCGGCTTCCGCACGCTGCTCGCCCTGATGGGCTTTGTCGTGGCGATGGCCGCGATCGCGGTGGCGTTGCAAGTGGTGCAGACCGGGGGACTGCTCAGCGCAAAAACGCTGACGCCGAATTTCGGTCGGCTCAATCCCGGCGCCAACATTGGCCGCCTGTTCAGCACGCAGTCGCTGATCGAGCTGGCGAAGTCGCTCATCAAGATGGGCATCGTCAGCTGGGCGGTGTACGGCACGCTCGCGGATGCCTGGCCAACGATTCAGTCACTCGCGGCGCAGACGCCGACGGCGTTGACGGATCTGGTCGATCACTATGGCATGGGTCTGCTGAAGAACGCCGGGATGATGTTCCTCTTCCTCGCGGGCGCGGACTACGCCTGGCAGCGCTTCAAGACGATGGAAGATCTGAAGATGACGAAGCAGGAAGTCAAAGAAGAAATGAAGTCGCAGGAAGGCAACATGGAAATGAAGAGCCGGCGGCGCGCGATCGGCCGCGAGCGGATCCGGCGCGCGATGTTCACGGCTGTTCCCAAGGCGGACGTGGTGATCGTGAACCCCATTCATATCGCTGTGGCCATTCAGTATGACCCCACCGTGGCCCCCGCGCCGATGATCGTGGCGATCGGCCAGCGCAAGGTGGCCGAAAAGATCAAGGAGCTGGCGTATCAGCATGGCGTGCCGGTGGTCGAGAATATCCCGCTGGCGCGGGCGCTTTTTGCCACGGCAAAACTGGGTTCGGTGATTCCTATGGAGATGTACTTGGCGGTGGCCGAGGTGTTGGCCTTCGTGATGCGGCAGCGTGAGCGGTTTGGCACGCGCTGGCAAGGGACGGCGGTCGCATGAGCACGATGGCGATGCCGGTGCCGTACGATGCGACGGCGAGCAAGAAGTGGGCGGAAATCGGCCTCGCGGTCGCCGTCATCCTCGTGGTGGCACTCATCGTGGTGCCGTTGCCGCCGGTCCTTTTGGACTTGTGCCTCGCGGCGAGCATTGGCCTGTCGCTGGTCGTGTTGTTGGTGTCGCTCTACACCACCAACCCGCTCGACTTCAGCAGCTTCCCGGTGCTGCTCCTGCTGTTGACGCTCTTCCGCATCGGCCTGAATGTTTCCTCGACGCGTCTGATCCTGACCGAAGCGCATGCCGGTCAGGTGATTCAGGCGTTCGGGCAGTTCGTGATCGGTGGCAACTACGCCGTCGGGATCGTCATCTTCCTGATTCTGATCGGCATCAATTTCATTGTTATCACGAAAGGTGCCGGGCGCATCGCCGAAGTGGGCGCGCGTTTCACCTTGGATGCCATGCCCGGCAAGCAGATGGCGATCGATGCCGATCTGTCCGCCGGTCTCATTGATGAAAAGGAAGCCCGCAAGCGCCGCGATGAAATCTCGCGGACGGCGGATTTCTATGGGGCGATGGACGGTGCCTCCAAGTATGTGAAGGGGGATGCGATCCTCGGCATTCTCGTGGTCGCGGTCAACATCCTCGGCGGCATCTTCATTGGTGTGGTCCAGAAGGGGATGCCGATCGCGAAGGCGGCCAGCACCTACACGATGCTGACCGTCGGTGATGGTCTGGTGTCGCAGGTGCCGGCGCTGATCATCAGCACGGCCGCCGGTTTGATGGTCACCAGCGCGACGGGTGCGGATCGAATGGGTGTGGTCCTGAGCCGGCAGCTTGGTGCGCATCCGCGCGCGATGTGGATGACCGCCGGGGTGCTCGGGGCGTTCTCGCTCGTCCCTGGGCTCCCGATGTTTCCCTTCCTCGCCCTGGCGGGCGGGGCGGCCTTTATGGCGCGCGCTTCAGGGAAGGCGGAAGTCCGGCGGAATGAACTGGCGCAGGTGACGGCGCCGGCTGAGGAAGTCGAAGCGGCGGCGCCGTCGGATCCGATGCGCGATCTGCTGCAGATCGATCCGATCGAGCTGGAAGTCGGCTATGCGCTGATTCCGCTCATCGACGAAGGGCAGGGCGGCGATCTGCTCGAGCGCATCGCGCTGCTGCGCAAGCAGGCGGCGATCGAGTTGGGCATTCTCGTACCGCCCATTCGCATTCGGGACGACATCCGGTTGCCGGCCAACGAATACGTCATCAAGCTCCGCGGCTCGGAAGTGGCGCGCGCGGAAGTGTTGCCGCGCTTCCTGATGGCGCTGAATACGGGCGGCGTGATCGCCGAGATCGACGGGATGGAGTCGGTGGATCCGTCGTTTGGCATGCCCGCGCGCTGGATTCCTGGGGCGCGGCGCTCCGAAGCGGAAGCGTACGGCTACGTCGTGGTGGAACCGACCACGGTCATCGCGACGCATCTGCTGGAGACGCTCAAGGGCAGCGCCTCGGAACTGCTCGGCCGCCAGGAAGTGCAGGAGATGGTGGAGACGCTCAAGAAGACGCACCCCGCGCTCGTGGAAGAAATTCTCCCGAACAAGGTGTCGCTCAGCGTCCTGCACCGTGTGCTGCAGCGCCTGCTCCGCGAACGGGTGCCCATCCGCGATCTGGTCACGATCCTCGAAGCGCTAGGCGATGGCGCGGAGACGACGAAGGATCCGGAAGCGCTCACCGAAGTTGTGCGCAAGTCGCTCACCAACGTCGTGGCGCGGCTCTACGCCGACAGCACGGGCGTGGTGCGCGGCATCACCATCGGCAGCCGACTCGAGTCGGCGCTGATGGGGCTGTTCTCCCCGCGGTCCGCCCAGCCGGGTGGTCCGTTGCTCACCCCCGATTCACTCGCGGCGCTGCTGCGTGAGTTGAATCACCTCGCGACGCGCTATGCGATGGATGGGCGGCCGTTGCCGCTGATCACGCCGCCGTCGCTGCGCGTTGGCGTCCGGCGTCTGATTGAGCCGGTGCTGCCAAGTCTTCCTGTCGTGTCGCTGGCGGAACTGCCGGCGGCGATCACGCTCAACAGTGTTGCCACCTGGGAAATGCCTCATGGTTCCTGAACGATTCCGCGGCGCCGATCTCTCCCGTGTCGCCGCGCATGCACGCCGCGCGATGGGCGACGATGTGATGATTCTGCACGCCCGCACCGTCATGGAGGGTGGCCATTCGCTCGTCGAAGTGCTGGCCGCCCCCTCCACGGCCATCGATCAGGCTCGCGCCATGCTCGAGCCGGCCCCGCTGCCCCGCCAGTTGCGCGGACAGAACGGCCGGCCCTACAGCATCGCGCTGGTGGGACCGACGGGTGCCGGCAAGACGACAACGGCGGCGAAGCTGGCGGTCCGGCCCCGCGCCTTCGGCACGAACCGGGTCGGGCTCATCACCATCGACACGTACCGCGTCGGTGGGATGGAGCAGCTGTCGACCTATGCCGAGCTGGCGGAGCTGCCCTTTGAAGTGGTGTATGATGCGCGCGAAGTGCCGGCGGCGATGCAGCGGCTCTCTGCGTGCGACGTGGTGATCATCGACACGCCGGGGCGCAGTCCCGCGTCGTCGGAGCTCACCGAGCGGTGGCGGTCCTTGCTCGACACGCTGGCTCCGGACGAAGTGCATCTGGTGCTGCCGGCCTCGCTGCGCCCGGATCTCGCGGTCGATGTGGCGCGCGGCTATCGCGCGACGCGGACGCATCGCGGCGCCACGCATCTGCTGCTGTCGAAGATGGATGAAGTCCCGCGGGCCTCTGGCGTGGCGGATCTGGCGTTGTCGCTGGAACTCCCGGCGCGGTGGATCACCGACGGCCAGGATGTGCCCGCCGATCTTAAGCCGGGCGTGCCCCGGTTGCTGCGGGCCTTTGGCCTCGCGGCGGACGCGGAACCGGACTGGCTCCCCGCGTGAACGCCACCCTGCTCGCCCGTCCGATGGCTGGCCCATCGCAGGTCGACGCGCTACGGTACCGGATGCTCTCCGGTGATCGTCGGCGCGGCGATGCGGGCGTCCCTACGCTGATCTGCGCCAGTGGGCGCGGTGGCAGCGGTACTTCCCTGTTGGCGGCCTTGTTGGCCATGTCCGCCGCCGGGGATGGCTACCGCGTGCTGCTCGTGGATGCCGACGAGCATGTGGGCCCGCTCGCGATGCTGCTGCAGGCGCCGACGACGGCGACCTGGCAGGATCTGCGCGGGGGTCGACTGTCTCCGGAGGAGATCGCGACGCCGATCAGCACCACGCTCACCCTGGTGGCGGGCGGCGCGCCCCGTCGGCTCTCGCCCGATGGGACCGCACTGACCGCCGCGGAGCGGAAAGCGTGCATGCGCCGCGTCAGCACCTTGGGGGCCGGGATGGACCTGGTGGTGGTGGATGCCGGCGCCCGCTTTGAGTCGGTGATGGCGGCGATTACGCCGCATGCCGACGAACGACTGGTGGCGGTGACCGCCGATGCCGATCCCATAGGGGTGGCCTCGACGTACGCCCTGTGTAAAGCCGTACAAGCCCGATGCGAGGGGATGCCGATGGACATCCTCGTCAATCGGCACGATGCTGGCCCGGCGATGCGGTGTTTTGATACCATCGACAACGGCACGCGTCAGTTCCTCGGGATGCCGCTCCGGTTTGCCGGCGCGATTCCTCCCGATGCCGCGCTCGACACCGCGTTGCGGACGGGCGTACCGTTCCATACCGCCGCTGCTGGTTCTCCGGCGGCGTTGGCTGCCCACGACATTGTCCTGCGCGCCATCGCCGCGGCGACCTCCTCCCGACCTGGAATCCGATCGTGACGTCCTATCAGTCACCTACTGCTGCGGCCCCCGGCCGCGCGCTCTGGGATGCGTATCATGCGGGCAGTGACCGGGCCCGTGACCTGCTGCTGCAGGAGCATCTCGGTCTGGTGCACCATGTGGCCCGACAGATCTCGAAGACCTTGTCGGCGCGCACCGACATGGATGAACTGGTCAGTGCCGGGACGATGGGGCTGATGGCGGCGCTGGAAGGGTTCGACGCGAGTCGTGGCCTGGCCTTCAGCACCTTCGCCGCTCCGCGCATCCGCGGCGCCATTCTCGATGAGTTGCGGAAGCAGGATCATGTGCCGCGCTCGGTGCGTCGCAAGACGCGCGAGATCAATGCCGCCCGTGAGGCGTGGGCGCGCGAACATGGTCGCCTCCCCGATGACCGGCAGCTGGCCGAACAGATGGGGGTGGACGTGAAGACACTCTGGACCTGGCAGGCCGATATCGAAGGGGTGCATCACATGCCGCTCGATCGGACGCCTGGTGATGGGGAGAGCAAATCCCCCGCCCCCGCCGACACGCTGCGTACGCACGATGAGCAGGGGGTCGAAGACCGGATGACGCATGTCCAGGAAGTCGCCCATCTCAAGGATGCCATCCTCCGGCTCAAGGAGCAGGAGCGGGTGGTGCTGTCGCTGTACTACTTCGAAGAGCTCAAGTTGCACGAAATCGCGAAGGTCCTCGAACTCACCGAATCCCGCGTCTCGCAGATCCGCACCAAGGCGCTCGGCAAGTTGCGGGATGATCTCAAGCCGTTGCGTCAGGTGATTGCATGAGCCCCGATCTGTTGATGGAGACGACGCCGATGACCACCCTGATGGGCCGCCTCGGGACGGAGACCCTCTCGCGCCGCATGGCGACGATGGCCTCGGCGCTCTGGCGCGCGGTCCGCGTGGTCGCCGTGGCGGTGACGGTCACGGTTGGTGGCATGGGCGTTGGGGCGTACCTCATTGCGCCGTTGGTCGGCGGTGAGGCGGGCCAGACGGTCGCCACGGCCCGGGCCACGGCCCCGACGACGGCTCCGGCCTCTGCTCCGGCCTCGGCCCCGGCCTCGGCCCCAGCGACCACCGCCCGCGCCGCGTCGGTCCTGGATCTGTCGGATCTGCTGTCGGCGGCGGGGGCCGGGCTGGCCCGCGGCAGCCGGGGGCTGTTGGTGACGCTGTCGGCGGGGCGGCCGGCGCGTGCGCTGGTGGTGCCGGGGATGCTGTTGGTCGTGGCGGCCGGCGCCGCGGCGACGCTCGTGGTGCTGCGCCGTCGGGAGGCGGAGTTGCAGGCGGCCCCGACCCGTGCCGTCGGGGGCGGGACTATGGGGGTGACCACGGGGGTGACGGCTCGCACCGCCGCCTATCCGGCACCCAAGCTGGTGAAGGCCTCGGCGACCACGTCGAGCCGATCGGCGAGCCGGTCCGCGGCCAAGCAGGGGAACCGCCGGGTCAAGGCGATTTCGACCATGGCAGCGGCAGGATCGTCGACCCCGGACATCGCGAAGCAGACCGGGCTGTCGATCGATGCCGTCCAGCTGATGCTGTCGATCACGGCGGATGACCGGCAACTCCAACCGCCGGCGGCATGATTTTCCGCCGGATGGCGCGGTCCCCCTGGGGCGCGCCGGAGCCGGTGTGACGCCCATGAGTATGATCTAAAGTACTGCAGGACAACAATTTAGCGGTTTTCCACAATGGTCGGGCCCGTGTGGCCCGACCATTGCATTTCCGGCAGGGGAGTTCGTACACCCATTTCCCCCTGTCCGATGCCTGATCCCGTCCGTCCAAACGGTATGACCAGTGCCGCCGCCGCGCTCCAGATGCTGGAGCGTCGACAGGCCGTGCTGGCGAACAATCTGGCGAATACCACCACGCGCGGCTTCAAGGCCGAGACGGCCTTTTCCCGCATGATGGGGAACGCGTTGGCGGCGACCGACACCGCGCTGGATCTGACCCCTGGGACGCTCAGCGAGACGCACAACTCGCTGGATCTCGGGATCGAGGGCGACGGGTTCTTCGTGACCCAGACGCCAACGGGGGAGCGGTTTACCCGCAACGGCAGCTTCCATCTGGATGCCGACCGGCGGTTGGTGGACGACCACAATAATCCCGTGCTGGGGCAGGAGGGGCCGATCGTGCTCCCCCCCGGCAACGTCGAGGTGGAGATCACCGGGCAGGTGAAGGTGAACAGCCGGCCGGTCGCGATGCTCCGCATGGAAACGGTGGACCCTGGGACGCAGCTGGCGCATGAGGGGGGGACGCAGTTCGTCCCGGATGCCTCGCGCCGAGAGATCCCGGTGGCGGCCCGCCGCGTGAAGCAGGGGTTCGTGGAGGAATCCAACGTGAACCCGATGATGGCGATGACCGCGATGCTCGATGTGCTGCATCGCTTCGGCGCCGCCCAGAAGACGCTGTCCACTCTCGATTCGGTGCGCGGGATCGCGACCACCGAAATCGCCAAGCCCGTTTAACAGGTACTGACGCATGGATCCGGCCCTTCGCTCCGCTGCCACGGGTATGATGGCACAGCAGACGCGCACCGAAGTCATTTCCAACAATCTGGCCAACGTCAACACGCCTGGCTTCAAGCGGAGCCGCGCGCACTTTGAAGATCTGCTCTATCAAACCATTCAGGGGCAGCAGATCCTGGGGGATCCGGACGCGCAGAGCGCGCCGGCCATTCAGGTCGGTCGTGGCACGCGGCTGGCCGGGGTGCAGCGCATGCACGAGCAGGGGCCGATTGAACAGACTGGCCGCAACCTCGACATCGCCGTGGAAGGCGAAGGGTTCTTCCAGATCCAGATGCCGAATGGCGAGATGAGCTACTCGCGCGACGGCAGCTTCCAGATCTCTGATCAGGGGTTGCTGGTGACGAGCGGTGGCCAGACGTTGCAGCCGGCGGTGCGTATTCCGTCTGATGCCTCCGAGCTGACGATCTCGCAGACGGGGATTGTGACGGTCCGGCGCGGCAAAGACATCACGCCGACAGAGGTTGGGCGCATCGAGGTCGCGCGCTTTGCGAATCCTTCGGGGCTGCTGGCGCTGGGGCAGAACCTGTTCGCCGCGACGGCCTCCTCGGGCCAGCCGGTCGTAGGGTTCCCCGCCGACAACGGCATGGGGCGCCTGCAGCAGGGGAGTCTGGAAGGGAGCAACGTCGAGATCGTGCAGGAGATGGTTGAGATGATCGCGGCGCAGCGGGCCTATGAAATCGCCTCGAAGGCCATCAAGACGGCCGACGAGATGAGCCAGCAGGCCAACGGCTTGGTGCGGTAATGTCCCGCGTCGTCGGTATCCTCGCCGCTGTCGTGCTCCTGGGGGCCGCGGCCCCCGTCGGCGCGCAGACGGCCACGGCGTCGGCCACGGCGTCGGCCACGGCGTCGGCCACGGCCTCGCCGTTGCCGCGCGGCGTGGTGCGCGTGCGCCTGTCGGTGGCCACGCGGGCGCTGCAGCGCGGCGACACGCTGCAGGCCAGCGACATGGCCGTGGTGGATACGACGATGATCTGGCGGTGGACCAACGTGGCGCCCGATACGACGCGTGCGCAGATCGGGTGGATGGTCAATCGCCCGATCGCGGCGGGCGAAGTGTTGCGGGCGCCGGCGGTTGGCGCCCCCCCGGTGGTGATGGCCGGTCGCGCCGTCTCCGTGGTGTATCAGGATGGCCCGGTCCGGCTGCAGCTCGCCGGCGTGGCCACAAACTCTGCGCCGCTCGGCGCCCCGGTTGGGGTGCGGATCGATGCGACGCGTCGGCTCGACGGCATTGCCGTGGCGCCGAATACTGTCCGACTTCGCTGAGGCTAGCCGCTATGGCTCGCATTATCACGATTCTTCGTCCCCCCGTGGCCCCCGCCTTTCTGCGTTGGCCCTCCGCGCTCGCTGCCCTGCTGTTGCTCAGTGCGGGGACGCTGGACACACAGCCCGTTGGCGCGCAGACGCCGGCCCGGGCCGGCGCTCCGGCCGCCGCCACATCGGCGGCACCTGCGGGCGCACCTGCGGCCGCTGCGGCTGCGCCGTCGACGCCCACACGGATGCGCGAATCCTGGACGGCGGATCGCCGCGGATTCATCGTCGGCGATATCGTCACGGTGCTCATCGATGATTACACCATCTCCACCGCGGTGAAAGAGAATCTCGCCACGGACTCGCGCACGCGGGATCTCTCGGCGGATGTGTCGTTGCCGCAAGCGCTCTCCAAGGGCGCGGGACTGACCGCCAAGAACAGCGCCGATCAGCAGGAGCGCGGCACGGCCCGACGGGAGAACCGCTTTCAGAATGAGATGAGCGTCCGCGTCGTGGCGGTGGGTCCGAATGGGCTGCTGCAGGTCAAAGGCACGAAGAGCATCAACGTGGATAAAGCCGCACAAGACATTGTCTTCACGGGCTGGGTCCGCCCGCAGGACATTTCGTCGGCCAACATGGTGGAATCCAACCGCGTGGCCGATGCCCAGCTGCTCTATTCGTCGCCGGGCGCGCTGGGCAAGCCGAAGCAGGGTTTGCTGAGCAAGGCGCTGGGGATCATCTGGCCATGATGCGGACCCCAATGGTGACCCGCGTGGTGACCCTGTGGCGCGACGCGCGCGCCCTGCTGCTGCTGGCGCTCGCGGCGTTGGTGCTCGCCATCGCGCCCGCGTTGGCCTACGCCCAGAGTGACGTCAAAATCCGTGAACTCACCTCGCCAGAAGGGGCCTTGCCGGTGCGGTTGGTCGGCTACGGCCTGGTGGTCGGGCTCGATGGCAGCGGCGACCGGGCGGTCGGTGGTCAGACGGCTGGGCAGACTGTGCAGAGCGTGATCAATCTGTTGCGGCGCTTCAACGTGGAAGTGCCGGCAGATCTCATGCGGCTCCGGAACGTGGCGGCGGTGCTGGTGACGGCCGAAGTCTCCCCCTATTTGCGGGCGAGCGGGCGTTTTGAGGTGCATGTCTCGTCCATGGGGGATGCCCGTTCGCTGAAGGGCGGCGTCCTCTATATGACCCCGCTCGTGGCCGATCCGAACGGCCCCCCGCTGGCGACCGCGCAGGGCTCCCTGTTGATCAGCGAAGGGGGCGCCACCACGCGCTACGCCTCCACGATTGAGACCTCGGCGCGCATTCCGGCCGGTGGCATCCTGGAAGCGGACCTGCCGCGCCCAACGATCGCGGCGACCTCGCGGTTGCTGCTGCGCGAACCCGATTTGGGGACGGCGACGCGGATTGCCTCAGCGATTAATGGGGCCTTTGGTCCCAAGACGGCGGAAGTCGAGGATGAGGGATCCGTGCAGGTGACGTTGGCGGATACCGTCGTCAAAGCGACCGCCTACGCCAAGATTCGGGAGCTGTCGATCAAGCCGGAGCAGCGCGCGCGCCTGGTGATTGATGGCAAGGATGGGACGGTGGTCGCCGGTGGCGACATGATGGTAGGCGCCGCCACGGTGAGTCACGGCGCGGTCACGCTGGCGCTCGGCGCCGACGTCGCGGCCGACACCTCGGCGATTCCGGGGAGTGTCCGGCTCCCGGCGAACATTTCGGTGCAACGGGTTGCGGCGGCGCTGCATGCCGTGCGGACGCCGGCGTCGGAGATTGCGGCGATCTTTGCGGCGCTCCGGGAAGTTGGTGCCCTCTCGGCCGAGGTGATTGTCCGATGATCCGGTCGGTGGGGGGGAGCCCGGGGATTGGAAGCGTGACACCGCCGGTGCGGGCGAGTGCCCCGTCCCCCGCGATTGCCGCCAAGGAGGCGAAGCTGACGAAGGCGGCGCAGGGGCTGCAGGGGGTGTTCGTCCAGCAGCTCTTCAAGGCGATGCGCAGTGAATCATCTCAGCAGGAAGGATTTGTCACGGGAGGCCCCGGTGAGGATATCTTTACCGGGATGCTTGACGAGCATGTCGCCAACGAGATGCCGAAGCACTGGAAGGGGGGGCTGACCGATGCGCTCACCCGACAGCTGCGTCGTGCGGCCCAGGCGGAATTGTCGGCACCCCCTGCGTCGTCCTCTGACCCTGTGGCCCATCCATGACGCCCCATACGCCCCGTTCCGATGCGATGTCGCAGTACGGGCCGCCCAGCCCGGCGCTCCTCAACGCGCTGCATGATGCGCTGGTGAGTGAGCGTCGCCTGCTGGACGACCTGATTGCGCAGATGCGTCGGCAGCGGACCGCCGTGGGCGCGGATGATATCCAGGGCGTTGATGACAGCACCTTTGCCACGCATCGCATTCTGGCGACGCTCGGGCAGGCCCGGCAGCGCCGTCGTCAGCTCAACGTGTTGCTGGGGCGGAGCGAGGATTGCTCGCTCAAGGAGCTCGAGGAACAGCTGGGCGACCAGATCGATGGCCGGCTGCGCGAAGCGCGTCAGCGGCTGCAGGAAGCGGCGGACCAGCTGACCCGGGAAGTCGGGATCAATCGCAAGCTGTTGCGGGATGCGATGCAGGCCACCGATGCGCAGGTGCGGACGCTCACGGGTGCGCCGACGCAGCGCCCGACGTACGCGATGGATAGTGGGAATGGCACGGTACCGCCCAATCCGGGTGCGCCGCGTGGGCTCATGGTCAATCGAAGGGCCTGACGATGTCTTCCCTCATTAGTGTGGCCAACAGCGCGCTGCTTACGCAGCAGGCGGCGCTGCAGACCATCTCCCAGAACATCGCGAACGGCCAGACGCCAGGGTATTCCCGCCAGGAAGCGGTGATTGCCAGCACGACGTCGCTCCAGACGGGCAACGGCTTTGTTGGGACCGGCGTCAGTGTCCAGACGATCTCGCGCGTGCGTGATCAGCTGCTCGATGATGCCTATCGGACCACGGCCGGACAAACGGGCGAGGCCGATGCCCGCAATTCCCTGTTGGGGCAGTTGCAGGCGATCTTTGGCGAACCCAGTGATCAGGGGATGGCCAATGCCCTCGATCAGTTCTGGGGCTCGTGGTCCGATCTCGCGACGTCGCCACAAAGCGGGGCGAACAAGGTCATCGTGCAGCAGCGCGGCCGCTCACTCGCGCAGCTGCTGAATTCGTATGATGACCGCTTGACGCAGGTGCGGAACACTGCGCTGCAGCAAGTGCAAGGGGCGATCAACGAGATCAATCAGCAGACCGCGACGATTGCGGAGCTGAATGGGCAGATCTCGGCGGCGGAGACCACCGGGGCCACGGCCAATGATCTGCGCGATCACCGGGACCGCATGATCGACACGCTGGCGAAGAACGGCGGCATTCGGGTCATCCCGCAGTCGTCCGGCTCGGTGACCGTCATGATCGGGGCCTCCACCATCGTGGAAGGCTCCACCGCCCGCGCCCTGTCCGGCAATACCGGCATGTCGACGGGGTCGGTGGACGTGCCGGTGGAGATGTCGCTCTCCGGATCCCTCATGAAGAGTGGCACCATTGGCGGTCGGCTCGGGGCGTTGCTGGACACCGTGAACAACAGTGTGCCGGACCTCCGCGCGCAGTTGAACGCCATGGCGATGGCGCTGGTGACGAAGGTGAACGGGGTCCACACGCAGGGCTATCTCTTCCCGGGTGGGACGATTCCGGGGACTGCGGCGGGGAATTTCTTTGATCCGGGCACGGTCAGCACGCCGGTGACGGCGGGTTCCATCCGGCTGGATACCGCGGTCGAAGCGAGCGCCGCGAAGATTGCCGCCTCCAAGGACGCCAACGCCCAGTCGGATAACCAACTGGCGGTCCAGATGAAGGCGTTGATCGAAGACCAGAACGCCATCAGTTTCACGAACCGGAAAGGGGGCATTCTCTCCGGCTCGTTCTTAGGGTTCCACCGCGATCTGATGACCACGCTGGGCTATTCGGTCAAAGCGGCGGAAGACGATTCAACCGCCGCCACCGCGGCGCAGTCCCAGGCCGATTCCCGGCGTCAGTCGGTCATCGGCGTCAACACTGACGAGGAGCTCGTTCGCATGATGCGCTTTCAACAGTCGTACACCGCCGCAGCCAAGCTGCTCAAATCGGTCGATGAGCTGACGCAGACCCTCCTCGGTCTGATCTAGTCCCATGCTCATACTTGGTCGGCGGGAAGGGGAATCCATCCTGATTGAGGGTGGCATCCGTATTGTGGTCGTCGCCTGTGAACGGGGCGGCGTGCGCATTGGCATCGATGCGCCTTCGAGCGTGAAAATCCTACGCGGCGAGATCGCGGAAACGATTGCCCACGAAAACCGGCGGGCGACGGTGGCATCGCCGACGTCGCCGCTGCTGGCCTCGCTGGTCCCTGGGGGGTCAGTGGCGCCGAGCAGCCTGCAGCGTGGGGACGGCGAGCCCGACCCCGGCCCGGTCGGCGAGCGCTCGGCCTCCTGAGGGGGCCAAGAGCCACTCGACGGCCGCGAGGTCGTCTTGGGCCCGTGGGTCAGCGTCGCCGGGGAAGTGATCGGCACGCACGCCACGGGCCCAAATCGTTACACGATCGGTCGTGCACCCGATGGTGATCGCCACCTCCCCACCCGCGTGGGCGGCCCGTCGTGCCGCTCCAATGGCCACGGCGAGCGCCATGGTGAAGGCGCCGGGCTCCACATAGGCTGGCTGAAGGTCCCCATCCCGTGTTACCGTCATGGAGGTCTCGCGGTGCTCGGGATGTTCGTGCTGCAGCGCCATCGCTTGCGCGACGGCGTCCGTTGGGATGACCGGCTCGGCCGGGGCATCCCCGCGGTGCGGGAGCAGGCGCAGGAGATGCAGCAGGGCGTCCAACCGGTCACATTCCTCCCGGAGCGTGGCGGTCGGCCCTGTGGGCGACCCCGGCTGGAGCTCCAGCAGGTAGGCGGTGGTGGCAATGGCGCCGACCCGGTTACTGAAAGAATGTACCAATCCCCGCAGTAGATCGTCATGTACGGTGAGCCAACGGGCCAGCCCCGACGGCGTCTGCTCCCCTGATTCGTTCACCCTGTTCTCCGGATCTGCTGCGTGTTCATCATCATTGGCCTGGTCATCGTGTTTGGTGCCGTGATTGGTGGCTATGTGATGCACCATGGCCAACTGGCCGTGTTGATCCAGCCCAACGAATTTCTGATTCTCGGCGGGGCGGCCATCGGCACGCTGATCATCGCGAATCCCCCCGCAGTGATGAAGGGCGTGTTGACGCAGACGCTCGGTCTTCTCAAGCCCAACCCCTACGGCGCGAAAGCGTACGCCGAGCTCCTGCAGGTACTGTACGAGATCTTCCAGAAGGCGCGCAAGGACGGTCTGGTCGGGATGGAGCCGCACATCGAAAATCCTGATCAGAGCGAGATCTTCAAGAAGTACCCCTCGTTCATGGGCAACCACCATGCCGTGTCGCTCCTGTGTGACACGCTGAAGGTGCTGCTCACCGGGACCGTCGAGGATCACAACCTCGCCGAGATTCTCGATGTGGATCTGGAAAAGCATCACCACGAAGCGATGCTCGTGCCGCACGCCGTCACCACGGTGTCGGACGCCATGCCAGGTTTCGGCATCGTGGCCGCCGTGCTCGGCGTGATCATCACGATGGGCTCGATCGGTGGCGCGGCGTCGGAGATCGGTGAAAAAGTGGCCGCCGCTCTCGTCGGCACCTTCCTTGGCATTCTGCTGGCGTACGGCGTGTTCGGCCCGATCGCCAAGGCGATGGAGTCGCGCATTCACGCCGAGCATGACTACATGCTTTGCATCCGCACGGCGCTGTTGTCCTTTGCGCGTGGCGATGCCCCGATGACCGCCGTGGAGTTCTCGCGCCGCAACATCGAGCCGCATGAGCGGCCCAGCTTCACGGAACTCGAAGAACTGACGCGCAAGAAGGCCGCGTAGCCATGAGCGCGCGCGCCGGCAAGAAGATCGTCATCGTCAAGAAGAAAGTCGCCGGTGGCGGCGGCCATCACGGCGGGTCCTGGAAGGTGGCGTATGCCGACTTCGTGACCGCCATGATGGCGTTCTTCATGGTGCTCTGGATTCTGGGCATGGATGACAAAACGAAGCAGGCCGTTGAGGGCTACTTCGCGAATCCCATTGGCTACAAGAAGGGATTTGGCTCCGGCTCCAGTCCGCTCAGCGTGGGCTCCATGCCTGGGCGCATGCAGAAGCCGCCGCAGATGAAGATGGTCGTGCACATGCAGGAAGCGCAGCAGTTCGAAACGATGCGCGACAACATCAAGGAAAAGCTGGCGGGGAGCGATTCCCTGAAGAAACTGATGGCCGATGTCGATGTGGAGGTCACGGGGGACGGCTTGCGGATTGAGCTGGTGGAATCCGGGCCCGGCGATCGGTTCTTCCAGTCGGGATCGGCGCGCATGAAGCCGGCCACGATGCTCGCGCTGCAGCTGATTGGCGCGTCGCTGGCGGATTTCGAACATCCGATTGCGATCGAAGGACACACCGACGCCGCCAAGTTTGGATCCGACGGGTCCTACGGCAATTGGGAGTTGTCCGCCGATCGGGCCAATGCGGCCCGCCGCGTGCTGGAGACGGTCGGGGTTGGTGGGCGCCGCATTGTCGAAGTCCGTGGGCTCGCCGACACCCGCCTGCGGGTACCGGCCGATCCCTTGGCCGCCGCGAACCGCCGCATCTCCATTCTGCTACCGTTCAGCCGGCAGCTGGGGAGTCAGTCCGGCCAGGAGCCGGATACAGTCGCCGGTGGCGCAGCGTCTGGCCCTCCCGTCGTCGCGCGTGAGCCGGCCAGCGTCTCGTCACGGTCCCCGAACGACCGCTGAGCCATCGATGGTCGTGGGGCGGATACTCCGCGCACGGCCGATCTGGCGACTTACTCGCCGGTGAGCCTCGCCTTCGCCCACTGCACCGCGTCGCTGTAGAAGCGGGTCATCGTCGCCTCCGCCTCGGCGGAGCCGCCGGTCCAGGTGTCGACCTCGTCCCATCGCCCGCCATCGTAGGCCAAGGCCACCGCGAGCGTTTGTGCATGCGGGCCCGTATTGCGCAGGAGCGCATTCCGCACATCGGCGTTGACGGGCAAGCGCTCCAGGACATCGGTGAGGGGGAGACCGAGGAGCAGGTCAATGCAGGAGAGCATCCCGACCAGGAACCGGGCCGACGGATCCCCGTCGCTGTTGTGCACGGTGAGCAGCTCGCAGAACCGGCCCCGGATGAGCGCCTGCAGCACCATTTCATTCATGACCGGGCCCTGCTGCGCCACCGACGAGACGAGCATCACCATCAGCCACCGCGAGAGCGCCGCTCGGCCGATGAGACGAATCGCGTGGCCAATCGAATCGATGGAGCGCCCACCGAACGAGGCCGAATTCACAATGCGCAGCAGCGCATAGGTAAGCGTGGGCTGCGCGCTGAAGGCATCGTCGAGCGCGCTATCGGTGATGGCCGGCTGATTCAGCATCCCCATAATGCGAATCAAGGCCGCCTGATGCGCCGTGATCGCCCGCCCGTTGAACGTCTGCGGCCGGCTAAAGAGGTAGCCCTGATAGAGCTGACAGCCAAGCTGCCGGAACGCCTCCAGCACCTCGGCGGTCTCGATGCGCTCGGCGAGCACCGTGATGTTGCGTTCACGGAGGGTGCGTACCGTCTCGGCGAAGTCGTCGGCGGTTTTCCCGAGCACGTCCAGTTTGACGATGCGGACGAAGGGGAGCAGCACATCCAGCGACGGTCGGCCGTCGTAATCATCGAGCGCGAGCGTGTAGCCGTCGTCGACGGCTGCTTGGCAGGCCGCGATGATGTCGTCGTCCGGTTCGATGGACTCGAGCAGCTCCAGCACCACCGTGGAGGGGTCGAGCACCTTGTACAGCGCCCCCAGGAGATGCTCCCGGGTCACATTGACGTAAGCCAGCGCCCCGTCGGTGAGGCGGTCGAGGCCGATGGAGACGACCGCGTGCAGCGCCGTGTCGCTGCACATGACATCTTGCGCCGACATCCCGGCGGAGGTGGCGGTCGCATTTTCCCGATACAACAGCTCGTACGCAATCCGCTTGTTGGCGCTGTCAAAGATGGGCTGACGCGCGATGTAAACGGTTTGGGCGAGCGACGGGGAGGACACAGGAGCGCCGGGGTACAGTGAAGTTCTGACGGGAATTCCACCCAGGAGACGATCTTGACCGCAGGCATGTCACGGATGGAGTGTTCACGTGGGCTTCTCCTCCCGTGCGCAGCCTCCATCAATATGGCGACGGTTCCCGGGTTGCATTACTCCTTTCCCCATCGCGACCGTGATTGACGTCACAGGCTTCTCAAAATCGTACGGCGAGACGTTGGCCGTAAAGCCGCTGTCCTTCGCCGTTCCGGCGGGGCATGTCCTCGGGCTGGTTGGCCCCAATGGGGCGGGCAAGACCACGACGCTGCGGGCGCTGGCGGGGATTTTGCAACCGACGGCGGGGCAGATCCGGATCGCGGGGCTCGATTTGGCCACGCAGGCGGTGGAGGCGAAGGGGCGTCTGGCGTTCATCCCGGATGAACCGCAGCTCTTTGACTATCTCACGGTGACCGAGCATTTGCAGTTCGTGGCGCGCCTGTATGGGGTGCCCGACGCCGCGGTGCAGATCCCGGTGTTGCTCGACGAGCTCGAACTCACGGCGAAGCGTGCGGCGCTCCCGCCGGAGCTCTCCCGAGGGATGAAGCAGAAGCTGGCGATTGCCTGTGGGTTGCTCCACCGTCCTTCGGTGGTGTTGCTCGACGAACCGCTGACAGGGCTCGATCCGGTGGGGATCCGTCGGATGAAGGAGACGATCCTCGCGCGGGCGCGCGAGGGGGCGTCGGTGATTCTCAGCTCGCATCTGCTGCATCTGGTGGAGGAGCTGTGCACGGAGATCCTGGTGATCCGGCGCGGCGAGGCGGTGGCGCATGGCACGATCGCCGAGATCGTGGCGCAGAACCCAACGCTGGCGGGACGGACCCTTGAAGAAATGTTCATCGCCCTGACCGGCGATCCTGAGGCCGATAATGTCGCATAATGCGGTGATGATGCATGCATAATGGCACGATGGTGTCGCGAACACACCCTTTGCAGGCGCTCGCGTTCCTGTACGCGCGAAGCATGGCCAATCGGTTTCGGGCCCAGCTGCAGAAGGCCCGGAGCCCCCGGTATCTCGCCGCGATCGTGATGGGGATGTTGTACCTGTGGTGGGCCTTTTTCCGGAATTCGAACGCCCTCCCCACCGGCGCGTGGACCAAGGGGGGGAATGTGCCCCCGCTCGTGGCGGTCCTGCTCATGGCCGTCGCGGCCCGCTGGTGGCTCTTTGGCGCCGATCGGTCCACCCTCGCCTTCACGCCGGCGGAGTTGCAGTTCCTCTTCCCGGCGCCCGTCTCCCGTCGCACCCTCGTCCACGCGAAGCTGCTCCGGTTGCAACTCGGTATTCTGCTGAACACCGCCATCTTTTCCGTCCTGCTCCGCGGCCAAGCGGGCAGCTGGAGTGGATGGCGCCGAGGGCTGGCGTTGTGGGTGATCTTTTCGGTCTTCGCACTGCACCGGCTCGCGGTGGCGATGCTGCGCGCATCCGTGGCGGAGCATGACCGCGCCGGCTGGCGGCGCAGCCTCCTCCCCATGCTGGTGCTCGCCTTTCCGCTGACCGGCTTGGCCTGGACGCTGTTCGCCGAACGGGCGACGTTGTTGGCGGCGTATGCGCAGGGGCTTGGCGCCACGGTATCGGCGGCCAACACCGCGCTCCGCCAGCCGATGGCGGCGATGGCACTGTGGCCGGCGCAGGCGCTCCTGCGACCGCTGTTTGCGGCGGATGCGGCCACCTGGGTGGCGGCGTTGCCCGCCCCACTGGTGCTCCTCCTGCTCCACTATGCTGCGGTCATGCGGACCGACACCGCCTTCGAAGAGGCGGCGATCGAGGCCACGCAGTATCGCGTGGAACGCTTGCAGCGGGCCCGGACCGCGAATCTGGGATCCATGGGCTGGTTCGGCCGTGGACGGTCGACGGTCGCGCGGGCGCCGCGGTTGTCGCTGCACGGGCATCCAGCGGTGGCCATCGCCTGGAAGAATGTGGCGGCGGCGATCCGCGGGGGCGCCTGGCGGCTCCAGGTCATTCTCTTTTCGCTGATCCTGGTGGCCATGGCACTGATGCTGCGCAATGCGCGCAATAGCCACGCCGCCGAGGCGTTCACCGGAATGATGGCCGCGATGGGCGCGATGCTCCTCTTTTTGGGGCCGGTCTCGATGCGGTACGACCTGCGTCTCGATCTGCCGCGGTTGGCGATTCTGAAAACGTGGCCGCTGCCGGGCCGCCAGATCGTGGCCGCGGAAATGGCCGGCGCCGCGCTCCTGCACACCATCACCATGTGGTGTGTCCTCTTGGTGCCCGTCACCGTGGCGACATTGGAGCCGAAGCTCTGGGATCCCGAACGGATGGATGTCCCGGTACTGCTCGCGGTGGCGCTCGGGATCCCCTTTGTGAATGCGCTCCTCTTCACGATCCAGAACGCCACGGCGCTCATGTTCCCGGCATGGGTGCGTATGGGGACCGACGGGCGGGGTTTCGAAACGATGGGGCAGAATCTGCTCACCATGGGCGCCACCTCACTGGCGGCGGCGATCGCGCTCGTCTTTCCGGTGGGTATTGGGGCGCTGGTGCTGCTGTTGGGGCGGAGCTGGCATGGGTGGGTCCTCCCCGTGGCGGTCTTGGCCGGTTCGGCGGTCATCGTTGTGGAGATCTGGGCCGCCATGGTGGGGCTGGGTGAGGTCTTCGAAAAGACCGAACTCAGTGACCTCCGCTGACCGCCACGGACCCCTCTGGGCCCCCCTTACTGATGGCTGGTCCATTGCCTAATTCACAGCAGCCAATTTCTGTCCCGGTCCTCTGCGCCCCCGCTCATGTCGTCTGACGAATTCGAGTCCCCCGAAGACGAACGCTCTGGCCCATTCGACGAGGGCGAGGGCAAGCCGGCGGTCTTCGTGACCACGCGTGAACCGGTCCAACTCTCGGTCGCTCAGGTCGATGATCCGCGGGCACCGGATTCCTCGGCCTTTGTCGCGCATATCGACGGCCGCATGGTGGCGCGCAGTGCGATGCCCCCGGAAGCCATCGAGCGGCTCATTGCGCTCCGGCTCTTCGAGGAGCCGGTCCGGTTGGGGCTCTTCGCTTTCGAAGAAGCGCCCGGGTTACAGTGCCGCCTCTTCGCGCTCGTCCCGAGTGAGGCGATCGAAGCGCAGGCGCACGCCGATGAGCCGTGGAAAGCCAGCGTGCCGCGCTATGAAGCGATGCGCGACATCGATGACGATCTCGATGACGATGGGGACGACGAGGACGATGACGAGGAGAGCATCGAGGCGGAGGTCGCGCCCTTCGAAACGATTCTGCTCGGGCATATCGTGCGGTTCGATCGCGATCGTCGCCATCCGGAGGATCTCGCCGCCGAAGCGGTCGATGTGCTCCAGCGCATCATTCACGGCGCCGATTCGTTGCAGGACGCCGATCGCAAGGCCATCGACGACCTCCTCGGCTCGCTCTAACTCCGCGTTACGCCCCGTCCGCCGCGTCGGTGGACGGGGCCGCATCGGACGGAGACGGCGCCGACTCCACCGCGCCGGCGGCACGCACCAACGTCTCGATCGGCGCGGGGGCCTCGAGTACCGCCGTGTCATCCTGCAGCGCCGCAAGCTTGCGGGCACTGACCAGCACGCGACGATCCAGGCTGCCCACGCTGCGGTTGTACGCCTCCACCGCGCGCTGCAGCCCTTTGCCGATATCCCCGAGCTGCGACTCGAAGGCCATGAGCCGCTGATGCAGCTCCTGCCCCAGCGCGATCACCTGCGCCGCATCGGCGGAGACACGCGCCTGACGCCAGCCGGTGGCCGCCGCTTTAAGCAGGGCAATCAGCGTGATCGGCGTCGCGAGTAACACCCGCTCGCGCAGCGCGACCTCGAGCAGGGACGGATCGGCCTCGAGGGCCGCCGCGAAAAAGGCCTCGCCCGGCAAGAAGAGAATGACAAACTCGGGAGACGCTGGGAATTGCGCCCAATACTGCTTCGCGGCGAGCCGCTGCACATGACTGCGCACCTGTGCCGCATGCGCCACAAGCAGCGTGGCGCGGGTGGCATCATCGGGAGCCGCCATGGCGTCGAGATACGCCGCGAGGGGCGTCTTCGCATCCACGACGAGTTGCCGATCACCCGGGAGTCGCACGATCAGATCCGGGCGCTGCACCACATCGGATTGCCGCAGCGTGGTTTGCGGGGTGAAGTCACAATACGCGAGCATGCCAGCCAGCTCGCAGACGCGTTGCAGCTGCAATTCCCCCCATTGGCCGCGCACATGGGGGGCGCGCAGCGCCTGCGCCAAACGTTGTGTCTCCAGGCGCAGCGTCTCACTGGAGGCCGTCATCAGCTCGAGCCGTTCCCCTAACGCCCCGACGGTATGGGCCTGCGCCTGCGTGAGTCGAGCGAAGGCGTCATCGTAGCGCGCGAGCGTTTCGCGAATGGGATCAAGGAGCGCCGCGACATTACCATGGCGTTCCGTCAGCGCCGCTTCGGTTTCATGACGCACGAGCGCTTCGCGCAGCGGGGCGAGCTCGGTGCGTGCGGCGGCTTCCGCCTCGAGGCGGGCCTGTGCGGTGGCGGCCTGCAGTGCGTCGCGCTGCCAGCGGCGTTGCACGGCCCACATCATGAGGGCGCCAATGACCGCCCCCGATGCCCAGAGCAGTATGGGCGCGAGTTGGTGCGTGGAATCCGTCTGCATCAGGTCGTGCCGAACCGCACAACCATCCCGGGGCCCACCCGTGGTTCCCGGTCGAGACGCAGTTCCACAAAGGTGGTGGTGAACGGATAGAACAGGCGCAGCGTGCGATCTGGAAGGACGGTGGAAAGATCGAGCGTCCCGGACCACGATCCCCCGCGCTCCTCGAGCGATTCCTGATGGGCCAGGGCGCCGCGATAGTGCACGCGCGCCGTGCCGGTACTGGCGAAGATCTCCGCCGACAAGCGTTGCGGCGGCGCGTTTGCGGCGGCGCCCTCGCCAAGTTTCGCCAGATTCACATGGAAGCAGCGATAGCTGGGATCACCAGCGTACACATGCACGTCCTGCGTGAAGGGGCGCAAGACATTGCCGTCGGCCCAGGCGAGTTGCAGGTTCCAGTCGGCAATGCCATCACCGCGCTCGTCGACCGCCCGCACAAAAAACTGCTGCCACGGGGTCAGCGTCTCGCGCAGCGCCTGCGCAGATGGAGCCATGTCGCGCTGCCACGCCGCATAGCCCGTACGCGATGTGATTCGCAGCGCGGCGCACACCTGCGCGATCAAGTCAGCCGGCGGATTGGAGAGAATGGTGCCGTGATCGACACCGTCCACGGGGATGACGGGGACATCCTCATGGGTCCACGCGGCGAGCCGGACGCGATCGGCTGCGGCACACTCCCGCGACAGATCGAGGACCACTTTGCGGCTATCGAGCGCACAGCCGGCCCAGCGGACCGTACCATCGGTCCCCGGTTCATTGGCGATCGCGGACAGCCCACGAAAGCCTCGCGTGCCACAGAAGACAAAGACCCAGGGTGTGTCCCGCGTGCGGTCGTAAAATGGCTGACTGCCAAAGAGATCGGTCTCCGCCAATTGCCACGCAAAGCGCCCGCCGAGTTCCAAGGCGTCGAGGACCTGATCACCGGCTTCAAGAAAATCCGGCCCCAGCGTTTTGCGCCCTTTGACGAGGGCGCCGAGGAAGCTGCGGCCCTTGTGCGCGAGCGGCGAGCCAAAGGTGGCGGGGGCGAGGGCGATCAGATGCTTGAGGCGGGCGAGTCGAGCGGTCGTGGCCCCTGGGCGTGACAGCCAGGCCCGCAGCACGAGCATGCCGGTCGAGTGCACCATGACGTCGAAGGGG
>JBAXMW010000042.1:0-23800 GCA_037134115.1 Gemmatimonadaceae bacterium | reverse complement strand
GGGCGGAGCGCGCGCACCGTCTCGAGCGCGCCATCAGCGGCGCGCACAAGCGTCAGCGCGAAATCGACCACGCCCCGATAGAACGCGGGATCCACCTTGTCGGCATCGTCCCCGGGCTTGTGATAGTCGGGGTGATCTTCGACGCCGAGGTAGAGGAACGGGATCCCCTTCGCATGGAAGGCGGCGTGGTCCGACGATCGCGTCCAGTCATCGCCGGGCTTGAGATCCTTCGTGTCGTGTCCGAAGCGAATCGCCACCCGCGCGCCTTTGGCCGACGATTCGGCGAGCCCACGAAGCCCCGGATAATGGGCGAGGCCGGCGACCCACAGCGCCTGGCCATCCTGACGGGCGACCATATCGAGGCTGATATCGAGCGCGATGCGCTCGAGGGGCACGAGCCCCGACGCCACAAACGTCTTCGAGCCGTGCATGCCGCCCTCCTCGTTATCGAAGAAGGCGAGGATCACGTCATGCTGCGGTGGTGATGCGAGCAACTGCTCCGCAAGCGTGAGCAACGCCACACACCCGGAGGCGTCATCGTCGGCCCCGTTGTACACCTGGCCGTTCCGTATGCCCAGATGATCCGAGTGCGCACTCAGCACCAGCACAGGCCCACCAGTGCGGCGTCCGGGAATCCGCGCCACGACGTTGGCCCCCAGCGTATCCAGTCCAGCGCGCGCGGGGAGCGTGACCGCCTGCTCAAAGGACGTCCCCACCGGCTTCGCGCCCATCGCCGTGAGCTCCCCGATGATCCACCGGCGACCACGCTGCGCCCCGGGCGAACCGGCGCGACGCCCTTCCATGGAATCGGCCGACAGCGCGGCGAGGCGCGCCATCATTTTTTTGGTGACCGCATCGGCGCTCAGCGGCGTCGATGGCGTCGCCGACTGCGCCGACAACGCCGGCGCCATGCCGAGGAGCACGACAGAGAGCGCCATCGCCACACGCCACCAGCGGCGCGATCGCGGGGCGGTCGACCGCGATGCCATCATCGCCCAACGTGCAAGACCCAGCCGCATCATAGTGGCTCCAAGTGAAGAAACAGGAATCAGCGCTGAAACCAGACGCCGCTCGTGCCTTCGAGGCGGGCCTGCACCAGAAACGCCGTACTGCTCGTCGTGACCGTCGTAATCTGTAGCGTCGTCACGCTGCCGCCCATCATCGCGCCCGCCCCCATCGGTCCGTTCAGCTTGCGCATCAGCTCCGACCGGGTGGCATCGAGCTGCCCCCCCACGGAAATCCGCCCGCCGGAGGTCGCACGCCGGATTGCGCGCGACACCAGCGGCGCTCCCAACGTCGCGGCCACCCGCGTGAGCGCGTTGCGGCTCTCAAGCGTCCACTCCAGATCATCGAGCCGGAGCTCTCGGCGCTCCGCATCCCAGTGGACCCGGGATACCATCGCGAGCTGTCCGCGCAGCGTGCCCGACACGGCCAGGTCCACCAGCACGGTATCCCCGCGCCCCCGGACCTGCACGCTGTCCACCTGCACGCTCCCCGTGCGCGTTTCCGCCGCCAACAGCTCCGACGCCCGACGTCCAACATCAGCGAAGGGCAGTTCGACCGTGACCGGCACGGTGAACCGCGGGGGGGCCTCCCCAAGCGACAGCGGCGGAAGCGGACGCCCCCGCGCACTCGGCCGCGCGCCGCTCACCACGCGGGGACGCGCGTAGAGGACGAGCGCGGTGGTCAGGCTCGGTCCCGTGCCGGTGAATGGCACCACGCGCACCGTCTCCGGATCCAGGACCAACCAGAGCGTCCCCGCCGAATCGAGCGCCATCGGGGCCGAGAAGCTGCGCCAGAGTGAATCGGCGAGTGGCTGAAAGTTGGCGGCGCGGGGAATCGCACTGTCCACCTGCGCCGCGAACCCGGCGAGCTGCCGGTCAATCAGCGCCTGCAAGGTCGGCGTGGCATCGAGCCCCCCAATCCGACAGGGATCCTGCAGCGTGGCCGCGAGCCGCGTATCCCGGGCCCCGATGCGCCAATCGCGGCGCCAGTAGAGCGCGACATTCATCGACAGCGCGGCACGCCGCGGCGACTCCGGCGCGTAGCCGCACCCCGCGAGCCCCGCACGCCCCAGGGCGCCAACCTGCGCCCGATAGGTCAGTGGAGTCCCGATCTGGAACCGGTCCCCCACGCCGCGCAGCTGTAGCGAATCGCGGCGATAGACGTATTGATGACAGACGAGCCCACGCGCCGCCGTGCATTGCGCCGCCGTGAGCGAGTCCCGTACAGGGAACAGCGAGTCGAGCGTGGGCTGCAGCGTGCGCAGGACATAGGTGACCTGCACCGGAATCACCGCGAGGGCGGCCACGGGCGCGGCGACCGCCGGTGGTGGGCTGGCTGGCACGGTCCCCGTGGGACTGGGAGACGGTCCCGCTGTAGTGTTTGTGCGACAGGCACTGGTGAACACCATGAGCCCCAGCAGCGCGGCACGCCCTACGCTCTGCCCCCATCGATCCAGGCCCCAGGATCCCACCGACCGGCTCGCCGCACGCCCGCGGCCCTCGCGCATGGGGGGGATGGGCGGGATGGGAGACATGGGCGGAATGGGTGGGATGGGACGTTGAGGCATAGGGGGATGGGACGCGGCGGGATTGGCGGCATGGGACGCAGCAGTTCACCCGCCGCGGAGATGAACGAGCCTCTCAAGGCCGCCGATCGGCAGCGCCGCTCGGCGCCCATGCGCCGGGGGCGCTGAGCGACCCCACCGATGGCCTCCGTGGAGTGAACGCGCCCTACCAGGCGCGCTCGCTCCCGGTCCAGTCCAAAAAGGCGCCGCTGCGGTCGCGCGGCAACCGCTCCGCCACACTCAGCAACCCGCGGGCCGATTCATCGATCGGGATGTGGAAGGCCGGGCCGTCGGGGGCGGTGGCATAATGACCGGGGTTGCCGAGGCAGATGGTGATCCCCTGCTCCGACAGATCGTGCGCCAGCGCCCGCGTCAGCATGTGCAGCCCCGCCGCACTCGCGCAGGTCGCATAGTCGCCTCCCTGCGTCTTGCCGGCGAGCGATCCCAGCCACGTCGAGACCATCAGCACGCGCGCCGACTCACTGGCCACCAGAAACGGCAGCAGCGTGCGCACCAACAGCACCGGCGCCACCGCGTGCCGACGATAATGCTCCACGAGCCCGGAGCCACGCATCGTCGACAACGCCTGATCACGCTCGGCGTCCTCAAGGCGGTCATGCACCCCCGCTTCTGCCGGGGCCACGACGATCAGATCGAGCGACGAGGTCAGGCTCTCCAGCACGGGGATGACATCGGCCACGGACGCGGCATCCGCCGGATCGAGCGCCAGGAGTTCCAACCCGCCAAACTCCGCGCGGAGATCGGCGAGAATCGGCACCCGCGCCGGATTGCGGGCCGCCGCGTACACCACATCCCCGCGCATCAAACACTGCCGGACCAACTCGACCCCCAATGGACGGGAGGCCCCCGTGATCAGGGTGCGTCGTGGAAAGGCATTCATGCGGTCACCGCCCGCCGCCGAGCGGCATCGGCCGCCAGCACCTGCTCCACCGCCTGCACCGTCGCGTCAATCTCGAGGGGCGGATTCGCCTCCGTGCGCGCGGGATCCTCATGCAACGTCACCAGCATCCCAGGATCCTTGAGAATGTGTCCCGTTAACACCGCCACGACGCGATCGCCGGGCCGGATTACACCATCACGCACCAACTGCCGAACACCGGCCACGCTCGCCGCGCTCGCCGGTTCACATCCCACACCGGCGGCATCAATCGCCACCTTCGCCGCCACGATCTCCTCGTCGCTGCAGGACAGCACCAGCCCGTCGGTTTCCTGAATCGTGCGCACCGCCCGATCCCACGAGGCGGGATCACCAATGCGAATCGCGGTGGCGATCGTTTCGGCGTCAACACGGTATCGCGTGGCGAACTGCTCCGGAAACGCCTTGGCAAAGGGCGCCGCCCCGGCCGCCTGGACCGACACCACACGCGGGACCCGGGCAATGAGCCCGAGCGCATGCGCTTCACGCAACGCTTTGCCGAAGGCCGCGGTGTTTCCGAGATTCCCCGCCGGAAGTACGAGGAAGTCCGGCGCATCCCATCCCAGCTGCTGCAACAGTTCGAAGACGATCGTCTTCTGCCCTTCAACGCGCCACGGATTGATGGAATTCAGCAGGTAAATCCCGAGCGCCTGCGAGGCCTCCTGCACGAGCCGCAGGCAAGCGTCGAAATCCCCACGCACCAGCAGCGTGCGGGCGCCGTACCCCAGTGTCTGTGCCAGCTTCCCCAGGGCGATCTTCCCGGCCGGCACAAAGACCAGCCCCGGAATCCCCGCCTGCGCCGCATATGAGGCCAGTGCCGCCGACGTATTCCCCGTGGAGGCGCAGGCCACGGCACGCGCCCCCAATCGCACCGCTTGCGTCACCCCAACGGTCATGCCGCGGTCCTTGAAGGAGCCAGTGGGGTTGTGTCCCTCATGCTTGATGCGCAACCCCTCCACCCCGCAGTACCGGTCGAGCGCGACACGGTGGAGCAACGGCGTATTTCCCTCCGGATGGCTGACCACCGCCAGGCCGGCCGCCGGCATCACGAGCGATTGAAAGCGCCACACACCAGAGGGCGAACCCATCGGTCGCGCGCAGCAATGCTCCGCGAACGACGCCCGCAACGCCGGCCCGGTCAACGCGGCGCCGGTGATGTCCTGCGGCGGGGCATGCACAATGTCCAGCAGGCCGCCACACGAGGGACAGGCGGGGGCCGGATCCAGTTCCGGACGGATCTCCCCACAAGTCGCGCAGCGCTGCACGCTGGCGGCGCCCGAGGGGAGAAAGAGATCGGAGGGGTCGAAGGCGAACATCGGACGGGATGATGGAAGCAGGACCGGCACCGGTCACAATGGATGGCCTCGCCGCGTGGCGCGCAAGGCGTCGCCTGCAGGTGGCCGGGCATTGCGACGCGCTGTCGGACTGCTTACGTCACAATAGCTTCCAGTATCACCCTTGGTCCGCCTGACCGTTTCGACTCCGTTTTCTCGATCATGACTGCGTCCACCCTCCCGTCGATGGAGCCCACCGGGCTCACTGCTGCAGCCATGCCCCTCGGCGGGGCGTATCCGCCATTGCCCGCACGCATCGCCGGTTTGGCACACATCGCCAGCAATCTCGCATGGAGCTGGAATCGCGATGCCCGCAGCCTGTTCCGCGACGTTGATGAAACCGTCTGGGATCGCTCAGGGCACAACCCCATCGTGTTGCTGCAGCAGGTCCCGCCGGAGCGCCTCGCGCACCTCGCCGAGGACGCGGATTTCTGCAAACGATATGACGGGGTCATGCAGTGGCTCACCGCCGAAGCGGGCGACGTGGATACCTGGTACGCGCGGACCTTTCCCGAATTGCGCGGCCAGCCAATTGCCTACTTCTGCGCGGAATTCGGTATTCACAATTCCGTGCCGATCTACTCCGGTGGCCTGGGTGTGCTTGCCGGCGATCATCTGAAGACCGCCTCGGATCTCGGCGTGCCGATCGTCGCCGTGGGGATCCTGTATCGCAACGGCTACTTCGATCAGAAGATCAGCACGGACGGCTGGCAGCAGGACTCCGAGGACCGGATCTCCTTTGACCGCGTGCCACTCGCCCCGGTGGAAGGCCCCAACGGCCAGCGCCATCTGGTGACCGTTCGCACCTTCGGGCGCGATGTGCACATCCGCGTCTGGCGGATGCAGGTGGGACGTGTCCCGGTCTTCCTGCTCGACTCGGATCTGGAGGAGAATCATCCCGACGATCGGCCGCTGCTCTCGCGGCTCTACTCGGGGGGGCCCGCGATGCGGCTGCGCCAGGAGTGGCTGCTCGGCATCGGTGGCGTGCGGGTGCTGCGCGCGCTCGGGATCCATCCCGCCGCGTGGCATGCCAACGAAGGGCATGCCGCCTTCATGATGGTCGAGCGGGTGCGGGAAAAGTGTCTCGCGGGGCTGACCTACGCGGATGCCGTCGCCCAGGTGCGCTCGGCCAGCGTCTTCACCACCCACACGCCGGTGCCGGCCGGACACGACCAGTTCGCCACGACCGACGTCCTGGCCTGCGCCGCTGACGAACCGTCCGGCTATTGGCAGGCGATGGGGATCGACGCGCAATCGTTCCTCCGGATTGGCTATCATCCGGAGTCCGGCCCCGACATGTATCACATGACGGCCGCCTCGATTCGCCTCGCTCGGCGGGTCAATGGCGTGGCGCGGCGTCATGGCATTGTGAGTCGTGAACTGTGCACGCCCTTCTGGCCCGGCCGGCCCGCCGAGAACGTGCCGGTCGGCCATGTGACGAACGGGGTCCATCTCGCCACCTGGATGGCCGCCCCCATCATGCGCCTGCTGGATCACCAACTCGGCCCGGAGTGGGGCCATCGCGGCGATCCGGCGATCTGGGAGCAGGTGCTCGATGTCGACGATGCGTCGCTGTGGACCGCGCATATGCAGCTCAAGCAGGTGCTGATGCGCCTCGTGCGCGAGCAGGCACGACGGGCCTTCGCGCAGCGGGAACTGGAGACGGTGCAGCTCGTGGGCGCCGGGTCGCTGCTCGACCCGCAGACCCTGACCATTGGCTTCGCGCGACGCTTTGCCACGTACAAGCGGGCGGATCTCATCTTCCGGGATCTCGATCGCCTCCGGGCGCTCATCACGAACGCCTCGCGCCCCGTGCAAATCATCTTTGCCGGCAAGGCGCATCCGGCCGATGGTCCGGGGAAGCAGATCCTCCAGAACGTCTACCAATACACGCGCGATCCGCTGTTCGAGGGACGCATCGCCTTCGTGGAAGACTACGGAATGCATCTGGCCCACATGCTCGTGCAAGGGGTCGACGTCTGGATGAATCTCCCGCGGATTCCCATGGAAGCCTCCGGCACCAGTGGCATGAAGGCAGGCCTCAATGGCGTCCCGCACCTGTCCACCATCGATGGTTGGTGGGAAGAGGGCTACGAAGGCAACAACGGGTGGGCGATCCCGGCGACGGTCGATAGCGACGATGGCCATGGCACCGCCGATCGGGTCTACACCCTGCTCGAACGGGAAATCGTGCCGCGGTTCTACGATCGGGACGCCAAGGGGCTGCCACTCGGGTGGCTCACGACCATGAAGCACGCGATTCGAGTGGCTGGCCAGCAGTTCACCGCCCGGCGCATGGTCGAAGAGTATGCCCGGGCGTATTACGCCCCAAGCGTCCTCGGCGACATGCTCCCGGACGATCCGCCAACGGCCTGACCCCATCGATATGCTTCGCCCCTCCACGCTCACGCCGATCTTTGGCACCCCGGCGGTGCCGGCCCTTGAGGCTGGCGCCCCGACGATTGTGCACCTGACGTCGGAGTACAGCCCCTATGCGCGGAGTGGTGGGCTCGCCGAAGCGGTCATGGGGCTGGCCAATGTGCAAGCGGCCGCCGGGGCCCACGTGGTGGTGTTCGTGCCGCTCTATCGGACCGTTCGCGACTTCGCCCCGGATCTCGCCCCACTCGGGCGCACCATCCAGGTCGATCTCGGCTACCGCACAGAAGATGTCCGCTTCTTTCGCGAGGTGGTGCCGCGCCCCGGCCCGAAAGTGGTCTTCGTGGATCTTCCGGAGTACTTCAACCGAGCCGGGCTCTACGCCGAAGGGGGCCAGGATTATCCGGACAACGCTCGGCGCTTTGCCCTGTTTTCGCGGGCTGTGCTGGACGGCATTCCGCGTCTCATTGCCGGTCCAGTGCTCATTCACGCCCACGACTGGCACACGGCGCTCGCCCTGCTCTACCTCCGCAACTACGAGGGGCTCCGCGAGCGCTATGCGCGCACAGCCACCGTCTTTTCGGTCCACAACGCCGGCTATCAGGGGCACTTCCCGGCCTCGATGCTCGACGAATGCGGGATCCCGCCGGAGCTGTACACCTTCCGGCACGTCGAGTGGTATGACCGGATCAATTTCCTGAAGGCCGGGCTCACCTTCGCCGACATGGTGGTGACGGTCAGCGCCACGCATGCCGTTGAACTGCGCACCCCCGGCGGTGGCTTCGGCTTGCATGAGGTGTTCCAGTGGCTGGGAGACCGGTTCACCGGCATCACCAACGGGATTGATCAAACGGTGTGGGATCCCTCGACCGATGATCAAATCACGGCCCCGTACACCGCCGAGGATCCGGTCACCAACAAGGCCAAGTGCAAGGCCACGCTGCAGCGAACATTTGGCCTTCCTCTGCGAGCGCGGACGCCGCTCTTCGGACTCACGGGGCGCATGGTGCAACAGAAGGGGCTCGACCTCATTCTGGGCTCCCCGCTCGTGCGCCAGCTCGATGCGCAGTTCGTCTTTCTCGGTGCGGGGGAGGCGCACTACGAGCGGGCTCTCACCCAACTGGCTGCCTCCCGCCCACACCATGTGGGGGTCCAACTCGATTTCACCGATCGGTTGGAGCACCGGCTCATGGCGGGGGCCGACATCTTCCTGATGCCCTCGCAGTACGAGCCGTGCGGCCTCACGCAGATGCGGGCGCAGCGCTACGGCGCCTTGCCGATTGGCCGACGGGTGGGTGGGATCGCCGATACCATCGAAGATGATGTGACCGGGTTTCTGTTCGATGAGTACACCTCGGACGCCCTTGAGCGCGCCATCTCGCGGTCGCTCGCCCGCTTCGCTGATCGCGACGCCTGGGAAGCCCGTATGCGGACGGCGATGCAGCGCGATTTCGGTTGGGAGCGGGCCGCCGAGCGCTACGCGGGCGTGTACAGCCGCGCGCTGGCCATCGCCCAAGCGCGCTAGCCGACCGCGGAGGCCTGCCCATGCATCATGTCGTGGTCCATGCGCACTGCTATCAGCCGCCGCGCGAAGATCCCTGGCTCGAGATCGTCGAGGCCGAGCCGTCGGCCTCGCCGGACCATGACTGGAACGTCCGCATCGACCGCGAGTGCTATGCCCGACTTGCCGGCGCCGAAGTCCGCCAAGCGCTCAATGCGGGGGCGATGCCCGACCCCGAGGCGCGCACCGGCATCGCCGGGCTGATCAACCTGTACGCCTGGTGCTCATTCGATGTGGGCGCCACCCTGTGCGAGTGGATGGACCTGACGGCGCCCGCCACGATGCGGGCCATGATCGAGGGGGACCGCGCCAGCGTTCGGCGCTGGGGGCATGGGAACGCCATCGCCGCCCCGTACCATCATGTGATCCTCCCCCTCGCCTCCCCGCGGGACCGCCGGACGGAGGTGCGCTGGGGGATCGCCGATTTCACGCGTCGCTTTGGCCGCCTCCCCGAGGGGATCTGGTTGCCGGAGTGCGCCGCCGACGAGGAGACGCTGGATCTGCTGGCCGCCGAGGGGATCCGATTCACCATTCTGGCGCCGTATCAGGTCCAGACCGATGGCGAGACGCATGGGCTGCCGGTGCTGTGGCGTGGGGCGGCGGGACGGTCGCTGACGATCCTCCCGTATGATGGCGCGCTGGCCGGCGAAGTGGCCTTCGGCGGACTGCTCCGCGATGCGGAGGCGCTCCAATGGCGACTGGCGCCCGGGCTCGATGACGGTCAGACGCGCTGCACCACCCTCGCGACTGACGGCGAGACTTTCGGGCATCATCATCGGGGCGGCGACCAGACGCTGGCGCAGGCCATGGTACGACTCGCGCAGCGACGGAATGCGGGGCTGACCAACGCGGCCACCGTGGTGGCCACCCAGCCCGCCACCCTCGAGGCCCGGCTGGTCTCCCCTTCGTCCTGGAGCTGCGCGCATGGCGTGCAGCGGTGGCGGGAGAATTGCGGCTGTCGGCTGGACCAGTACAAGGCGCCGGCGCAGCAGTGGCGCGGGCCGCTCCGGTCTGCCTTGTCGGCCCTGGCGGCGGAGTGCCATCAGATCTTCGAGCACGAGGGACGGGAGCTGTTCGCGGACGACCCGTGGACGGTGCGTGACGGCTACGGCACCGTCGTGTCGGCCGACGGGACGGCGCTGGCCGATTTCGTCCGGAACGCCCTCCGTCCGCATGTCGACGACAGGTCCCTGCCACAGGCGCGGGCACTCCTCGAGCTCGAGCGGGCCGTGTTACGCTGCTTTACCTCCTGCGCCTGGTTCTTCGACGAGGTCGACCGGATCGAGACGCGGCAGGTGCTGCGCTATGCCGCACGCGCCCTCGAACTCTCCGGGCATGGCTCTCGGCTGGCCCCCGAACTGATTCATTGGCTGGAACCGTCCCGTGCGGCCGTCCCCGACAGCGTGACCGCCGCCGATGTCCTGGTCCGCAGCGCGACCCCGCACCGCCCCCCCAGCTGGTCGGTGGCGGCGGGTGCGATCGCGCTGGTCGCGGGAGGGCACCCGTGTGACCGGGTCGCCGCCTACGATGTGGCCGTCGCCCCGCACCAGTCGGCGGAGTGGCCGTGGCAGGTCCGGCTGGAGCACCGCCGGACCGGGGCGATCGAGCACTTCTGGGGATCGGTGGTGGGCGAAGGGCCGTCGCTCCGGATCTCCCTGATCCCCGCCGACGACGGCGCCTTGGGCCCGCAGCTGCTGGCCATCCATGATCTCCCCGAGCCCGTCAGCACCCAGCTGCTCCAACCCTTTGCCCTGCACGACCGGGCGCTGACTGGCTGAGCTGACCGGCTGATCGGGGGTGGGCCCCGGCGCTACGCGGGCCGAGGGTCCTCGCCAATGGTGGCGTAGGTCGAAGCGACCCGCATGGCGGCCCCGGGCCGGGTGTACACATCCGGCCGACGCGAGGCGATCACCTCCCGAATGACCACCGCCACCTGCTCGGCGCTCTGCGAGTCGGGGAGTGAGCGGGAATCCACCCCGCCATAGCGGGCATTGAGCCCGAAATCGGTCCGCACGACCCCCGGTGAGACCAGCGAGACCTGGATCTCCGGGTGCGTCTGCTGCACCTCGGCCCGGAAATTGGCGGTCAACGCATTCAAGAAGTGCTTCGCCCCGTTGTAGGCGGACCGCTGTACAGCGAACGGGATACGTCCCAGCATGGATGACACGTTGATCAGATGCCCGGTGCCTCGGGCCCGGAAGTGTGGAAGCACCTCCTGCATGCCGTAGAGCGCCGACTTCACGTTGATCCGCATCATGTCGTCGATGTCGTCGTCGGTCAGCTCACTGGGGAGGCGGCTGATCCCCTGCCCGACGTTGTTCACCCACACGTCGATCTGCCCGCACTGAGCGATCGCCTCGGCCACCACCGTCCGCACGGCGGCGCGGTCCGTGACGTCCGCCACCATCGGGATCGCGAGTTGTCCACATCGGGCCGCCACCTCCGCGAGGGCCTCGGCGCGGCGGGCCACCAGCACCACCTGGTGCCCCTCGGCCGCCAACTGCTCCGCCAGCGCCGCCCCAATGCCGCCGCTGGCCCCCGTCACCACCACCACCTTCGCGTCGCCCGGCAGGCCATGCGCTCCTGCTGCTGCATCCATCGTCACTCCAGGATTATAGGACACTCTGACCTCGTGTGAGGAAACCAGCAAAAAGCAAAAACGTGATTCCATGACGTGTGGACAACCCAGCGGCTGTGGCCAGTAAACCAAGGCACTTCCGAAGGGGGTTTTTCCACAGTCAAAAAATAGCCATGTGATATTCCCTCAAGCAGTTACCTACTTTTCCACATCAATTCTACGCTATATCCACATATATGTCAACAACTTAGCGCATCGACATGTATTGCATCAGCGTGTCGTTCGTCATAACATCCCCGACCCGCCGCCAGTCCCAATGGCTCGGCTGATCACGTTCGAATGCCCACCGGATTTCGCCATGAAACTCGTTCCCTGTGCCGCCCCAACGGGTCCGTTGGAGAATGCACCCATCACATCGCTACCGATGGGATCGGCTGTGGAGAACGCGCACCTCTCGGCCTTCTGGGGGAGCGATGACGCGTACTACCTGCGGGTGATCGGTGCGGGCGCCGACGTCTGGTATCAGGTGGCGAGCGAGACGACGGTGTCTGAAGGGACCACCGATCTGGCCGCGGCTGCGGCGGCGTTTGCGTCGCACTTCAACAATGTGATCCCGTTGGGCGGTGGGCGCGTCGCCTTCCCCGTGGGGTCCACCGGTCGCCGATTCTACCGCATCTGGCGCTCGGGCGCCCGTGGGTCGGGTCGGACTACAATCCGGGAAGTTCGAGCTGCGCGGTCACGCCGCCAGCCAGCGTGACGCCCGCCGCTTGCAGCCACGCCAGCAGGAGATCCTGTCCGTGATCGCCGGCCATTGCCGACCGCGCCGCACTCAGATGCAGCTTGAACTCGGCCGAGACATCGGGGAGCGTCCGCTTCAGGACGGCCACGGTGAGGAGCTCGGTCGCGTCGGCAAGATGACGCATGGCGAACTCGGTCATCCGGGCGCGGAGCGCCGAGGCATTGAGGACCGGCGCCTCGCCGGGGGGCTCATGGTCGGCACGCCGTTCGCGGAAGGCCGCCAGACGGCTCCTGGTGGCCGTCAGGAGCGGACGATCGTCGGGGCCGAGGGTGATGACCGTGGGGGCATCGCTGACGCCCGCCACGGGGGCTCCCAGCAGTCCCAGCCACGCCAGCCAGAGCGTGCCCCGGGCGTAGTCCTCCCAGGGGGCCTGCTCGAGGCGGCGTGTGGCCTCACGGACCGCACTGGCGACGCCACGGCGCCCTTCCCACCAGCGCCCGAAGGCGTCGGTTTCGTGGGCCACGAGCGCGAGCGCGCCGACGCGGAGCGCCCAGGTGGTCGTCGCCTCCGGGTCGTCGGTCGGGGCGCGCAGCGCCGCAGCGCAGCGGTAGGCGCGCGCCGCGCCCATCGTGAGCACCGCCTGGGCCAGCTCGCGCTCGCGGGTCGCCACGGGATGGATCGCCGCGTCGAGTTGGCTCAAGGCGGCCAGTTCGTAGGCGGTGCCGAGCAGCGCCAGCCCATCGGCAATTGGTTCCCCCAAGCCGTCGCCCGACGCCTGCGCGCCGGCCTCCGCCCGCTCGAGCAGGAGCGCTCGCCGTTCCGGGGGAATGGCGGCGACGGCCCAATGCTCCTCGAGCGTGGTCCGGGCCAACAGGGCCAGATCCTGCGCGACGACTTCTCGTTCTGCTGCCTGCGCGAGCACGTGCATACCGCCGCCTCCGCTGGAGGGGTGGATGTACACCGACGAACGCGTCGGGGACGGAACAGACGTTAGGGCCGATCGCCACCGCATCAAGAGCAGTAACGCTCCACCACTGTCGCATTTATGTAACAGACCATGCGCTGTCAAGGTCTGTCCGACGCCCTTCCGGAGATTTTGTCGTGGGATTTGAGTCATCACGCACCGCCCGTCGTCGCTTGGCCGCCATTGCCGCATCGAATTCCCGGGTCCGGGAAGCGCTGTCGCCGTCGGCCTTTGACGGGTTCCTGCTGGAGGAGCGTCCGGTCTCCGACGGCCCCCTCGCGTCACCGCTGCAGCTGCAGCTGGACATCCTGGCGCAGGACATCGTGTCGACGCCGGGGGCCGGGGGCGCACTGCTCGCCGCCTATGCCGCCCAAGCGCGGGCGCTGACACTGGTCGTGGAAGCGTCGCGTCGGGCCGCCGGTGAACCGTTGCCGGCCGCCGTCGTCAGCGCAGCCGAAGCGGCGCTCGCCTCCCCGCTCGCCCTCTCGGGGCTCCCCGTGATCTAACGCGCCCGCCCTCGGCGAGGCGGTCACGACGACGCCCCTGAAGGCTTTCCACGGAAAGCACTCAGGGGCGTTTTTGTGCGATGTGCAAAACTTGAAATACAAAACGTAGAACCGAAAACGTGATACTAATTCACGAAAACCCTTGTGCTGCAGGTATTTACTGGCAGAGTCAAATGGCCTTCGGAATACTAAATATCACGCAGCTGTAATACTCAGAATTGTGGCGACAGGCGTTACCAGCACCGTTTCCCGTTGTTGTAGCGGGTCACCTGCTCCGCCTGTTTCGAGGTCTGCGCCTGCTCATTCGCTTGCCGCAGGGCCGCGCAGGCCTGCACGTTTTCGTTCACGAGGCCGTGTGCTTCAAAGAGGCGCAGATAGGCCCGGGCGCTGTCGGCAGCCGTCGGCAACCGCCCCATGAGGGTGCGCAGCAGGGAGATCGCCCGCCGAATGTCGGTGTCGCTGAGATCATTCCGCATCGGGTTGAGGATCGCATCGATGGTGTCGGTCTCGGCGCTCCGATAGAACAGCCCCGCCGCGGTGGCCCCGCGTGCCGGTGGCACCGGGTTCGTCACCGGCGCCTCTGCCGTCGGTGCGGCGGCGCCTGAGCCCTGCCGAGTGGCCGCCGACGCCGACGACGCGCCCGTGCCGCCCTTCCCGGCAACGGCCGGCGAGACCGGTGCCGTGGTCGGTGCCGACGGCGGTGACGTGGTCATCGATGTGGCGGGCAGACTGTCCGCTGGCATACCGATCGCCGGGGTCGCGGGAGCGTCTGTTGGGCGGGGACGGTTCAGCACCCAGACACCCGCTGCCGACAGCACCAGGGCCGTGGCGCCCAGCGCGGCCATGAAGCGATTGCGGCGCTGCCGGCTCTCCTCGACCTCGGTCGCCCGGAGGGAGGCCGCGGAGGCCGCCGCATTGGCCGATGCCAGCACCGCGGCCACCGCCGACGCGGGCGTCGGCATCGGGGCCGGCGGAGGAGCTGGCGTTGGTGTGGGCGCGGGGATTGGGGCCGACGCAGGGGTCGACACGGGGGCCGGCGCAGCAGGCACGACCGGCGTCGACACGGGAGTCGGCGCAGCAGGCACGACCGGCGTCGACACGGGCGTCGGCAGCACCGACTCCACGATCGGAATCTCCCGCGAATGCATCCGCAACATCACGGTTGACTGCGGCGATCGCGAGGCGGTGGTCGAAAATCCGGCCGTGGCGGCTTCAAATGCCCTGGCAAAGGCGCCTGCCGACTGGTACCGCATACTCGGATTCCGCTGGAGCCCCTGATCAAAGACCGCCTGGAGGCCGGGGGGCCACGACTCCGACGGATGGACATCCGCCAGCGGACGCGGGTCGGCAAAGAGCCGAGCGTTCAGCCCTCGGTCGATGGTGGTGTTATCGAATGGCAACTCGCGCGTCAGACATTGGTAGGCCACGAGCGCCAGGGAATACACGTCGCTCCGGTGATCCACCGGCTCGCCCATCAGCTGCTCGGGACTCATGAACTCCGGCGTGCCCACCACGAAGCCCGTCCGGGTCAGCGACGTTTCGCCCGATTCCGCCCCGACCCCCTTGGCGATCCCAAAGTCCACGATCTTGCAGCGGTCGGCCCCGTCCTCATCCGTGACCACCATGATGTTCTCGGCCTTGAGATCCCGATGGACGAGGTGCTTCTGGTGGGCGGCATCCAGCCCCTCGGCCACCTGGCGGACAATCGTGGCCGTTCGCTTGAGCGACAGCGGGCCTTCCTGTTCAACGAGGTGGCTCAGCGTCGGCCCGGGGACGTATTCCATGGCCAAATACACTTGGCCATCGCGCGTCTCCCCGAAGTCGAAGACCCGGGTGATGGCTTCATGCTCGACCCGGCTGGCGTTGGAGGCCTCGCGGTTGAACCGGGCCACCGCCGCCGCATCCGCCATCAACTCCTTCCGCAGGACCTTGATGGCCGCGAGGGACGGGAGTCGGACATGCTGCGCTTTGTACACCTTCCCCATCCCGCCTTCACCGAGCAGCTCGGTGATGCGGTACCGGTCGGCAATGACGGTCCCCACCAGATCGCCGCCGGCATCCACGGCACGCAGCGTCGTCCCATCGCTGGGACAAAACGCAATCGTGGCGGGATAGGTTGCGCCGCAGACGGGGCAGAGTCTTGCCATATAGGACTGAACGATTTGGCTGGTGTTTCGATACTTTTTGGTACCCTTCTTGGAGAATACATCGATGCGAGCTCGTCCGCTTCTGCGGGCCATCCGGACCGTCACCGTGCGGTCCACCACCATCGTCACGCTGGCTGCTCTGACCGCCGCCGGCGTCGGCGCCCAGAGTGGCGCGCCGGACGCGCGCCCCACGGTCGCTGTGCTCTACTTCACGAACGGCGCCATCAGCAAGAACGCCGAGTATGCGCCGCTGAGCAAAGGGATGGCGGAAATGCTGATCACGGAGCTGGCCGCGAACACGAACATCCGCGTCGTGGAACGGGATCGCCTGCAGTCGCTCCTCGATGAACAGAACCTGGGCAGCTCCGGGCGCGTGGAAGCGGGCACGGCGGCGCGCCTCGGCAAGACGCTGGGCGCTCGGCATATGTTGATGGGCACATTTGTGATCGACACGAAGGAGATGATGCGGGTCGACGTGCGGGCCATCAACACCGAAACCTCGGAGCTGGAGTACGCCACGTCGATCACCGGCAAGGCGGACAAGATGCTGGCGATGCTCGCCGAGCTGGGGACCAAGGTGAATGCCGGCCTCAAGCTCCCGGCACTGCCGGCCACCACGACCCCAGGGGCGGCGACCGGCGGCAATGGGCCGAATCAGATGCGCGCGATGATGCTGATTGGGCGGGCGCTGGAAGAGCAGGATCAGAAGCGGTCCGCGGCGGCGGTCACGCTGTTGAAGGAAGCGGTGGCGGCCAACCCGCAGAATGCCCGGGCCAAGACCCTGCTCGCGACGGCGGAGAAGGGGAGCAAGTAAGGCACCCGACGTAAAACACACGGCGCGCACTCCGGGGTCGTCCGGGATGCGCGCCGTTTTCGTTGGCGACAGGACCTGCGTGCCGAAAGCGGAGGGGAGTGATCAGTTATCGAAGTAGAAGTAGCCCCAGATCCGCCGCGCCGTATTGTCCGTCAGCGTCACAGTACAGCTGTTCCCCGAGACGCCGGCGCAGAGGTGCTGGGTGCCACTGTCAGGATTGCTCTGGAAGCGGCTCCGATTGCCGGAACCGCTTGCGTTGAGCGTGAAGGTGATGGCCACCCCCACACGCACCGTGAGCTCACAGGAAGACGAGGTGGCACCAGAGGCCAGCGAACACTGCTGACTACTGATGCCATCATTGATGGTCATCTTGGACACCCCGCTGAAGCCGCCATCCTGTGCGGTCAGGATCACCTTCAGCGCCGCCGTGCCGCTAGAGGCGGTCACGGTGATCGCGGCGGTCGCCGATACCCCACCGACGGTGGCGGTCAGCGTCGCGTTGCCCGCGGCCACGGCCGTGAGCAGGCCGCCAGAACTGACCGACGCCACCGTGGCATTATCGAGGGTCCAACTGACGGTGCGCCCAGTCAGCACATTGCCGTTGGCATCATTCGCCGTCGCCGTGAACTGCTGGGTGGCGCCCACAGCCAAGGAGGCCGACGTCGGCGACAGCGTCACCGACGCCACCGGGACCGGGATCACGGTGATCGCGGACGTCCCCTGAACGCCCTCAACCGACGCCGTGATCGTTGCACCACCCAGGGCCAGGGCATTGATCACCCCGACACTGCTGACCGAGACGATCGCGCCGTTCGAACTGCTCCACGTCACAGAACGGCCGGTGAGGACATTGCCCTGCCCGTCCTTTACCGTCGCCGTGAGCTCTCGGCTGTTGCCAATGATGACGGAGGCCGTCGCTGGGGTCACCGTGACCGACGCGGCCGGGATCGCGGAGACCGTGACCGTGGTTGTCCCCGACACACCGTCCACGGTGCCGGAGATTGTCGCCGTGCCGGCACTCACCGCACTCACGACACCATTCGTCGTGACCGAGGCGACGGTCGCCGCCGACGACGTCCACGTCACCGCTCGCCCGGTGATGGTATTGCCCGCGGCATCGTAGGCCGTCGCACTGGCGGACAGCGTGCCACCGACCAACAGCGTCGGATTGACCGGCGTGATCGCCACCCGGGCGACGACTGCCGGCACGACGGTGACGGAGGCAGTCCCGGTGACGCCCTCGACCTCGGCGCTGATCGTGGTGATACCCGCAAGCACACCAGTGACTATGCCGCCGGTGGAGATGGTCGCGACATCACTGTTACTACTCCGCCAGATCACCGCACGCCCCGTGAGCACCGCCCCCTGCGCACTGTACGCGGTGGCAGTCATGGCCTGCGTGGCGAACTGGCTCAGTGCGGGGACCGACGCGGGATTCACCTGCACCGAGGCGACAGGGATCGGCACCACCGTAATCGTGGCCACCCCCTGCACCCCTTCCACCGTCGCCGTCATCGACACGGTGCCGGCGGACTTGCCCGTCACCACCCCCGTGGCACTGACCGTGGCCACCGCGGGATCACTCGAGGTCCACGCCACCGAGCGGCCGGTGGCGACGCGATCGTAAATGTCCCGGGCGGTCGCGATGAGTTGCAGTGTCGCATCCGTCTGGATGGTGGCGGTGCCGGGCACCACCCCCACACTGGCGATCGGGACCGGGACGACCGTGATCGTCGAGCTCCCTGCCACCCCTTCCACCGTCGCGGTGACAGTGACGCGACCCACCTTGAGCGTCGTGACGAGCCCCGTGGGGGAAATCGTGGCGACCGTCGTATCGGAGACACTCCAGACCACCCCGCGTCCGGTCAGTGCCGCACCGGCCGCATCACGCGCCGAGGCGGTCATCTGCTGCGTGTTCCCAAGGTACACGGTGCTGCCGGCCGGACTCACCGTCACGGCCGCCACCGGCACGGGGCGAACCGTGACCGTCGCCGTCCCATCCACCCCTTCCACGGTCGCCGTCACCGTGATCGTGCCCTGCGCGTAGGCGGTCAGCACACCAGCCGCCGAGATGGCGCCGGATGGCGCATTCGTACTGCTCCAGAGCACCGGGCGTCCCGTGAGGACCGTGCCGTTCGCATCCCGGGCGGTGGCCACAAAGGCCTGCGTGCTCCCCGGCAGCAGGCTCGCCACGGCCGGCGTGACCGTCACCGTCGCCACCCGTGCCGGCGTGACCGTCACCGTGGTGGAGGCGGAGATCCCGTCGACGGTCGCCGTAATCGTCGTGGTCCCGACCGACAGACCGGTCACCACGCCAGTGGTGCTGATCGCAGCGATCGCGGGATCCCCGGTGGTCCAGTAGACGAGACGCCCGGTGAGCGCGTTCCCGATCGCGTCACGCGCCATGGCGGTCATGGCCTGCGACATCCCAACGGCCACCGAGGGCGCGGCGGGGATCACCGAGACCACCGCAACCGGCAATTCGAGGCGCGCCACCACGTCCCGATCGGCGGACATCAGCAGATTGCACGTGGTGCCGGACGCCACGGCGCAGTCGCCAATCCACCCTCGGAAGGTGCTCGGAGCCGTAGCCGCCACCGTGATTGCGACGACGGTGCCATCGAGGATGTCGGTGGTACAGCTCCCCGACGCCGCGCCGGCGGTGATCACGCATCGCAGTCCACCAAAGTCGGTGGTCAGGACGCCAGCACCCGCACCGACACCAGTGAGCGTCAGCGTGCGCTTGGCGGTGAAGCGGGGGGCCGTTGTCCGCGGCTGTCCCGTGGTGAGGATGCACACATTGCCAGTGATGGCTGCACAGGCGCCCGTCCAGCCGCTGAACACGGCATTGGTGGCCGGGGTGGCCGTGAGCGTCGCGGACCCGTCACTCGGGAAGGCCGCCGAGCATCCCCCGGAGACGGTGGTCGCGTTGATCGTGCAATCAATGCCCGCCGGCTGGGAACGGACGCTCCCCTGCCCTGAGGACACGCTGCCGCTGATCGTGAGCGCCATCGGCGCCAGCACCACACGGACATCCCCCACACCGACTCGGCCATTGATCGTCGCCGCGATGCGCGCGGAACCCGGGGCCACGGGGGTGACGACGCCAGCGGCGGTCACCGTGGCAATCGTTGGTGTTAAGGAGCTCCAGACCGGGCGCCGGTCCGGGACCTCTTTCCCACCCATATCAAGCACGCGCGTCGCTAGCGCCATCGTGGCGCCCATCTCCAACCGGAAGGGGAGCCCGACGGCGACGAGATTCGCCGGGGGCGCGAGCACGTCGATTGACGCAATGTCGCGCATCACCACTGGCGCTTCGACGGCGGTCTGCTTCCCCGGGGCGAGCCCAACAGGGCCAAGGCTCATCTGATCCACGAGCACACTGTCCCGCATCAACTGCATGGCCAGCACCACGGCGCATTCATCCGCCGCGGGGGTCCCGCCGGTCACGCTCGCGCGCGTGTCATCCTGCAGGCACTCTTTGAGTTCGATGGTGAGCGGGACGTGCTGCTGACTGGAATCGCTCAACGCAATCACCAGCACGTCACCCAACGGCACCTTGGCGCCGCCCACGCGGAGATAGCTCGGCTGCACTTTCAGCTGCGCCGTGCTGGACCCGCCAGGGGTCGACGACAGCGCGATCTTGGCGGAAATCGCCAAACGCGCCGGCGGCACCGCCTGCGTGGGGCCGGTCGTCCGCGAGGTATCAAAACAGGCGGCGAGCAGCGCTGGAACGACCATCGTGGACATGCCCACTGCCAGACGGTGCATCAGTCGGGCCAGCCCCGAGCGCATGGTGGGGATCCGCATCAGAAGCGCGCCACCACGATGAGCCCCGCGGACGCACCAGAGAATGGCGTCGCCGAACTGGACGGCGCCCCGCGGTCACGCAACGATCCCGTCTGAGCGCGTAGATAGGGCTGCAACGAAAAGATCCCCGCTTCGGTGATGAGCGCCAACATCCCGCCACCGGCGGCGACGCCCGAGGTGGTCAGTCCCGTTGTCGCGGCAAGCCCAGTGTGCCAGCGTCCATCCAGCGTCACCAACAGGTCGGTGCCTCGGGCCACCGGCAGACTCATGCGCAGGCCACCGTCCACATAGGTCGCCGACGTACCCATCACGAGCACGGAGTCCCGCGTAAACGCCGCGCGACTCCGGTAGCCCCCCCACACCACCACATCTTTCAGACCGGCGATCGCCAACTGCAGCTGCGCATCGGCGGTAAAGGCCGGGCCGAGCCGCACCGTGGAGAGCACGGTGTTGGCCGCGCTGGGGTCTTTGAGCAGATCCAAGCCAAACTGATCGTACGCGCCGGTCACGCTCAGGCGATGCCTGCCAATCAGCCGTTCAATCCCCAGGGAGGCCCGTCGGACGTCCCCCGGTTGAAAATCGGCGGATGGCACACCGGCCGTCAGCGACGCCACCGGCTGATAGCTCCCGCGTCGTTCGAAACTGCCACCAACGGCGACGGCCCAGCCAAGAATTTGGCGCGCGACGATCAGTCCCATCGTGCCGCTGGTGCCGGAGCCCACCGGTGCCGCCGAGAGCCCCAGCGCCGGCGAGGCACTGGCCCGCAATACGGTCAGTCCTTCCGTTCCCAGTTGGGTCTGCCCGGTGGGACCATTGATGCCGGCGGTGATCACGACGGCGTCGTTAAAGAACCGCCCCGTGGCACGTACGCGCACATCGCTCGGGCCGGCGAGCGTGGCCGTCCGGGTCTCGCCAGTCCCCCCAACGTCGGGCGTGTAGCGCAGCGTCACCGAGGCGTAGTACGCGCCCACGTCCATCGAAAACGCCGACCCCAGTGGGACCGACAGCGACACCGGGGTGGTCACCTGCGTGATCCCTTTGAGTCGGAGCGGCTCCGTGGCTCCGCTGCCAGGCTGCAGATACCCGCCGCGACCAAAGACAATCGACTCCGCGATCCCGCCAAGACTCGCCGACGCGTTGTTGAGCAGCCGGTCCTGCCCCTGCAGCCGCGACGCGGTGCTGTGCAGCACGAGCGGTGCGATCAGCGCGAGGAGGCCGAATCGGCGCCCGTGCGCTCGGCGAGCCGCGGGACTCCACACGACGGTCGTCATGGGCGCGAGATGATGATGACCACCGTGGCCTGGGTGGTCGGGAACGACGGGTCGGCGGCGGAGCTTTTGGTGCGCGAGGTCGAGGTCGTCGACGGGAGCGGTGCGTTGATGTTGTCCACCGCCGCAGCGACAACGCCGCCGAGCGGACGCACCCCCGGGATCGCCACCGGCGTTTCGGTACTCGGCCCACTGACCGATTGCACCTCCGCCTGTCGGGCCCGGGCCTGTTTAAAGCCGCCATCGGCCGCTGCTGCCGCTTTGAATTCGCGGGCGGCGGCCGTGAAGTCCCCTTCGTACGTCCGCTGGACGCCGCGCCCATAGGCGAGGAGCGCGGAGAGTTCACGGGTGGGTTGCGCCTGAATGAGGGCGCGTTCCGCCGGTGAAAGCGCGACGCCCAACGCGTCAAAGAGGCGGAAGACCACGGCCTTTTCGGCGGCCAGAATCTCCGCGAGAGGGGCCGTGGCATCGAGGGCGGTGGTCACCACGGCGCGCTCCACGTCCCCCACGCGTGCGCCGATGCGCAGCGTCTTGCCGTCGTTCATCCCCTGCAGCGATCCAAAAATCAGCCGGTCGGCTCGCACGAGCTTCCCGACGCGCGGCGCCGTGGCGGCATCGAGGCGGCCGTCGCGGGCGAGATCCAACTCTTTGATCACGTCGGCGAGTCGGTTCCGCTCAACGATGCGCACCTTGGGGCTCTGCGCGAGGTCGCCGGCAATCAGGTCCGCGAGGGCAAAGGCGAGGGGGGCGAGCGCGCTGTCCGTGCCGACGGCAGAGAACGGGGGCACGCCGACCACCCCGCGGCCCGGGAGTGGGACGCGGCCGGCCTGTTCGTCGGCCATGACCTGAATCCGCACACTGTCTGGGGAGGTGAGCGGACTCGAAAGCGTGGCAATCACCGATGGCGGCGCGCAGGCGGTGGCCGTCAGCGCAGTCAACGCGAACGGGAACAACGCGAGCGGCAGTCGACGCGGTCGAAGAGGCATCGGCGGGGCTAAAGGCCAAACGGGGGTCACCGCGCCGGGACCTCCGGCACGTGACCTCATTCATAGACGACCACCGGGGGGGCTTCCGTCACAAGGTTTGGCGACTGCGAGCCGACCCGGAAGGGGTGCCGCCGAGGACGGGGCCAGACGCCCGCCCCGCCGGGCGGGCGCTCTCGTCTATATATGCCTCAGTGGAAATATATCGACCGACACCCCTGCCGAGGTCACGACGTGATCGGGGGGGCGGCCGGTTGGGGAAAAGCCATTGAGCGCGAGGAGCGTCTCATCGAGGGCAGACAATGCCGCGGGAGCGAGCGGATACGGGGAGTGTGCGACCGCCCCGCGCATGAGCCCCGTGGGGCTCCAGGCATACAACCGGTACCGTTCCGCGAGGAAGAACTCGAGGGTGCCGAGGGCTGCCTGAGACGGGGCCCCGACGGCGGCGTAGGTCAGCGTCGTCGTCACGGCGCCACGGCGCGGGCGAGTACGCTGCGACTGGAAGTGAATCTGCCCGTCCGGCGTGCGCTGCATGGCCATGCGCGCATGTTCGTAGGGCAGATGAAAGAGCGTGCGGGCAATCTCGACCGCGAGCCACTGGTTCGCGTCGAGGGAATAGAACCAGACCCCCGGCACGCCAGCCCGGTCGTAGACATAGGTCCGGAGATTGAGCTCGAGGAAGTTCGAGAGCCCGGGAACGGCCGGCAGCCCACGGGGTCGGACCCGGCGCATGGCGAACGGCACCACGCCGAGATACGCGTGCCCATCGTGCGTGTCGACGAAGAGTCCCGGCGGCAGCGTCGCCTGAATCGCCTCGGCCGGGTAGCGCCAATGTGCGAAAAGCAGATCGCCCCATTGCTGCGCCATGACCGCGCGGCCGGCGGGGCGCACACAGGCCGCGAGCCGCTCGGCGTCGGTTGGGAGCGGCGGGGCAGTTTCTGAGGCCGCTGGCTCGAAGCGCCGTGGCGGCACATGCGGCGCAGGCATGGAACGCGAAAGGTGATGCTGAGGGAGCGGGGTGGCAGCGCGACGAGAGGGGCAGTATCACCCGACGTTCGGCGAATTGCTACGGGTGCGTGTCACGTGGAGAACCGATGCGATCGCTGCGTCGCAGTGTCGGATTGGCGCCACCAGTGTGCGAACGGTAGGATAGGCGCACCGGGGTGGCATCGGCGCGCCCCCTGCCCCATCTCCAGCCCGCTGTCCATGTCCGC
>JBAXMW010000041.1:0-23964 GCA_037134115.1 Gemmatimonadaceae bacterium | reverse complement strand
GGTGAGTCCGGACACGCCATCAGGCGTGCACCCGACGGTACCCGGGGGGAATGGCAGGGTTCCACCCTCCGCCATCCCCCCCGAAGTCCCCCTACGCCGAACCTTCTGTCATTGATGCATGTCCCAGATGCATCGCCCCGCTCTCCCGCTCCCACACCCTGCACCCGCACCTGCACCTGCACCCGCAGCGGATCCGCCCCCGGACCCGCCCCGGGCTCCTGCACGCGACACCCGCTTAGCGGATCGCCGGCTCGATAATCTCCGCGAACGCCGACCGCGCCCGGTTCAACCGGGACTTCACCGTCCCGAGGTTCACCCCGGTGATCTCGGCGATCTCTTCGTACGACTTCCCCTCGAGCTCCCGAAGGACAAAGACCTCACGGTGATGGACCGGCAGCTTCGCCACCGAGTCCTCAACCGCTTCCCGCAAATGGCGCTTCCGGTACATGTCGTCCGGACGGCTCTGCGTGTCCTCGAACTGCAACGGACGCTCCTCGTCCTCGAACTTCGCCTTGATCGTCTGGAAGAGCACCAGCGGATTCCGTGACCGGTTCCGGAGCTCGTTCTTCGCCAGATTCGACGCGATCGTATAGATCCAGGTCGAGAACTTCTTCGTCCGGTCAAAGCGCGCCAAATGGCGGTAGACGCGGATGAACACCTCCTGCACCAGATCCTCCGCGCGATCCCGGTCCCCAATGGTCCGGTACACGAAGTTCAGCAGGCGGCTCTGATAGCGCTCCACCAACTCGTCGAACGCCCGCTCCTCACCCGTGAGGAAGACCGACACAACCTCCACATCGTCGAGCCCACGCAGGCGCTCACGAACCGGAACCGGTTGACGGACCGACAACAGCGAACGGGCAGCTTCGACCATGGGGCAAGTCCTCCGACGGTGGCGTGAACCCAAGGCTCACGGCGCGCGCATCGGCCGGATCAACTGACAACATCCCGGCACCGCGCCACGCACCGCCCTGTAGTGCATAGGCCGTGCCGCGCGGGAACTTTTGGGAACCTGCCCGGTCCCTTCTGTTCTAAGTCATTAATTACCAATCATTTACAGCGTACTCAACGGTGTCATGGTTGAGTCCGGCGCCCCCACGGACTCCCCGCCATCGTCCACTTTTCCGGACAGCCAATCAGGACAAATCCCGTCGGCAAGCGTCCTCAGCCGATGCGAAATCCCGCCGCAAAGAGCAACGCCAGCGCCGTTTTGGCATCCTGAATCTCCCCCTGCTCGATCATCCCGAGCGCCCGGGAGAGGCGAGTTGGGACGAGCTCCATGAACTCATCTGCCTCGCGCGCCGACTCTCCGGCGGTCAGCCCGCGGGCCAGGAACAGATGGATCTTCTCGTCGGTGAAGCCGGGGGTCGTGTACATCGTGAAGAGGTGATCGACCTGCGCCGCGCGGTAGCCGGTCTCTTCCGCCAGCTCCCGGTGCGCGCACTCAAGCGGCGTCTCCCCCGCATCGAGCCGACCTGCCGGGATTTCATACAGAAACCCCTCCGCCGCGTAGCGATACTGCCGGATCAGCAGGACCTGCGGATCGTCAGCGTCCTCATCCAGCAGCGGGACGATCGCACTCGCCCCCGGATGCCGGACCATCTCCAACGAGCCCACCGATCCGTCGGGGAAGCGCACCTGATCGAGATCCACCGAGATGACGCGTCCGGCATAGACCTGCTCGCCCGCCACCTTCCCCGTGGTCACGACGCCTTCCCCCGCGTGGCGCTCCCCTGCTTCGCCTTCTTCCCCTTCGCGTCCTTCTTCGCCTTCTTCGCGGTCTTCTTCCCCTTCTTGGACGGCTTCGCGGGCTTCGGCACATCGTTCCCCGCCAACCATTCCCGCACCGTCTTCTTCAGATACCCCGGCACCATGAGGATCGTGCCACGGCACTTCGCCGTGCCGCAGCGGCAGGCATAGTAACGGACATCCTCCGGCTCGTACTCATCCTGGAAGTCGTACCGGTAGTCGTAGGTGATCTCCGTCTCGGGCTCGATCGGCTTGATCGCCTTGATCCAGATGCGCCCGTGCTCGATCTCGGTTTCGCAGTTGGGATCGCACGAATGGTTGAGATACTTGGCGTCATTCCCGCCGTATCGCGCATCGATCACAATGTCGTCATCGAGCACGAACAGGAACGTATGATGCCGCCCCGTGTGCTCATTCTCCCGCCGGTCCGCCTCAGCGTGCAGGATCGGCTCACCACGATACTCATCGATCACATCGCCCGTACGGATAGAGCGGATCGCAAAGCCGCCACGTCCCTGAATGCGGGAGCGGCGGACTTCGTACGGAGGACCAAGCAGCACAGCGTCACGACGGGCACGCGAAGACGTCGCAGGCACAGAAGACGGGGTAAAGGAGACAATGACCCGCTGACCACCTGACGCGGCCAGCGGGGACAGACTCACGACGGCTGAGCGACCGCCTCGAGATCGGAAGGATCGTACACCGTCACGGGGCCTACGCCAAGCGCTTCGACCGATTCGCGGATCGCGACGGCATCGCCGCACACCACCACCTGGAGCCGGCTCGGATCGAGATGGGTGCGCGCCACCCGCAACACATCGTCGACCGTCACCGCCGCCACCCGCTCGCGATACATGTCGAAATAGTTGGTGGGCAACCGGAAGATCTCGACATTGGCGAGTCCGCCGGCCACCTCCGCCGTCGACTCAAAACGGATCGGGAAGACCCCAATCAAATAGCTGACTGCGAGCGACAGTTCCGCCTCCGTCACCGGCGCCTCACGGATGCGCGTCACTTCGGCGAGAATCTCGCGGATCGCATCAGCTGTCACCGCCGTTTCCACCGCGGTCGACATCTCGAAGGGGCTCGCGGCCCGCCGCCAATCGAAAGCCGAGTGCGCCCCGTAGGTGTAGGCATGCGCTTCGCGGAGATTGAGATTCAGCCGCGAGGAGAAGAGCCCGCCCAGAATCGCGTTCATCACCACGAGCGGGAAATAGTCCGCATGCTGCCGCGGCACCGCGACATGCCCCACCCGGATCTCCGACTGCGGGGCATCGGCCTTGTGCACCAAATGCACCCGCGCCTCCGCGTAGCGCGGCGCATCGAGCGGCTCTTGCACCGCCGGCGCCGTGCCACTCCACGCGCCAAGACACCGCTGCACCTGCCGCACCGCTTCATCGGCAGTGATATCGCCGACGATCATGAGCGCCGTCGCGTTCGGACGGAAATAGGCCTGATGATAGGCCACCACGCGGTCGCGCGTCACTCGCTCAATGCTCTCTTCATCGCCGCCCGCGAGGCGGGCAAAGCGTGACTCCGCGCGATAGATCAACCGCGAGAAGTAGACATCCGCGAGGCCACGCGGTTCCGCGCGCAGCTGCGCGAGATCCGACTGCCGCTCGCTCCGCAGCCGCGCGAGCTCCGATTCCGGAAAGGCCGGTTCACAGAGCACTTCGGCGAGCACCGAAAAGCCATCCTCGACGCGCGAGGCGAGGGCGGTGAGCTGCACGATCGCCGAATCCCAGTCGGCGCCGGTGTCGAGCGTACTGCCGAGCATTTCCAGACGCTGCGCGAGCTGCAGCGCCGTCATGTGCCGCGTCCCTTCATTGAGGGCGCGCGTCGCGAGCTGCGCCATCCCTTCCGCCTCGCGCGGATCGCGCGTGGCGCCCCCTTCAATCACCGCGAGAATGGTGACAACGGGATAGGCATGCATCGGTGCCACCACGAGCCGCAGCCCGTTGGACAGGATGCGCGTCTCAAAGTGCGGGAAATGATACGGACGGGGGGCACCGGCCGGCGGACGCGGCGGGGCGGTCATATCGGTGCTGCTCACAGAGAGGTCGCTCATGCGGCCACCGCGTCGGTCGATTCCGGCGACGGCACATAGAGCAGCAACACGCGGTTGTCCGGGCCCAGTCGCTCCCGCGCGAGGCGCGAGACATCGGCCGTCGTCACCTGCTGATAACGGGCCACCTGCTCGTTGGCGAGCTCCGCATTCCCAAAGTAGGTCGCGAAGCGCGACAGCTGATCGGCACGTTCCGCCGCGGACTGCAGACTCGTCACAAAGCTCGTTTCAATGAGGGCCCGGGCGCGTGCGACTTCATCATCCGTCACGCCATCCCGGTGCAGCTGATCCAACTCGGCCAACACCGCCGCTTCGAGCTGCTCCGCTGAAACGTCGGCATGCGCAGTGACATCGACGACCAGAATGTCGCTCCCCTTCGCCAGGTCGTACGTGAAGGCGCTCGCCTGCGAAGCCACGCGCTGGCCGCGCACGAGCGACTGCTCGAGGCGACTGCCGGTGCGGAGTCCCAAGATCGCCGCCGCCAGACTGGCGGCGTAATAGCCATCGGTGCCAAAGACCGGCGTGCGCGACGCGACAAAAAGCCGCGGCAGCGCGACCGCATCTTCCACCACCTCGCGCACCGTGTGGCCGATCGTCGGCGCGACGGACATGTCCGCGAGCGGGGGACGTGACGCCGCTGCGGGAATCGGTCCGAAATACTGGGCGATGAGCGCCATCGTTTCTTCCCGATCCAGATCGCCCGCCACGGTGAGCACCGCGTTGTCTGGCGAGTAGTAGGTCCGGAAGAAATCGGCCACGTCGTCGAGCGATGCCGCCGACAGATGGTCCATGGAGCCGATCAGCGAGTGATGAAACGGATGCGTCTCCGGGAAGCAGAGCGCGGGGAGCCGTTCCCACCAGCTGCCGTAGGGCTGGTTGTCCACCGACCAGCGCCGCTCGTTCTTCACCACGTCGCGTTGCGTATCCAGCTTCTCCTGAGTCAAACCCGGGAGGAAGCGTCCCATCCGGTCCGCCTCCAGCCAGAGGGCGATCGCCAGCTGGTTGGAGGGGAGCGTTTCGTAATAATTGGTGCGATCGAGCCAGGTGGACCCGTTCAGGGTGCCACCCGCCCGCTGCACCAGTTCGAAGTGCTCGTTGGCGGCCACATGCTCCGACCCTTGGAACAACATATGTTCAAAGAGATGAGCGAGCCCGGTACGCTCAAGCCGTTCGTTGGCAGAGCCCACATGGTACCACAGATTGACCGCAACAATGGGTGCCGTATGATCCTCAGAGAGGACCACCTGCAGGCCATTTGGGAGTCGATAGCTCTCAACAGGAATGCGCATGGTTCAATATTGGTCGCCGGTACACCGATGCGCGAACCCCTGAGGTATCACGGCACCGTTTGCTTCGCCCCTGTTTGATGGAGCCCTATCGGATGACTGTGCGCCACGTTATACCCGCGCTGACCCTGCTCGTCGGCCTCATCGGCTGTGCCGGTGACGGGCCGCAGGTCCCCACCACCTTCACCCCCGCCAGCGGCACGACGCTGCAAATGACGGGCACGGTGGCGAACAGCGTGGGCGCACCACCACAGGTGCAGATCCTTGATGCGAAGGGACGCGGCATCAAAGGGATCACCGTGCGCTGGGTCCCCGGCGCCAGCAGCGGCACCGTCGTCAACGATTCCAGCACCACCGACAAATCCGGCGTGGCACTCTCCGGCGGCTGGAAGCTCGGTACGGCCGCCGGCACGCAAACGCTGACCGCCTCGGCCCAGGGGCTCTCCCCGGTGACCTTCACCGCGCAGGTCGCGCCGGGGGCGGTGGCCACCCTCGTGCGCCTCAGTCCCGACGATCAGCGCAGCACCGTCAATACCCCGGTCGCCTCCGCGCCATCGGTCCAGGCGCGTGACCTCTACGGGAATCCGATTCCCGGCGTCCCGGTGACCTTCAGCAGCGCCACCGGTGGCGGCACCATCGACGGCGCGCAGCAGATCACCAACAGCAGTGGGAACGCCACCGCCACGAGCTGGAAGCTCGGCACCATCGCCGGGGTGCAAACGGCCGTCGCCACCTCCGGCAGTGCCCTGCAGGCCTCATTCAACGCCATCGCCCTCGCAGGCCCTGCCGCGAATCTGGTCAAAGCGCTGGGTGATGCGCAGGAAGGGGTCACCGGAACCCCCATCCCCACGCCCCCCGGCGTGAAAGTCGTCGACAGCTACGGCAACGCCGTCGGCAATATCCCGGTGACCTTCACCCCCGGCCCCAACTCGGGATCGGTGCTCAACGGAATCATCAGCTCCGATCCGGCCACCGGCATCGCCATTGTGGGGAGCTGGATTCTGGGCACCGCCAGCGCGCAAACGCTGGTCGCCACCAGCAGCTCACTCCCGGGCAAATCGGTGACCTTCACCGCCACCGGGCTCACCTCCGCCTTCAACATTGACGTCCGCTTCATTGGGAGCGGCGGCACGACGGCGGTTCGGCAAGCGTTCATCAACGCAGCGGCCAAGTGGCGGCGGATGATCGTCGGTCATCTGCGGAATTCCACGCTCAATCGCGCGGCTGGCGATTGTGTGTCCTGGATGCCCGCGATCAATGAAACGATCAGCGATGTCGTGATCTTCGCGCGCATTGGCCCGATTGATTCGAGCGGCACGAATGGCCTCAACACGCTCGCCCGCGCCGGCCCATGCCTGTACAACACGCTCGATCTGCTCACCACCACCGGGCTCATGGAGTTCGACGAATACGACGTCCCCAGCATGATCGCCGACGGCACCTTCGGCGACGTCGTGCTCCACGAAATGGGACATGTCCTCGGCGTCGGATCCCTCTGGCGCGTTGGGGGACGCACGTTGCTCGCCGATGCCGGCTCCGCCGCCCCCTACTTCACCGGACCCACCGCGCTCTCCGCGTTCCGCTCCATCAACACGGTCACCTTTGCCTCTGGCAATCCGGTCCCAGTGGAAGGCAATCAGTATCCGGTCGGCACCCGGGATGCGCATTGGCGCCAAAGCATCTTTGGCAAAGAGCTCATGCAGGGCTTCGCCAAAGCGGGCGGGATGCCACTCAGCCGAGTGACCGTGGCGTCACTGCAGGATCTCGGCTACGTCGTGAATCTCAACGCCGCCGATCCGTTTTCCATCACCGCCGGGATTGTGCGCGGCTTCCCGGAGCCAGCGGTGACCGCCGAGGTGCCGCTGCACGACAGCGTCGTGTGGGAGATGCTGGGCGTGGATCAGCGGGGACGACTCGTGAACCGGATTCCACCGCGGCGCTGAGGCTTACTGCAGCAGCTCCTGAATGACATCGGTGGGCAACGCCACCGATTCGCGCAGGACATACTCGAGCGCCATCCACGGTTTGGCGGAGATGGGGCTCGTGCGGGTGGGGGACGGGGACGGCGCCATCCCATTCATCCGTGCGAGCACATCAAGGCGCAGCATATGAAACGGATCACTCACGAGCAGCACGCGCGGGCGCAGCGCGCGCGGGCTGCTGTCGTTTCGAATGAGGGCGGCCGCACTGCGGATCGATTCCTGCGACGTGCGTCCCAGCGTTTCCACAAGAATCGCAGCGGCTGGCACGCCACGACGGATCGCGTACCGCTGTCCAGCTTCCGCTTCACTCGTGTGTTCGCCATCCTGATGCCCGCCTGTCAGCACGAGTCGCGGGGCGCGATGGGCATGAAAGAGCGTGATCGCATGATCGAGCCGCGCCCGCAGTACCGGTGACGGACGACCGTCGTACTGGGCGGCGCCGAGGACGATGATGGCGTCGGCGGTGGTGGGCTCCTGACTGTCGCGTTGCGACCAGATCACGACCCCGGCCAGACAGACCATCCACCCGGCAACGAGTCCGGCGCTGAGCCATCGCACCCCACGAAGCAGCGGCCGCACCCCGCGTCGTGGCATCACTCAGCCAATGACCCGCTGTTCGCCGGAGGCCGGCGTGTCCACCGTGTAGCCATCGGCGCGCAGCGCCGCCGCAAAGGCGTCTTGGGCGGGAATTTCACCATGCACCAGATGCACCCGGGGCGTCGCGCGCCCCGTGGCGACGCCGCCCTGTCGGACGGCATTGAGCCAGGCATGCAACTGCGTCCGGTCCCCGTGCGCACTGTAGCCGTTCAGGATCTCCACCTGCGCATTGAGCTCCACCTCGTCGCCGAGCACACGGATCACGCGCCGCTGTTCCACCAGACGACGACCCAGCGTGTGCTCTGCCATGAAGCCCACGATTAACACCGTGTTGCGCGGATCACTCGCTCCATGCCGGAGATGATGCAGAATGCGCCCCGATTCCACCATCCCCGAGGCCGCAATGATGACCATCGGGCCGGTCTGGCGGTTGAGCGCTTTCGACGCCTCGACATCGCGCGTGTAGCGCACCAGCTCGAAATCGAAGAGATGGCTGTCGCCGCGCACCAGCTCCTCGCTCCGGTCAAAGATCTCCGGATGCATGCGGAAGACCGACGTGGCATCGGTGGCGAGCGGCGAGTCGATATAGACGGGGATCGCCGGGATCTTCCCTTCGTGATAGAGCCCATGGAGGTCATACACGAGCTCCTGCGTGCGTCCCACGGCGAAGGCCGGAATCAGAACCCGTCCACCGCGCGCCGCCGTTTCACGCACGACGCGGGCCAGCTGTTCGCGAGCCCCTTCGACCGATTCGTGGTCGCGATCGCCGTAGGTGGACTCACAGACGATAGTGTCAGCGCCACCCGCTGGCGGATCCGGATCCCGGATAATCGAGAGCCCCGTGCGGCCGATATCCCCCGAGAAAACAATCCGGCGCAGGTCGCCATGCTCCTGCGCTTCAATCACCACGGAGGCGGAGCCCAAGATGTGCCCCGCATCGGTGAACTGCGCCCGGACCCCGTCGGTGACCTCAAACCATTTGCCGTAGGGCATCCCCACCATGTAGTCCTGCGTGCGCCGCGCGTCGTCCATGGTGTACAGCGGATCCGCATGGGGACGGCCGTGCCGCTCGAGGAAGTCGGCGTCCTTTTCCTGAATGTGCGCGGAGTCGGCGAGCATCACGGCGCACAGATCGCGCGTCGCCGCCGTCGCCCAGATCGTCCCCTTGTAGCCGCTCCGGACCAGGAAGGGGAGGCGCCCCGCATGATCGATGTGGGCGTGCGTCAGGATGATCGCATCGATCTGATCCACCGGCAGCGGCAGGCGGGCGTTCTTCTCCCGGCTCTCCGATCGCCGCCCCTGAAAGAGCCCGCAGTCCACAAGAATCGTGCGCGTTCCGACCCGCAGGATGTGGCAGGAACCGGTGACTTCGCGTGCCGCCCCGCTGAACTCGATGTGCATCGATGCGCCCCCTCCGGTCAAAGACCGAGGGCGACGCCACTCACCGCTGACGCAGCGACGGCACGTCACTCTCGGGGTCAATGCGCGCGGCCATCTGGTCGAACAGCTTGAGCACCGACCGGTCAGCGAGCGCATACCATACGAACAGGCCGGCTTTCCGCCGCCGTACGTATCCTAATGTATGGAGATGGTGGAGGTGCTTCGAGGTGTTCGCCTGGCTCAGCCCGGTGGCTTCCACGAGATCGTTCACCGTCCGCTCCCGCCGACGCAGTGCGTCGAGCAGGCGCAGCCGTGCCGGTTCGGACAACGCCCGAAAATGCACGCCCACGGCGTGGAACATCGATTCAGTCAATGCTGGACGAGCCACATCACCCTCCGGCTGACAGGCCGTACCGTGACTGGACTTCTCGCGGGATTCCTCGGCGATCCACGCCGGCGGCACACCCGCCGGCGCCCCGTGGACACATCACCCGCACCCACCCTTCAGGTTTCACCGGGACGCAACCACCGGCGCGTCCGGGGCGGGGTGAACTCCGCCATCCGATCCAGCAGCCGATCGGCCTCCTCCTCAATCACCAGCCACTCCTCCGGCGATCCACGCAGGAACCCCTCGGCGCCGACATGCGCCAACATGGCGACCATGGGCGACCAGTAGCCTTCGACATTCAGCAGCCCCAGCGGTTTCTGATGCACCCCGAGCTGCGCCCAGGTCCAGGTCTCGAAAAACTCTTCCAGCGTTCCGAGCCCGCCCGGCAACACCACGAAGCTGTCGGCGAGCTCCGCCATGAGCGCTTTGCGCTGATGCATGGAGTCGACGATGTGGAGCTTCGTGAGCTGATGGTGGGCGACTTCACGCTGCACGAGGCCATGCGGCATCACCCCGATCACCTCGCCCCCGGCGGCTAACGCGGCATCGGCCAGCGCACCCATGAGGCCAATATTCCCGCCGCCATACACGATCGTGGCCCCTCGGCTGGCCAGCAATTGCCCCATACGACGCGCCGCGTCCAGATACGCCGGACGCACGCCATCGTTCGAGGCACAGTACACACAGACACGGAGGGGATGGCGGGACATGCCGTCAAACTATGGGGTCACCTGCGAATCCGCAGTGGCCGTCACCCCGTCGAGCGCACGTCTCAACAGGGACCCCTTTCTGCTCTGGAATTTCTATAGTTATTCTCAGGAAAGTATTTGTGCATGGTATATGATTTTATGCCGCATATTGCAAACACTGTCATCATGCAAAAAGTCTAAAAGACTATCATTCGCATCCAAGATATTTGGTAAGCTTTTATATATTCGCTGTCAGTTAAATATTGGTCGCGAAGATATTTTTGGGGGACGTCTCCACCGGTGCGTCAGGCGATGCCGGCCGGTCGCCATCGCAAAGCGCCACAGGGATCCCCCGGCGAAGGCGCGCAACGCGTCCAGCAGCGCCATCACCGGCGCCGTCGGCTGTGGGCTCACGAGATACACCGGCTCCCAACGGGTCGGGTGCAGTCGGCGCTTGAAGGCGTCCAACCCATCAAAGCGATAGAGCGCCCCCCCGATCCGGCGGGTCCAGACCGTCCACCGCGCCGCGGTCCCAGAGAGCGGCACCATCCCGAGCGACGCCCAGCGGACCCCCTCGCCGGCAAGCACCGACATGGCCTCGTGGACGAGCAGCGTGGTGGTGCCGTTGGGGGCCGAGGGATCCCGGAGGAGATGATCGAGCTGCCAACCATCGCCACGAAGGCGGGGACGCATCGCCAAGAGCCCCACCAGCGCCCCCGCCCGTTCGGCCAGCAGCACGCGCGGGAAATGCGGGGCCGCATCGGTCGCCTGCGCCGATGCGACCGGTCGGATCAGCGGAGCGAGATCGACGAGAAACCGCAGCGGGGGCATCCGGCGGGTCGCCAGCCATCGGCGCACCAGCGCCATGACCGCCTGCCGGAGCGGCGCGTCGGCGGCCATCTGGTCGCCGGCAACCCATCGGGTGGTCACCCCCTGCGCGCGGGCATGGCGGGGTTTCTCCCGGAGCGACCGATGCGCGCGGACCGATGCGGCCCACCGCTGCGGATCCCAGACCGGTTCCGCCCCAACGCATAGCGACCGCGTGCCCGGCAGCTCGGCCAGCGACGGCGCCCCACCAAAGACCATGGCGCGACGACCGCGGGCGGCCGCGGCGGCGGCGAACCGGTCCAACACCCCGTGGTGGGCCTGCACCGGACAGATCGCTTCCCCAGACGCCACCCACGCCCGTCCGGTGTCCTGATAGAGGATCACCGCCCCCGCCGCACCGTCGTGGCCACCGGTTGCGTCACCGTCCACGCCACCGTCGCGCCAGGCGGACATTCCCGCTACCTTCGCCCCGGAGATCGTCTCGCTGCGCATCAGCCCCGAATGCCCATGACCACCGCCACGTTCCCCACGCTGACCCTCGTGGACCACCCGCTGGTCCGCCACAAAGTCACGCTGCTGCGCGACCGGGCGACGCCCACCAAACAGTTCAAGGAATTGGTGGACGAGATCGCCATGCTCATGGCCTACGAAGCGACACGCACCTTGGCGCTCGAGTCGGTCACGGTGGAGACCCCGCTGGAATCGACAGCCGGGTGGACGGTGGCGGGGAAAAAGCTCACCCTCGTCCCCATTCTGCGCGCCGGACTGGGGATGGTGGACGGGATTCTGCGACTGATCCCGTCGGCACGCGTGGGGCACATTGGGTTGTATCGCGACCACGACACGCTGGAACCGGTCGACTACTACTTCAAGATCCCCGGCGACGCCGGGGCGCGCGATTTTCTGCTCCTGGACCCGATGCTTGCCACCGGCGGCAGCGCCGCCGCCGCCGTCCAGTCACTCAAGCGCGCCGGTGCGACCCGGATCCGCTTCCTCTGCCTGATCGCTGCCCCGGAAGGGGTGGCCCGTCTCGCGCAGGAGCACCCCGACGTCCCCGTGCTGGCCGCAGCGCTCGATCGGGAGCTCAACGCCAACGGGTACATCCTCCCCGGACTCGGCGACGCCGGCGACCGGCTCTTCGGCACCCGCTGACGCACCCGCTGACGCGCTCGCGAGCGCGATCGCGAGCGCGATCCCAGACACAACAAAGGCGCCCCATCCGGCGGGCGCCTGCGGTGCACAACGATCTATAGGGGTCGCGATCAGCCAAACCACTCGCGGGGATCAATGCGCTGCATCTCTGCCGCCGTGATCACCCACTGTTGGTTGGCGGGATCGGTAATCTCCGCCGGGACACGGGCGAACCAATCGCTGGCCTGGGCCTGGTCGCCGATCCGGCGCCACAGCTCCCCCACCAGATAGGTCAGCACCGCGCGATCGGCAGCGGGCACGCCATCATACTGCGACAACGCTTCGGCGAATCGCCACGCCGCTTTGCGGCGGAAGTAGCGCTCCGCCTCCGAGTCCAGTTCATCCACGCAGCACCAGGCCGCACGGAGATAGAGATCGGCGAGATAGCGGGGATCGCTCCCCTGCCACTCCGCCACCTTGGCGGCATGCTCGTACTTCAGCGATCCAAGGGGGACTTCGTATTGCAACACCGGTGCGAGCGCCGACCAGACGCGGTCGCGCAACTCCTCACTGGCTTCACCGGCTTCCGTGAAATCCTTCTCCACGCCAGCGTAGCCACAGTGGCCGCACAAGTGAATGAAATAGGGAAGGGGCTGCATCCCCTGCGCGCGTTCATGAAAGTCCGTCCGCTTCCCGCCATGCCCGTTCGTCGCCACCACCGATTGCGATCGGAAGGGCTGACTGCAGACCGGGCAGGTCAATTCAATGACTTGGAGGGTGGTCATGAAACGGGGCGGCTACCGGAAAGACGGTGAACAACGCAGCGGGACAGAAAGAATTGTCGGCAGCTGCTGCTCAGGAGTTGAATGGCCGGGAACCGGGGGGTACCTTTCCCGCCGATGGTGATCAATCTCCTCCCGGACTTCCTGGCCGTATTGAACGCCGCTGATCGTGAAGCGGCGTATCTGGCGTACTTCGATCGGCACCGGGAGCTGCTGACGGCGTACTGGGACAATTACGTCTTCGAGCCCAGCGGCCCGCACTTTGAAGAAGTGATCCGGGCAACGGTCCAGGCGCAGCGCGATGATCTCCATGCCCTGCTGGCCACCACCGATGTCGTGGCGCTGGCCGAAGCGGCGGAGCGGAAGGTGCAGCAGCTCCTCGCCCCCGATGTCGCCTACGATGTGGTGATCATGGTGGGAGTCGGCGCCGCCAACGCGGGCGAGCTGGTGGTGAACGGCCGCGGCGTCGCCTTCGTCTGCCTCGAGCACTTCACCGGCGTGCCGAACCCGGACACGCAGGCGCTGGGGCTCGACCCCGAGCTGATCCCGATGTGGCTCGCCCACGAAATCACCCACGTGGTGCGCTACACCTCGCCGTCGTCACGCAGCGAGATGCGCCACCTCGTCGCCGATTCCGGTGGCTACTACTCCTATTGGGAGACGGGGCGCCACGCCACGCTGCGCGAGCTGCTGGTGAACGAAGGACTGGCTGTTCAGGTCTCGCGCGCCGTCTCCCCAGGCCATGCCGCCTGGGAGTACTACGGCTTTGGGCGGCGGCAGTACGCCCGGATCCGCGAACTCGAGCCGGTGCTCGAACGGGCGGCCGGCGCCGATTTTGACCGGAGCGCGTTGGGGCTGCGGCTCCGCTATCTCTCCGGCGGGATGAGCGACGATGCCCGGACCGTCGAACGCGGCGTGGTCCTCCCCGAGCGGGCCGGCTACTTCCTCGGTACGCGCATGGTCGATGGCGCCGTCGAAAGCCGCGGACTCGCCTGGGCCGTCCGGGCGAGTGCGCAGGAGCTGGAGATCGCCGGCCAGCCGGTCCTTATGGAGATGCCGCGGCTCACGATTGTGAGCTGAGCGCACGGGCAACGGCCGAGAGCCGTTGCTCCAGCAGGGCAATCCGTTCGTTCAGCGCCGCCGCTCTGCCACCAGCACGGCCAGCGCGCCCGAAAGAAACCCCACACCAATCATCACCGGGCCAATCAGCTCGAATGACCAGTACAGCACCCCGGCGACGAGCACGATCCCGGTGCCAAGCCGGCTCGTGATATACCCCTCACGGATCGCTTGGTGCAGCAAGAAGACATTGATGGGGAGATACAGCACGACCGCGGAGATCGTCCCCGGGCTGTAATCCGCGAAGACGAGCCCGGCACCCACATGATACAGCACGTTGTGCAGCTGCATCGTGAGATAGAAGAGCAGCGCAAAGGCCGCTGTCGGTCGGCTCCGACGGATGGTGAAGGCCAGAATGCACAGCAGCCCCAGCCCGGTCAGCAGCGCGAACACCTGCTCCGGATGCAACGGATTGTTCGCCGCGAAATGGCGTGCGCGCCACAGGCGGAATCCGCCCGAGCTTTCTTCGATCTGATGCACGCAATACGCCACCGGCGCGAGGAGGAGCGCTGTCGCGAGTGGCAGACGCTGGAGGGCACGAAGGAGTCGGGTCATTTGCCGATACAAAATGCGCTGAAGAGCCGGTCGAGGATATCCTCGGTCTCAATCACCCCCACCACGCCGGCGAGCGCCTCACGCGCCGCCTGCAAATGGACCGCGGCCACCACGGCCGGCAGTGCCCCAGACCCCCACCCCGCGAGGAAGCTCCGCAGCTCGTCCGCCGCCTCGCGTAACGCCCGCTGATGCCGCTCCCGGGTGAGCATGACCGCGCCCTCATCGCCCAGCGCGATCGCATCGGTCGCGGCACCGTCCGGGGCCAGAGTCGCATCGATCCGCGCCAACAGCTCCGCCAAACCGTCGCCCGTCTCTGCGCTCACCGCACACCAGTCCGTATCGGCCGTCGGCACGTCGCCCTGCAGGTCGCCCTGCAGGTCGCGCTTGGTGTGCACCGCGATCACGGGCGCTGCTGTCGCCTCCGCCATCGCGGCCAGCACGGCGCGCACACCGTCGGGGCTGTCCGCACAGGCGAGCACCAGCTGCGCCTCCGCGAGATAGCGCGTACTCACTTCAATCCCCAATCGCTCGATGGGCTCGTCAGTCTCCCGGAGCCCGGCGGTATCCACCAGCCGGAGCGGCACGGGGGCACGATCAAGCAGCGCATCAATCGCATCGCGCGTGGTGCCGGCGATGGGGGTCACGAGGGCGCGCGAGGTCCCGAGCAGCGCATTGAAGAGCGAGGACTTCCCGGCGTTGGGTGGGCCGGCAATCACCACGAGCGCCCCATCCCGCAGCAGCGTGGCGCGTGGCGCCGTCGCGAGCAGCGCCTCCAGCGACGCGAGCAGTGCCTCCGCCGCCGCGATAATCCGCGCCGGCGCAATCGGCCCATCGTCCTCTTCAGGAAAATCGATATCGTAGGCGAGCATCGCTTCCAACGCGATCACCGCATCGCGGAGCGCGAGCACGCGACGCGAAAGGCCGCCATCGAGTTGCGCGAGCGCCTGCTGCTGCATCGCCACCGTGCGCGCATCAATGAGATCAGCCACCGCCTCGGCTTGCACCAGGTCGAGCTTCCCATTCACGACCGCGCGCCGCGTGAATTCACCGGGGAGTGCCGGTCGTGCACCGGCGGCGACACAGGCCGCTTCAATGAGCCGCGGCACCACACGCCCGCCGTGCGTGGAGAACTCCACGCAGTCTTCACCGGTGAACGAGTGCGGCCCGACGAAGGCGGTGACGAGCGCATCGTCGAGCGCCGCCCCCGTCTCCGGATGCCGCAGCATGCACCGTGTCGCGCGGCGCGCCACGAGGCCTGGAGCGCCAAGGGCTGGAGCGCCGAGGGCGTGCGCGATGGCGAGCGCGTGGGGGCCGGATACACGAATCGTGGCGAGCGCCCCGCGTCCATCGGCGGTAGCGCGCGCCACGATCGTCTCCGTCCCGCCGGCCATCAGCTGCGTGCTGCGAAGCGGCACCTGCCGCATGCTCAGCGAGCCTGGCCGGTCATATCACCCGCGAATGATCGGGGTCTGCTTGCCGCGTTCCTGCGCAATGAGCCACTGCTGCGGAATCGAGGCGAGATTCTGCACGAGATAGTAGAGATTGAGCCCCGACGCCATGCTGAAGAACAGGAAGAGCATCATGCCGGGCATCAGATACATCATCATCTTCTGCTGCTCGTTCGCCTTCACACCCTTCATGCCAATCCACGACAGCGCGAGCGCCGTGACCGCCACCAGGATCGGCAACACGAAGTACGGATCCTTGACCGAAATGTCCGGGAGCCAGAGGAACGGCACGCCGCGGAATTCGATCGTGTTCTGGAAAACGAAGAAGAGCGCGAAGAAGATCGGGAGCGGAATCAGCATCGGCAGGCAGCCGGAGAGCGAGCTGAAGGGGCTCATGCCATGCTCCTTGTACAGCTGCATCATCGCGGCCTGCTGCTTCTGCGGATCGCTCTTGAACTTCGCCTGAATCGCCTGCATCTCCGGCTGCAACCGCTGCATCGCCATCGAGCTGCGCATCGCCTTCTGGTTGAGCGGCCAGAGGATGATGCGGACGGCGATGCCGAAGAGCACGAGAATCCAGCCGTACGACAGATGGAACGACGCCTTCATCCAGAGGAGCAGGCGGATCACGAGCGTCGCGAACGGCTGCACAATCCCCTGCAGCCAGCCGCCGTACGGATTCGACGTTTCAAACTCGCGCCCCATCGCCACGAGGCGCGTGAACTCCTGCGGCCCGGCGTACACCTCAAAGGCAGTGCGCCCATCCACCAGCGGCAGCACCGCCGTCGCCTGCGCGCGCGTCGCCTGCTTCCCCGTGCGCACCCCGCCCGTGACGTTCAGCTCGGCGAAGCCGGGCTGTCCGACCGGGGCAAGCATGCCGACGAGGAAATACTTGTTCTTCGCCACCGCCCAGGTGAGCGGCCCGGTGGCCAGTTCGCGTTCGCCCGGATCGACCGAGCGGAAGGCAATCCCCTTCGCCCCCTGCTTGTCTTGCTTGTAGGCGTAGGCGAGATGCGACTGATCTTCCGTGGTGTCCGCTTCTGATGAATGGAAGGCGGGGGGCAGATCCACCAAGAGGTAGCCCGACGTGCCCGTCGTGGTCCCCGGCGCCGCGCTCACCTGCGCGGCGACATTCACCCGATAGCTGTCGGGGAGGAAGCTCCAGGTGATCGCCACCATGCGCGAGGCCACCGTCGCGTCGTAGCGCACGACGGTCTTGCCGTCCGCTTCCGTGCGCGTGGTCGTGAAGACCGTGCGGTCGAGGCGGATCGTGTCCCCGGGGATCACGAGCCGGAACGCCAAGAGCGGATCGGTCGCCGTCGCCAGCTCAACCGGTTCGCTGGTCGATCGGCCGCGCGCGCCGAGTGCGGCGTATTGCGTCATCTGCGCGCCCATGAGCGCGGCCCCACGGTTGGTGGTGCGGTAGACGGCACGCGGCGTCGTGATCGCGGTGGTATCGATCGCGATCGGCGGAGCGGCAGCGGCCGCAGCGGGGGTGGCCCCCATCGCGGCGGCACCAGCGGCCGGTGCCGCGGCAGGCGCAGCCGTGGACGGTGCCTCAGCAGGCGCCGTGGACGGCGCCGGTGACGGGGTGATCGTCGCGATCGGCGTCTTCGTCGGCGCCGGCGCCGACGGGAAGAGGATCGGGGTCACAAACAGGACCGCCGCCATCAGGACGACGGCGAGGAGAATGCGGCGAGGTTCCATGGTCAGGTCAGAGTCTGCCTCAAGGGACCGGGTCGAAGCCCCCGGGCCGAAACGGGTGACAGCGCGCGATCCGTCGCACGGCAAGCCACCCACCGCGTAGGGCGCCGTGGCGCTCAAGCGCCTCGATGGCATACGCGGAACAGGAAGGATAATAGCGGCACGCGCCACCGAAGATGGGGGAGAGCCCCACCTGATACAGTCGCACCCCCAGCACCAGCAGCTGGCGGGGCCACTGCCGCAGCGACCCGCGCCGAACCGGTGGCGTCGTCATGACGGGGTCGTCACGACCGGGGGCGGAAGGCGAGCTGCAGCTTGTCGCGAAGCCGGCCCATCTCGTCGCGGAGCGCGGCGAAGTCGCGGTCGTAGGCGCCAGGCAGGGCGCGCACCACGACGTCGACCATGGGGAGGCCGGCCAGCCACTCGAGGCGCACAACTTCCCGGAGCCGACGCTTGAGCCGGTTCCGATCGACCGCCGAATGTTTGTAGCGAGGGACAATGAAGCCCACGCGACCCAACGCAGAAAGGGAAGCGGTGGCCCGCGCGTCGATGACGGCGGTGCGAACCCGCTTCCCTTCCTGACGAACCGTTTCGAGCTCGCTCCCGCGCGTCAGACGTCGCGCGCGGGGGAAGCCACAAGACTCAGACGCCGGCGTACTTCGACGGCAGCTGAACGGTGAGGCGCTTGCGCCCCTTCTTGCGACGGCGGCTGAGGACTTCACGTCCCCACTTCGTCTCCATGCGAGCACGGAAGCCGTGCTTGCGAATGCGACGGGTGTTGCGAGGACGGTACGTGGGCTTGCCCATGACAGAAACTCGGAATGAACGCGGAAAAGAGCACGAGCCTTTTTGCAGCACCACCGTGCTCGGACGACAGCCTCGCAACATACGCACTGACATGGCTTTCGGTCAAGGCACATCAGGCGATTTCCCGCAGGAGACCCCCAGAACCGCGAAACTGGTTTGGACTCACGTATGTCACACCGTTGACTTATCCACATCCGCACACGTACCTTCGCCCCCCAGTCATCTTTATCCCGATTCCCCGCCGCATGTCGCTCTCCCCCGCCGAACTGTGGGACCGTTTACGCCAGCGCGCCCGCCAGGTCCTGCCCGAGCAGACCTATCGGACGTGGCTGGAGCCCACTGAGGCGTTGGGGATGGAGAATGGGACCTTGATGATCGGGGCCCCGGATCAGTTTTCTGCCGACTGGAATGAATCGAAGCACGCCGACCTGCTCGCCGGCTTCGCCCCCGTCGCCGTCGGCCACCCGCTCGCGGTGCGCTTCAAAGTGCACGAAGAACGGGTCGCGCGCGTCCAGATGGACATGTTCGTCCAGCCGCCCGCGGCACAACCTTTAGCGCCAGCACCGCAGCAGTCGTCGCGCATCTCAACGCCACTTAACCCGAGATACGTCTTCGACCAGTTCGTCATTGGTAAATCCAATGACGTCGCGGCCGCTGCCGCTCAGGCCGTCTCCCAGGCGCCGGGCAAGGTCTACAACCCGCTCTTCATCTACGGCGACACGGGGCTCGGCAAAACGCACCTCATGCAGGGGATCGCCCACGAACTCCTCCGGCGAACCCCCTCGCTCCGCATCGCCTACATCGGGACCGAGCAGTTCACCAACGAGTTCGTCGCCGCCATCCAGTCGGGACAGATGGGCGACTTCCGCCGCCGGTTCCGCGAAATCGACCTGCTCCTCGTCGACGACGTCCAGTTCCTCAAAGGCAAAGAAGGAACCCAGGAAGAATTCTTCCACACCTTCAACGCCATCTATGAAGCCGGCCGCCAGGTCGTCCTCACCTCCGATCGCCCCCCCAAGGAGATCCCCGGGCTCGAAGCCCGGCTCGTCTCCCGCTTCGAATGGGGGATGGTCGCCAATGTCGACGCCCCCGACTTCGAACACCGCATGGCCATCCTCCGGAAAAAGGCCAGCCTCGATCACCTCGAGCTGACCATCCCGGACGAAGTCATCGAATTCATCGCCCAACACGTCAAATCGTCGGTCCGCGAGCTCGAAGGCTCCATCATCAAGCTCCTCGCCTACGCCTCGCTCAAACACCGCGATATCTCCGTCGACCTCGCCCGCGAAGCGCTCCGCGACAAGCTCCGCGCCGGCGCCGCCTCGGATTTCCCGGACACGCCCCCCACCGCCATCACCGTCGCCACCATCCAACAGGTGGTCGCCCGGGAATGGGGGGTCACCCCCGATGGGCTCCGCTCCAAAACGCGCACCAAGCAGCTCACGGGCCCCCGCCAGGTCGCCATGTACCTCTGCCGAGAGCTTCTTGCCCTCCAGTTGGTCGAAATTGGCAATGCCTTTGGCGGCCGAGACCATTCGACCGTCATCCATTCGCTCGACCGCGTGGCCGAAGAGATGACGAACGAACCAGGCTTCGCCGACCGCGTCCTCAAGGTCCGGTCGATGTTGGAAACCCTGCGGACAACTGGCCAGCTCGGCAGCTGAATCCCCACGCCGTCCACGGCTGTCCACAGCTGAGACGGCCTGAACGTGCATCAGTGCGGAAATTCGGTACGCGCCCACATCGAATGCACATCAGCGGGCGTGGCGAAAGCTGTTTCACGGACATAAGTTACGGCGGTTATCGACACGCCCACATTCTCTGCTACTACTACTGTTTTTATCTTTTAAGAGAATAACTACAGTAGGCTGACGCGGTTCTTCCACACTTCGGGCATGCGCTTCACAATCTCGCGCGAGAAACTTCAGGAAGGGCTTCAGGCGGTCACGGCAGCAGTTCCCGCCAAGACCACCCTGCCCGTCCTCGCCAATCTGCTCATCGAGACCACCGACCGCGGCATTCGCCTGTCGGCCACCGATCTCGACATTGCCGTCAGCACGGAAGTCAGTGCCGACGTCGAAACGGCTGGGGCTATCACGATCCCCGCCAAGAAACTCAGCGAGATCGCCCGCGAACTGCCGCCTTCACCGGTGAAGATCGCCACCAGTGGCGAACAGCGCGTCACGATCGAGTGCGGACGCTCCAAGTTCAAACTCCTCGGTCTTCCGCGCGATGAGTTCCCGACCTTCCCGAGCGTGCGCTTCAACGAATCGTGGCGCGTCAAGTCGGGCGAACTGCAGAAGCTCATCTCCCACACGGCCTTCGCTGTCTCCAACGAAGAGTCCCGCCCGATTCTCAACGGCGTGCTCTGGGAGCTCCGCGAGGATCGCATGCGCATGGTCGCCACGAACGGCCATCGCCTCGCCAAGATGGAGCTGCCCGTAGAGGGCGCAGGTGCCCCGCCAGGCGATTTGATCGTGCCCCCCAAGGCCCTCGATCAGATCAAGCGCCTCTTCCCCGCAGAAGAGGAGCTGGAGATCGCCCGCGGAGATAACCATTTGGGCTTCCGCTCGCCGTTCACGTCAGTCTTCACGCGCCTCGTGGAAGGCCCGTATCCGAACTACGAGCAGGTCATCCCGAAGGACAACGATCGCGTCTGCCTCGCCGACAAGACGGCGCTCAGCTCCGCGCTGAAGCGCATGTCGGTCATTGCCTCCGACCAGACGCATCGCATCAAAATGTCCTTCAACGCGGGGATGCTGAAGTTCAGCGTCACCACCCCCGACCTCGGCGAAGCCCAGGACGAACTGCCGGTGCAGTACGATGGCGACCAGCTCGACATCGGCTTCAATGCCACCTATCTGCTCGAGATTCTGCGCTACATGCCCACCGAGCAGATTCGCCTCACCTTCAAAGCCCCGGAACGGGCCGCGACGATCGAGCCGGAAGGGTGGGATGATCCCGCCAAGTACCTCTGCCTCGTCATGCCACTGCGCCTGATGGACTGAGTTGGACTGCACAGCAGTCCACACAGCGGCCGCCCTCCACGAGGCGGCCGTTGTGCGTTTCAGTCCCGCTGCCAGTCGGCGGTCAGTCGGAGCTGCTGCGTGAGCTCCTCAACGCGACCAACACCGGAGGGCGATCGGTCCGCCATCCGGAGGGTCAACGTGCTCTCCCCACGCAGCTGCGACAGCACCCCGGTCCGCACCGCCAGCTGCGCACTCCACTGCCCGCTGCCACTCCCGGTGACCTCCAGAGCACGCCACGGGGAGCTCCCCTTCCCCTCAAGACGCGTGGAGTCGGTGCGCTGGAGCTGCAGCATCGCCCCGTCACCGCTCCCAGTCGCGCCCGTCACCAGATACTGGTGCACGGCGCGCACCACCAGCGGAATCCCCGCGCGACAGACGAGCTGTACCGTGCTGTCGCGCCACGTGGTCCCCACCGACACGGCCGTCGGCACGCGCCAGAGCAGATCGCGCGCCAACGCCAAGGCCCCCGTTTCCGGTTGATCACACTCGTTGACCAACGGCGGACGAGAGACGACCCGCAACGCCGATCCATCGAGCACGGCATCGAAGCGCACACTGTCGATCGAGACCGGCGTGGCGCCCAATGGCGAGGTCAATCGATATCCCGTGACCTGGCCACTTCCGCTGAAGGCGCCATCACTCCGTCGCTGGAGCTGCATCGACACGGTGCCGCGCGTCTCGAGCGACTGTTGCACCCGACGCCCCGCACTGTCGCGCGACACGGTCGCCACGCTCACAACGGCATACCGCGATGGAACCATGGTCGCCGGGATGGCATACCGGACCACGGTCGTTGGCAGCGTCACGGGGACGACCGGCGTGACGGCAACCGGGGTCGTGTTCACCGGAACCGGCCGGGTGGCGACCGGTGCAGCACAGGCCGCCGCCAACAGGAGCAACGCACAGCCCGCGCGGGTGGTCGCTGACATCAGGCAGAAGGGAAAACGGGGAGTTTGTCGCCGGCCTATAAGCCGGGTTCTGTCGATCCCCGAATGGCCACGGCTCCACGCGAACGTGCAGACGCACCACCCGAACATCGGACGGTCATTCCTCTCGGCGTTCAGTCACCCAAACGCTCCAGCAGCCTACCCGCGGCTCGGTGCCCGAAGACACCGTGGTCGAGACGGGCCGTCTCTCGCCGCCTATTTGGCCTTGCTCCGACTGGGGTTTTCCGTGCCGTCACCGTTGCCGGCAACGCGGTGGGCTCTTACCCCACCTTTTCACCCTTACCGCGCTCCCTGCCTCGCGACAGACAACGCGGCGGTTTGTTTTCTGTGGCACTGTCCGTCACATGCCGCTCACGCCGCATGCGCCCAGGCGTTACCTGGCAGTCTACCCTATGGAGCCCGGACTTTCCTCGGGACACAGCGCCCTGGCAGAACCAAGTCACCGCATCGCGCGACCGTCCGGCCGACGACAAATCCCCACCGGCAATATACCATCACCGCCGCCAATCGTTCGCCCCACCACCCTCGGCGTCATCCCCAGCGAGCAATAGCCGTCATTCACCTGTTTCGTATGGTGTGATTCCTACGCGCCAAAATGACGATCAGGTGACAGGCATCCATATCCTCACCGCTGTCCAACGGCCGCCGGGTTCGCTGATCCCTCACTGATCGTGCGGTGATCATTGGACGGCCGGTCCGCCACAGCACCTGCTTCCGGTGAGGATCCGACATGACCATGCCGATGATTCGCTATGTGCCGACGACGGCACACGCCGTTCTGCCCAGCACGTTTACCGCTCGAGCGGCGCCCGCAGGCCATCGCCGTGACCGCCCCTTGCAGGCAGCAGCACGCCGGGAAAGTCAGGCCGCGATTGGGACGTTTCTCACGCCGGCAGAGCAGCACCGGGTCGATGCCGCCGGTTATGGGTGCTACGTCGCCGTGCATCGCGACTCCATGGATGATCTGCTGCGGGATCTTCGTGCGCACAGCGTCCATGCGGTGCTGGTGTCAGTGGCCCGCTATCAGTCCACCGATGCGCTGCACGTCGCGCGTTTGGTGCGCGAGTTCCCGCGGGTTCCGGCCGTTGCGCTGCTGACGGTGAATGAGTCCACCGCCACGCAGTCGGTGCTCGCCTTGGGGAAGCAGGGGATCAACGCCGTCGTGGACGCCCGGGACGCGCGCGGCTGGCGGGAGCTCCGGCAACTCTTTGCCGGTGGACAACAGCAGAGCATTGAGACCACCGCGATCTCGCGTCTCACGGGGGATCTCGCCGAGGCGACACCCGATTGTATTCGCTTCTTTGAGGCCCTCTTTCTCGCGCCGCATTATGTCTCAACGGTGCAGCAGCTGGCCCGCGTGAACGGCATTGTCCCGAGCACCTTCATGAGCCGCTTCTTCCGGGTGGGACTCCCGGCGCCGAAGCGGTATCTCGCCATGGCGCGACTGGTGCGCGCGGCGCGCCACTTCGAAAACCCGG
>JBAXMW010000040.1:0-24583 GCA_037134115.1 Gemmatimonadaceae bacterium | reverse complement strand
GGATTGCGCGGGGTGGTCACGCTCGGGAAGGTGGCCGCGCGCACGATGGCGCGCGTGCTGCAGGAGCTGCCCGAATTGCACCTCCTCCAGCAGGCGATCCCGCATCCTTCTGCCCAAGGGTTGCTCTCGATGGCACCCGATCGTGGCAAAGGCGCGCGCATGGCCGACCTGCAGGCCGCCTGGATGGCACGGTGTGCGGAGCAGATTCGCGACGCGGGGTTCACACCCGCCGCGCACCCCACGGAGACCCCATGAGCCACGGGACGTTTGACGCACTCGAACTCACCGTCTTCTCGCAAAGCGTGGCGATGCTCGCCGAGGAGATGGGAAGTCTGCTGGAGCGAAGCGCGATTTCACCGAACATTCGGGAACGGCGCGACGCGTCGTGCGCGCTCTTCGATGCCGATGGCCGCATGGTGGCACAAGCAGCGCACATTCCGGTGCATCTGGGCGCCATGCCGGAGTCGGTCGCCGCGGTCCGCGCCGTGGGCGCTGCTCCGGGCGATTGTTTCCTGCTCAATGATCCATCGCATGGCGGCTCGCACTTGCCCGATCTCACCATGGTCGAGGTGATTGCCGATCCCGCTGACGCCACGCGCATCATTGGCTACGCCGCGGTGCGCGCGCATCATGCCGACGTTGGGGGGATGAGCCCCGGCAGCATGCCCTTCGGCGCGACCGAGCTGTTTCAGGAAGGGTTGATCGTCCCGCCGGTGCGGTTGGAGCGCGCGGGCATCCCGCAGGACGATGTGTTGCGGCTGGTGCTCGCGAATGTCCGCACGCCGGCAGAGCGCGAAGGGGATTTGCGGGCACAGCGTGCTGCCTGCCGCGCCGGTCGCGCGGGATGGCAAGTGCTCTATGCCCGCATGGGTGGTCCGGTTCTCACGCAAGCCGTCGATGCGCTGCTCGATTACACCGAGCGACGCGTGCGGGCCAGTCTTGCCCGCCTCAATGGCGCGGTAGGCCACGCCGCCAATGCGCTTGAGGGCGATGGGGTCACCGATGCGCCCATTGCGGTGGTGATCACGGCGCGTGTCATCGACGCGACGCTGCATCTCGATCTCACGGGTACATCGCCCGCGGTGCGCGGCAATGTGAACGCCCCGCCAGCGGTGGCGCGCGCCGCGGCGGTCTTTGTCTTGCGCGTGCTGTGCGATGACGATGTGCCCGTCAACGATGGCGTCGCCCGCGCACTGCAGCTCACCATACCCGACGATTGCGTCGCCAATGCGAAGCGTCCCAAAGCCGTGGCGGCCGGCAACGTGGAACTGTCGCAGCGGCTCACGGATGTCTGTTTTCTGGCGCTCGCCGATGCGGCGGCGGCGGTGGGGGTCCATGACCTGCCGATCCCGGCCTGTGGGCAGGGGACGATGAACAACATCACGATGGGCGCTCCCGGCTGGAGCTTCTACGAGACGCTCGGGGGTGGTCAGGGCGGCAGCGCCCGTGGTCCGGGGCCCGACGCAGTGCATGTCGGGATGAGCAATACGCGCAACACGCCGGTGGAATCGCTCGAGCGGGCCTATCCGCTGCGCATCGTCGAATACGCCGTCCGGCGGGGCAGCGGCGGGGCCGGGGTCCACCGTGGTGGGGACGGCGTCATTCGCCGCTATCAGGCGCTCACCGAGTGTACCGCCACCCTCCTCACCGAGCGGCGGCAGCTGGCGCCGCCGGGCGCCCTCGGCGGCGCCGCGGGGCTCGCGGGCGTGAACGCGCTCAATGGCGCGCCGGTCCCCGCCAAATGCCGGATTACGCTGCAGCCGGGTGATGTCCTCACGCTCGAAACGCCCGGGGGCGGTGGGTGGGGCGCCTGAGCCCCGTTATCTTGCAGGGATGCCCCGTTTTCTGTCTTCCGTGCAATCTGACCGCCGCTAATGCTGCATCACCTGCGTGAGCGGACCGCCGAGGCCCTGCGCCGCGCCACCGAGGTGGAGCAGCTGCTGGCCGATCCGGAGACGGTGAAGGACGCCCCGCGCCTGATGGCGCTGGGGCGCGAGCACCATCGGCTCGCGGAAGTCGTGGTCAAGGCCAACCGCCTCACGAAGGCCGAAGCCGAGCTGGCCGATGCGCGCGAGATGGCCCAGGGGGATGACCCCGACTTTGCCGCTGAAGCGCGCGCGGAAGTGGAACGGCTGGAGACCGAGTGTGAGGCGTTGCAGAAGGCGCTGCTGCCGCTGCTCATTCCGCGCGATCCGCTCGATGATCGTCCGGCCATCGTGGAAATCCGGGCTGGGACCGGTGGCGATGAAGCTGCGCTCTTCGCCGCCGATCTGCTGCGCATGTATACGCGGTTCATTGAGCGACGTGGCGGATGGCGCATTGAGGGGATGTCGCACTCCGACGCCGCCTTGGGGGGCGTCAAGGAAGTGGTCTTCAAGGTCATCGGCGACGGCGCCTTCGGGATACTGCGCTGGGAGTCTGGCGTGCACCGCGTGCAGCGCGTGCCGGCGACAGAAAATCAGGGACGCATTCACACCTCAGCGGCCACGGTCGCGGTGCTCCCCGAAGCGGAAGAAGTGGACGTGCGCATTGAAGACAAGGATTTGCGCATCGATGTCTTCCGCTCCTCCGGTCCGGGTGGCCAAAGTGTGAACACGACCGATTCTGCGGTGCGGATCACGCACATTCCCACGGGGATTGTCGTCTCGCAGCAGGATCAGAAATCGCAGCTGCAAAACAAGGCGAAGGGGATGGAAGTGCTGCGCGCGCGTCTCCTCGATTTGCGGCTGTCGGAGCAGGAAGCCGAGCGGTCGCGGATGCGGAAATCGCAGGTCTCGACTGGCGACCGTTCCGCGAAGATCCGGACCTACAACTTTCCGCAGGGGCGGGTCACCGATCATCGCGTTGGCCTTACCCTGTATGACATCGATCGCGTCATGGATGGCGATCTCTCGGCGTTCCTCGACGCGCTGGCGTTGGCTAATGCCGAGGAAAAGCTGAGCGGCTGAGGCGCGAGGCGGTGCAGGATGAGAGGGTAGGTTCCACTGTGCGCGCGGTGGGCGACGCGGCCCTGTCGCTCACGTGGCGTCAGCTGCTCACGCAGGTCGCCGCGCAGTTGGCGGACGCGGCGGCGCTGGAGCCGGATGTGCGTGCGGATGCCCAGCGAGAGGCCCGCCTGCTGGTGGCGGGCGTGCAGGATTGGTCCCCGGGGCAGCTGGCGCACCAGATCGACGCGGTCGCTCCTGCGTCGGCCGTTCCCCACGTGGCCGCCGCGACGGCGCGTCGCGTGCGTGGCGAGCCACTCGCCTATGCGGTCGGGACGGCGGCCTTTCGGCACCTCACCTTGCAGGTCGATGCGCGTGTACTGATTCCACGTCCGGAAACGGAAGTCGTGGTGGGCGAGGCGCTCGCCGCCACCGCCGATCGGCCTGGCGGAATTGCGGTGGATATCGGCACCGGATCCGGCGCGATCGCGCTGGCGTTGGCTACCGAGGGGCGCTTTGATCGGGTGATCGCCACGGATATCTCGGCTGACGCGCTGGAGGTCGCCCGTGCGAATGCGGAGGCGATCGGGGGCGCGACTCCGGTGGAGTTCCGGATGGGGGCGGATCTGGCCCCGATCCATGGGGTGCGTGCCCGTGTGCTCGTGTCGAACCCGCCCTACATTTCCTTTGAGGAAGCGGCCGCCTTGCCGGCCAGCGTCCGCGATTGGGAACCCGCCACGGCGCTCTATGCCGCCGATGAGGGGATGGCTCGGTATGCGGCCTTGCTCGCCGGTGCGGCAGACCTGCTGGAGCCGGACGGTGTACTGGTGTTGGAAGTCGATGCGAATCGGGCGGCCGCGACCGCGGCGCTGGCCGTATCGGCTGGATGGCGTGTGGAACGGCTTGTGCAGGATCTGAGTGGTCGGGATCGCGTGCTGGTGGTGCGACCCGCACGAACACCAGGCGCCTTCCCACACGACGCGCAGTGAACAGATCACCGGTGGCGTACAGGTCACCGGTTTCTTCTACCGATCGGGATCTGAGGCCCGGCATCATGCTCGAAGACAAGGCGAAGGACCTCGGCCGCAGCATCGGCCAGAGCGCTGAATACAAGGCGATGAAGCGGTCGAGCGAGGGGCTCCAGACGGATCCCACGGCATCGGGGATTCTCAAGGAGATGGAGCAGGTGCGTCGTGAGGCGCAGGCGATGATCGATCGCGGCGAAGACCCCACGCCGGAAATGGAGCAGCAGCTCGATGCGCTGTTGCAGCAGGTGCAGGGGAACAGTGCCTATCAGATGGCCATCGCGTCGCAAGAGAATTTCGACAAGCTCATGATGCGGGTGAATCAGTGGATCGCTGACGGGATCCGCTCGGGTGCGGCCAGTCCGATCATCCTGGCCTGACGTCGACGTGCATGCGGGCGCATCGGGTGTCACCCCTGTGACGCACCGGGTGGACGGGGGCGTCTTCCTCGTGCTGGAAGGGGGCGAAGGCGTTGGCAAGACCACGCAGTGGCAGGCGCTGCGCGAGACGTTAACGCGCGCCGGTCACGAGGTGGTGGCACTCCGTGAGCCTGGTGGGACTCCCGCTGGCGACGTCCTACGGGCGGTCCTGCTGGATCCTGCGTCGGAGCTGGCGTCCCCGAGCGAAGCGCTCCTCTTTGCCGCGTCCCGCGCGCAGCTCGTGCACGCGGTCATTCGACCGGCACTCGATCGCGGCGCGGTGGTGCTGGTGGATCGATTCCTGTTGTCCACATATGCGTATCAGGGGGCGGGTCGTGGTCTTGCCATTCCCGCGTTGCGCGCGGTGAATGCCTTCGCCACCGGGGATCTCGTACCCTCGGCCACCTTACTGTTGACCATGTCCCTTGATCAGGCGATGGCCCGCATGGCCGCACGCGGTGGTGCCGACCGGCTGGAACAGGCGGGTGAGGCATTCCACCGGCGCGTACATCAGGCCTTCCGTGAGGCGACGGCGCCCGCGTGGCAAGCGTCGCATCCCGAAGTGGGGCCGGTGTTCGCCGTCGATGCGGATGGTCCGGTGGAGGTGGTGACGGCGCGCTGCCTCTCGGTATTGTCGACCGTCTGTCCGGAGCTATCGCTCGCCACCGCCCTCGATCGTGGGGACATGCGGTATGTCTGAGTCCGTGCCCGTTATTCCGCCGGACATGCCACCGGAGCAGGGCACTCGGGGGGCGCGACGCTCCCGTGGTGTTGTGGCGAGTGTCCTCTTTCTGCTGCTGCTGGGGGCCGGCGGATGGTGGGTGGGGCGTGATCTCGCGCCGCCCGCTCCCGCGATGGCGCGGAGCCGAGGGGGACCGCGGCTGTTCGATCAGGTCGTGCAGACGGTGGCCTCCCGGTACGTCGATTCCATCGCGGTGCCGTCGCTGCTCGATAAGGCCGTGACGGGGATGCTGCATGAGCTCCATGATCCGTACACCACGTTTCTGAGCGCGGACCGGTTGCGTCGCCTCAATGAACAGATGAGTGGGACGTATACCGGCATTGGGACGCAGATCGATGTGCGCGATGGCTGGCCGGTGGTCATTGAACCGCTCCGTGGTGGGCCCTCGGAGCGCGCCGGTATTGTGGCCGGTGATCGCATCGTGAAGGTCGATGGGGAAAGCACCAAGGGGTGGACCCGGGATGAAGCCTCGCGTGCACTGCGCGGACCGCCGGGTTCACGCGTGAGCCTTGGTGTTGAGCGGGGCGATCAACGGCTCACGGTCATGGTGGCCCGCGAGAATGTGCGGGTGCGTGCGGTGACACGCGTCAGCATGCTCCCGGGCATGGTGGGCTACGTCGACATCAAGGTCTTCAATCAATCGACGGCCGCCGAAGTGCAGGCGGCGGTGGACACGTTGCTCAAGCAGGGGGCGCGGAGCCTCATGCTCGACCTGCGTGGGAATCCCGGCGGGTTGCTGGAGCAGGGCGTTGGCGTGGCGGAGCTGTTCCTCGATCCGGGGCAAAGCGTTGTGCAGCTGCGCGCCCGTCCGGGGCAGACGCCGCAGACGTTCAACGACACGACGCCGCAGCGGTGGCCGACGTTACCGCTGGCCGTGTTGCTTGATAAGGGGAGCGCGAGCGCGTCGGAGATCGTCGCGGGGGCGCTGCAGGATCATGATCGCGCCGTGGTGATCGGCACGGGCTCGTATGGCAAAGGGAGCGCGCAGAACGTCTACCCGTTGGTTTCCGGCGGTGCGCTCCGTCTGACGACGGCGCGCTGGTACACGCCGGTGGGGCGCAGTATCAGCAAGCCGCGACCGCGCGATCCCAACGAGACGCCAGCGGACAGTGTTGGCGTGTCGCTCCCCAGTGACACGCTGAAGCCCAAGTTCCGGACCGACGCCGGTCGCACCGTGCTCGGCGGCGGTGGCATCACCCCCGATGTGGTGGTGGGCGATTCGGTGACGCCCGTGCCGGTGCAGCAGTTGGCGCGTGCGATGGGAAAGCATCTCGCTGCCTATCGGGATGCCCTCGAGCGCGAGGCGCAGCGGCGCCGCGCCTCGGTGCGTTCGCCGTCGGAGCCGGTCACGCGCGAGATGCTCGATGCGGTCTATCGCACGCTGGTGTCGCGGGGCGTGGCGCCGGACCGGAAGATCTTTGACGCCGCCGGTCCGTGGGTGGCGCGCTCGCTGGCGTATGAGATGACGCGGGTGGCCTTTGGGCCGGACGCAGAATTCTTGCGTCGTGCGCAGGAAGATGCCGTGCTGCAGCGGGCCGCGCAGATCCTGCAGGGGGCGAAGACCCCTGCACAGGTGTTCCCGAATGGCGGGGCGGGGGCGCCGCTGCGATAACATCGCCGCGCGCCCGGTGCGCTGTTATCGCCGCCGCACCGCGGCTACATCCCGGGGAGCTTCGTCACGACCTTGACGCCCTTGGGGACGCTGAAGACAAAGGCCTTGCGGTCGAGCTCCGCGTTCGGGGACCAGGAAGTCAGCGTGATTGTGCGATCCACCCCTTGTCCATCAATGACCTGCACACGCACTGGCCGCGCCTCGCGTTCATCGAGCCACAACGTGGCCTTCGAGAAGGCCACGCGCTGACCCGCTTTGGGGGTCAGCACGGCACGGCGCGTGGCGCGCCCTTCGACCGTCACCGCGTCGCCGCCCGTGATGGTGAACGCCTCGCGCGGCACGTCAAACAGCTGACGCAGCAGATCGGCGACCACGGCGCCGTCCGCATTCGCCGGTAACTTCAGGACCTGCCCCGGGGTGCTACTCGGAAGATAGACCCAGAGCGAGCGCCCATCGCCGACGATGCGATCGCCGTCGGGATCCGTGAAGGTGATGCTCACCTTGTCGGGCTTCTGCTGCAGGAAGGTGCCGCGTGAGGTCGCGGTCCGCCCGAGCAGGGGATTCGTGATCTTCTGATCGAACCGCGCTTCGAGTGTTTGCTGACGGGACCAAGCCGCGGCGACCCGTTCGTACGCGCTCTCGGCCGCGCTCTGTCCCATCCCAACGCGGGGCAGTGCCACAGACACCACGCCCGCGGCGACCATCGCGCCGCGCATCGCGGCGCGCATGGGCTGCCACCCACGCACGGTCATCAGGCGGCCGAGTGATCGGGGAGCGTGGCGATCGACCGACCGATCGCGCCGGCGATGGCGCGCAGCTCCTTCACCAGCTGCGTGAACTGGTCTGGATAGAGCGACTGGGCGCCATCGGAGAGCGCCTTGTCCGGCGTCGGGTGCACTTCCACGAGAATGCCATCAGCACCCGCCGCCACCGCAGCGCGCGCCATCGGTGTGACCTTATCGCGGAGGCCGGTCCCGTGGCTTGGATCCGCCACGATCGGCAGATGCGACAGCTTGTGCACGACAGGAATCGCGGTCAGATCAAACAGGTTGCGCGTCGCGGAATCGAAGGTCCGGACGCCGCGCTCGCAGAGAATCACGTTCGGATTGCCTTCCGACAGGATATACTCGGCGCTCAGCAGCAGATCGTTGATCGTGGCCGCCATGCCGCGCTTCAGCAGCACGGGCTTTCCCAGCGTGCCCACATGCCGCAGCAGCGAATAGTTCTGCATGTTGCGCGCGCCGATCTGAATGCAGTCGGCATACTCCGCCACGAGGTCGGCTCCGCGCTCATCCATCGCTTCGGTGACAATCGCGAGCCCCGTTTCCCGACGGGCGAGCGCCAGCAGCTCGAGGCCCTGCTTCCCCAGCCCTTGGAAGGCGTAGGGCGACGACCGCGGCTTGAAGGCCCCGCCACGGAGCGCGGTGGCACCCGCCGCACGCACGGCGTGCGCGGCGGCGAGAATCTGCGCTTCGCTTTCAACGGAGCAGGGGCCCGCAAAGACGGGGATCTCATCGCCGCCCACCCGCACGCCCGGCGCGATCTCCACGATCGTGCTCTCGGTCTTCCACTCGCGGGCCGCCTGCCGGTACGGCTTCTGCACAATGAGCACGCTCGCCACGCCCGGCAGCCCTTCGATGTACGACCAGTCCACCTTGGCGTCATCGCCAAGCAGGCCGATGGCCGTGCGGACTTCGCCAGGCATCGGCAGGGGCTTGAACCCCTGACGGGTGATCTCCTCGCAGACGCGATCGATGTCTGCGCTCGAAGCCTTCGGCTGCATAACGACCAGCATGGTACGTCCTCAGATGTCGATGAACCAGCCGCCCCGTGTGCGCAGGCACCCGAACCGCTGCTGGGTGGCGTGGCATCGCGGCACGCCATGGGAATCGTCGCAATATGCCACCCGTTCCGCCTGCTGCGATACGGGGGGCGCCGTTGCTCCCTGAGCCTAACGCCCGAGGAAGAGCATGCGCTGAAAGGTTGCCCGCTGCAGCCCACTCCGGAAACGGAGCAAATACACCCCGGGGGCGACCGTGCGGCCGTCGTTGCCCGTGCCATCCCAGATGAACCGATTGCTGCAGCTGCTCCCGGTCCCAGGCTCCCCTTGGCCGTATCGTCCCGGGAGGAAGTCCTGCTGACCGTCCGGCCCCGGGATGAGCTGGCGCACCAGATTTCCCCGCAGGTCGGTCACGTCGAGGGCGATCCGGGCGCCGGGCGCTGCCACATCAAACCAGATGCAGGTCGCGAAGGCCGACGCCGTCGGGAACGGGTTGGGAAAGTTGGGATACAGCAGCGTCACCGCCGGGAAGGGCTGATCCTTCACGAGGAAGGTCCCGGCACTCGTCGCCTGCACACTCGCCCCTGTGGGCAGGGTGGCCCGCACGCGCCAGCGGTACGGCGTATTGGCCTGTAAATCGGTGGGCGGTCGCCACGTGGTGTCCCGGATCCCGGTCGCCGCTTGCTCCGGGCGATTTTGCGAGAGCACTTCCACTTCGTATTTCCACGGACCGGCCCGCGCGTCGAGGCGCGCACTGCGCCACGTGAGCGTCGGACGTCGGGCCTCCACGATATCGCCACTCGGAGAATTCGGGCTCACCAACGTGAGCCACGACGGCACGATCCGCGGCCCGGTCACGGCCGATTCGGCGGTGATCCCAGGGGCCTCCACCCGTGCTTTCCAGAACACCACCCCGTCACTGGGGAGGGCGCGCAGGAGCTGCACGGCCAGCACGGTATCGCTGGTCACAATCGCGGTATCGGCCACCACCCCCGCCAGAAAATCCGCGCTGGTCCCGACGAGGACTGTGATCCGAAGCGGCCGCGCGGTGCCGAAGCCACTCGCGCGCACCGTAAAGGCCGGCGTAAGCGAAGGGAGCGGCGAACCGGCCGGTCCCTCCACCGACACGCTTTGCGCTGACAGCGATGACAGCGCTGGCGACGCGAGGAGCAACGCGACCCCCAGCCCTGCCAGGATGCCGCGCATCCGACTCACGCCGGAACGTCCGCCTCCGAGTCCTCGCTCGGCTCATCGGCCTCGAATGCATCAGGCGCCGCCGTCTCCGCCGGAGGCGTTTCATCGATCGCGGCCCCGCCACGCAGGCGGACGCTGACGATCGACGAGACGCCGGGTTCCTGCATCGTCACGCCGTACACCGCGTCGGCCGCTTCCGTCGTGGTGCGCGGATTGTGCGTGATGACGATGAACTGCGTCCGGGACTTGAACTGGTTCAGCATCTTCACGAAGCGCCCGATGTTCTGATCGTCGAGCGGCGCGTCCACTTCGTCGAGCAGACAGAAGGGGCTCGGCTTGGTGAGGAAGATGCCGAAGAGCAGGGACAGCGCGACCAGCGCCCGTTCACCGCTCGAGAGCAGGTGAATCCGCTGCGTCTTCTTCCCACGCGGCGACGCATGGATTTCGATGTCGCAGTCGAGCGGGGCATCCGGGTTTTCCAGGCGCAGATCGCACTCCCCACCGCCAAAGAGCGTGAGGAAAATCTGCCGGAAGTTGTCACGCACCTGTGAAAAGGTCGCGAGGAACAGCTCGCGCGCCGTGCTGTCAATTTCGCGGATCGCTTGATGCAGCGACTGCTTCGCCGCGACGAGATCGTTGCGCTGGCCGGTGAGGAACTCCAACCGACGCTGTTCCTCTTCGTGCTCTTCGATCGCGAGCGGATTGACCGGGCCAAGATCGTCGAGCGCTTCGCGGAGCTGCGCCGCTTCGGCACGGAGCACATCGGTCTCGAGATCCAGTTCCTCGAAGCCGGCGAAGAGATCTTCCAGCGACCGACGCCATTCGGTTTCCAGCCGCTGACGGATCGCTTCGCGCCGCCCCGACAGTTCCGTGTGCCGAAGCTGCGCGCCATGCAGCTGCTCGCCCAGCACCGCCGCCTGCCGCCGCACCGTATCCAGCAGATGTTCCGCGGCATCAAAGGCCGCCGAGGCCGTCGCCACCGCCTGCTCGGCGTCGGCCAAGCGGGCATCGGCATCGCGCAGCGAATGCTGCTCGGTCTCCAGCTGCGTCCGCCAGGTAACCACCTGCTCGGCCAACTGCTGATCCGCATCGGAGAGCGTGGACAGCTCGTTCGCGAGTGAGGCGAGTCGCGCCGCCGCGGTGGAGTCTTCCTGCAGCAGCCGCTTTTCGCGATCGACGGCCACGGACAACCGCGCCTGCGCCTGGGCCTGCGTGACCTGCAGGCTGGCCCGTGCTTCGCGCGCTTGCTCCTGTTCGCGCTCAGCGATGCTCATCGCTTCGCGCGCTTCAGCGATCTGCGCATCGGCTTCACCGGTGCGCGCACCGATCGCCGACAGCTGCTCGGCGAGCTGGTTGGCACGCTCTTCGAGCTCAGCCAACCGCGAGACGAGCCGTTCGGCGAGGGCGTTCGACTGCTGCACCTCCCGATCGGCCCGTTCCCGACGCCGTTCGACTTCGTTCTTCACATCCGAGGCGCGTCGCACTTCCTGCTGCGCACGGCTTGCGGCGTCACCGGCCTGATGCAGCGCCCGTTCCGCTTCGGCCAACACTTCCCGCGCCGTGTCTGCCGCGTCTGCCGCGGCCAACCGGGCGGCGTCCGCCGCCGCCAGGTCGGCCTCGAGCCGCGTCAGCTCGGCGCGCCGCTGCAGCGGACCCGGGCCCGCCACCGACCCCGGCAGGAACACCGCGCCACGGTCATCGATAAACGCTTCACCGCCGTCGACCGCATGCACCTTGCCCAACAACGCCCGTACCCAGCGCAACGCCGGCCCGGACGCCTGCACGCTCGTCGCGAGCCCCTCGGCATCGGCCGCCATACCGGCCACGACATCCAGCGGCAACAGTAACAGCGGCCCCGGCTGCGACTCGGCATGCCAGCGACGCACCGCACGCGCCGCATCACTGTCGCGCACGACGATTGCGTGCATCGTCGCACCGAGGTAGCGCTCCACAAGCTTGGCGGCCTCGCCGTCGGCGCTGACGAAGTCGGTGAGCGGACCCAGGACGGCGCCCTCACCAAAGCGTTCCCGCTCGCGCAGCAACCGCGCGGCCGACGGGGCGAGCCCCACCCGCTCCCGCTCGAGCGCTTCGAGGGCATTGCGCCGGCCTTCAAGGGCCGTGAGCGTTTCCACGGCGGTCGCGAGCGCACTGCGTGCTTCGGCATCGGCGTTGCGGGCCGCGGCGGCCGCGAGCTTCGCGCCTTCCAGCCCCGACTGCGCGTCCAGCGCATTCGCCTGCGTGATGCCGATCTGTTCCAGCGCCGTCACCAGATCCCGCTCGGCCTGCGCCAGCGTGTCGGCGAGCTGCTGGCGCTCATGATCGAGCACATCCTGGCGCTGCTGCGTTTCACTGACCTGACGGCCAGTGCCTTCACGATCGAGCTCCAGACGGCGCGCCTGATCCCGGTGCTCCCGCACCTGACGCTCCAGCTGTTCGAGCTGGGCCCGCGCCTGCTGCACCATCTCGCGCGTGGTCTGCTCAATCGCGATGCGCTCGGCCAACGCCTCGCCGGCCTCGGCGACTTCCGATTCGAGCGTCGTACGGTCCGTTGCGGCGCGTTCCCGATCTTCTTGCAGACGGCGCCCAAAGGCTTCGCTTTCCCGACGCTCTTCTTCGGCGCGCTCCCGACGCATCGTCGTGCTGCGCTGCCGTTCTTCCGCGACGGCCAGTTCACGCTCCAGCTTCTGCGTGACATTGCGCTGTTCACCGGCGAGGCGGGCGAACTCCGCCCGCTGGCTCTCGGCGGCCGCGCGGGCGCCGTGTGCGGTTTCCCGCTCAGCTTCCGCCGTCTGAATCGCCGCGTCGGCATCAGGGGAGGCTGCAGCGAGCTCCGCGAGGCGCCCTTCCAACGCGTCGAGCTCATCGCGCCACGCGGCCATCTCACGCGTGGCGAGCGACAGTTCCACCTGGAACCGACGCGACGTGAGCTCCGCATGCCGCTCGGCCCGGCGCCGCTGACGCGCGAGCGAGCGCACCTGGCTCTGCACTTCGGCGATGAGGTCATCCAACCGCGCGAGATCCACGGTGGTTTCTTCAAGGCGGCGTTCGGCGCTGCGGCGACGATCGCGATACAGTCCAACGCCGGCGGCTTCTTCAAACAGCTCCCGGCGTTCGTCGGGGCGATCCGAGAGCAGGGCGTCGATCATCTTGCTCTCGATCACCACGCCAGAATCGGCACCGAGTCCGGTGCCACGCACCAGATCCTGAATGTCACGCAGCCGGCAGGGCGCGCGGTTCAGCAGGTATTCACTTTCGCCGGAGCGAAGCAGGCGACGGGTCAGCACCACTTCCTTGAACGGGATCGGCAACTCGCCGTCATTGTTCTCGAAGTGCAGCGACACTTCCGCCATGTTGACGGCTTTGCGCGCGGAGGAGCCATGGAAGATGACGTCTTCCATCTTGGCGCCACGCATCGCGCGCGCGCGCTGCTCGCCGAGCACCCAGCGGACGGCATCGGAGACGTTGGACTTCCCGCTGCCGTTGGGGCCGACGATCGCCGTGACCCCGCGTTCGAAGAGGAACTCCGTCTGGTCCGCGAAGGCTTTGAAGCCGTGGACTTCCAGCTTGGTTAACCGCACTAGAACACTCTCCCCGTTCGAAACGTCAGCACGGGGGTGATGCCCAGTGCGCGCAAAGAATCTGCCAGAATGGTTGCCTGCGCCGGTGTTTCAAAGGCGCCGGTGTAGATCATGTCGTTGCCATTGGCTTGCCGCAGCGCGTACGCCAAAATCCCGCGCTTGTTCAACTCGGCCAGCCGAGTGGCCACCGTTGCTGGCGCCACGTTTTGCTCAAGACGAAACGCCAGCGGTACGTCCGCGACGGCGCCGCCGTTGACGACCCGCTTGCTGCGCAACTGGGTCAGCAACGAGTCCGCTCCCGGACGTGCTGCAGCGGCCCCCAGGAAGACACGATACCACACCGCGCCGTCCAACAAGACAGGCGCGACCGCGAGGGCGGACTGCCCCTGCAGGCGGGCGTCTGCGAGCGCATCCTTCCGGGTGTTGGCCGCCGTCAGAAAAATGGCATAGCGGGCGGCGCTCGACGAGTCGGCGGGGTTCTCAATCGCCGGCGGTGGCGTGACCGGCCGTGACAGACTGTCCGGTGCGGCCGCGAGCAGCGAGTCCGCTGCACGTTTGGCGGAATCGAGCAGGGCGCTGTCAGCCCGATGGAGCGTGTCCATCGGCGTCGGCTTCACCAGCAGGGTCGTGGTGTCCGCCGGGGCACCCGCGAGCAGCTGCGCGATGCTTGCCGGCAGACGGGACTTCATCGCGGGCCAGAAGGCCGCGAGGGCCACCGCGACGGCGCAGAGCGCGACGACCGTGGCGATCAGGGTGCGACGGCGGCCATCGGCCGAGACGGCGGCCGCATCGCGGGCCCGCGCGGCGCGCGGCCCCCGTGGGGCGGGTGGGCGCGATGGGAGGACCATCGTCTCGCCGGTGCTTCCGCTGCCCTGGGGCAGCGGCTGGTCGACACCAAACCGATCGGTCGCCGAGGGGGCGGCCGGCGTGGCGGGGGCAATGACCTGAACGCCCGGCAGGTCAGGGAACTGCCCGGGCCCAATGGGGAGGAAGGCGCCCACGGTCGTGCACAGCTCGCGGAAGCCTGGCGTCTCCGGAATGGCCACCACCAACAGCAACGCCCCCACCTGTTGGAATCCCATCGCCAGCCGACGCCACCGTTCGCTGCCGTAGATGGCTTCCGCAGCGACCGGTTCCGTGCCGCTCGGCATCAGGAACACCGAGCCCGCATCGTTCACGGGGTGCGCGATGCGGTTCAGTGAAACGCCGTAGAGGAAACTGTCGGCAATGCCGTGGGGATCGTCACTCGCATGCAGTGCCTCAAGCACCGGGCACTCACCGACGAGGTCCGCGATCGCCACGCGGCGACGGCCGCCTTCGATCTGCGCGATTCCCAGCGCCACGGCGGCGGCCTGCTCGGTGTTCGCACCGGCGACCACCACTGCGCCCACCGTGCCGAGTAGGGGGGCGATCTGCTGGCCCATCTGCGTCCAGGCGTCGCTGCGGGCAAATGCCTGCGTGGTCATGGGGTGCCCTCCGTGATCCAATAGCTCTGTCCAGAGGCGCGCCCGACGCGGGTGGCCTCCTCGCGCGTGGTGAAGGGTCCCAACTCGACTCGATAGATCACCGTGCCGCGTCGATCGATGGGGGAAATGCGCGGGGCCTGTCCATCCACGCGGATCTTCGACGCGAGCGCCCGTGCCTGCGATTCACTCTGGATTGACGCAAAGGTCACCATGAAATTCGACGACGCACCGGTGCTCCCACTCGGGGCACCGGTGCCCGTGCTGCTGTCGTTCACCGCGCTGGTGACGGAGTCGCCACGATCCATCGAGTCGCGTGGCGCGGACATCCGGAAGTTGACCGGTTGATCGAGCCCCTCTGCGCGGGGACGGAAGCCATTCCAGCGAATCCCCTGCCAGAAATCCAGTCCGCCGCGCGGAATGGTGCGGCCGTCGGCCATCGCTGGCGTCGTGATCACCGCGTCATCGCCACGGGCGAGGACGAGCGTGCCATCGGCTAACACGAGCGGCAGGTCGGCGCGCCAGCCCGAACGCACGGTGGCGACCACGGCGTCGCTGGCCAGACTGACGACGAAGACACTGTCGCCGCCGCCTTGCGCCAGCAGGCCACGTCCCAGCGGGTCCATGCGCAGCGCGCGCGGTTGCGCGGGGAGCGCAATCTTGCCGCTCACCTCCTCTTCGAATCGATCCACGACGCGCAGCTTGCGATCATCGTCGAGGGCGACGAACAAGCGGTCGCCACTCGGCGTGGCTTCGATCGCCCGAATGGGATCACCGAGATCCAGATTCAGGGCGGGCTTCATGTCACGCGAACGCACCGCAATGACGGATTCATGCGCGCCAAAGACAATGCGATCGCTGAGCGTGAGCGCCGTCGCGGCGATCATCGCTGCATTCGCGGTGGCGGTGCCGCCCACCTCGAAGGTGAGCGTGTCGACAATCGCCGGTTCCGGTGGCCGAATCCGCCAGACCACCACGCGCTTTCCCACGGCGCCCGCCACAATCAGCGAGCCATCGGCCTGCGCAAAGAGGGTGGACGCCGGCAGCGTCGGCGTGACACTCCAATCCCCGCCGCTTGGCGTGAAGCGCGTGATGGTCCCACTGCTGGTGAGGGCGTAGATCGCGGTGCCGTCGGCCGAGGAGAGCGCCCGGAGGAGCGAATCCGCGCTGCGGTATACGGTACCCAGACGCAAGTCCACGCGGACCGCACTGCCACGCTGGTCGACCGCGGCGAGGAAGCCATCTTCCGCACCGAACGCAATCACGCGCTCCAACGCCGGCGCACGGAAGCTCGTGCGAAAGAGCACGGAATCAACGCCGGGGACGCGATAGGCGGACACGAGTCCGCCACCGCGCGCCGTGCGAAGCACGACGGGGTCCGGGCCACCAGGGCTGGGGGGAAAGGCGCTTGCTCCGGAGGGGCGCGCCGAACGATCAGAACAGCCGCACGCGAGAGCGAAGAGCGCCGACACGAAGAGCGTGCGCACGACGGAAAACTACCCCCGGGGCATGGCTTTCAGAAGGCCCCGATCCGGGGACGAACCGTGTGGGCCAACCCTGTGGGCCAACCCTGCGGACCGGCCGCCGGGTTGGCGGCGGTCCACAGGGGGGCGCAGGTCAGAAGCTGGCGCCGAAGAACCAGGTCCCGAAGCCCTTCTGGCCGGGACGGCTGATGGGCACCGCGTAGTCCCACCGGACGATGGCGATGTTGAACAGGTTGAGCCGGAGCCCAAAGCCGTAGCTCTGGAGCAGCGCCCGTTGCTTGCTGAAGTCGTAGTTCGCGGGGCGGTTGACCGACACCGCCTGTCCCGCCGACCACGCCACGCCGGCGTCGTAGAAGAGCAGGCCATCGAGGGGCGGGAGCCCCATCATCCCATTCTTCACCCGCCGGAAGACCGGGAAGCGGAGTTCCGCGTTGGCAAAGGCCACGCGGCTGCCGATCGTCTCCACCGTGTTGCACTGGGAGCTGTTATCCGTCGGGATCCCGCTGCATTGGACCGAGGACAGATTGTCCAGGTTGTAGCCCCGGACAAAGTCCGGCCGCCCAATCCACTTCGGGAACCGCTGCTCGTCCCGCCCCACGGCGACGCTGCCAAAGAGCCGGGTCGCGAAGGTGACGTAGTTGAACAGGATCGGGACATACTGCCGGGCGTCGACCAGATATTCGTTCCAGCGCCAACTGCCGAAGCTTGGCGTGAACTGGAGGCGCGTCCGCGTCCCGGAAATGGGGCCGGTATACCCGTTCAACGTGTTATCCGAGACGAAGGCCAGATACGGCGAGACGGTATTGGCCGAGGCCAGATTCCGGCTGTCGCCCCGCTGATAGCCGGTTGCTAACCCGTAGGTGTAGTCGACCGTGCGGTACATCGGGAAGACCTGCTCGTCGATGTTCTGGAAGCGCATCCCCAGCTCGAAGCGCGTAAACCGATCGAGCGGGTACAATCCCGAGATGAACGCCTCACGCAGCACCAGACGCACGATATCCTGCGACTGGGTGTACTGGTTATCGCCGAGCGGGGTTTCGGTGAAGTTCGAGAGCAGATACAGGGGCTGTTGCGAGATCCCGGTCGCGTACTGCAGGCGGCTCCCGAGGCTCGTGTAGCCCGCAAACACCTGCGCATCACTCAGCTGCCCATTGATGGCGGCGGAGAGCGCCAAGCGGTTGTCGCCCAGCAGGTCGCTGAGGATGATCGTTGTCCCGCCGAAGGTCCCCTGGCCAAAGCCCCCCTGCTGATAGCCAATCGACGGCTGCGCGATGTACTCGGGGGTCAGACGGGCCCGATAGCGTCCATCGCGGAAGCGGGTCGTGTCCGGGAGATTGAAATCGAAGCTGTCCATCATCGCCCGAATGCTCACGGTCTCGGCCGTCTTGAGCAGGGGATTGGCGATGAGATCGCTGGAGGCCCGGGTGCCCGAAGCCGGCGAGCGGTAGAACGATTGCCGCGTGAGGGCTGTGTCGCGGAGGGTTCCCCGACGCAGATGGCCCGTGGGATCCATGCGACCGGGGAGCGGCACGGCCGCCCCACCAGCGGGGGCGCCGGCCCCCGCGCCCATCGCGGCGGCACCAGCTGGGAGTGCGCCCGACGGGAGCGCGGCCGGTGCCCCAGCTGCGGCCGCGCCGGCCGGCGTGGCAAGCCCGCCCGCCGCGACCACGACGGACTCCCGGAAGGGGGCCTTCTTCAGCGACCGCGGATTCGGCAACCGCCAGATCGCATGTTCGCCCTTTTCGTAATACACGAAGGCCATCACGTCGGCCTGTCGGGCCCAGGAAATCGCCGGCGACGTTTCGGCCACCGCGTTGATCGCGCCCGCCACATTCGTGAGCTGATAGTGCTCCTTCGTGGTGAGATCGTACAGAAAGAGATTGGAGGTGCCGGTCCGGTCCGACAGGAAGGCAATGGACTTCCCGTCCGGCGCCCACTGCGGATTGATATTGAGCCCGGCCTGACCGGGGACGACGGTAATGGCACCCGTCGCCAGCGTCAGCAGGGTGATGCGCAGCTTGCTGACCTTGAGAATGCTCAGATCGGTTTCGTCGCCGCGATCACTCGCAAAGGCGATCGTGCTGCCATCCGGCGACCATTCCGGCTGCAGGTCCCCATACTGGTCCTTCGTGAGCTGCTGGTAGCCCGGCTGATCGAGGGAGACCAGATACAAATCGCTCGAGCCATGGCGCATGCCGCTGAACACGATGCGGCGCCCATCGGGGGCAAAGCTCGGACTGAAGATCTGATCCAACTGCAGATCCATGCGCTTGATGATCCGGCGCGTGCGCATGTCCATGATGTAGAGCACATCGTGGCCACCGCGCTGACCGGTGAAGGCCAAGAGCGAGCCGTCCGGCGAGAAGGCCGGCTGCGAATAGAGGAACCGGAGCTGTTCAAAGTCCGGGTTGGTCGTCGTCTTCACCAGGCGGGCCAGACGCTTGCCGGTTTGGGCGTCGGCCAGATACAAGTCGGGGAAAATTTCGCCACGCATCAAGCTGCCGTAGGCGATGTACGTGATGTACTTGCCGTCCGGGGAGAGCGAGGGGGCGACAAAGAGGCTCGCGATGCTGTTCGCCCGCTTCTGCGAGAGCAGCGGCTCCGCGAAGGCGCGCGGGCGATCGAGTTGCGCGATGGCGGGGAGGAAACGCGTGCTCATCGCCTGCTTCCACTCGGCGCTCAGATCATCGAGCCCCATGCCGATTTCCCGGCGGAACGCCCGATCGATGCCGAGTGACGGCACCGAGTTCATGATCTCCCCAATGACTTCGTCGCCCCAGCGCGCGCCAACGTACTGCCAGACGGACAACCCGTAGCGATACGGGAAATACTTGTCGGGGCGCTCCTGCATCTGCTGAATGCTGGGCAGCGTGCCATTCACGACGGCATCACGCACCCACGCGTCCGTCCACGGATGCTTGTCGCCGATGGAGAAGTATTCGGCGAGCCCTTCCATGAACCAGAGGGGCGGATTGACCTGCTGCAGATTTTGCAGTCCCGCGCCGGCGCGGCCGCGCGAGAAAATGTCGAAGGTGAAGACGTGCACCATTTCGTGCTGGAGCACATGCTCAAAGCTGCCCCAGTCGCCGGTGAAGAACTGCGCCATCCGCTGCCGGAGCGGATCGGTGACACCACCGGTGCCTTCCCCGAGATCCCCAAAGACGTTGCTCTGCGCGAAGTCGCCCGTCGAGCTAAAGAGCATGACGGGCTTCTTCTCACGGAACTGATGCGACATGAGCCGCGAGAGGCGCGCATACGACCGCTCCGCGAGCCGCGCGGCATCGGGGGCGATGTCGCCGATCTCGGGGTAGTAGTGCACCTGGAAATGCTCCGTCTCGAGCACCCGCCAGCGCAGCTTGTCGTACTGCACCTGATTCTGGCCGAAGTACCCCTGCGCCGCCGCCGGGGTCATCGACGGCGTGACGGTCGCCGCCAGCAGTACGCCGGCGGCGAGTGCCCACCACCGTCGCCCTCGCCCTTCGCATCCCTTGGTCGACATCACGAGCTCCCCTGAACGTGCCCGGGCTGTTCGCGTGGCTTAACGGCCAGCGCGCACCGGCTCCGGATGAAGGCTGTCGAGTTCCACGGAGACCGGCTTGCCGTCTCCCCACAACCGCTCCAGCTGATAGTACTGCCGCAGTGTCGGATGAAAGACATGGATGACACAATCCCCATAGTCCAGCACGGCCCATCGGCCTTGTGTCAGTCCTTCCGTCATGGTGGTAGACACGCCACCCGCCTTGAGCCCTTGCTGGACATGGTCCGCGACCGCGCGCACGTGGGTGTCCGAGGTGCCGTTGGCGATGACGAAGTAGTCCGTCATGTCCGTGACGCCACGGAGGTCGAGCACGAGGATGTCGGTGGCCTTGAGGTCGGCGGCCAGACGGGCCGCATTGCGGGCAATGGATTCGCCGGGGCTGGCGGGACGATCGGTCATCGCGTGGGGCACGGGTAAGGACAGGTACGGCCGGGGCTGTAAAACGATACCCAGCGGCAACAGGAAGGTTGCGCTGGCGACCGGCTGGTGAACAGGGGGAAACGGAAACCGGGGGCACCCCACAGGGCGCCCCCGGTCCGGTCCCGGCGGCAGGAGCCGCCGATGCTTACTGCTTGATGATCCAGACCTTGATCTCGGGCTTGACGTCGGCGTGGAGACGGATGCCCACGCGGTAGACGCCCAGCGTCTTGATCGGCTCGTTGAGCTCAATCTGGCGCTTCTCGACCTTAAAGCCCTGCGCCTCGAGCTGCTGCGCGATGTCGGCCGTGGTCACGGAACCGAAGAGCTTGCCTTCTTCACCCACCCGGGCGGCGAAGGTCACGGAGACTTCGCCCAGCGCGGCGGCCACGGCCTCAGCGGCCTGACGACGCTCGGCTTCCGCCGCTTCCAGACGGCCCTTTTCGAGCGAGATCCGCTTGCGGTTCCCTTCCGTGGCTTCGAAGGCGAAGCCGCGCGGGATGAGGTAATTACGGGCGAACCCGGCCGACACCGAGACGATGTCCCCCGGATGGCCCAGCTTGTCCACGGCGTTACGAAGAATGACTTCCATAGGAAACCTCGGGGTCAGCGGAGCGAGCCCGGCCGACGCACACCGGCGTCGGCGCGAAAATCGCGCCAGGTATCGCCCAACCCCAGGATGAACATGGCCAACAGCACCATGGACAACACCTGGATCGGGCCAAGTACAACTGCCAGAACCAGCAACCCGATCGGCGCGACAACCGCCACCCGATTGGGCATCCACCATGTCAGCACCCCGGCGCCCCGGAGGGCATACAGCGTGCCAAAGAAACAGGTGAGGTTGGCACCGAGCGCTCGCCATTCGGCCAGCGTCGGCAACAGGAACACCGTCGTTCCCGCCACCAAGCCCCACACCAACTGATCGTTGAACCGGACCTCACGCAGCGGAGCCAGAGGCGGACCAATCCGCACCCGGGCCAGCCGATGATAGGCCGCCCATCCCAGCGCCAACGCCAGCAACGATTCCAAGGCCAGCAGCGCCGGCGACAGGACCGCTAAGGGGCCCCACGACCGCATGCTGCCACCCTCTTCAGCGCTTCCCGGTGTCCCGAGCGCGCCAAGCACTGACGCCAACCGCTCGGCCCGGGCTGCCGCCGATGGCATCCGCGCCGCAAACGTCTCCCACGAGGGGGAAGCGGTGCGCTGCTGCCATCGGATCACCGACTCACTGACCCGCCGTTGGTATTCGCGGCCAACCATGCGGGACCCATCCGTCAGTGACGTCTCGGCGGAGCTGCCCAGCGCCATGCCGAAGAAGGCCACAGCCGCTGCCACCGCCACCGCCGTCAACGCCCGACTCAGAAACGGCCGGGACCGCGACACCAAACAGACCAACCCGAAGGCGGCACCGAGGCTGAGACTCCAGCCGCGGACAAACGCCCCGTATCCAGCGACCGGGAACGGCAGCTGCCAGAGCATCCACCCGGCGATCCCGACCCAACCAAGCGCCAGCGTGAACCGCCCCCCAGCCCACCACCCGACGACGTAGCATGCCGCCACCGCCACCACCGTCAGCACCACCACCTGCTCGATCGGCAGCAGCAAGCGAACCACGCCACCCACCAGCGCGAGCGCCGGCGTCCAGCGCGGGGCGGTGTTTGCCGCGGCCAGCAGGGCTAGCGCCACGAGAAACCATCGCCACCCCCGCTCCCGCGGAGAGGCCGCGACGGGATCCGACGCGACCTCCGCGGTCATGCTCAGCCGGTCTGCCCCTTCACGTACGGCAGCAGCGCCAGATACCGCGCCTTCTTCACCGCCTTCGACAACTGCCGCTGGTGGCGCGCATCCACGCCGCTCAGCCGGCTCGGCAGGATCTTGCCGTAGTCCGTGATGAAACGGGCCAGGAGACGGTCGTCCTTATAGTCCACGTAGCGGATGCCCGCTTCCGTGATGGGGCAGGGCTTTCTCTGTCGGCGCATGATTTATTCCTCGTCGTCGTCATCGTCGTCGGTCACCCGGCGACGCGCTTCCAGTTCTTCATCGCTGAGCGCCGGGGCGCCGAGCTCATGCTCATACAGCGTGATCAGATACCGGATCACGGCGCCGTCGAGCTTCATGGCGCGCTCGAACTCCGGCAGCACCTTCGGCTCGATCGTGAAATGCGCGATCGCGTAGTAGCCGTTCTCGTGACGGCCGATCTTGTAGGCCAGCGCGCGGCGGCCCCAATGCTCGATCGTGATTTCGTCGGTGGCCCCGAGCAGGGCATGGAACTTTTCGAGCTTTTCGGCGATCGTGACATCTTCGAGTGCAGAATCGAAGATGTAGACGGCCTCATAGCGCCGCGCAGGTTGGCGGCGAATCTTGAGCTTTGCCACTCGGCAGAATCTCCCTGTGGTCTGTGTGCCCCCCGTCGTGCCGTTGGACGGGAGGAGGGACCCGGACGGAATGCCCGGGCAGTAGAGCCTTGAAGGTTAGTCCGCCCCTGGGGGAAAGGCAACGGCCCCCCAGCGACTCCCACCCCTTGACTCGGGCAGCGCCCCATGTGTGGACGGTACGGTTTCGGGAATCCCGCCCGCCTGGGGACCCTCCCCCTAGGGGTGGAGCTTCCTCCGCTGACGCCTCGCTTCAACATCACCCCGGCGCAGGCGGTCCCGCTGGTTCGGGAGACGGCGCAGGGGCGGGACGCCGTCCTGGCCCGGTGGGGGCTCGTCCCATTTTGGGCCGACGATCCGTCGATCGGGAACCGGATGGCCAATGCGCGGGGGGACACGGTGGCCACCAAACCCTCCTTTCGGGCCGCTTTTCGCCAGCGGCGCGGGATCATGCCCGCCGACCTGTACTATGAGTGGCAGCCGCTCCCGGGGCAGAAAATCAAGCAACCCTGGTGCATTGGGCTCCCCGACCGGGCCCCTTTCGGCCTCGCCGCGCTCTGGGAGCAGTGGACGCCCCGCGACCAGCCACTGGCCGACGCCGAGGCCGCGCCGCTCATCACCTGTGCGCTCATCACCACCGAGCCCAATGCGGTCATGGCACCCATCCACGACCGGATGCCCGTGCTCCTCCATCCGGAGGACTTCGCGCGCTGGCTCAATCCGGCCACGCCGCTCGAGGTGGTGCAGGCGCTGATCCGCCCGTGGGACGGGCCCATGGTGGCCTGGCCCGTGAGTACCGCCGTCAACAGCCCCCGCGTCGACGATCCCGTCCTGATCGAACCGGTCGAACCCCATCGTCCGGCGTCGCCCCCCGCAGACGCCCGATCATCGGCCGCGTCAACGGCTCCGCGGCGCGACGGGCTGCTCTCACTGTTTGACGAGTGACCCGCCGATCCGGCGCAAATACAGGTTGAGCGAGCCGAAGGGGAGCTTGGTCTTGAGCTGGACCATCATCCGGCGGTCATCGTCGGTCAGCCACAGCTCGGCCTGGCCGTTCTCGCTGAAGATCCCCTTCGTCTTGAAGGAGGGCTGCAGCACGACCGTGGTGAACTGACCGGCTGGCACGACCACGGTTTCCTTGCGCAGCACTTTGATGCGCACCGGATTCGCGTCCGGATTGAAGTAGCGCGGGACGAGGTACTCCTTCCCCAGCTCCAGCGGCAAGGTACGCACGAAGTAGAGGAACGACCCATCATCAAGCGGCGAGGAAACCGTTGCGCGCTCCGGGTCGCCGTTCTCCTTCATCATGCTGCGCTCCGGGTAGAACTCATACCGGCGCGTCCGGAGATAATTCCCCTCGGCGATCTCCTGCACGAAGCGGCGCGACGTGAGCGTGGTCACATCGAACCACGACTCAAACCGGTCGTTCACGCGATAGAGCGGAATGCCCCCGGTGATACTGAAGACCGTGTGCCAGGAGAGAACACCGCGGACGTCCGCCTGATCGCGGACTTCCATGCTGCCAATCCCCACCTTGAGGGCGCCGAACTTGAGGTCGTACTCCAAGCGCTCACCGACGGCGAAGGGGACCGGCATCGCCCCCTGGGCTTTCACCACCGGCTTCGCGACGGCTGCCTGCGCGACCAGGCGCCCGGACCACGCGGCCGAGAGCAGCATCGTGGCCGCGAGCAGACGGCGCATGATCGTCAGACGTTGAAGCGGAAGAGCAGGACGTCGCCATCCTGCACGATGTATTCCTTCCCTTCGGAGCGGACGGCCCCCTTTTCGCGCGCCACCTTCCAGCCGCCGTGCGCCACAAAATCGGCGAACGACACCGTTTCGGCGCGAATAAAGCCCCGCTCGAAATCGGTGTGAATCACAGCTGCCGCCTTGGGCGCGGTATCGCCCGTATGAATGGTCCACGCCCGCACTTCCTGCTCGCCCGCCGTGAAGTACGTCTGCAGGCCCATCAGGTGATACCCCGCGCGGATCAGGCGGTCCAAGCCGGCCGATTCAATCCCCAGCGACGCCA
>JBAXMW010000039.1:0-25144 GCA_037134115.1 Gemmatimonadaceae bacterium | reverse complement strand
GTCGGGTCGCTGGCCGCCCGCGTCCTTCGGGTGGAGCACCAACTCTTCCCGCGCGCCGTCGCGGCGGTGGCCGCCGGGCACGTGTCGTTGCAAGCCGATGGCCGCGTTCAGGGCGAGGTGCTGCTCCCGTCGCTCCCCGATCCGCAGGCCGTCGATACCCCCTGAGACTGCGTCATTTCTCCCTTTTTCTGTCCTGACTGATGCCTCGCGCGCTGCTTTCTGTTTCTGACAAGACCGGTCTCGTCCCCTTCGCCTCGGCCCTCGTGGCCCAGGGCTACGAACTCGTCTCCACCGGCGGCACGGCGCGGGTGTTGCGCGACGCGGGGCTGACGGTGCTCGATGTCAGCGACATCACCGGCTTCCCCGAAATGCTCGACGGTCGCGTGAAGACGCTGCACCCCGTGGTGCATGGCGGGCTGCTCGCGCGCCGCGATCTCCCAGAGCACATGGCGGCCATCGCCGCGCATGGCATTGGCACGATCGACCTGGTGGTCGTGAACCTGTATCCCTTCCGGGAGACGGCAGCGAAGCCGGGCGTTCACCCGGAAGAAGTCATCGAGAACATCGATATCGGCGGCCCGTCCATGCTCCGGTCGGCGGCCAAGAATTTCGACGCCGTGTGGGTGATCGTCGATCCGGCCGACTACGCGCCGGTCCTCGCCACGATCACGGCGGGGGCCGACGACCCGGCGCTTCGCCGGTTGCTGGCCGAGAAGGTGTATGCGCACACGAGCAGCTATGACGCGGCGATCGCGCAGTGGTTTGCGGCGCAGCGGGCAGAGCCCTTCCCCGATCGGTATCCGCTGGCCTTTGAGAAGCAGCAGGCGCTCCGCTACGGGGAGAACCCGCAGCAGCGCGCCGCCTTCTATGTGGAGAAGGCCGGGGCCGGGCTCGGGGCGCTCACGCAGCTGGGCGGCAAGGAGCTCTCGTTCAACAACCTCCTCGATCTCGAAGGGGCGATGATGGCGATCGAACCGTTCGCCGATCAGCCGGCCTGCGCGATCATCAAGCACACCACGCCCTGCGGACTGGCCACGGGCGTGAGCGCCCTCGACGCCTACCAGAAGGCGCTTGCCTGCGACCCGGTCTCAGCCTTCGGCTCCGTGATCGCCTTTAGCGTGCCGGTGGACGCCGCCGCCGCCGAAGTCATCGCCGGCCTGTTTGTGGAGTGCATCGTGGCGCCGTCGTTCGCGGAGGAAGCGGTCGAGATCCTGGGGCGGAAGAAGAATCTCCGCGTGCTGGCCGGTCGCGCCTCGTGGAGCGCCGGCGCGATGGACTACAAGCGGGTCCGTGGCGGGCTGCTGGTCCAAGACCGGGCGCCGGTCCCGGTGGTCGGCGACGGGTGGTCGGTGGTGTCGAAGCGGCAGCCGACGGCAGCCGAGCAGACCGATCTGGCCTTTGCCTGGCGGACCGTGGCGAGCGTGAAGTCGAACGCGATCGTGCTGGTGCGCGACGGGGCAACCATTGGGATTGGCGCGGGGCAGATGTCCCGGGTCGATGCCTCCTACCTGGCGGTCCATAAGGCCACCTCGGCGGGGCATGCCACCGCGGGGTCGGCGCTGGGGTCGGATGCCTTCTTCCCCTTCCGGGACGGTATTGACCAGGCGGCGGCAGCCGGGGTCCGGGCGATTGTGCAGCCGGGCGGGTCGGTGCGCGACGCCGAGGTGATCGCCGCGGCCGACGAGCATGGGATCGCGATGATCTTTACCGGCGCCCGGCTCTTCCGGCACTAAGCGGGCTCAGCCGGGTAGCCGATGTCAAAGCCGTTGCCGGGGCCGTGGCCCCCCACCAATTTTGATCGATTGTGCCCGGCACCTCCGGGTTGTTGCCGTTCTTCCTTCCCATCGATTCCATGACCGTTGCCGCCGCTGCCGGATCGCCCCCGCGCGTGACCACTCGCGCGTCCGCTGGCACCGCCGAGCTCGATTATCGGCCGTCGTACCTGGCCGCCGCCCTCGCCGGGCTGGTGGTCTTCCTGCTGTATCTGGTGACGTTGGCGCCCACGACGTCGATGTGGGACACCAGCGAGTACATCGCGGCGGCCTACGTGTTGGGGCTGCCGCATCCGCCGGGGAATCCGTTCTTCGTCCTGATCGGGCGGGTGTTCGCGATTCTCCCCATCGGGCCCAGTGTGGCGATGCGGATCAATGTGCTGGCTGCGGTCTCGAGCGCGGTGTCGGCCGGATTCTGGTTCTTGGTGACTGAGCGGGTGCTCGTGTCCTGGTTGCCGCGGCGCTGGCAGCGGATCGTGGGCGGCTCGTTGGCGGCACTCCTGGGCGCCACGATGTTCACCGTCTGGAACCAGTCGGTGGTCAATGAGAAGGTCTATACCGTGTCCCTCGTGGGGCTGGCGGTCATCTGCTGGCTCACGGTGCTCTGGTGCGATGATCCGGACAGCCCGAAGTCGGACCGCCTGCTGGTGCTGGTGGCCTATCTGCTGGGGCTCGGTTACGCGAACCACATGGCCGGCATGCTCGCCGCACCGGCGGTCGGGTTGGCGGTGCTGCTGCGGAAGCCGCAGACGGCGCTCCGCTGGAAGCTGATTCTCGCGTGCGTGACCGCGCTGGGCTTTGGCATGACGCCGTTCGCCACGCAGCCGATTCGCGCGGCGCACTTCCCGGCGATCAACGAAGGGGAGCCCACCGGCTGCACGACCAAGCTGGAAGCGAGCTGCACCTTCTCGGCGCTCACCTACGAGCGCTTCATGTACAACTTCAATCGTGGGCAGTACGGCAAGCCCGAACTCGGCGAGCGGCAGGCGCCGTTCTCGGCGCAGATCGGCATGTACTGGCTCTACTACAAGTGGCAGTGGCTGCGTGACGCGTACAGCGAGCGTCCGGGGCTGCAGAATGCGCTGGCCGTCTTCTTCCTGATCCTGAGTGGTTTGGGCGGCTGGATGCACTTCAAGAAGGACCGACGAAGCTTCCTCTTCTTCGGCCCGCTGGTCTTCACGATGACCTTAGGGCTCATCTTCTACCTGAACTTCAAGTACGGCCATTCGCAGGCGCCGGAGCTTGGGGATTCAGTGGCGCGGGAAGTCCGCGATCGTGACTACTTCTATCTGTGGAGCTTCTCGGCGTTGTCCGTCTGGGCGGCGTTGGGGCTGGTGTATGTGTGGGAGACGGTGGCGAGCCTCTTCGGCACCGACGACGTGCGCCTTGGGCGTGAGACGGTTGCCGAGCCGCGGGCGCGCAGCTTCGCGATGGCGTCGCCGTTGTTGGCGATTGCGCTGGTGCCGCTCTTTGGGAATTGGGAGCAGGCGTCGCGGTCGAACCAGACGGACACGACGGACTTTGCGCGCGACCTGCTGAACAGCGTGGAGCCGTACGGCATTCTGATCACCGTGGGCGACAACGACACCTTCCCGCTGTGGTATGCGCAGGAAGTGGAAGGGATCCGCAAGGATGTGGTGGTGGCGAACACGTCGCTGCTGAACACCGACTGGTATCGTCGGCAGATCATCCGGAATCCGGTGCGCGAATACGACGCCGCGGCGGGCCCAGCGATCTATCGCAATCAGGTGTGGAAGAAGCCGACGGGCTCCCCGATCAAGATGACCTTCGAGCAGGCGGACGGGATGCCGCTCGCGGTGCAGACGCCGCCGAACTCGGCGTTCCAGGCAGGGACGATCATCGCGACGCCGCGGTTGCCGCAGCTGATGGCGGCGGATCAACTCGTGTACTTCATGATTCGTGATGCCTTCCCCGAACGGCCGATCTATTTCAGCCGGACCTCGGGTGGCTATGCGTATGAGCTGGGGCTCGAGCGCTACGTCATCACGCAGGGGATGGCGAAGAAGCTGATGGATCATGAGATCACGGTGGGCGGCGACACGGTCCCCGTGCAGAGTGAAGGGCTGGTGGATGTCGGCCGGTCGAAGGCGCTCTGGAACAGTGTGTTCACGGCGAACAAGTCGCTCGCCAAGCGGAACGGCTGGGTGGACGACGCGTCGGTGGGCATCCCGGATCTGTACGTGTTGAGCGGGATGACGCTCGCGGAAGCGCTCGCGTCGAAGGGGCGGTTGGCCGAGGCCGATTCCGTGTATGGCGAGGCGCGGTCGATCGCGAAGGCGATGCGCCGCGAGTCGGTCTTCGGCTTTGACCGGCAGCCGGCCCCGTTTGCTCCGGGCGGCGACAGCGCGGCGGCACAGCCCGTCGCGCCGATCAAGAAGAAGTAAGGCACTTCCCCTGCCCCTCGTGTTCCGCCGTTCGCTTCGGTCGCGTCTGGCCAGTGCGCTGCTGGCACCGTGGTTCGCCTTTGTGGTGGCGGACCCGGTGCCCATGCACGGGTGCCCGATGCACGAAGCGGTCCCGGCGGCGGCATCGGTCGCTCCGGCAGTCGACGGGGCGATGGCGCATCACGGGCATCATGCGATGTCCGTGGATGGCGCGGGCACCCAGCCAGACTCGGCACCGTCAGACCATGGCCAGGGGCATTCCTGCACCTGTCTCGGGGCCTGCTGCGTCGCGACCCCGGCGCCGCTCCCGGCCAGCACCGTCTCTATGGAGACGGCGCCCGTGGGGCACGCGCGCCGCAGCGTGGCGGCGATGCCCCGCACCCTCGCCGTGGTGTTGCCTGACGCCTACATGCGGCCGTTTGCGAACGGACCGCCGGTGACCGCGACCGCGTAACTCCGCGGTTCTCGTCGCGCGTCCCCGAACGACCGCCCATGCGGCGTCGTCGTTCCCCACACTGTCTGCGTCATGCTGTCGCTCCCGCGGTGCGTCCGCCGGCGCGCGTCCGTTGCCTTTGGGCAGCCGATGCGGCGCGGCGCTCGGCCCTGCGGTGCCGAGCGCCATGACGCCGATCCCACGCACCGTCCATTCACGTCCATGGTTTCGAATCATCTCGCGCGCCATCTCGCTGGCGCGGCCTTGCTCATTCCGTCCCTTGCCCTCGCGCAGGGGCAACCACCGGTCACGGACTCCACGAAGCGCCCGACCCCCCGGCGCGATTCCATCACCACGCTCGGCGGGATGCAGGTCACGGCCGATCGTGATTCCCGATCGCCGATGACCGCGCTGACGTTGCCGGCCACGGCCGGCGTGACCCGCGCCACGGTGGATGCCACCGTGAACGTGGTCGATCCGCAGGATGCCCTGAAGTATCTCCCCACCCTGTTCGTGCGAAAGCGCAACAACGGGGACACGCAGGCGACGCTCGCCACGCGCGTGTGGGGGGTGAGTTCGAGTGCACGCAGTCTGGTGTTCGCGGATGGTGTGCCACTGACGGCACTCATTGCGAACAACAACACCATTGGCGGTCCGCGGTGGGGCCAGGTGGCTCCCGAAGAGATCGCCCGCATGGATGTGATGTACGGGCCCTTCTCGGCGGCGTACGCGGGGAATGCCATGGGCGCTGTGGTGGATATCGCGACACGACTTCCCACCCGTACGGAAGGGTCCGTGACGCAGACGCAGACGCTGATGCCCTTCTCGCTCTATAGCACGCAGGCGACCTATGGCACGTCGCAGACGTCTGCGCGCGTGGGGACGCGGTGGGGGCGCGTGGCGCTGGTGCTGAGCGGCAACTTCGCGGACAGCCACAGTCAGCCGCTCACCTATGTCACGGCGGCCACCTTTCCGACCGGCACCACCGGCGGCTACACGGCGACCAACAAGCTCAATCAGGCGGCCAACGTGCTGGGAGCCACGGGCCTGCTGCACACGCAGATGTTGAATGCCCGCGCCAAAGTGGCGGTCGATCTCACGCCGACGCTGCAGGCGGTGTACAGCTATGGCGCGTGGCGAAACGATGCCAACGCGGACGCCCAGACGTTCCTGACGAAGGCCGGGGAGCCGACCTTCGCGAGTCAGTCCGGGTTTGCGAGTGGCACGTATGGGTTGTTGCAGGCGCATACGTCGCAGAGCCTCACCCTGCGCACCCAGTCGGTACGGGACTGGGATGTCGAAGCCGTCGGCACCAGCTATCGCATGGATACCGACCGGCAGCGTTTCCCTTCCGCGGCGCCCGCCACCGGCTTGGCGTTCGCGAGTGCGGGGCGTGTGGCCGTGCTGAGCGGCACCGCGTGGCAGACCGCAGATTTCAAAGCGGCGTGGCACCGCGGTGGTCTGGATGCGCGCCATGTGGTGAGCGTGGGGGCGCACGCCGATCGGTATCGGCTGGAGAATCCCACGTATGCCACGGCGGACTGGCAGGCAGCAGATCCGGTGACGACGTCCGTGGTCTCCTCTGGGGCGGGCGCGACCGAAACGGTCGCCCTGTGGGCACAGGAGCAGTGGCGCCTGTCATCGGCGTGGCAGCTCACCGCCGGGGCGCGGTATGAGCGGTGGCGCGCCGTTGATGGGGTGAATGTGAACGGCGCTGTGACCGTGCAGCAGCCGGAGCGGACGCTGAGCCGGATCTCCCCCAAGCTGTCCCTCGCGTGGACGGACGGGGACAACTGGCGCGTGACCGGCTCGGTGGCGCGGGCGTATCGCTTTGCGACGGCCGCCGAACTGTTTCAGCTGGTGACGACCGGCAGCACCTTCACGGCGCCAGAGCCGAATTTGCGGCCGGACAATGTGCTCGCCTCCGAGTTGCGTGTGGTGCGGACGCTGCCGCGCGGGAGTGTGCAGGTCGCGCTCTTTCAGGACAACATCCGGGACGCGATTTTCTCGCAGTTTCAGACGCTCGTCCCCGGGTCATCGACGCTCTATGCGTATCTCTCCAACATTGATCGGGTGAGCGCGCGTGGGGCGGAGCTGATCGCGAGCGGACAGGATCTGCTGCTGTCGGGGCTCGACCTGTCAGGCAGCGTGACCTATGTCGATGCGCGGACCCGGGCGATGTCGGGTCGGGCGAGTGCCACGGCGACGCCCGACGCGGCGATCGGCAAGCGGCTCCCCAACATTCCTGATTGGCGCTTCAATGGCGTCGCCACCTATCGTGCGACGCCGCGTCTGTCGGTGACACTCGCGGGTCGCTATTCCGGCGCGCTGTGGACGACGCTCGACAACATCGATGTGAATCCCAATGTCTATCAGGGGTTCAGCGCGTGGTTCGCTGCGGATGCGCGCGCGCGGTGGCAGATCGCGTCCCATGTGGCGGTAACCGCGGGCGTCGACAATCTGCTCAACCGCACGTACTTCCTTTTCCACCCGTTCCCGCAGCGCACGTGGCACACGTCGCTGTCGGTCACCTACTGAGGCAGACGACATGCGTGTGATCACCCGAGCGGGCGCGTGCCGCCTGATGGCGACGGTCCTGCTACTCACCAGCGGAGGCTGCGCCCGCTCGGGTGATCTCCGGGCGCCCGCTATCGGCGCGGCGGCACCGGCCTTTGCGGCGATGGATCTCACGGGAGCGCCGGTGCAGTTGGCGGCGCTGCGGGGGCATGTGGTGGTGCTCAACGTCTGGGCCACCTGGTGCCTCCCCTGTCGCGAGGAGATCCCGCAGCTCGAAGCGCTGCATCGCCGGGTGGCGTCGGACAGCGTGGTGCTGGTTGGTGTGAGCGTGGACGCGCCGGGGTCAGGGGCAGAGGTGCAGGAGTTTCTGACGGCACAGGGGGTGAGTTATCCCGTGTGGCTGGATCCCGAGCATCGTTTTTCGCTGGCGTTTCTGACTAACGGCGTGCCCGAGACGTTCGTGATCGACCGGCAGGGGATCATTCGGCATCGTGTGATTGGCGCGTTGCCGCGCGGCGACACCACCCTTTTGGCGGCGGTGCGCGCCGCGCAGCGGAGCTGAGGCCCATGGACCAGATCGCAAGGATTCCCGCACGGGCGCGGTCGGTGGCGATGACCGCCATTGTGCTGCTGTGCGTGGCCGCACCGGCGATGCCTGCGCATGCACAGGCCACGGTGACGACGGTCCAGATTACCGGGCGGAGCAACGCGAATCCGTCGGTCGCGGTGCAGGACCGGTTCGCAGTCGTGACCTGGTCGGCGGCGACGTTGTCGTCGATGGATATTTATGCGGCGGTGAGTCGCGATGGTGGCCGGAGCTTTGGCGCACCGGTTCAGGTGAACGCCACGCCCGGTGATGCACGCGTGAGCGGTGAAAATCCTCCGCGCGTGGCGTTGGTCCCGCAGGGGTCGGGGGATCCGGCCATCGTGATCGTGTGGACGGCGAAGCGGGGGGCGCGCACGGCATTGCTCTGGGCGCAGTCCCGTGATGGCGGCCGGATTTTTGGCGCGAGCGCCGACGTGCCGGGCAGCGACGGGGAGGGAGCGCGTGGGTGGGCGTCGGTGGCGGTGGACGGTCGGGGGCGTGTGGGGGTGTTGTGGCTCGATCACCGCCGACTCCCCGCGATGCCGATGACGCATGCCATGGGCGCGTCCCCTGCCGAGGCGAAGGGGGACACCAAGGGGGACGCGAAGACTGACGCGAAAACGCCGGGCGCCTCCGCACCGCCCGCGGCTGATCCCACAGCGCGCGCGGGGTATTCCGATCTGCGGCTGGCGTGGCTGACGCGCAAAGGCGGCACGTCACCGCGCGCATCCGTGTCGACGGTGCTGGCCTCGAGTGTCTGTTACTGCTGCAAGACCACCTTGGTCACGACGGGCCCGCGGATCGCGGCGGCGTGGCGACAGGTGTACCCCGGCAGCTTTCGCGACATGGCGTTCACCGAGTCGCGAGACGGCGGAGCCACATTCAGCGCGCCGGTGCGGGTCAGTGAAGACCACTGGCCGCTGGACGGCTGTCCGGACAACGGCCCCACGATGGGGCTCGACGCCAACGGTCAGGCGCTGGTGATCTGGCCGGCCCCAGCCGATGGCCAGTCCGCCGGGGCGCTCACGCTCTTCGCCGCCGCAAGGCGTCCGGACGGACGCTTTGGCGCGCGGGTGGCGCTGCCCACGGGTGGGCCGGCCGGCCACGTGCAGCTGGTGATGACGGGGTCCGGGACCGCGTCGGTCGTGTGGGACGAGGTGGTGAACGGCGCCCGGCAGCTTGGTGCCGCGACCGTGCGCACCGATGCGGCCGGGCGTGTGACCGTCGCTCCGGCGACGCCACCCGTGGTGGGCGGCGGGCAGTGGTATCCGTCGCTCGCAGGTGGGCACGCGGGGGTGCTCGCGGCGTGGGTCCGTCAAAGTCCCGGCGGGACGGTGATTGGGGTGGCGCCGCTGCCGGAGCGGCAATCGGGGCGATAACTTGCCCCGCTCAGGCGTGGTGGCAGAGTGGTTGAATGCAGCGGTCTTGAAAACCGCCGGGGCTGAAAGGCTCTCGTGAGTTCGAATCTCACCCACGCCGTTCCTTTCCGTCCTCCGAGGCACCCGTGTCCCTCGTCCGTCATCCGCGGCGCGTCGCCGCGGCGCTCACGTTTGCGCTCGCCGCCCACGGCGCCCTCCCCCGCACGACTACCGCACAGAGCGCGGCACCCCAAAGTCCGCCCGCGCCCGGCGCCCCCAAGGTCACCGAGCAGCAAAGCCACACCACGCAGCTCCTCCAAGCGGTCCACGCCGTGGACGGCCGAGTCGTCTGGGCCTCCGGACACGGCGGGGTCGTCCTGCGCACGCTCGATGGCGGAACGACCTGGGAACGTCGCCCCGCCCCCGCCGGTGACTCGCTCGAGTACCGCGACGTGCACGCCCTCTCCGCCGACGTCGCTTGGATTCTCGCCGCCGGCAATGGCGCCAAGTCCCGCATCTATCGCACCACCGACGGCGGCGCGACCTGGATGCCACAGTTCGTCAATGCGGACACCGCCGCCTTCTACGACTGCCTGAGCTTCCTCGATCGCCGCACCGGCGTGGCCGTCGGCGACGCCGTCCACGGCCAGACGCGCATTCTGCGCACGACCTCAGCCGGCCAGCGGTGGGCGCTCGTCGATTCCGCCTTCGCGCCGGCCGCCCTGCCCAGTGAAGGGGCCTTCGCCTCCAGTGGCCAGTGCGTTGTGGCCGCGGATGCGACCACCGCCTACATCGCCATGGGCGCCCCCGGGGCTCGGCTCCTCCGGAGCACCGATGCCGGCGCCCACTGGAATGCGCTCCCCACCCCGTTCGTCAAAGGCGCGGTGGCCGGGCTGACCGGCCTCGCCTTCACCTCGGCCACACGCGGCATCGCCGTCGCCGCCGACATCAATCGGCTCCGCACCGACACCTCGAGCGCCGTCGTGGGCGTCACCGACGACGGCGGACAAACGTGGACGCTCCGCCCCCGCCCACCCCTGCCGGGCGCCCTCTCTGGCGTGGCGTGGGTCACCGACGTGGCGAAAGAGCTCGCAGTCGTGGTGGGCTTTGGTGGTGCCTTCGTCACCCCCGACGCGGGCCGCAGCTGGCTCACGCTCAACAATCAGGTGTTCACCGGCGTCGCCGCCTTCGGTCGCAGTGCATGGATCGCCGGTGGAAACGGCCGCATCATTCGGCTCGACTGGTAACCGGTGCTCCCCATGACGTCGCTCCCTTCCTCCAGGCCTTTCGGTATGTCGCTTCGTCGGCTCTCCTGCCTTGTCGCGCCCGTTCTGCTCGCCGCCTGCGCTGGTGACCCGGCGCCCGTCGACTCCGCCGCCACGACCGGGGCCATCGCCCCGGCGCTCGCCGCCATCACCGCCGACGGGCTGCTGCAGCATGTGCGCGCTCTGAGCGATGACTCCCTCGAAGGACGGAAACCCGGCACCCCCGGTGAGGAGAAGGCCGTCGCCTACCTCACGAATCAGTTCAAGGCGCTCGGCCTCGCGCCGGGGAATCCCGACGGCAGCTACGTGCAGGATGTCACGCTGCTGGGTTTCACTGCGCACCCGGAGGCCTCCTTCCGTGTAGGAGGCACCACCATTCCACTCACCTTCCCCACCGATTACGTCGCCGTCTCGCGGCATGACCGGCCGGTGATTGACGTGAACGCCGAGTTGGTGTTTGTGGGCTATGGGGTGCAGGCCCCGGAGTACGGCTGGGATGACTACAAAGGGCTCGATGTGAAGGGGAAAGTGCTGGTGATGCTGGTGAATGATCCGGCCGTCCCGAACCCCAAGGACTCCACGCAGCTCGATCCCGCGATGTTCAAGGGCTCCGCGATGACCTACTACGGTCGCTGGACCTACAAGTATGAGATTGCGACGGCCAAGGGTGCGGCGGGCGCGATCATCATCCACGAGACGGGCCCGGCCGGCTATCCGTTTGAAGTGGTGAGCGGCAGCTGGGGGCGCGAGAATTTTGATATCGCGCAGCCAGAAGCGCAGAACACGCGCACGCTCGTGGAATCGTGGATCACGCAGCCCAAGGCCGAAGCGCTCTTCACCGCCGCTGGCAAGAACTTTGCCCAGCTCAAGGCTGCGGCCACGCGCAAGGATTTCAAGCCGGTGTCGCTTGGGGCCACGGCGTCGTTCCACATTCGGAACGAGACCCGCACTGTGAAGTCGCGCAACGTCGTGGCGACGCTGCCGGGGCGCGATGCGACGAAGGCGTCGGAGTACGTGATCTACTCCGCCCACTGGGATCATCTCGGGCGCGACACCACGCTCGTGGGCGATCAGATCTACAATGGCGCGCTCGACAACGCCTCCGGCTGTGCGGCGCTGTTGGAACTGGCGAAGGCGTATACGAAGCTGCCCGAACGTCCTGCACGCTCGCTGATGTTCATTGCGCTCACCGGCGAGGAACAGGGGCTGATTGGCGCGAAGTACTTCGCCGAGCATCCGCTGGTGCCACTCAATCAGGTGCTCGCCAACCTGAACATGGATGGTTTCAATCAGTGGGGGCGCACCAAGGATCTGGTGGTGGTCGGCTATGGCAACAGCACGCTCGAAGATGTGTTGGCGGATGTGATCAAGCCGGCAGGCCGGGTGCTGGCGCCGGATCCGGAACCGGAGAAGGGGTTCTACTTCCGCAGCGATCACTTCGAATTCGCGAAGAAGGGCGTCCCCGCGCTCTTCCTCGATGCGGGCACGGAGTTCGTCGGCAAGGATCCGGCCTACAGCAAGACCAAGCGCGAGGAGTACACGGCGCGCGACTATCACAAGCCGAGCGATGATGTGAAGGCCGACTGGGATCTAAGCGGCGCCGTCGAAGACACGCGTGCGCTCTTTGAAGTCGGCTATCGGGTGCTTGGCGGCACGACGTGGCCCGAGTGGAAGCCCGGGACCGAGTTCAAGGCCGCGCGCGATGCGGCGATGGCCGCCAAGCGATAGCCCTCGCACCCTTACCGGCGTTTTCTGTGCCCCCTCTTGCCGTTCTCCTGCAGTATCTGCTCCCCAAACAGGCGCTCACCACACTGATGGGGCGGCTGGCCGGCGCCCGCATGGGCGGCGTGACCACGGCCGCGATTCGCTGGTTTGTGCAGCGCTATCGCGTGAACATGCAGGAAGCGGCCGATCCGGAGATCGCGCACTACGCCACCTTCAACGCCTTCTTCACGCGCCCGCTGCGCGCAGACGCCCGTCCCTTGGCCTCAGCGGCCTTGGTCTGTCCGGTGGATGGCGCGATCAGTCAGTGTGGCGCGATCGCGGGCGATCAGATCGTGCAGGCGAAGGGGCATCAGTACAGCACCACCGCGCTGCTCGGTGGTGACGCCGCGCTGGCCGAGCACTTCACCGACGGCCAGTTCGCGACGATCTATCTGAGCCCGCGCGATTATCACCGGATTCACATGCCCTGCGCGGGGACGCTCCGCCGCATGATCCATGTGCCTGGCGATCTCTTCTCCGTGAATCCGGTGACGGCGCAGGGCGTCCCCGGACTCTTCGCCCGCAACGAACGGGTGGTCTGTCTCTTCGACAGCGAACTCGGCCCCTTCGTCATGGTGCTGGTGGGCGCGACGATTGTGGGAAGCATGGCCACCGTCTGGCATGGCGTGGTGAATCCCCCGCGTCCTGGCACGATTCGGCAGTGGGACTACGCCGACCGTCCGGTGCCCCTCGCGCAGGGCGCCGAGATGGGGCAGTTCCTGCTCGGATCGACGGTGGTGTTGCTCTTTGGGGCCGGGGCGATGACGTTTGTGCCGGAGTGGCACCCCGGCCGGCCCGTGCGGCTGGGCGAAGCGATGGGGCACCGGCCTCCCGAGACACCTTGCCCCACCGCTTCCGTCTGACCACATTACGAATCTGTTGTCCGCGTGGTCTTGGCTTTGGCTAAGTCGTTGCGGCGCAACACGGAGGGATGGCCGAGAGGCTGAAGGCACCGGTTTGCTAAACCGGCATAGGGGGTCAACCTCTATCGCGGGTTCGAATCCCGCTCTCTCCGCTTCGCGGGTTCGCTGCCAGTCAGCGGACCCGCGTTGTTGTTTCTGCCGGTTCCGCGCCCCATCATATGCGGGCGGTTGTCCTTTGTTCGTTGACTTCGCGACCCCCGGGTCGGGTATGCATATGTCGTCTGTTGAGTCCTCTGCCGCCGCGTCGGCATCGCCTGCGGTGGTGCGTCCCCGCGTGCGCTTCGCTCCGTCCCCGACGGGGTTCCTGCACGTCGGCGGCGCGCGCACCGCGCTCTTCAACTGGCTCTACGCCCGGAAATACGACGGGGATTTTCTCCTCCGTATCGAGGACACCGATCGCCAGCGCAGTACCGACGACAGCACCCGCGCGATCTTCGACGGCCTGAACTGGCTGGGACTCGATTGGGATGAAGAGGTGGTCTTCCAGGGCGCGAATGTCGCGCGGCATCATGCCGACGCGCATCGTCTGTTGGCCACTGGCGCTGCCTACCGGGATTTCACGCCGGCGATGGAAATCGAACGGCTCCGCGCCGAGGCCGAAGCGCGTGGTGACGCGTTCCGCTTTGATCGGGCGATGGCGGATCTGACCGACGCGGAAACTGAGGCCAAGCTCGCGGCCGGTGAGCCGTACGCCATCCGGTTCCGTGTCCCCGACGGCACGACGGAATGGCCCGATCTCGTGCATGGGCGCATCGCGTTCCCGAACAAGGACATTGAGGACTTCGTCATCCTCCGCTCTGACGGGACCCCCGTGTACAACATGGCCGTGGTCTCCGACGACATTGCCATGCGGATCACACTCGTCATGCGCGGCGATGATCACATCTCCAACACGCCGAAGCAGATCCTGCTCTATCAGGCGCTCGGTGCGGCGGTCCCGCAGTTCGCGCACGTCCCCATGATTCATGGCACGGACGGGAAGAAACTCTCCAAGCGGCATGGGGCCACGGCGGTCGGCGATTACCAGTATCAGGGGCTGCTGCCGGGCGCGATGCTCAACTTCCTCGCGCTCCTCGGTTGGTCCACGGGCGATGACACCGAAGTGATGTCGTTGCCGGAGCTGATTCGTCGCTTTGACACCGACGGGCTGCACAAGAAGGCGGCGGTCTTCGACACGAAGAAGCTGGAGTGGATGAACGGCCAGCATCTGCTGCTAACCCCCCTCGACGAACTCGCGGCCCTCGTGGCGCCGGCGATCGAACGCGCGGGCACCGGCGTCGCCGCCGACCTCCTCGCGCGTCCCGCCTGGTTCCACCGCGTGCTGGAGCTCCTGCGGGTGCGTTCACGCACCCTCGATGACATCGTGCGGCAGGCGTCCCCTTTCCTCACGGAGCTGGTGGAGTTTGAGCCGGAGGCCGTAACCAAGCAGTGGCGCGATGCCGCGGCCACCGCCGAGCTGCTGCAGGCCACGCACGACTGTCTGGCGGCGCTCCCGGAGTGGACCCCGGCCACGATGGAAGACGCGCTTCGCGCCCTCGCCGAAGCGCGCGGGATCTCGGGCGGCAAGATTTTTCAGCCGCTCCGCGTGGCGCTGGTGGGAGGCACGGTCAGCCCCGGCATTTTTGAGGTGCTGGAGTACGTTGGCCGCGAGCGGTCGCTCGCGCGTCTCGACGCCGCCGTGCGCTTTCTGCAGGGCTAAATCCCACCGGGTCGAGCGCGGGCGGTGATGCCGCGCTCGGTGCTGCCCCGCCGTTATTGCGGCGGCGGGGTCTTTTCGGTGGGCTTACCCGACGGCGCCGCTGGTGCGAGTGAGGCACTCGGGGCCCGGAGCCGATCCCGGCGCTCGCGTTCACGCCGGTCACGCAGCTCCTCGGCGAGCTTCCGGAACTCGACCTCCCCCATCGATCGCTCGGCCATGCGCGAGATATCTTCGCGCGACGCCGACAGCCGCCGTTCGCGTTCGATGGCGACCGAGTTCCCTGACATCCCGCGCTGCGCATTGAGCGGCAGGAGCGCGAGCAGCGCATTGGGGATGGTCACCTTCCCCAACCGGATCCCGGTCGGGTCCCACCCCCACTTGTTACCGTCCTTGTCGGTGCGGGTCCAGTCGCCCGGCGCCTTGCCGTACTTCCCCTGCGCGCGGGCGAGCGAGTCGAGGGAATCGCGCGCGGCGGTGATCACGTAGCCAATGATGCTGTCGAGTCGCTCGGCGCCGTTCCGCTGCGTCTGATACTCGATGCCGTTTCCTGGGGCCTGCCAGACACGCGGATCGCCGAACTCCGGCTTCACGCCTTTCAGGCCGGGATGCACCGCCCCCACACCGCGCCCCGGGGGCAGTCCACTGCCGGTGTCACGACGCGCCGGTTCCGCCGGTACCCCGGCCGGGGTTTCCACCGGGGCGACCAACGCTGGCGCCTCGGCGGCCGGCGCGGGGGCCGCGGACTTGGCGCTGTTCGGCCGGCCCGACGGCGGCGGGGTCGCCGGACGGGTGGCGACGAAGGTCACGCGCTCGCGGGTTTCCTTGTCGCGCTTGTTGAGCCCGAGAAACGCCGAGAGCCCATGCCCAAAGGTGATGACCTCGAGCAGGACGACAGCGACTACGGCATGCACCGCAATCGAGACCACCAGCGCCTTGGTGGAGCGCTTGGGGGACTCGCTGCCGCCGGCCCGGGCCCGGCCACGAAGGGCCGGACGCGTACGCGAAGGAGTTGGGCCGGACGGCGGAGGCGTCATTGAGGAAAGATCATAGCGGCGGATGGTACCCAGCAACCGGGCTCAGGTGCCGATTTTGAGCGAGCCGACCGGGGGCGGTGGCGGAGGCGGTGGCGGAGGCGGTGGCGGTGGGGGTCAGCCCGCCACCACCGGGTTGGAGACCCGGCTGAGTACGCCATTGGCCCCCGACAGTTCCACCGTCACGACATCACCCGGCTCAAGCTTCCGGGTGCCGGCCGGCGTCCCCGTGGCCACCACGTCGCCCGGTTCAAGAGTGATGAACTGCGAGATATACGCCAACAGCATCGGGATCGAGAAGACCATGTCCGTGGCCTTCCCCTGCTGACAGAGGGTCCCGTTCACGGTCGTCGTGAACGACAGCGTGCTGAGATCGGCCGGCGCCGGCGCCGGTTCGCCGAGCGGACAGAAGGTGTCGAGCCCCTTGGCGCGCGCCCACTGGCCGTCGGACTTCTGCAGATCGCGGGCGGAGACGTCATTGACCGCCACGACATGCGAGAGCGCGGCAATTGCTTCGGCCTCGGTCGCGCGATGGAGGCGAGCGCCAAGGACCAACCCGATTTCCCCCTCGAACTCGATGTGCGAGGAGATCGCATGCAGCACGATGGCCTCGCCTTCGCGGATGATGGACGAGACCGGCTTCAGAAAGAGCATCGGCTGCTTGGGGATCTCGTTGCCCATCTCGCGGGCATGTTCGACGTAGTTCCGGCCAACGAACACCATCTGACGGGGCTTCAGCATGCGGAGATCCAGGGAGTCAGAGTCAGGGCCAACCAGCGTGGGTTGGCCGAAAAGATCAGCGGCGGAAAACTACTGTCCGGACGACAATCCCGGCGCCGCGTCGTAGAACCGCTGCAGCGCCATCCGGCAGCGCGCCCACGGGGCCGCGACGCGAGTGGCGGGGGGAAGACCATCGAGGAGTTCGCGGCCATAGCGCTTGGTTAACACGCGAGGATCGCTCAGCACCACCACCCCGCGGTCTGTCGCGGTCCGAATGAGCCGGCCAAAGCCCTGCTTGAGGCGGAGCGCGGCGTGCGGGAGCATGAATTCGGCGAAGGCATTCCCACCGCGCGATTCAATCGCTTCGCACTGCGCCGCGACCATGGGCTCACTCGGCACCCGGAAAGGGAGCTTGGTGATGAGCAGGCCACGCAGCGCATGCCCCGGCACGTCCACCCCCTCCCAGAAGGTGGCGGTGCCCAACAGGACCGCACGGCCGCTGTCGCGAAAGCGCTGCAGCAGGACGTCGCGCGGTTCCTCGCCGTGGACCAGCAGCGGCCACCGGCCATCATCCCCGGCCTCGCGCAGCCGTTCGGCGAGCGCCCGCACGTCGCGATAGCTGGTGCAGAGCGCAAAGATGCCGCCGTCGGTCACCGCAATCAGATCCCGAAGATGCGTCCCCACGCCGTGCAAATGGCCGACGGGATCTTCATTGGGAGCCGGCACGTCGTTCGGCAACACGAGCAGCGACTGCCGCGGGTAGTTGAAGGGCGACGGAAAGGTCGCCGTCACGGTGGGCATCTCCATGGCATCGAGCCCCAGACGCTGCTCCACGAAGCGGAAGCTGTCGTCGGTGGTGAGCGTCGCGCTCGTGACGATGGCCGTGTCCACTCGCCCGAAGAGATCCTCGCGAAGCACCGGAGCGAGATCAAGCGGCACGCAGTGGAGCGCCAGATTGCGCTCGGGGCCGGGCTTGCCGGTGAGCTCGATCCACCGCACGACCGGGCTGCTTCCCGGCGGCGGCGTGCGGAGTGACTGCGCGAGCGCATCACCGGCGCTCGTCAGGCGTCGCGATACGCCGCGGACTTCACCCAGCAGCGGTGCGAGCTCTTCGGCCTTGCGCTCGTCGCTTTCCAAGCGTTCCCGAATCAACCGCAATCCATCGGCCAGCGCGGCGATTTCCTTGAGCAGTTCGTCGAGCGTGTTCTCCACGCCGCCGCGCCACGCCGGATGCTGCGCGAAGGCTTCGGTGAGACGAAAGACCCCAACATTTTCCTCCGCCATCATCACGGTCAGCAGCTCGAAGAGGAGCTGCGTGCGGTCACGGGCCGTGGCCGCGCTGGGCCCGAGCTTGTCCTGTACGAGATCGAGGCTGGCGACACTCAGCAGGTCGCTGCCGCCGCGCAGGCGGACTTCGAGCGCCGGCAAAAGGCCCTTGCCGCGCCGCTCGAGGCGGTTGAAGAGGCGCGCGAGCGCACGACGCGTGACCGAGGAACCCAGATGCGAGGCGGCGGCATCTTCGAGATGATGCCCCTCGTCGATGACGAGCCGTGAGTACGCGGGCAGGACCGCGGCATCATCCCAGTTTTGCGAGACGCGCCGCACGGCCACATCGGAGAGCAACAGGTGATGGTTGACGACGACCACATCGGCCTGGGCCGCTTCCTTCCGCGCCTTGAAGAGAAAGCAGCTGTCGTAAAACGAACATTTGAGCCGACCGCAGAGGTCGGGCTCGGCCGCCACTTCATCCCAGACTTCGCTGCGCGGCGCGACAGGGAGGTCTGACAACGAGCCGTCGACGGTGCGTTCCGCCCAGGCGGCGATCTGTTCGATGTCTCCGCCAATACCATCTTCGAACAGCGCCGCCCCTGCCCCACGCGCCTGCTCAAGCCGCTGCTTGCACAGGTAATTGCGCCAGCCTTTCAGCAGGGCGAACCGCACCGGCTGATCACTCAGCGCCTTCTGCAGGAACGGGAGATCCTTGGCGACGAGCTGCTCTTGCAGGGTGATGGTGTTGGTGGAAACAATCGTGCGCTCGCCGTTCGCGGCGGCCCATCGCAACGCCGGCACGAGATAGCCGAGCGACTTGCCAACGCCGGTGCCCGCTTCGAGGAGGGCAACGCCGCCAGCGTTGAAGGTGCGCATCACCTCCGCCGCCATCGCGCGCTGTGCTGGGCGGTCTTCGTACTCGCGGGCGCCCATCACCTGCCGCATCGCCTGCGCGATCGCGCCGTACGGGCCGAGCGTCACGTCGACGACATCGGGATCCACTGGGACCGGCCCCTTCGAGCGCGGGACCTCGGTGACGACATAGACCCGCTCTGCGGCATTATCGCAGATGGCAAAGCCCACGCCATTGCCATGCACGCGGGCGGCCACCTCGAGGTCGGCATCGCTTGGGGTCAGCTGCCCCGACGGATGGTTGTGCAGCAGCATCTCGCCGCGCTCGGCCACCCCCGGCATCGCCAAGACGCTCGCAATGTCGCCGCGCGCGACCACGCGCGCCGTGGTGAGCACGCCGTCCTCGTCCACGGCACAGACAAAGCAGACTTCGTTCCCCCCCGCGAGGCGGATCGCCGTGCGCACTGCACTGGCCGCCGCGCGGGCAAACCGTGCTTCTCCGATATCGCTCACGTCTTCCGCGGCTTCTTCTTGGCGGCGGGGAACAACACGTTGTTCAGGATCAGGCGATAGCCCGGCGAATTCGGATGCAGCGAGAGATCGGTCGGATTGCTCCCGATGGCGTGCTGCGGATCCTCGGGGTCATGCCCGCCAAGGAAGGTCCAGGAGCCCTTGCCGTAATCGCCGTGCATGTACTTGGCCCACGGTGCCCCCTCTTCGGAGGCCAGCACGGTCACGCCGGGCTTGAGGATCGCTTTATTGAAGCTCGTGGTCACGCCGTAGAAGTCCTGCACGATAGTACGGTGATCCTGCACCAGCATGGTGGCAACCGGATCGAGCTTCGCAGAAAAATCGAAGAGCGAGAAGGTACCGAGGGGCTGTCGGCGCGCGGGGACATTGACCTGATGTCCGTCGATGTCACTCAGTGCGTTGATGTATGGCGACGGTTCAATGTGCGCCCCCGTGAAGGCCATCGTCCGTCCCCACGCCAATTTGGCATCGGCGTCGGCAGCCGGCGGCGTGCCATCGGAGAACGGTCCGGCGATGTCGACGGTGAAGGAGGCGATGGAGAGGTCGAGCGACTCCGTGGCCCCGCACATGGCAAAGAGAAAGCCGCCGCGATCGGTGAAGCCGCGGATCCCTTCCGCAACGGCTTTCTTGAGCGCGGGGACATTGTCGTAGCCAAATTTGCGCGCCGTGAGCAGGTCACGATCCCGCTGCTGCACGAACCAGGGGGCGTCGCGGTACGCGAGGTACAGCTTGTTGAACTGCCCCGTGAAGTCTTCATGGTGCAAGTGCACCCAGTCGTACTTTGCGAGATCACCCTTGAGCACCTCGTCATCCCACACCGAGGTGAATTCGATTCCCGCATACTGCAGCGCGAGGGTGACCGCGTCGTCCCAGGGTGGCTGATTGGCCGGCCGATAAATCGCGATCTTGGGCGCCCGTTCGAGCACGACGGCATCCATGTTGCCACCGGTGATCTCGGCACGCACGCTGGCGACGCCGGCGTCGGTTGTGGGCTCCACGCTCACACCATCGAGCGCGGCCCGTCGGCGGAGCGTGGCATCGTCAGGGAGGAGAAACGCGCCGCCCCGATAGTTGAGCAGCCACTCCACCTTGAGACTGGTCTTGAGGGCCTGAAAGGCGAGACCGTAGGCTTTGAGGTGATTACGTTGCGCGTCGTCCATCGGGACGAGCAGATGCTGCGCCTGCGCGCGCATGGGAAGCGCGAGACTGGGGAGCAGGATCAGACCGATCGCCGTGAGCAATCGAGTCATCAGGGGCCGACGTGCCATCACGGGATCGTTCCTTTCAGCCGTTCCAGCTCACGGCGCCCTTGCGGCAGCAGTGCACTGGTGGGGTAATCGATGAGTAACCGTTCATAGTGCGCGATCGCCGCGGTGCGGTCACCAGAGGCCGCTGCGGCGCGCGCGGATGCGAGCAGCGCATCGGGGGCATCGGGGCTTCGGGGATAGCTGGTCAGAATGCGTGCCCAGACCGCCTGCGCGGCGTGCCAGCCTGCAGTGGTGGTCGCGGCTCGTGCCGTCGCGGGCGGGGCCATGAGTCGCGCTGCCATGCCGAGGAGTGCCGGGGCCGCATCGCCGGTGGAATCGGCCAACGCCAGAAAACGCGCTGCGGCGGCGGCCGTGTCACGACGGGCCAGCGTCAGAAACGCCTGTCCCATCCCCGCCGACCGATCGATGCGCACGCGTGCGAGCAACCCCAAGGCATCGACCAGTTCAGGACGGCGGGTTTCGGCGCGCACGAGCCGTTTGCGCGCGGTCGCGAGATCCCCGTCATAGAGCGCCAGCCATCCCAGCGTTTCATCATCATCGGCGAGATCACTCGCCTGCACGGCACGACGGGCCTGTTCCAGATCGCCCCGCCGGAGCCACGCGTTCACCATGAGTGGCGCGAGGTCGGCGCGTGCGGTGGCGTCGAGCGCGGCACCGTTGGCTTCAATGCGCTGCTGCGCTTCGGCCGCGCGACCAAGCTCCCCGAGGGCGGCGACCTCAATGGGCAGCAGCAGACGCGCCTTCGCGGTGGCGATCGTGCTGTCGCGGTCTGGCATGGTCCGCCGTACAATGGCGAGCGCGCCGGCGGCATCCCCTGCCTTGAGCGCCGCTTGGGCGGCCCGGGCCTGCGTGGCGAGCGACGGACGCCGATCGAGCAGCGCCCCCCACACATCACGGGCCACCTGCCAGGACTGCGCGCCTTCCACGCGTTCGCCAAACTCCTGCCACGACGCGAGCGTGGAGTCGTCCACCGGAACGCTCGAGAGCAACGTCCAGGCGCGGCGCGGCTCGCCCCAGAAGGTCTCGAGGGAGGCGAGCAGTCGACGCGGAAGGAGCCGCACCGGGGGCGCCTGCAACACGGTCCGTATCGAATCGCGCGTGGCGATTGGCGCACGCGCCAGGGCGTAGAGCGCCGACGTCTCGAGATACGGTTGCTGCGTCAACGCCTCGCGAAAGGCGATCGCGGCACTGTTCCAGCGCGCCATCGCGACATGCAGCTGCGCCGCTTCCCCGGAGACCGCGTTGAGCGATCCCAACTGGCGACCGGCCTCGGCGAGCAGCGAATCCGCCGCGCGCGCACGTCCGGCATCAAGCAGCAGCTTGGCATACTCCCGATAGGGCGCCGCCTGATCCCGGTCGGCCCGCCGCCAGTCGAGAAAGGCCTGCCGCGCGCCGTCATCCTGATTCACGCTGAGCAGCGTCCGCAGCTGCAGGGTGCGGGCGATCGGATCGGTGGGGCGTACAATCAACACACGCTGCACCAGCGGCAGCAGGGAGTCCCGCGCCCCCGTACCCGCCCAGCTGCGTTCGAGCCCGAGGAGCGCGATCGCCAACCGATCGCCGTCGGGGATCGGCATCGCCAGCGCGCGCTCAATCACGAGCCGATACGCGTCGGCCGCCCGCCGCAGATCATTCTTGTCTTCGGCGTCAAACGCCTTGGCCAGCGGATCGATTGAATCCTGCGCCGAAGCGGTGGCCGAGGCGGTCGCCGTGGCAGCAGCGCTTCCCCCTGTTCCGCCTGTGCGCGGCTGGGCGGGGAGCGGGCGCGCGCTGGGAGCGAGCGCGGCAACGGCGCTCACCACCAGCAGGCACAGGAGCCCCCATCGGCGACAACCCGCCATCGGTGGCGGCGGATCAGCGGGGCGGTGTGCCATTCAGTCGGCGGAAGTACTCGATCACCAGACGGCGATCCTCGGCCCCAAGCCCGCGGAGATCGTTCCACGTGGGCGGTGCATACTTGCTGGCCGCCTTGCCACTCGTGGGGCCTGACGTCTTCGTGGTGCTCCCAGTGCCCGTGCTCGCGGTCGCTTCGCGGAGCCCCTGCTCATCGCGCTCTTCCTGCTCCATGAAGCGTCCTGCATCGAGGAGGCGCCGATAGAGCTGCTGCTGTCGGGCCGCGACGGTTGGATCGACCCCAGCCCGCTCAATCTGCTGCGCGAGCGCCTGCGCTTCCTTGGCGAGCGCATCGGTGCGACCGGTCTGGTCGGCATCGGACACATCATTGAGCGCGCGCGCAACATCCCGCTGCTGGCGCGCGAGGGTGCGTGCCTGCTGCCGCGCGGCATCACCTTGCGCCCCGGTGAGCCCCTGCATCTGGCCGTTGAGCTGTCCTTGCTTCTGCGCCAGCTCCTTCATCTGCTGCATCATTTCCTGGAAGCCAGACGCGGACTGCGCCCCGTTCACGCGCTCGCGATCGCGCACGAGGGAGCTGAGCGCCTGATTGAGCGCTTCCGTGGCGTCCTTCATCGCATTCTGCGCGGCCTCATCGCTGCCAGGCTGGCCGGCCTGCCCCATTTGTTGCGTGGCCTGCTGCACCCGCCGCTGCGCGTCCGCCATCGCCTTCTGCGACCGCTGCGAGAGGAGTGAGGAGGTGCGCCCGGCCTGCTCGAGCCGTTCCGCCGCCTGCTGCACGCCCTGTTGCAGCGCCCCCTGCTCGCCCTGCATCGACTGCCCACTTGCGCCCTGCTGCATTTTCTGCGCGAGCTCAGACTGCTGACGGGCCAGCTGCTGCGTTTCATTGATCGACTGGTCGAGCTGATCCGACAGCTCACCCTTCCACGCGTTCACCTGCGCATCCTTCGCGCTGGCGAGTTGCTGCGCCGCCTTCTGCATCGCGTCACTGGCCTGCGAGGCCTGTTGGCTACCGCTCCCGCCACTGCTGCTCCCGCCCTGCCCCTGCTTGCCTTGCTGCGGGGTGCCTTGGCCACCCTGCGACTGCGCCGCCATGGTTTTCGTCGGGTCCGTCTTGGACGGATCCCCGCCCTTCGAGGCGTCGCCGCTCTTGGACGGATCACTCCCCTTCGACGGATCGCCCTTCGACGGATCACCCTTGGCCGCGTCGCCTTTCGACGGATCACCCTTCCCGGACTTCTCCGCGGCCGCCTTCTCCGCCGCCATCTTGTCGGCCGCCGCCTTCTCCGCCGCCGCATCACGTGCGGCCTGCTCCATCGCCTGCGACGCCTGATCGACCATGGGCTGCGCCGCTCGGGTCTGGCTCGCCCCAGGCTTGGCGCCGGCCTCTTCCAGCCGCTTCGCCAACCGGTCAATCTCCGCCTTCAACGCCTTCGTGCGATCCGCCAGTGCTTTGGGATCTTCCGGCGGCCCCTTCGCCTCGTCCGGCTTCCGCTGCAACTGCTCCGCGAGCCGGCGCTGCGCATCGGCGACATCCTTGGCTTCATCACGGAGCGTCGACATGGCGCCCTCGAGTGCTGCGCGCTTGAGCATCTCGGCGCTCTTCTCCAGCTGCTGCCGCAACTGCCGCTGCTGCTCCGCCAACTGCTCCATGCTCTGCTGCGCTTCGGTGCCGCTCAACCGGTCCGCACTCTTGTTGAGCGACTCCAACTGCTTCTGCATTTCCGGCGTCAGGGCGTCCCGCAACATCTTCTGGATGTCCTTCATGCGGTTCGCCATCGCCGTGTCGAGCGCGTTCGCCCCCTTGAGCCGATCCTCGAGCGCCTTGGCGTTCTGCCGCAGCGAATCAATGCGCGCGCTCATCTCCTGCTGATCCTTCGCCATCTGGCGCGCGCGTTCCGCCTGCTGAAAGCTCATGGCTTTGTTGCCATTCGCCTTGTTCGCACCGCTCTGATCGCCACCACGCGCATCGGCCTTCAGGTCGCGACTGCGGGCCGCTTCGGCGGTGCTCTGCTGCAGCCGCTTCTCCTGCTGCGCCATTTGCTGCGCCTGTTGGGCGAGCGAGTCCGCCATGCTGCGGGCCATCTCCCGCTGTTCGGTCAACGACGGCACGCGCAAGATGACTTCGCGGCTCGTCGCCTGCTGATGCCAGGGCGAATCGTCGGTGGCGAGGGCGATCAGATGCAACCGATCCCCCGGCTCCAATCCACGCCCATCCAGCGGCAGCGTCACGCCGCCTTCAAAGAACGGCGCGCCCGGCGCGGCAACAGCCAGCCGCTGCCGGGGCATCGCGGCACGCGCCGCCGCCGTCGCGGCCGCGGGCTCGCGCCACACCGTGAGGGCGATCGCCCCCAAGCCATGATCATCGGCGGCCCGCACCAAAACGCCGACCGATCCCGTCGCGGTGATCGTCGCCTCACTGCTGGGCGCGGCGATCAGCACCTCGGGCGTCCGATCGGCGATCACGAGAAAGCCGAGTGAATCGGGCAACTCCGGCGGGAGCGTTTCCGCACCCCGGGCCGCGCCAGTGGTCGCCTGCCATCCCCACTGGCCATCATGATCCAGGGTCACCACGCCGCGCGTGGGGATCCCTTCGCCGCCAGCGCGCGCCGCGTCCTCCGCGATCGGCGCGAGGGCGACGGTCTGCTGGCCATCACTCAGCGCCGCCGTTGTCACCCCGCCGCGCAGCCGCGCCGAGATGCGCACGCGCGTGCCGCGGGGGACGCGCACCGGCGACACCGCTTCGAGCGCTTCGTTCGTCCGACCGAGGTACGCGGGATATTCGGCGAAGAGCGCGATGTCGCCAATCCAGCCGCGCTCATTCACGCCAACCACCGCCGTGAGCTCAGGAGAGCGCCCATCGTTGACGCGCATCGTGACGGGGGAGCGGACCGGTCCCA
>JBAXMW010000038.1:0-25274 GCA_037134115.1 Gemmatimonadaceae bacterium | reverse complement strand
GCTCGCACCGGCCGCGGGGCCAATCAGGTTGGCAACGATCTTGCCACTGGCGATGACCCCCGGGAGCCCGGCGCCCGGATGGGTGCCGGCCCCGCAGAAGTACAGATTCGCAATGTCCGGCGCCTGATTGTGCGGACGCATCCACGCTGACTGCGTCAGCACCGGTTGCGGCCCAAACGCACTCCCCATGTAGCTGTTGAGCGTCGTCTCGAAGTACCGCGGATCGACCCGCCGTTCCGACACGATATGTTGGCTCAGCCCCGGCATGTAGCGGTCTTCCAGGTACTGCATGATTTTGTCGCGATAGCGCTGGCTCACCGTTTCCCAGTCCGTGCCACTGCCCAGATGCGGCACCGGCGACAGCACGTAGAAACAATCATGCCCCGGCGGCGCCATGGACGGATCCGTGGCCGTTGGGCGGTGCAGGTACAGGGAGAAGTCTTCGGCCAGCACCTTCCGCTCGAAGATATCCTCGAGCAATTGCTTGTACCGGGGGCCCATCAGCAGCTCATGATGCGCCAGATCCGGATACTGCTTGTTCGTGCCAAAGTAGATCACGAACAGCGACATGGAGTGCTGCAGCTTCTCGACGCTACGATTGCTCACACTGGGGCGCGCCGCGGCCGGGATCAGCATGCGATAGGCCTGCACCAGATCTCCATTGCACACCACCGCGTCGGCCCGCACCGTCTCGCCGCTCTTGAGGCGGACGCCCGACGTTCGGCGGTTCGCACCGACCAGGATTTCGTCGACTTCACTCTCGAACTGGATCGTGCCGCCGAGGTCCTTGAACGCCTGCACCAGGCCACGCACCAGCGCACCGGTGCCGCCCATGCAGAAGAGCACGCCCCACTGCTGTTCGAGCTTGTGGATGAGCGCGTAGACAGACGACGAGCGATACGGATTCCCACCGACGAACAGCGGATGGAACGAGAACACCTGCCGCAGGCGATCATCCTTGACGTACTTCTCGGCGAGGCCGGCGACAGATACATCCGCGCGGCAACGCACCAGCTCCGGCAACACCTTCATCATCGAGCCCAACGTCAGGAAGGGCTTATCGATGAGCGGCATGCCCACGTTGAAGATGCTCCACGCTTTCTTCCGGAACTTTTTGTAGCCGGTGACGTCGGACGGCGCGAATTCCCCCACCTGACGGATCAGGTTGGCCTCGTCGCCATTGTAATGGAAAATCGACCCGTCTTCGAAGCGGATATTGTAGTACGGGTCCACCGGCACCAGCGAGACGTAGTCCGCCGTGGTGCGCCCCGTGAGCGCGAACAGTTCGTCGATCACCCATCGCGCCGTGACAATCGTCGGACCGGCGTCGAAGGTGAACCCATCTTGTTCCCACACGTAGGCGCGGCCACCGGGCTTATCGAGCTTCTCGACGATGGTGACCGCATGCCCCTGGGCCTGCAGGCGGATGGCGGCGGCGATACCGCCAAATCCACTGCCGATGACAACAATGCGCATGTGCGAAGGTGCTGAAGTGCTGAGGACGCGGACTGCGGTGCCGCGACCTTAGCGACGCAGCAGCACAGCGATATGCCAGAGGTGCAGAACCATGGCCGAAAGCATCGCGGCCGCGAACCCGCCGGGCGCCGCTTCCGGTCGACGATGGAAGATCATCGCCACCACCAGCGAGCCGCCGGCACCGAGAAACGTCAGTACGCGCGCCGTATTGGGCGGGCCTAATGGCGAGTCCGGATGCCGACGTTGCCAGAGCAGCAGGCCAGTCGCTTCGAGGACGATGAGCGCCAGAATGCCAATGGGCAGCGCATCGGAATCGAACACGGCAACGAGACGGTCCACCACCTACCTCCGACTAATGCACGACGTGAGGAAAGAGTGCCCGCCTTCTGGCACTAGCGACCGGAGACCGGCACGGGACGTATCGCCCCACGGCCATCGGTCGACGGCGCCGCCCGCTCGTAGCGCAGGGCGGCGTACAGGGGGATCCCCATGGCAATGGTGCCAAGCACACCGGCCAGCACCATGTCCTGGCGCAGGCAGATGGCAATGGGCAGGACGCCGTTGACGGCGTACAGGAGCACCGGCAGGCGCAGGGGCGCCATCTTCGCCACCCAGACCGAGGGGGGAATCATCGCCAACATCACCCGCGCGACCAGAATGCCCGTCAGCAGCCACCCCAGCCAGTTCGTGATCGGCATCCCGAAGAAGATCGGCTTCCCAATGAACTGACGGAACGCGCTGAGCGACGACAGGTCGCCCATCTGCCAGTACCAATGATTCGTCTTCACCATCGCGGGGTCCATGGAGACATCCCAGACGGTCAGGACGACGCCGCCCACGAACGCCCACCACCACTTTGACAGCCCGTCGTCCTTGCCCGGCAGGAAGCGTCCGCAAATGCTGAGCGAGGCCACCAGCATGTAGAACCACGACGTCGGAATGTTGAACGGGACCCGACCGAGCATCTTGTAGCCGAGCTGATCGGTGTACTCGTACGCCCCAAACGGATAGTCCGTCACCGTCCCCGCGTATTCCGAGCAGAACGCGAGAACGAGCGAGACCACGAACACCGGCAACGCGCGGCGCATCCCCACGCAATGCGCGAGGAAGGCAATGCCGGCGAGTGCACCGAGGGTGACGGTCGTGGCTCCACCGTACTTGAAGCCAATCACCATGACCCGCTGATTCGCCGGCGTCTGCAGCCAATCCGGGTACGGGGGCACCAGGAAGGTGGAGAAGGCGAAGGCAGAGAAGATCGTAAAGAAGGCGTGCGCCAGCAGGGCCGTGGTGGCCAGGCGCAGCATCTGCGACGACGAACTCTCTTCGGAGTCAAGGAAGGACGACATCGTATCACCGGGCATGGGGTGCACTCAGGCTTGTGGAACCAGACACTCGGCGGGCGCCTGCGGCGCCGGTTCCCAGACAATCCGCGGGCCATGGCCGAGGGCGGAGAGGTCCGGGGCCGGGGCCCGATAGCGCCACGCATTCCAGAGAATGCCAACGCGGGCCATCCGGCCAATGCGTGCCCGCGAGGAAATCGTATCGAAGCCCTGTTGCTCGATGGCTGACAAAATGCCGGCGTACCCCGTGGCGCAGGCCGCCGCGCATCGTTGGGCATCCGGGGCCAGCAGGGCGATGCCGGGGACGGCCGCGGCGTAGAGCGCCCGGGCCCGGCTGATTTCATACTGCATGAGCGGACGCCACCGGGGATCGCGCCCCAACTCGGCGTTGGAGAGCACCTCGGCGGCCGTCAACCCGAACCGGGCCAGGTCGTCGGTCGGCAGGTAGCACCGCCCCCGCTGCGCATCTTCGCCCACGTCACGGAGAATGTTCGTGAGCTGCATCGCGGTGCCCAGCGTCCGCGCATACTGCACCGCCTGCGGGCGCATGGCCGGACCAGCCTGCACTTCAAAGACGTAGGTGCACATCTCGCCCACGCTGCTCGCCACCCCTTCGCAATACTGCTCGAGATCGTCCCAGGTGGTATAGCTGGAGGGGTGCAGATCGCGCGCCACGCCGTCGAGCAATTCAAAGAGAGGCGCGGCCGACACGTCATAGCGGCGGGAGACCCACGCGACTTCCCGGAACACGGGCCCACTGGGGCGCCCGGCGAGAGCGGCCTCCAGCTGCGACCGGTAGGAGGCGAGTTGGATCGCCAGCCGCTCCGGGTCCGAGGCATCGGCCCGGTCGACCAGATCGTCGGCGATCCGGCAGAAGGCATAGAGCGCGTACGCCGCCCGTCGCTTTTCCGCCGGGAGGAGCCGGCTCGCGAGCGCGAAGGTCCGCGCATGGGCCTGCGTGATCTGGGCGCATTCCGCCGCGTCACTCACTGACGCCTGCGCAATCATGCCACCTCGAACAGCCAGGTCAGCGACGGATGTGGCATGCAGGGACTCTGGGAGAACAGGGGCAGATCGTCCGGACGGGCCGGCGCGATTCGAAAACGCGTGAGGCATGAGGGCACGAGACGCAGCAGACGGTGATCGGCACCTGCCGCGCACCTGCCGTTTCAACGCCCGTCGTGGCCAGAGGTTCCGACGAAGCGCCGCATCCCACGCCTCCACGAGCTAACCTGCACCCATCCGCAGAAACTGTCAACAACTATTTACAATCCAACTGTCACGTCTGATATACAGTTGGCGCGTGGGCGCGGTGCGCCTGACAGGCCGAGTGGCTCCCCCTGCGGCACGACGGCCCCCATCTTTCCCGCATGCCCACCTTCCGCGGGACTCCGGTCGACCTCGTCGTCGACGTGCGCACGTTCTTGGAGTACTGGCTCGGCCACCTGCCGGGCGCTGTCCGGATGCCCTTTCAGTCGATCGGGACCCGGATGCCGGCCCGTACCGATCTGGGAAAAGACGCCCGGATCTTGGTCTACTGCGCCAGCGGGGCCCGCTCCGCGATGGCGGCGCAAACACTCCGCGGATTGGGCTACCGCCGCGTGATCGATGGCGGAGCGATGGCGAGCGCCCGCGACGGGCTCACCCCATAGCGCGCGGCTACCACGCCTACCACGGCCACCACGACCCACGGCGCCGCCCGTACTGCCGGACGACCCGGGCCGTCTGGATCTGATCCAGTAACGGGAAATCGCGCTGCAGGTAGGGCTCACCCTCCGCCGTGATCCGGTCCTGTGACGGTCCTTTGCCGCGAGGGGCACCCTCACCGTAGCCCTGATAGAGCGAGTCCACGACCGCCATCCCGGCCACGACCTGCCCCACCGGGGAAAAACCCATCGCATCGAGCCGCGCGTTGTCCTTGAGATTGATGAACAGCTGCGTGGTACGCGTATTGGGGCCGCCGGTCGCAAAGGAGAGCATCCCGCGGGTGTTACTCCCATGGACGGGATCATCCGCGATCCGGCGCCCACGCATCGCCGCCGTCATCGCCGGATCGGCGGCCAGCCCGAACTGCACCACAAAGTTGGAGACGGCCCGAAAGAAGCGGGCGCCATCGTAAAACCGATGCTGCACCAGCCCGTAGAGTCGATCGGCCCCCCGGGGCGACCAATCCCGATGGACCAGGATGTCGACGTCCCCCTTGGTCGTGGTCATCCGGACCACGAACGAATCGGGCGCGGGCCGATCAATGGCGGCCGGTGTCACTTGCGTCACCGTTCGCGGGGGCAGACAGGCGGCTGCCGCGAGCCACGCTGCCCCGGCGAGCATCGGTCCTGTTCGGCGGACAGTCTGGCGTAGGGTCTGGCGCTGAGCGCGGACCAGACGCCGCACCGTACCAACGAATTCTGGCGTCATAGGCCTCCCGGTGTGCTCCGGCGACGACCGGTCCAGATCACGATCGTGCCGCAGCCATTCTGTGATTGAAAGGACATCGGGGCGTTGGTGGATCGGCTGTAGACCTCAATAGCCCGCACTTGCTGCGGATCGACGAGATTGTCCAGCGTTCCATCGGGCATGGTCGCGCGCACCCCATCGAGATAGACCGCCGGCGTGCACGATCCGGCCCCCGAGGTGCCCCGCATCAGGATCTGGTCGCCCTGCAGGTTCGTCCCCGGCGAAATCGTAATCCCCGGGGTCCCTCGCAACACATCCGACATGTAAATCGGACTGCGCTTGTTCAGCTGGTCGCTGTCAATGAAATAGCCAGACGAGGTCTTGCGGCGGCGGTCGAACTCCGCGAAAAGATCATCGGCGGCCGACCGCGAGGCGCGCACGCGCACCGTATCGATCGTCGGCACAAAGACGTCGAGCGCCACCTCCACCACCGTCTCCGCACTGTCCGGGATATCCACCGCGATCCGGCGTGGCGTGTAGCCAAGGGCGCGCGCTTCCAATCCATACGTGCCAGCGGGGAGCGCCTGCAGATCGAACTGGCCGTTGGTATTGGTGGTGTCTTCGCGACCGCTGCCCGTGAGCACCAGTCGTGCATCCCGCACCGGCTGTCCCGTCGCGCTGCGAACCACCCCGCGCAAGGCGCCGCTGCCGCGCAGCGTGAGGCCGGCGCGCGACGAGCTCCCGATCAGCAGATCACGGACCAGCACCCCGGTCCGTGGCACGGTGAGTTCAACGGCGCCGCTGGAGTCCGGACCGACATACGCGCGGGCGGAAATCGTTCCGCCAGGGGGCGCCCCACAGATCGCGAAGGCCCCAGACGGCGACGAGCTGGTGAAATGCGAGGGGAGGCGCCGTTCCACGCCGTTGGCCCCCACCGTGACCTCCGGCCACTGCGCGCGCACGCGGGCCGGCCCCGGCAAGTCGCCACGGGCCGGTCGGACGGTCCCCATAAAGAGCCCTTGGCCGGCGGCCAGCGCGGCGGCGCCACAGCGCGTGACAATCAGGGTTCGGGCGGAGGGGATCCCAAGATCGGCACGGACTACGCCATCGGTTCGGATATCGATCTGGAGCAGCGGCGTCTCAAAGCCCAGCGAATCCAGACGCGGATGCAGGTAGCCCAAGAGATAGCGCCCCGCCGGAACCGAATCGATCGAATAGCTGCCGCGGGCATCTGCCGTGGCCGATCGGGTCCGCGACGGATCGTTGGCGGCCACGAGCTGAATGAGGGCGTCGGCGAGCGGCCGCTGCGCGAGGCTGTCAAAGACGACGCCGGTCAGCCGCGCCACGATCGGTCGCGGCGGTGGCGCCGCCTGCGCCCCCACAGAGGCGGCGCCTACCACGGTGGCGCCTACCACGGTGGCGCCTAACGAGGCGGCCCCCAGCAACAGGCGACCGAGGGCGCTCGATCGCACCGCACGAAAGAGAGAAGACATGCCCGCAGTTTATCACGGCGCGAGGCCGAGCGCGTAGGCGAGACACGGGTCCGTCAGCCAGACCGGACCCCCAACGGGTTACCGCCGCGTGGAGGTCGCCGCGATCCCCGCGCGAACGGCCGCGATCACGGCCGACCAACTGGATGTGGCGGGATTGATCATCTCGAAGTGTCCCGACTGCGGCAGATCCACCAGCTGCACATTCGCCTCACCCCGGTCGCGCGCACGGGATGCATATGCGCGGCCTCCTGGCCCCCAGACCGCATCCTGGGCACCAACCACAATCCACTGCGGGCCCCCAATCGGCATCAGGCGCATGGGCGAGACCGCGGCATAGCGATCCGGGACCTCCGTCGGCGTACCGCCCATCACCTTGGTGACCACATTGCCGCACACCCCACTCGCCTGCAGGGCATCAAAATCCGCCGCTGGAGCGAGCGCGACCACCGCCTGAATCGGCAACGGTGCGTTCGCAAAAAGCGGACTGGTGGACGGCACCTTCACGCGCGCCGCAAGCCAGAGCGCAGCGGCGCCACCTGCTGAGTGCCCCGACGCGACGACGCGATGCAGGTCGAGCTGATAGCGGTCGGCGATCTCCCGCAGGTAATCGGTGCCGCGCGCAATGTCGGCAAAGGTGCCAGGCCATCCGCCCCCAGCATCGCCGACCCGACGGTACTCCAGGCTCCAGACGGCGATCCCACTGTCGGCGAGCGCCTGCTCGAGCGCCCCCACATGCGCGATGTCGTACGCAGAGAGCCAGCAGCCGCCATGGACAAAGACCACCACGGGATGCGGCCCCGGGGTCTTCGGTACCCGCAGCTTCCCGAACTGCAGGGGCTCGGGCCCATAGGGAATCGTCGCCGTCGGCGGTCCCGCGGTGAGCGCGCCGAGATCGGCCGCGGTCATCAGGCGCTGCGCCGGCAGTGCTTGCGTACGGCACAGCACCAGCAGCACCATGAGGACGGTACGCCACGCCCTGATACGAACAGATCGCAGGAAATTCGACGGCATGGTGGGCGTGTCCACGAGGCGAGTGATGACTACACACAAGGCCATGGCACCCACATGGCCGGAGATCACTGGATGATGACGGCTCGGCGACGGTTGCGGCAGGGGATCCTGAGCGTGGTCCTGATGATGGGGGCGTCGGCGGCGCTGCAGGCGCAGACGGTGCAGTACCGGTCACCGGCCGGTGTGGTGTATCGATCGCTCCCGGATCCCACGGGTACGGTGGCCAAGGCTGCTGCCGTGCTGGCCAGTGATCCCGGCAACATCGACAAGATCATCGCGCTGGGGACCGCGCAGGCGGGTGTCCGGCAGATGCGCGAAGCGATTGCCACCTTCTCGGCCGGAATCGCGCAGCATCCCAAAGCGGCCATCCTGTACCGGTGGCGCGGGCATCGCTATCTGTCGGTGCGCGAGTTCGCCAAGGCGGAAGCCGACTTCAGGAAAGGGATGGCGCTCGACAGCGCCGTGTATGGCATCTGGTACCACTGGGGGATCGTGAAGTTCGTGCGCGGCGACTTTGCCGGGGCGGCGGCCGCGTTCACGCGGGCGCAACCGCTCGCGCCGGATCCGGGCGAGCTCAAAGGCTCCACCGATTGGTTGTGGATGTCGCTCGCGCGAGCGGGACGGAAGGCCGACGCCACGGCGATGCTCGCGCGCAAGCTCGATTCGTTGCCCACGGATACCAGCTACGGCTACACCCGACGACTCCGGCTCTATCGTGGGGAGATCACGCCGGCGCAGCTGTTTGGTCCGGCCGACACCGCGGATGTGCAGGTCGCCACGCTGCGTTTTGGACTCGGGAACTACTACCTGGTGCGCGGTGACACCGCGCAGGCGCGCGCGGAATTCCAGAAGTCGGTGGCGTCCGGTGGATGGGCGGGCTTCGGCTTTATCGTGTCCGAAGCGGAACTGCGGCGAACGAGCGCACGCGGTCGTTCGAAGTGAGCGCAACGCCCGCCGGGACGGGGCTCCGTCGCGACCTCGGACTCCTTGGGCTCGCGTCCACCGGGATCTGTTCGATGGTGGGCGCGGGGATCAACATTGTGCCGTTTGCGCTCCAACGCACGGTGCCGGGCATTGGCGACTGGGTGCTGATCGCCTACGGGATTGCCGCCGTCCCCGCCACACTGGCAGCGTTGTGCTACGCGATGCTCGGCAGTGCCATGCCGCGCGCTGGCGGATCGTACGTCTACGCCAGTCGCGCGATCGGACCGTATATGGGATTCCTCGCCAGCTTTTCCCAATGGTTTGGGCTCTGTATGGCGATTGCCGTCGTCTCGTATGTGATCCCGCCATTTCTGCGGGACATCGCGGTGGCCGCGCACTGGCCCAGCGTGGCGGCCACGCTCGAGCAGCGCGGGGTACGACTCAGTCTGGCGCTCGTGCTGCTCTGGACCTTTGTTGGGGTGAACATCCGCGGCGTGTCGGCCGTCGCCAAAACGTTGGTCCCGCTGATGTTTCTGATGTTTGCCTGCGGCGGGCTCGTGATCGTCACGGGATTCTTGCAGGGACCGGACCCGTATCGCGCGCTGTTGGCAACGCGCGGGGAGACAGCGATGCTGGCGGGGACCCGCGGCGCGTTCTGGTCCGTTGTCCCGCCGGCGGCGGCAATTCTGTTTTCCAGCTTCATTGGCTTTGACGCGATTGCCCAAGCGGGTGGGGAAGCGAAAAACCCTGAACGCTCGCTGCCGCTCGCGACGGGGCTCGCGATTGTGATTGTTGGCGCGTTCTACTTTCTGTTCACGGCGGCGGTCTATCACACGGTGCCGTGGCAGTATGTCGCGTCGGCCAGTCTGGTGCGTGATGTCACGGCGCCGGGGCTCTTGGCGCCACTTGTCTCGCCCACGGTAGCGGTGCTCATGGTGGCGGGGGCCGCGGTGTCGCTCATCAACGATCTCCCGGGCATGTTGCTCGGGGTCTCCCGGCTCTGCTTCGCTTGGGCCGAAGATGGCGTCTTTCCGCGCGGGGTGACGGCGGTGCATCCGCGCACGGGCGCCCCCACGACGGCGCTCTATCTGTCGGCAGCCCTCGCGACCGCAGGGCTGCTCGCGGGGCATTTCGCCGGGGACTTTTTTGTCGGCGTGGATATTCTGGTTACGGCCATGTTGGTGAACTTCCTCATCATGGCGTGGAGCGTGTTGCAGTTGCCGTCGCGGAACCCAGCACTGGCGCGCGAGATGCGGGTGCTCTCCTCCCGGCCGCTGCAGCGGTTCGTCGCGGTGAGCGCGCTCGTGCTGCTGGCGCTCCTGCTGGTGGTGCATACCTGGCGGGATCTTCACGCGAGCGTGCCCGGATGGTATGCGCACCCCACGAACGTGTGGCTACTGGTGATGACGGGTGGGAGCCTGTTGTATTGGCGTGAGGCGCGTGCCCTCGCCCGACGCGGCGGTGATCTCGCGGCCATCACCGCCGTCCTGCCCCCCGAGTGATGACGCGGGGGACGGCCTGAAGAACCGCTGCGGCCTCCGCGATTATGGCAGCGCGAAGGCCATGAGCCGTGACGTGCTCCCCGCACCGGTGGCGATAACCACCACCTGCCGACCATCGCGGGTGCGGTAGGTCATGGGGTTCGCGTAGCCGAGTTGCCCGAGGTCGTGCTCCCAGAGGGTGGCACCGGTCCGGGCATCGATCGCATAGAGCACCGAGCCGCCGCCGGTCACGAAGACAAGCCCGCCCTTGGTGACGAGCGCACCGGGCGATCCCGCGACGCCGAGCTTGGGCGGCAGCGGCACCCCCTTGAGCGCCGGATGATTCCGGATCTCTGGGGTGTCGCCGAGGACCACCTGCCACTTCGTGTCACCGGTGGTGAGGTCAATGGCGGTGAGTGTGCCGTAGGGCGGCTTGTTAATGGGCAGCGTGGTGCGCGTGGCGCCTTCGGCGTTGTTGAGCTGCGACAGCCCCAACGTGGAGCGACCGAGGTTCACCATGTAGGGGGTGTCGACGGTATCGCTCTTCGCGTCGCGCTGCTGCAGCGCGAACATGGCGGGGGAGTTCGTGGCCTTGATGTATGCCCAGCCCGACACCGGATCGACGGCGGCGCCACCCCATCCCGCGCCACCAATGACGCCTGGCATCGCGACCGATCCTTGGAGCGACGGCGGCGTGTACAGCGGGCCGGTGCGGTACTTACTGAGCTCGGCGAGGGCGGCCGCTTTCACCGCCGGCGTGAAGTCCAGCACATCCTCTGGGCCAAAGCCTTGCTTCGCAAAGGCCGCCGGCTTGGTGGGGAAGGGCTGCGTGGGCCATGAGGCTTCCCCGGGCACATCACTCTGCGGCACGGGGCGTTCTTCAATCGGCCAGAGCGGCTTTCCGGTCAGTCGCTCAAAGGCAAAGAGAAAGCCCTGCTTGGTGGGTGCGATGACGATATCCGTTTTCTTCCCGTTGCGCGTGATGGTCACCAGGTTCGGCGGGGCGGGGAGGTCGTAGTCCCAGAGGCCGTGGTGCGCCGTCTGGAAGTGCCAGACGCGCTTGCCAGTGCGAGCATCGAGGCAGAGCAACGATTCACCAAACAGGTTCGCACCTTTGCGTTCGCCGCCGTACCAATCGTCACTCGGGGTGCCGACGGGGAGATACACAAGGCCACGCGCGCTGTCGACGGTGAAGGGCGCCCAGACATTGGTGTGTCCCATGTACGACCAGCTGCTGTCGCGCCACGTGTCGTTGCCAACCTCACCGGGGCGCGGAATGGTGTTGAAGCGCCAGACGCGCTTCCCGGTGCGCACATCGAACGCCTGAATGTCACCAGGCGGATCGCCGCGGTAGACAAGGCGGTCGCCGACGCCGTTGCCGAGAATCACCAGATTCCCCCACACCACCGGTGGTGAGGTGTTGGTGTAGTGCTCGCGCCGGACCGTGCGGCTGAGGCCACTTGTCAGATCGATTTCGCCATTGGTGCCGAACGAAGGAATGGGTTTCCCCGTCGCGGCATCGAGCGCAATGAGGCGCCAGCGCGAATTCAGAAAGATCCGGCGTTCTTTGGCGTTGCTCCAGGTCGCCACGCCACGATGCACGAAGCCGGTGCCATTGCTCGGCTGTCCGTACGTCTTCCACACCTGCGGATCGTAGATCCAGTACGGGACGCCGGTGGCGGCATTCATCGCCACAACCCGGTTGTACGGGGTGGGGAAGAAGAGCGTGTCGTGGATGGCGAGGGGCGTTGCCTGGAAATTGCCGGGGCGGGCCGGCTTCTGGCCGGGTCCCGCAGGGATCGGCGCCTCGTTTGCGTCCCAGCTGAAGAGCGGCTGCAGCTTGGTCACATTCGCCGTGGTGATGTCGGCGAGCGGGGAATATTTCAGACCACCGGCATCGTTACCGTAGGTCGGCCAGTCTCCCGAAGCGGCCGTCGGTCGTGTCGACCGCGGGGTGCGCTGGGCCGAAGCGAGGTGCGCCGTGGCGGGCTGCGCGCTGCACAAGAGCAGGAGCGCGAGGCGGGGGGCAATCATGCGGCTCATGATTTTTGGGGCTGGGTGGAACATCACCGACGCCGACAATGTAACGTCGCCGCCGAACACGATGGTCCAGCCCCACAGCTCACCCTACCCCCGCAACGCCTCCAGCCCCGCCCGCACGCGCGCGAGCCCTTCGCGCAGGATTCCCTCAGAGGTCGCGAAGCACAAACGCAGGTGTCCCTCCGCGCCCGGACCAAACCACCGCGACGCCCCCGGCACCACCGCCACACGAAACTGCTCCAACAGCGCGGCCTGCAGCGCCTCCGCCGGCTGCCCCCAGGCGGACACATCAGGGAAGATCACATAGGTCCCTTCGGGCGCCCGCACCGTCACGCCGTCGATCGCCGCCAGCGACGACACCGCGAGATCCCGCATGCGCTCGAGATGCGCCAGAAACTCCTGCGCCCACGGCTCCCCCGCTTCACACGCCGCTGCTGCCCCGATCTGTGAGACCGTGGAGGCCCCGGTCATGGTCGTACGGGCCAGCGAGACATCCATGAGCCGGTCAAACGTCGCCGCATCGGGGGCGAGCACATATCCAATGCGGAGCCCCGCCAACCCAAAGGTCTTCGAGAATCCCTGCACGGTGTAGGTGCGCGCCGCGATCGCGGGCGACAGCGTCGGCAAGCTTACAAAGCGATGTCCGCTGAAGACGATATCCGACCAGATCTCGTCGTTCAGAATCCAGAGCCCGTGCGCCACCGCAAAATCACCCAGCACCTGCAACTCGTCTCGGGTCAGCACGCGCCCCAGCGGATTGTGCGGATTGCACACGCACAAGAGCCGCGTCCGTGGCGTCACCAGTGCAGGGAGCGCGGCCAGATCAATCCGTCCCGTGGCCGGATCCATCGGCAACAGCCGAACGACCCCGCCTGCCGCCTCCACACTCGCCTTGAACAAGAAGTCCACGGGATCAAAGACAATGGCCTCGTCCCCGGGCTGCAGCGTCGCGCGTGCCACATGGTGCAGCCCAGCGGCTGCGCTGTCCACCGCCATCAGCAGCGACGGATCGCACGGAACGCCCGTCGTCCGTGCCCGCCGAGCGGCGCACGCCGCCCGGAACGAGGGGAGCCCTTCGGCGGGCCCGTACGAGAACACGCCGCCTTGGATGTAGGTGGTCATCGCCTCCACAATGGGCGGCGCCACGGCGAAGTCGGGATCCGCCGCCGTCAACGGAATCACATCGGTCGGCAGCGTGGCCCAACGCAAATTGAAGGCGCGTGCACGGAGCAGGTCGAGCGGGACCGCCGCATCGGAAAACGTCGCAGACAATGGGAGCGCCATGGGTCAGGACACCAGCGGCATGGAGGGGCGGTCGTTGTGATCCTGTGGCGCCAGAAACTCCTCTTGCAGCGCTCGACCGCCAGTTACCAAGCGCGCGACGTGCGGCAAGCGCTCCGCCGAGTACGCAGCCAGCGCCGTCGGCAGGTCGTTCGCGTGCTGTACGACGCAGGCGGCCAGCGCGACGGCGTCATCCAATGCGGCGCCGATCCCTTGGCTCGTAAACGGCAACAAGGGATGGGCCGCATCGCCCACGAGCACCACGTTGCGATGGTGCAGGGCGGGGAGCGGATCCCGGTCGCGTGTAGGCCAGAGGTGTGCGAGACGGAAGTCGGTGTGGTGGAGTAAGAGCTCCACGGGCGCGTTCCAGTCACTCAGATGCGCTGCTACAAACGCGGCCATCGCAGCCGGATCCGGATCGACCGCCGTCCACATCCGCGCATCGACCTGCAGGTACCAGACCAAGCGCCCGTCACCGCACTGCACGAGCCCCAACGCGAGGCCACGATCGGACGCCTGAAATTTCCGGAAGGTGTCTTGCAACTCGTCGGTCAGCTCAGGAATCCGCGTGTGACAGACCAGTTCCTTCACGCGCGTGGCGGTCAGGGTCGCCTGCGGAAACAGCGCGCGGCAGAGCGCGGAATGGATGCCATCGGCCGCCACGAACAGGTCGGCGGCATATGTCGTCCCATCGCGGAAGCGCACGGCCGTGGCGAATCCGTTGGCGTCCCACTCCAGACCCTCGGCATGGTGGCCAAGGGCAATGGTCTCACGGGGAATGGGCGCCTTCAGCACATCGATCAGGTCGCGGCGCAGCATGCCCACGGACCGGTGCATGGGCGCGGTGCGACGCACCGTCCCATCGGTCGCGCGGAGCTCCACGGTGGTTAATCGATGGCCGCGTTCCTCCGCCAGAGTGCCAAGGCCAAGGGCCTCGAGGACGCGAAGGCCATTGTCCTGCACGATGAAGCCATGTCCCAGTCGGACCTGGCTCGATTCACTCTCAAACACCTGCACCGCATACCCGGCGCGCCGCAGCAGCACGGCGGCCGCGAGGCCGGCAGCACCGGCGCCAAGAATGGCCGCCCGCGGACGTTGGGTCAGGGTCATGACGGGTCTGGAACGAGGGGACGGACAGCCCGCAGCGTGCTGCGGGCTGCGTCGGCGTACAGCGAGGCAATGCGGCGGCGAGGTGCCCCAATGGCCTATGCGAACGCCCGGACTCGAACCGGGACCCCGTGAAGGACCAGCTCCTAAGGCTGGCGCGTCTACCAATTTCGCCACGTCCGCAACGTGCCCCACAAACATAGACGGCCGCGCCCGGACTTTCGAGCGCGGCCGCCATGGCCACCGGGACTGCCCTGCGGGTTACTCGCCGAGGCGCAGATTCACCACGCGGTTGCCACCGTTGGGGCCACCGAGATAGACGAGGAGACTTACATAGTCGCCGGCCTTGAGCCCACTCAGCACCGCCTGCAGGTCGCTCACCGTCTTGATGGTCTTCTTGGGCGTCGGGTAGAGCACCTCGAGAATCACATCCTGCCCGGGCACCAGCTTGTCCTTCGCCGGCCCGGTCTCGGAGACCTCACCCACCCGCACGCCGGCTTCGCTCTTGAGCCCCAACTGGCGCACCACCTCGGGGGTCACGGGCTCCAGCGTGATGCCGAGCTTCCCAGACGCCGGCTTGGCCGCCGCCGCCGGTGAGGCCGGCGACGCCTCGGCGATCTTCGCGAGCGCCTCCGCTTCCACCAGCTTCACCGTCACCGACTTCTTCGTGCCGAAGCGCACCAGATCCACCTTCACCTGATCGCCCACCCGATGCGTGCGCACAATGCGCTGCAGTGCGCTCACGCGGTCCACCGCGCGGCCATCGATGGCGACGATCACGTCACCGACTTCAATGCCAGCAGCCTTGGCCGGGCCGCCATCCGGCGGGTTGAATCCACCGACCTTCACCCCGGCCACTTTGGACAGCCCGTTGATCCCGGCGTCTTCCGGATCAATGGCCGTTACCTGCACCCCCATGACGGCGAGCCGGATCCGTCCATCCTTGATGAGCGCGTCGGCCACCGACTTCACCAGCGACACCGGAATCGCAAAACCGTAGCCGCTATAGGTGCCGGTCTGCGAAATGATCGCGCTGTTCAGCCCGATCACTTCGCCCCGCAAATTCACCAGCGGGCCCCCTGAGTTGCCGGGGTTGATCGCCGCGTCGGTCTGAATGAAGTCCGAAATGGAGAAGCTGCCCCCAGGCGTTTGCTGTTGCTGCTGCAGCTCGCGACCGCGCCCCTTGGCCGAGATGATGCCGGCGGTGACGGTGAAATCGAGCCCCAGCGGATTCCCCACCGCCAGCACCCAGTCCCCGATCCGCGTGGCTTCATCATTGCCCACCGGCAAGGTGGGGAGCCCCTTGGCATCGATCTTCACCACGGCCACATCGGTCGTGGAATCCATGCCAACCACCTTGGCCTTGAACGAGCGCCCATCGCTCATCACGATCTGCACCTGATCGGCATCGGCGACGACGTGATTGTTCGTGACGATGTAGCCGTCGGGGGTCAGAATGAAGCCAGACCCTTCACCGCGCTCGGTGCGCGGCTGCTGGCCGCCAAACTGCTGGAGGAACTCCTCCATCCCGGGCGGCACCTGTCCCTGCCCCCGGCGACGGTTGAGCATCGGGCGCGCCAGCCGGGTGGTGTTCACGGCGACCACCGCCGGCGTGACCCGCTCGGCGATATCGGCAAACGACGCGCCATCGGCCATCGGGCCCCGGACGGCGATCTGGGAGCCGCCCGGCGCCTTCTGGGCCCAGCTCCAGCGCGTCCAGTCCATGGCGGACGCAAAGTACACGCCCACGATGAAGGACATCGTGGCCGTCGCGGCAAAGCGGAAACGGGAGAAACGCACAGCCATGAGGTTGATCCGGTCAGACAGGGGAAACAGGAAACGCAGGGCCAACCGCGGCCCTGACCGCCTACGGGGACCGGCTCAATTTGGCGAGCCGGTCCCCGTTCTGTGAGACACCGCACAGCCCGCCAAGGTTTCCGGCGGGACCGCGGGGGTTACTTCTTGGTGTTGTCGTCGACGATTTCGTAGTCCGCTTCGACCACGTCATCTGCCTTCTTCTCGCCCTCGGCGCCCGCGTCACCACCCGCCGACGCCCCCGCCTGTTCGGCGGCGGCCTGCTGCTGATAGAAGGCCTGGCCCGCTTCGGAGTACGCCTTGCTGAGCTCCTCCTGCGCTGCCCGGATCTCGTTCAGATCGTCGCCACGGAGCGCCTTCCGCGCCCGCTCAATCGACGCATCGATGCGCGTCTTGAGCTCGGCCGGCACCTTCTCGCCCCACTCCTTGACGTTCTTTTCCACTTCATACGTCTGCGAATCGAGGCGGTTCCGCGTGTCGATCTCCTCACGACGCTTCTTGTCTTCGGCCGCGTTCTTCTCGGCGTCCTTGACCATCTTGTCGATGTCGTTGTCCGACAGGCCGCTCGACGCTTCGATCCGGATCTTCTGTTCCTTGCCCGACGCCTTGTCGCGCGCCGTCACATGCAGGATGCCGTTGGCGTCGATATCGAAGGTGACTTCCACCTGCGGCATGCCGCGCGGAGCGGGCGGGATCCCCGTGAGCTGGAACTTGCCGATGGTGCGGTTGTACACGGCCAGCTCGCGCTCTCCCTGCAGCACGTGGATTTCCACCGTCGTCTGGTTGTCGTCCGCCGTCGAGAAGGTTTCGGCCTTCTTCGTGGGGATCGTCGTGTTGCGCGGGATCAGCACCGTCATCACGCCACCCAGCGTTTCAATGCCGAGCGACAGCGGCGTCACGTCGAGGAGCAGCACGTCCTTCTGCTCGCCGGTGAGCACGGCGCCCTGAATGGCCGCGCCGACCGCCACCACTTCGTCTGGATTGACGCCCTTGTTGGGCTCCTTACCGAAGAAGTTCTTGACGACTTCCTGGATCTTCGGAATGCGCGTCGAGCCGCCCACGAGAATGATCTCGTCGACTTCGTTCGGCTGCATGCCGGCGTCCTTGAGCGCCTGCTTCATCGGCTCGAGCGTCCGCTGGATGAGGTCATCCACCAGCTGCTCAAACTTGGCGCGCGAGAGCGTGTAGTTGAGGTGCTTCGGCCCCGACTGATCGGCAGTGATGAAGGGGAGGTTGATGTCCGTTGAGCTCGCGCTCGACAGTTCCATCTTCGCCTTTTCCGCCGCTTCCTTGAGGCGCTGGATCGCCATCGGATCCTTCGACAGATCGATCGCCTGGTCGCGCTTGAACTCCGCCACCAGCCAATCCATCACGCGCTGGTCGAAGTCATCGCCGCCCAGATGCGTGTCGCCGTTGGTCGACTTCACTTCGAACTGCCGGGTGCCGTCGACGTCGTACAGTTCGAGGACGGAGATGTCGTACGTACCGCCACCGAGATCGAAGACGGCGACCTTCTCGTCCTTCTTCTTGTTCTTGTCGAGGCCGTAGGCGAGCGCGGCGGCCGTCGGCTCGTTGATGATGCGGAGCACGTCGAGGCCGGCAATCTTGCCGGCGTCCTTGGTCGCCTGGCGCTGCGCGTCGTTGAAGTAGGCCGGCACGGTGATGACGGCCTTGGTGACGGCATGCCCGAGGTAGTCTTCGGCGGTCTGCTTCATCTTCTGCAGGACCATGGCCGAGACCTCGGGGGGCGTGTAGCTCTTGCCCGCGACTTCCACGGCGGCCACATCGTTCGGGCCGGCGACGATCTTGTAGGGGACGCGATTCTGCTCGCTCTTGGCTTCGGCGGACCGGCGGCCCATGAAGCGCTTGATCGAGAAGATCGTGTTCTGCGGGTTGGTGACGGCCTGTCGCTTGGCGATCTGGCCCACGAGGCGCTCGCCGTCCTTCGTGAAGCCCACCACCGACGGGGTCGTCCGGCCGCCTTCGGCGTTCGGGATGACCACCGGATCGCCGCCTTCGAGCACGGAGACCACGGAATTCGTGGTGCCGAGGTCGATGCCGATCACTTTCTCAGCCATAGCTGTCTCGTTTGGAAGTTAGGGTACTGGTCCTGCCGGTCGGTGTAACCGGACCGATGATGCCAGTGGAAAGGGCAAGCCATGGGCCGCGGCAAAGCTGCCGGACCGGCTGAAAATCGCGGAAAAGAGCCCGCTTTAGCCTGCCATGCTGGCAGTCTGCCATTTCCGTCATGGGTGGACGCCGTTTCGGCGGGGCGGCCAGAGGCAACCGTTTGGGGGGAATCCGACGGGGCCTCCGGCTTCCGGTGGGGGGGCGGCGATGGCAGACTTGAGGGGCCGACCCCCGCCAAAGCCCCATGTTTCCCATTTCTGACGACAATCCGACGCTCCGCACCCCGGTGATGACGCTGCTGATTTTGGCGGTGACCTGGGGGGTGTGGATACTGGTGCAGGGGGCAGGAAGCCCGGCGCCGCTGGCGCTCAGCGTCTGCAATTTGGGGATGGTCCCCGGGGAGCTGACCCGTCTCGCGCCGCTGGGGGAGGCGGTGCCGCTCGGGATCATCAACGGGCAGGCGATGGCCTGCGTGGTGGACCGGGAGGCGATCAATTGGTGGACCCCGGTGCTGTCGATGTTCCTGCATGGCAGCTGGGGGCACCTGATTGGGAATTCCCTCTTTTTCTGGGTCTTCGGCAATAATGTCGAAGACAGCATGGGACGGGGGCGCTTTCTGGCCTTCTACCTGCTGACCGGGGTCATTGCCGCGGCGAGCCATCTGTTGGTGTCGCCCACCTCGCCGGTGCCAACGGTGGGGGCGTCTGGGGCGATTTCGGGGATCATGGGGGCCTACCTCGTCCTCTATCCGCGGGTGCGGGTCCGGACCTACATCCCGCCGATCTTTTTCATTCGATTCCCGGCGTGGACCGTACTGATTTTCTGGTTTTTGAGCCAAGTGGTGGCGGGGTTGCCGGCGCTCCGGCCCTTCGAGCGCGACATGACCGGTGGGGTGGCCGTCTGGGCGCACATTGGCGGCTTTGTGGCCGGGGTCCTCTTGGTGGGGCGGTTCCGGAATCCCGACTTTCTCCGTCGGCGACGGCTGGGGGCGGAGGCGGTTTCCGTTTGGCAGTCATCCAGCCTGTGAGTCGGTTGACGGAATCGTTACGATTCGGGTTGTTCTGCCGACCGTCTTTCGGTGCTTCTTTCCGATGTGAAGTCCGCCGGCGGCGGGCCTCCTGAACACCGCAGGGCTCCGCGGTGCCTGTTCCTCCAGATCCAGACTCCTGTGAAGCTGTTCGCTAAGGACGAAACGTTCTTTGACCTGTTCCGCCAACAGGCGGAGTACATCGGCGTCGCCGCCACCCACCTGCAGGCGCTCATGGCGCATCCGGTCGACGCGCCCCGCATTGCCGCGGAGATCAAGAAGGCGGAGACGGATGGCGACGCGGTGGTCCATCTGATCAATCAGCGGATCGACACGAGCTTCGTAACCCCGCTTGATCGCGAAGACATCCATCTCCTCGCCAAGCGTCTCGACAATGTGATCGACCTCATCAATGGTGCCGCGCGCCGCGTGGTGATGTTTCGCATCACCGAGACGCGCCCTGGCGCCGATGTCATGGCTGCGATCATCGTCACCTCGGCCAAAGAGATCCTTCAGGCGATTGACGATGTGACCAAGCCGAAGCGCATGGTGGAGCACAGCAAGGCGATCAAGGTGCTGGAAGAGGAAGGGGATGCCCTCTACGCCGAATGTGTCGGCGCGCTCTTCTCGAACGACGTGCCCGCGATCGAAGTCATTAAGTGGAAGGAGATCTTCGACGCACTCGAGTACACGATCGACGAGTGTGATGACGTGGCCAACGTCCTCGAGAGCATCGCCCTCAAGAACAGCTGACGGCCTGTGGTCGCCTTCGTTCTGTTCATTGTCGTCGCGGCGCTCGCGTTCGACTTCATCAACGGGTTTCACGACTCCGCCAACTCCATCGCCACCATCGTCGGCACGCGGGTGCTGAGCCCGCTGGCGGCGGTCATCTGGGCGGCGGTCTTCAACTTCGCCGCGTTGTTCGTGGCGGGCACGGCCGTCGCCAAAGCCTTCGGTGGCGGCTTCATCGACATGGCGGTCGTCGATCCCCAGGTCATTCTGGGTGGGCTGCTTGGCGCGATTGTCTGGAATCTGATCACCTGGTGGTTTGGCATTCCGTCGAGCTCGTCGCACGCGCTCATTGGCGGCTACGCTGGCGCCGCGGTCTCGAAGGCCGGTTTTGCGGCGCTCCTCTGGGGCAAGAAGTGGATTGAGACGCTGTCGGCCATCGTCATGTCGCCGATGCTTGGCATGCTGATGGGCTTCCTGCTGATGGTCCTCGTGCTGCGCCTGTTCCGGCGGGCCTCGCACAGCGGCTCGGCGCAGTTCTTCCGCGTGGCGCAGATGACCAGTTCGGCCCTTCTGTCGCTGGCGCATGGCAGCAATGATGCGCAGAAGACGATGGGGATCATCGCGGCGTTGCTGGTCTCCTCCCAGGCACTGTTTGCACAGGAGACGGGATGGATGCACATGCTGTACGTCCCCGATCTCAAGACCATTCCGCTCTGGATTGAAGTGGCGGCGTACGCCTGTATCTCCCTCGGGACGCTGTTCGGCGGCTGGCGGATTGTGCACACCATGGGCACCCGCATCACGAAGCTGCGGCCGGTCGGTGGTTTCTGCGCCGAAACGGGCGGCGCGCTGGTGATCCTGACCGCAACGCGGCTGGGGATCCCGGTGAGCACGACGCACACGATCACCGGCGCCATTGTGGGCGTCGGTGCAACCACCCGGCTGTCGGCGGTCCGGTGGGGTCTTGCCGGCCGCATCGTTTGGGCGTGGGTGATCACGATCCCCGCGGCCGCACTGATCGCCGCGATCTCCTACCGCGTGTTGGCGGTCGTCGCCCCTCACTGAGGTCGGTGCATCGCGCAGGCGATGCACCGCACGGAGCCCATGTCGGATCTCGCGCTGCCCTATTTGAATCGTGAGCTGAGCTGGCTCGAGTTCAATGCGCGCGTCTTGGCCGAAGCGCTGGACCCGCGGGTGCCGCTGCTGGAGCGCCTGAAATTTCTGGCGATCTTCAGCACCAACCTGGACGAGTTCTACATGGTGCGCGCGGCTGGACTGCGCCGTCGGGTGACTGCCGGCGCGCCGCCGGTCGCGCCGGATCCGCTGTCCCCCGCCGAGTCCCTTCAGGCCATTCGCGAACGCGTGGCCGAACTGCTGGCGCAGCGGCGCACCGTGTTGCGTGACGAGTTGCTACCGGCACTCGCTGAGCACGGCATTGCGTTGGTCTCGATGGCGGAGTTGTCGGATGCCGAGGCGCGACGGGTCAGCGAGTTTTTTGAGGGGCAAGTGTTCCCGGTGCTCACGCCGCTGGCGGTCGATCCGGGGCATCCGTTTCCGTACATCTCGAATCTGTCGCTGTCGTTGGCGGTCGAGGTGCGGGATCCGGTGACGGGCACCGAGCATTTCGCGCGCGTGAAGGTCCCACCGTCGCTGCCGCGCTGGGTGCCGACCGGCCGGGCGCATTGCGTGGTGCCGTTGGAAGATGTCATTGGTGCCAACCTGGGTTCGCTGTTTCCTGGCCTGCATGTGGTGCGCTGGCACACCTTCCGCATTACGCGCTATTCGGATCTGGATCTCGGGCAGATGGACCAGCCGGAAGATCTGCTGGAATCGATTGAGCAGCAGGTGTTCCAGCGGCGATTTGGCGAGGTGGTGCGCCTGGAGGTGCATCGTGACATGCCGGCATCGATGCGCGCGCTGCTGCTCGATGAGCTTGGCGCTGGTGACTCGCAGGAGGTGGCGCCGCTCACCGATCGGGATGTCCACGCCGTGGATGAGCTGCTCGAGCTGGGTAATCTCATGGCGCTGGCCGGGCTGGATGTCCCCGAGTTGCGCGACGCCCCCTTTGCACCCGTGGTGCCGCCCGCCCTCCGTGATGGCCGGAATATCTTCGAGGCCATTCGGGAGGGGGACATCCTCCTGCACCATCCGTACGAATCGTTTGGGGCGTCGGTCGAAGCCTTTCTCGAGGCGGCGGCGCATGATCCGGCGGTGCTGGCCATCAAGCTCACGCTGTATCGCACCTCAGGTGATCTGGCGATTGTCCGGGCGCTGACCGAAGCGGCACAGCAGGGCAAACAGGTGGCGGTGTTGATCGAATTGCAGGCGCGCTTCGACGAGCAGAACAACATCTCGTTTGCCCGCACGATGGAAAGTCACGGGATCCATGTGGCCTATGGATTGCCCGGACTCAAGACGCACGCGAAGACCGTCTTGGTAGTGCGCCGCGATTCTGATGGGATTCGCCGCTACTGCCACATTGGGACGGGGAATTACAACTCCAAGACGGCGCGCCTCTACACCGATATGGGGCTGTTGACCTGTGATGCGCGGATCGGGGCCGATCTGTCCGATCTGTTCAACTCCCTGACCGGCATTTCGCGGCAGCGGCATTACCGCGTGCTGCTCGTGGCACCGGCGACGCTCCGGCAGCAGACGCTTGACCTGATCGCGCGGGAAACCGCCCACGCGCAGGCGGGGCGTCGTGGCCGGATCATTGCCAAGATGAATGCGCTGGTGGATCCGGAGGTCATCCGCGCGCTCTACACGGCGTCGCAGGCGGGGGTCGACATCGATCTGATCATCCGGGGCATTTGCTGCTTGGTCCCAGGGGTGCCGGGGATCAGTGACCGGATCCGGGTGGTCTCCATCATTGGCCGGTTCCTCGAGCATTCGCGGGTGCATTACTTCGGCAATGGCGGCGAGGCGGAGTATTACATTGGCTCGGCGGATTGGATGCCGCGCAATCTGGATCGCCGCGTCGAAGTGATCGTTCCGATTCTCGACCGGAATTGGCACGCGCGCCTGCATGCCGTGTTGGAGACCTGTCTCTCCGATAACCGGCAGGCGTGGGAATTGGGGCAGGATGGCTGTTATCGGCGGCGCTATCCCGGTGACCTGCCGGTCCGCGCCACCCATCAGGCGCTCATGCGCGATCCCTGGGGTCGGCCCGGCGTCACCACGTAGCACCGCGCCCATCGCATCGCGCGATGCGTCCGGCGCGATGCGATGGGCGCTCGACGTTATTCGCTGTCGCTGTCGTCGGCGGAGGCGATCGTGCCGTCTGGCATGATCAGTTCAATCGGACGTTCCAGCACGGCTTCCAAAAGCCCTTGCTTGCGGGCACCGCCCCAGCATTCCAAGCGCACACTGGTCCCTGCGCGGGCTTCCGTCACCTGAATGCGCACCGTCTCCGCCCCCCAGCGCACCTTGAGCCGCCCGACCGAGGCGATGTGGCCGCGGTCGAGGCCGTCGGCCAGCCGCAGGATGCCGGAGAGCTTCACAATGCGCTCGCGGAGGACGCGATCGAGTTGGCTGAACGCGCGATGTTTGCGCTTCGGCGCGGCGCCCCGGTGGTAGCGCGCAATGTGCGCAATCGCGACCTGTTCGGCTGGCGTCATCCCCAACAGATGCGCATGCGAGATCAGGTGAAACGAATGCTTGTGATGCCGGTCGTAATTGATGTGGTAGCCGACATCATGCAGCAGGGCGGCATCAGCGAGAATGCGGCGATCGACATCGCCCAGCCCCATGCGTGGCGCGAGCGCATCGAACAGTTGCATCGAGAGGCGCTGTACTTGCTGGGCGTGTGGTGCTTCGTAATGACACCGTTCGGCAAATTCCCGCACCGACCGTTCGCGGGCCGCACCGGGGTCCGCCACGACGGGTGTCACCTGCGCGGCTTCCAGCAACAGCCCTTCGCGAATCCCGTAGCCTGAGCTGACGAGTTCGCGTGATTCAAAGCGTGCCAACACCTCCGCGGTGGTCGCCAGACCGGCCACAATGATGTCGGCTCGCGCCGGGTTGAGGCCGGGGACCTGCAGCCGCTCTTCTGGTTCCATGCGCTGTAGCCAGTCCAGCACATGTTCGACTTCCACGCGCGTGACATGCGTGCCATGCGGCGAGCGGGAGGTCATCCCCTGTCGCGCCAGCAAGATTCCGGCGAGGTTCGTGAAGGTCCCGCCCGAGCCAATCACCTGCGCCCCGCGCCAGTCGCGTACCGGTGCCGCACGGCGCAGCCCGTCGCGCACATGCTCCCGAAGGGCGCGGACGCCCTTTGGACGGACGATGGGGGTCAGGAACCGCTCCGTGAGCCGCACCGCCCCGAAGGGCAGTGACGCCACGCGCTCAATGAGGCCGTCCTTCGCGAGGACGAGCTCCAGTGAGCCGCCACCAATGTCCATGACAATCGCCCGGCCAGCCCCGAGGTCAAAGTGGGCCAGTGCGCTGCGGAAGCAGAGCAAGGCTTCTTCTTCGCCCGTGAGGGTGCGCACGGCCACGCCGGTCAGCGATTGGACGCGCGCGGTGAAGGCCGGACCGTTCTCGGCGTCCCGCACGGCGCTCGTCGCCACGATTTCAATGCGGGCGGCCCCCATCTGCTTGGCGAGCTGCACCATGCGCTGCAGCCCCACGAGGGCGGCATCGACGGCAGTCTGCCCGAGGTTCCCGGTGCGTTCCAGCCCCTCGCCAAGGCGAGGCATCGCCTTCAGTTCATCGACGATGCGGATCTGTCCCGCTGGCGACACGTCGGCGATGATCTGCCGGATGGAATTGGAGCCGATGTCGATCGCGGCGATGCGCTGATCTGCGGAGCCCCGCGCCGCTTTCGGGGGGCTGGTGCGCGTCGGGGTCATGAGGACCGGTCCGCAGAGGTGATGTCCTGACGACGTCCAGATGCTGTACTGAGTTCGTCCGGGGTACGGTGCCGAATCTGCTTGCCTTCGGCGAGGTAGACGGCATCTTCGCCAATGTTCGTGGCGAGGTCGGCGACCCGCTCCAAGTTCCGGCTCACCAGCAACAGTTC
>JBAXMW010000037.1:0-25809 GCA_037134115.1 Gemmatimonadaceae bacterium | reverse complement strand
TCCCCGCGAAAGAATCGCTCGGTGAGCCGCGCCCGTTCGTCGTCCGGGATCCCAATCCCGTCATCTTCCACGATGAGGTGGACGGTGTCGCCATCGTGGCCAACCCGCACCTGTACCGTGCCGCCAGCCTCGCTGTACCGGAGCGCGTTGTCGACCAGAATCCCGAGCAACCGGCGGAGCTGCAGCGCATCCCCCAGCACCGGCGCTTCTTGAAGCTCTGACGCGGTCAGGGTGATCCCCAATCGCGCCGCCTCCACCTGCCACCTCGGCAGTTCGTCGGCCACGACATCGTCGAGGTAGCCGGGCCGGCGGGTGACCGCCATCTCGCCGGCGGCCACATCAGCTGCGGCATCGGCGCGGGCCAACTGCAGCAGCTCGTCCACGAGGCGGGACATGCGTAACAGTTCATCGTGCACGGCCGGAAGCACCGTCGCCGCCGTCTCGGGCGACGGGGGCGCCTGCCGAGCCACCTCCACGCGCCCGAGGACCCGCGCGAGCGGCGTTCGCAGTTCGTGGGCCGCGTCGGCGAGGAAGCGTCGCTGTTGCGTCAGCGCCCCGTCGAGCCGATCCAACAGCGCGTTGAATCGTCCGCCGAGTCGTCCCAATTCATCCGACGGATCGGTGAGCGGAAGCCGGTCGCCGTGCCCAGGGACGATCAGCGTGGCGGCATCGGCCATCCGGCCAACGGGATGCAGCGCCCGTCCGGTGAGCCACCAGCCAAAGCCGCCGGCCAGCAGCACCAACAGGGGGATCCCCAGCAGCAGCCCCCGGTCGATACGGGCTTCAGTCGCCGCCACCCGCGCGCCGCTGGCATCGACCTCGATGGTCCACCCCGGCGCGAGGCCGGGTTCCAACGGCACCGTCACCCGACGGATCGGCTCCGGCAGCGCGGGCAGCGCCGCCGGCATCGCCGTCGCCCCAAACAGCGCCCCCGACGGACGGCGCACCCGCATGACGCGGTCCTCGAAGACCAGCTCCCCCGCGATGTGCGTGAGCGTCGCTTCGATGGTCTGGTATTCGGCGATTTCGGCCCGGAAGAAACGGGTGATGAGTTGCGCGGAGGCGCGCACTGAGCTGTCGAATTCCCGCTGCAGCGCGGCGTGGACCACCGCGCGGAGTGCCAGCGAGGCCGCCAGGAGCGCCACCAGCAGCGCCCCCGTGGACAGCCAGGTCAGCCGACGCCGCAGCCGAGGCACATGCGACACGCCCCCCGTGGTCGGGCTCACGCCGACCCGCCGGGATCCCGCATCCGGTATCCGGTGCCGCGCAGCGTCTCGAGGAGCGGCGGGTCCCCCGCCCCGTCGATCTTGCGACGCAGCCGGCCGATATACACGTCGATCACGTTACTGAGCGGATCGAAGTTGTCGTCCCACGCATGCTCACTGATGTACTGCCGCGTGACCACGCGGCCTCGGGAGCGCATCAGGATCTCGAGCACTGCGTACTCTTTGGTGGTCAGGGCGATGGAGCGGCCGCCCCGCGCCGCCGTCCGGGTGGCCGGATCGAGCGTCAGGTCGGCGACCCGCCAGATGACCTCGGCGTCGGCATTAGGGCGTCGCAGCAGGGCGCGAATCCGTGCGACGAGTTCCGCCAGCGCGTACGGTTTGACCAGATAATCGTCGGCGCCGAGGTCGAGGCCGGCGATGCGGTCGGCGAGCTCGTCGCGGGCGGTCCCCATGAGGATTCTCGGGGCTGGTCGGCGCGCCCGGAAGACGGTACAGAGGGCAAAGCCGTCGTCGTCGGGGAGCCGGACATCGAGCACCACGGCGTCATAGGGGCTGATCGCCGCCAGTTCGCGGGCGGCCGCCCCCGTGGCAGCGGCATCCACGGCAAACCCTTCGCGACGCAGGTACGTCGCGACGCTGTCGCGCAGCGTGGCATCATCCTCCACCACCAGGATCCGCATCCGGCAAATGTACCATGCCGGGCCCGGCGGGGGCTCGGGTGATCAGACCGCGGCAGTGGGTTGTGGCGTGGCCGTGTACCGCTGCCGATATTCCCCGGTAGCCTCGTCGGTACCGGGTGCCTGCTCGCATGGCAGCACCACGGCGCGATGAGTGGCTCTGTCCAGAACGCGCCGGGCGACCCATGGGGTCGGCCCACGCAGGACCATTACCCGTTATGTCGCATCCCAATTCGTTTGGCAGCCGCGCCTCGCTCACGGTCGGCGATCGCCAGTACGCGTACTATCAGCTGAGCGCCCTCGACGCCCTCCCCGGCAGCACCGCCGCGTCGCTCCCGTTCTCGCTCCGCGTTCTCTTGGAGAATCTGCTCCGCGGGGAAGACGGGGCCTTCGTCAAGCGGTCGGACATCGAAACGATGGCCCGCTGGAATGTGAAGGCGTCCGTCGATCAGGAAATCGCCTTCCGCACCGCCCGCGTGCTGCTCCAAGACTTCACCGGCGTGCCGTGCGTGGTGGACCTAGCGGCGATGCGTGACGCCATGGTCGCCCTCGGCGGTGACCCGACGCGCATCAATCCGCTGCAGCCGGTCGATCTGGTCATTGACCACTCGGTGCAAGTGGACGAATACGGCACCGAAGCAGCGCTGCTCATCAACACAGAACTCGAGTTCGAACGGAACTCCGAGCGGTATCAGTTCCTCAAGTGGGGACAAACGGCGCTGCGGAATTTCCGCGCCGTACCGCCGGGCACCGGCATCTGCCATCAGGTGAATCTCGAGTATCTCGCGCAGGTGGTGTTCACGGCGGCGGAGGGGAGCGAGACGCTCGCCTACTGCGATTCGCTCGTCGGCACCGACTCGCACACCACGATGATCAACGGCCTGGGTGTGCTCGGCTGGGGCGTGGGCGGTATTGAAGCGGAAGCGGCGATGCTGGGACAACCGGTGAGCATGCTGATCCCGGAAGTGATCGGCTTCCGGCTCCATGGGAAGCTGCCGGCCGGCGCCACGGCCACCGACCTCGTGCTCACCTGCACGGAAATGCTCCGCAAGAAGAAAGTCGTCGGCAAGTTCGTGGAGTTTTACGGCCCGGGGCTGTCGTCGCTCGCGCTCGCCGATCGCGCGACGATTGCCAACATGGCGCCGGAGTATGGCGCGACGATGGGCTTCTTCCCCGTCGACGCGGAGACACTCAAGTATCTCCAGCTCTCCGGTCGCAGCGCTGAGCAGGTCGCCCTGGTCGAAGCCTATTGCAAGGCGCAGGGACTCTTCCGCACCGATGCCACGCCGGACCCGGTCTTCACCGATACGCTTGAGCTGGATCTGAGCACGGTGGTGCCGAGCCTCGCGGGCCCGAAGCGGCCGCAGGACCGGATCCCGCTCAGCGACAGCAAGGCGCGTTATGCCGATGCGGTGGCGGCGCAACATGCGGCCACCGGCGCCGGGACGACGCAGACCGTGAGCTACAAGGGGCAGCAATTCCCGCTCAACGATGGCGCCGTGGTGATTGCGGCGATCACGAGCTGCACGAACACGAGCAACCCCAGCGTGATGCTGGCCGCCGGTCTGCTGGCGCAGAAGGCCGTGGCGAAGGGGCTGCACACGAAGCCGTGGGTGAAGACGTCGCTGGCCCCGGGCTCGAAGGTGGCCACGGAGTACTTCCACAAGGCGGGCGTGATGGATGCGCTCGACGCGCTGGGCTTCAACGTGGTCGGCTACGGCTGCACCACGTGCATTGGCAATTCCGGTCCGCTGCCGCAGGAGATCAGCGAAGCGATTGATGCCGGGAAGCTCAACGTGGCCGCGGTGCTGTCGGGGAACCGGAACTTCGAAGGGCGCGTGAATCCGCAGACGCGCTTCAACTATCTGGCGTCGCCGCCGCTCGTTGTGGCCTACGCGCTGGCGGGACGGATGGATATCGATCTGGCGACGGAGCCGCTGGGTCAGGGCACCGATGGCCCGGTGTATTTGCACGACATCTGGCCGAGCCAGCAGGAAGTCGAAGACACCATTCTGTCGAGCGTGAAGCGGGAACAGTTCACGACGCAGTACGCCGACGCGTTCAAGGGCGACCGGTACTGGCAGGCCATTGAGGCGCCCACGGGGAGCCAGTACGCGTGGGATGGTCAGAGCACGTACGTGAAGCATCCGCCGTACTTCGCGGGGATGACGATGACGCCGCCGGGGATCCGCCCGATCACCGGCGCGAAGGTGCTCGGGATGTTCGGCGACTCGATCACCACCGATCATATCTCCCCGGCAGGCTCAATCGCCGCGGCGAGCCCGGCGGGCAAGTATCTCACCAGCCTGGGCGTCGAGAAGAAGGATTTCAATTCATACGGCGCGCGTCGTGGCAATCATGAGGTCATGATGCGCGGCACCTTCGCGAACATCCGGCTCAAGAACGAACTGACGGGTGGCAAGGAAGGGTGGTGGACGGCCACGGCGCCGGGCGCCGAACCGGAAGCCATTTACGACGTGTCCGTGGCGCGCATGGCGGCGGGTGTGCCGCAGGTAGTCGTGGCCGGGAAGGAATACGGCACCGGCTCCTCGCGTGACTGGGCGGCGAAGGGCACGATGCTGCTCGGGGTGCGCGCGGTGATCGCCGAAAGCTTCGAGCGCATTCACCGCAGCAATCTCGTCGGCATGGGAGTGTTGCCCCTCGAGTTCGTCAACGGGGAAACGCGCCAGTCGCTCGGGCTCACCGGCTTCGAGTCGTACGACATTGGCGGCCTCACCGACGCGCTGCAGCCGCGGGCGACGCTGACCGTCTCCGCCACGGCGGGCGATGGTTCCGTGAAGACCTTCAGCGTGCGCTGCCGGATCGATACGCCGGAAGAACTGCAGTACTACATCCACGGCGGCATCCTGCCGTACGTGCTCCGGTCGCTGGTCAGCAAGTAAGCGACGCATGACACGCCCCGTCTGGCTGCTGGTCAATCCGGCCGCTGGGCGTGGGCGTGCGGCCGATCGGGTGGAGCGAGCCTATGCGGCGCTCCGCACGATCGGTCCGGTGGTGCTCATGGAGTCCACGGCCCCCGGGGATGAAGCCCGGGTGGCCCGTGAAGCCGCTCGGGCTGAGGCCCGCGCGTTGGTGGTCCTTGGTGGCGACGGTGCCTTGTCGCACGCGGCCCGGGGGCTCGTCGAGGTGGGGGCCGAGGTGCCGCTCACGGTGTTCCCATCGGGAACCGGCAACGACTACGCCAAATCGCTGGGGCTGCCGGCGCACGATTATCTCGCGATCGCGCGGCTCATTGCCGACGGGGCCGTCTACACCGTCGATATTGGCGAGATGGACGGCGTGCCGTTCCTCAATGCGGCCGGGCTGGGATTTGACGCCAGCGTGGCGCATGCGGTCCGTGATCCGGCGCATTGGCCGGCGCTCCGCGGCAGCCTGCGCTACCTCGGCATTTCGGCGGCGCAGTTGCTGCGCTATCGTGGCGCGCCGCTCGCGGTCTCCGGGTTGGCGGAGGGGCGGGCGGAGCCGTGGCTCATGGTCGTTTTTGCCAAGGGGCAGTGGTTTGGCGGCGCGTTTCGGATTGCGCCGGCGGCGCAGCTCGCCAGCGGATCGCTGAGTTGCGTGGCGATTGCGGAGCTGCCGGCAATGCCACGCATCGGGCTCTTTGCCCGGGCGCTTCGCGGGGCGCATCTGGGACGCCGCGGCGTGGTCTCCACGACCATGACCGAGGTCACCGTTACCGCGGCGGCGGCGCCCTGGTTTGAGGCCGACGGCGAGCTCTATCGGGCTACAGGGCCGACCCTCACCGTGCGAGTGCGTCCCCAGGCGCTGCGGGTGGTGGGGCGTCCCGCTCTGTCGGTTCCCCCCGGGAGCCGTTAACCTCCGTGCAGTCCCGTGGCCGGTCTCCCGACCGACCACCCCTGTCCCGACCGACTGCTGAGGACCCGTTCATGTCCCTGATCTCCCGCGCCGCCCGGCTCGCCGTGGCCGTTACCCTTGGCGCCGCCAGCGCCGTCAGCACCACCGCCACGCCTGCGCAGGCGCAGACGGCCCCTGCCTTGAAGGTGGGCGACATGGCCCCCGATTTCACCGTCGCGTGGGTCACCTCCGGCGGCCTCGAGAAGAAGCCCTTCAAGCTCTCCGAGCACCGCGGCGAAACGGTCATCCTCGCCTTCTTCCCGAAGGCTCGTACCAGCGGCTGCACCATGCAGATGGAGTCGTACCGCGACAAGTACGCCGACATCTTTCAGAGCGGCAAGAAAGTGACGCTCGTGGGCGTCAGCGTCGATCCCGATTCCGCCCTCACCTCGTGGGCCGTGGATGCCAAGTTCCCGTTCCACTTTGCCGCCGATGTCGACCGCAAGGTTGGCGTGGCCTACGGCGCCAACGCAGGGAGCGGCTACCACAAGCGCCTCCTCTACGTGATCGACCCCAAGGGGAAGATCAGCTACATGGCGACGCCGTTCCTCCAGATGTCCGCCGACGCCTACACCACGCTCGGCAAGGAAATCGCCGCCGCCAACGGGACCAAGTAACCATGCGCACCCTCCGGCGTGCCGTCGCGGGCGTCAGCCTGACCCTTGGGCTATCGGCCTCGGCCGCGGCCCAAGGGGCGCTGAAAGTCGGCGACGTCGCGCCGGACTTCACGGTGACTGCTGTGACGGCCACGGGCACAGACGCCAAGCCGTTCCGGTTGTCGGAACACCGTGGGGAAACGGTCGTCCTCGCCTTCTTTCCGAAGGCCCGTACTCCAGGCTGCACCACCCAGATGGAGACGTACCGCGACAAGTACGCCGACGTCTTTCAGAGTGGGAAGAACGTGACGTTGCTCTCGATCAGCACCGACGATGCCGCGACGCTGACCAAGTGGGCGAAGGACGATCGGTTTCCGTTTCACTTCGGCGCCGACGAGAGCAAGGCCGTCGGGAAAGCCTACGGCGCGAGCTCGATCCTGTGGCACAAGCGGCATCTCTACGTCATCGATCCCGCCGGGAAGATCGCCTACATCGCGACGCCATTTCTGCAGATGTCGGCCGATGCCTACACGGGCCTCGGCGCGGCGATCCGCGAGGCCGGAACGCACGCGACCGGCGCCCGTCGGTAACTGCGCGCGGGGGCGTGATCGATGACCATGCAGTTTGATGCGCCGCCCCCACTCCCCGTGAGCCCGTTCTCGTCGCCGCGCGTCCTCGCCGCCGCCCTTCATCAGGCGGCGGTCGCTGGGGCCGCGCCCTATCCGCGCACCGCCCAGGCAGTCACGGCGTGGGCAACCTCGCCCACCGGTGCGGCAGCGCTGGCGGCCGCGCCACAGCGACACGTCATCGCCCTCGGCAAGGCGGCTCCGGCAATGTTCGCGGGCGCGCTGTCGGCGCTGGCCGCGCAGTCAATCGATGTGGCCCATGGCTGCGTCGTGGCGGCACATCGCCCGGCAGACCGAGACCTGGCGTCCAGCGGCGCCGCCCCCGACCACCTCGTGGTGCAGGTCGGCGATCATCCGGTCCCGGGGCCCGCGTCGCTGGACGCCGCCGATGCCCTCGAGGACGCCGTGCGACAGGTGGGGCCCGGAGATGTCGTGCTGGTGCTCCTCTCCGGCGGGACCACGGCGCTCACCGCCGCGCCGCTCGCCGCGTTTTCACAGCAGGTGGGCGACGCGAACCGCGCGCAGGCCCATCTCGCAAATCTCGCGCAGACGTTGTTGGAGTCCGGGCTCGCCATTCACGAGATGAACGCCATTCGGCGCCGCGTGCTGCGCTGGGGCGGCGGGCGGCTCGCCGCCGCGCTGCATGCGCGGGGCGCCGCGCGTATTGCCGTCTTCGCGATCTCCGATGTGATTGGCGACGATCCTGCCGTCGTTGGCTCCGGCCCCTGCTCGCCCGATCCGCTCGACGAGACGGGATTCTTTGCGCTCCTCGATGCACATGACCTGCGCGGCCGTCTGGAACGCGACGTTACGCACTTTCTGGGGCTGGAAGGGAGCGGATCCCCGCCGCCGGTCCCGGCGCCGACCGATCCCGCCTTTGGCATCGTTTCGTATCAGTTTGTCGCGCGCAATGCCGATGCGTTGCAGGCGTTGGCGTCGGCGGCGCGCGAGGCGGGAATCCCACATGTGGTGGTGGAGTCCACGCCGCTCGAAGGGGAAGCGGCCGAGTTGGGCGATACGCTGGCGCGCCATGCCATGCAACTTGCGGCCACGTTGCCGCGCGAGGAGCGCGCGCTCTGGGTCGTTGGGGGCGAGCCCGTGGTGCATCTCCGCGCGATGGTTGAGGAAGCCATCGCCGCCGATGAAAGCGCGATCGACGGGACGCCCGACGAACCCCTCAAGGGCGGCCGTATGCAGGCGTTGGCGCTGGCCGCCGCGTTGCAGTTGGAGACGCGCGCGCATGATGCCGACGACAGCGTCTGGCGCATTACGCTCCTCGCTGCGGGCACCGACGGCCGGGACGGCCCCACCGATGCCGCCGGCGCGATTGTCGACGCGGGAACACCGCTCGACGCGCGTCGCCTCGGACGTCGTCGCCCCGAACGCGATCTCGCCACCGGTCGCTCGTGGTTCAGCCTCGATGCCGCCAACGCGCTGCTGCGCACCGGCCCCACCGGCACCAACGTCATGGACGTGGTGGCGGTGTTGATTGAGGCACGCCCATGAGCCCCCGCGTCCCACTCGCCGCCCCTGACGCCACCCCCGACCTGGACGCCTATCGGCGTCAACCGCGGCAAACGCGCGGTCAGCAGCGCGTCGAGTTGCTGCTCAACGCGGCGGCGGAGGTCATCGCGGAGTCCGGCATTGAGGCCGCGACCGCTGAGGCGATCGCGTTGCGGGCGAAGACGGCGAAGGGGTCGCTCTACCAGTTCTTTCCGAATCGCGACGCCGTCCTGGCCGCACTGGCGCTCCGCTATGCCGATGAAATGCGCGCCATTCACGAGCGGACCTTCCCCATGGACCCGCATGGGATGTCCCTCGAGAAGCTCATGGATCGGATCGTGAATCCGCTGGCGGAGTTCCACGATCGCCACCCGGCCTTCCGCCGCGTCTTCGCCTCCTTCGATGGCCCGGCAGACGAAGTGCGCTCGGCGCCGATCCGTTTGCGGCACCAGCTCTTCGATTCCTTCGTCGATCGGCTGGACGTGCTCTTTGCGGCCCGGAATCCGGCCCTCCCCGCCCGCGACCGCCGCCGCGCGGCCACGATGGCGGCCTCGGTCGGGCATGCCGTCCTCGCACGCCGGAGCCGGGCCGCCGCTGGCGACAAGAAAGCGCTGCTCGACGACCTCAAGCGCATGCTGGTGGGCTATCTCGCCCCCCTGCTCGACCCACCTGCCCCTGCGCGGAAGCGCCGGGCGCCGGGCGCGAAGCCGTAGCGCCACAGACCGGAACTGATGACCTTTCGGGATGGCCTCGCACACTCCATCCCGGATCGTCACCGTCGGTCTCGTTCAGGACACCGCGGCGGACGACCTCGACACCAATCTCGCGCACGCGGTCGCCCGCGTCCGTGAGGCTGCCGCTCAGGGCGCGCAGATCATCTGCCTGCAAGAGCTCTTTCACGCGCCGTACTTCTGCAAAAAGCTCGATCCCGCCCGTCTCGGGCTGGCGGAGCCGAGTGATGGCCGGATCATCACCACCATGCAGGCGCTCGCGCGCGAGCTCGCGGTGGTGCTGGTGATCCCATACTACGAGCGCGAGGCGCCGGGGCTGTATCGGAATTCGGCGGCGGTGATTGACGCGGATGGGGCGGTACTGGGCACCTATCGCAAGATGCACATCCCGCATGATCCGTTGTTCGAGGAGAAGTACTACTTCGCCCCCGGCGATGTGGGACCGGACCTGCGAACCGATCGGCATCCCGGGATCAATGGCTTCCGCATGTGGCGCACGCGCTATGCGAACATTGGCGTGCTGATTTGCTGGGATCAGTGGTATCCGGAAGGGGCGCGGATCACCGCGCTCCTTGGGGCGGAGATTCTCTTCTATCCCACGGCGATCGGCTGGCATCCCGCCGAGAAGGCAACGTTCGGCGACGCGCAGGTGAACGCCTGGCGCACGGCGCAGCATGCGCACGCCATCGCGAACGGCGTCTTTGTGGCGGCGCCGAACCGCGTCGGCTTTGAAGCGGAAGCAGGGACGGACGGCCTCGAGTTCTTTGGCCAGTCCTTCATCTGCGATCCCTTCGGTCGCGATCTCGCGACGGCAGGGACGACGCCGGCGATTCTCACCGCCGCCTGCGATCTCGATCTTATCGAGGAGACGCGGCGGAACTGGCCGTTCCTGCGCGACCGGCGGATCGACGCGTACGGTCCGATCACGCAGCGTTGGTTGGGCGGGGCGTGAGCATGTCCTCAGGGCACCCGGTGGTGCGCATGCCGGCGGAATGGGAGCCGCATGCCGCGACCTGGATTTCGTGGCCGCATCATGAACCCGATTGGCCCGGCAAGTTGGGGCCCATCCCGTGGGTGTATGCGGAGATCGTGCGCGCCCTCTCCGCGCATGAGCGCGTGGACATCCTCTGTCACAGCGAGGCAGTCCAGCAGCAGGCGCAGCAGATGCTCACGCTGCACGACGTGGCGCTCGAGCGGGTGCACCTCCATGTGCAGCCCACCGATCGCGTCTGGCTTCGCGATTCCGGTCCGACCGCCGTCCATCGCGCCGATGGCTCTGTGGCGCTGGTCCACTGGGGCTTCAACGCGTGGGCCAAGTACGACAACTATGCGCTCGACGCCGAGGTGCCGGCGACGGTCGCTCGGGTGACGGGGCTGCCGCGCATTGATGCGCGACGGCACGACACCGACGCGCCGCTCATCCTCGAAGGCGGCGGTATTGAGACCGACGGACTCGGCACGATGCTCGTCACCGAAGAGTGGCTGTTGAGCGATGTGCAGGTGCGGAATCCGGGGTTCACGCGCGCCGACTATGAGCGTGCCTTTCATGAATATCTCGGGATCACGCACACCATTTGGCTCGGCGACGGCTGCGTGGGTGATGACACGCATGGCCATGTCGATGACATCGCGCGCTTTGTTGCGCCGGGGGTCGTCGTGCTCGCGCACGAAACCGATCCGTCCGACGAGAACCATGCGCGCTCGCTCGACAACCTCCACCGCCTCCGGCTGGCCCGCGATGCGCGCGGCGAGTCGCTGCGCGTCGTGACGCTCCCCTATCCGCGCGCGGTGATGATGGACGGGATGCGGCTGCCGGCGAGCTACGCAAACTTCTACATCGCCAACGGCACCGTGATCGTGCCGACCTTCAACGACGTGAACGATCGCGTGGCGCTCAATACCCTGGCCGAGCTGTTCCCGACGCGGCAGGTGGTGGGGATCCACGCGGTGGATTTGGTCTGGGGCCTGGGCACACTGCATTGCCTGTCGCAGCAGCTGCCGGCGCCCCGGGGGGCGGCATGACCACCCCGACCGGCCCCAGCGGAGTGCCGGACCCGAAGCTGCCAGCCTGGTTTCGGAAGCAGACCGTGGCCGATCCCATGTCGGACGAGCGCTTGGCGGCCTTCATCGGGCCCCGGTGGACGACGTATGCGCGCAAGTTCGCCCCGTTCCGGGAAGACCCCAGCTTCGTGCCCACCTGGAATTGGACGGCCGCACTCTTTCAGGTGGCATGGTTCGCCTACCGGAAGCTGTATCTCGCGGCGTTGGGCTTTTGGGTGATCCCTGGGCTCGTCTTTCGGGCACTCTCGGGCTCCGATGCCCAGCTCACCATGTCCGAGCTCATGAAGCCGGAAAATGAGCACGTCCTCATGATGCAGTTCGGGGTGGCGCTCTCCTCGATGATTCTCTCGGGCGGGATCGCCAACTGGCTCCTCTTCCGGCGGGCGCGGGCGGCGGTGCACATCGCCGCGCTGCAGGAGTTGGGGGCGCCGGAACAGCTCTCCTGGCTGGCCCGGGTGGGGGGCGTGAACCGCCGCGGGACCACCTTTGCCGTGCTGATCCTGCTCATGCTGACCTACGCCGCCGTCCGAAGCTGACGGCCCTCGTGACGCCAAACGCCCTGCCGCTGTTGTTCATGGGATGACCGACGCGGAGCTGATTGCCCGGACACGCGCCGGCGATTCTGACGCGTTTGGCGCGCTGGTCACTCGATATTACCCAGCGTGCTGGCGGTTTGCTGTGCATATGCTGGGCGATCGCACCGATGCGGAGGATGCGCTGCAGGAGGCCTTTCTGCGTGCGTATCTGGCGATCGGGCGGTACGATGAGCGGGACCAATTTCGCGGGTGGCTGTTCCGGATCCTGACCAATCAGTGCCGCAATGCCCTGACGTCGCGGGGACGGCGTGTCCGCCGCTTCATCAACGACGAGGATGCCATCGGACAAGCACCGGCGCCGCTGTCGGAGCTGTTCGGAGATGTCGATCATGCAGCCCTGTCGCACGCGCTGTCGCAGTTGGATGCGTCGCAGCGCGAGGCAGTGCTCCTGAAGTACGCCGAGGGGTTGGAGTACACGGAGATGACGGCTATGACCGGCGCCGGGGAATCGGCGCTCAAGATGCGCGTGAAGCGGGGCATCGACCGGTTGCGGTCGCTGCTGGAGCCGCCGCGTGGCTGACCGCGATCCGCTCCCGCTCGTCCCCGCCGAGGCCGACGATCCGGCGCTGGTGGCGCGTCTGACGGCGCTCTATGCCGCGACGCCGCTCCCACCCGAGGGGCAGGCCGAGCAATGCGCGCGGGCCGTCCTGGCGCGAGCGATGCACCAACCGGTGCGCGCCGCCGACGGCGTCCCGCGAATCCGGTGGTGGTGGGGGGCGGCGGCCGCGGCCATCCTCGTCCTCGGCGTCCGTATCACGACCACGCGTGATCGAACGGGCGTCCCGGCTCCGGCCACTGCGACCCCGGAGCTCGCCGGGACGGTCACACCGACCCGTGCCGGGCTGCGCTTCGAGATACAGTTGCCAGACGCCGCACAGCAGGTGGCGCTGGTCGGCGATTTCAATGGATGGAGCGCGTCGGCCACCCCCATGGTCCGTCGCGGTCCGCAAGGTGGCTGGGCCGCCGAGATCCCGCTCACCCCGGGGCGGCACGAATACGCCTTTGTGGTGGATGGCCGTCGGTGGGTCATTGATCCGCTCGCTCCGCAGGTCCCGGACGCCGGCTTCGGTCCGTCCAATGCGGTCGTGGTGGAGGGCGGCTCCGAGTGATGCCGGCCCCCGCGGTCCTCTGGCTGGTGGCCGGGCTTCTGGGAGCCCCGATGGCCTCGGCGGTGCATGATACGACGACCGCCGCGCCGGATGCCGTGCGGGATGCCGTGCGGGATTCCGTGCCGGGACAGCAGCCACCCGTCTTCGACGCCTCCCGCTTCGACAGCCTCACCGCCGTCGGACTGCGTGTGTTGCTCGACAGCGCGACCGCCGAAGGGATCCCCACCGGACCGCTCATCAACCGGGCGCTCGAAGGGGCGGCCCGACGCGTGCCTGGCGCCCGGATTCTGCAGGTGGTGCGCGCCCATGCCGTCGCACTCGTGCAGGCCCGCGAGGCGCTGGGCCCCGGCACGCCGGTGATGGAACTGGATGCCGGCGCCACGGCGCTCCGGGCCGGTGTCGACAGCCGATCGCTCGTCGCGATCCGTGGGACCCGTGCCGCCGGGGCCGCGATGATCCCCATCGTGGTCCTCACCGATATCGTGCAGCGCGGGATCCCCGCCGTCACGGCGCGGGACGCGGTCACCACCATCGCTCGGCAGCCTGCCTCCGATGACCTGCTGAAGGGGCTGCAACTGACCGTGGCCCGGAATGCCGTCCGTGGTCCAGGGATGGCTGCCGACGCCCTCGCGCGTTATCTTCGGGGCACAGTGAATGGTGTGCTGCCGTCGTCCGCGCCCGCGACGACAGACCGCAAGCCAATCCGCCCCCCGGTCCCGTGACACTCGTCCCGTGACGCTCGCCTGCCGCCTCTCTCGCGTGTCGGGCCACGGCTCCCCTTGGAGCCGCGGGTGGGCGGTGCCATGTGCCTCCCTGCTGTTGGCGACCCCCCTGCAGCCACTGCTGGCGCAGACGCGCGGGGACGCCCCCATTGCGCCGGCCTCCGCCATCGGACCGGCCACCCGCGCCGCCACTTGGTCAGTGCTTGGCCTCGCCGCGGCGAACGACGTCAGCAGCACCTCGGGCATTCAGCGGAGCGACATGTGGGTGGGTGCCACCCAACCACTCGGCGGGATCGGCAGTGTCCGCTTCAGCGCGATTGGCAGTGGCACCATCCGCATGGCTGGTGCCGCCGCCGGCAGTGAGGCCGGTGGCGGGCAGCTCGCCGTGCGCGCCCGCGCGGAGTTCGACCGCCTGCAGCTCTGGTCGGCGGTCAGCTACGGGTATGTGCGAGCCAACGGGCTCGCGTCGCAGGCCACCGATGTGATGCGCGGATTCATCGCCCCCGGCGCGGACGCGGCCACGGTGGACACCACCATCTCGCGACACATCGACGTCGGGTCCGTCCAGCGGGCGGAAGCCGGTATGCTGACCTCGTGGGCTGGACTGGAGCTGTCGGTGGGCTTCGCGATGGATCGCGCCACCCGCGTCACGACGCAGACGCTCACGATCAATGAGCCGAGTGGTGTGATGACCGGCGGCCGCATGATCGCAGCTCGCACGCTCCGCTCGGTACAACGCCGGGACATCGCCTCCGGGATCGCATCGCTCGGCTTTCACACCGGCCCGACGTCCTGGTTGATGTCGGTCACGGCGCCGATCGCGGCCTGGATCAGCAGTGATGGGCTGTCCCCCCGCCCCACCGTCGCCCCGGCGATCGCCTCGATCGCTATGGTACAGCCGGTGACCGATTGGCTTTCCATCGTGGGGGCCGCCTCTACGAACCGTGCCAGCGTTGGCTCGACCGCGCTCCGCGATGACCTCGGCGCTGAGCGGGGCCGTCGCATGGCGCCGGTCGTGGCGATTGGCGTCCGTCTGGCGCGTCTCCCCTTCCTCTCACGCAGCGACGACACCCCCAGTGGCATTCTGGGTTTCGAAAGCCGCACGATTGGGACGATCGACAGCGCCACGGTGGATCCGTCGGCGGAGAGCCACGGCGACGCGGTGGCAGCCGAGCAGGATTCGCTCCGCGTCGTCCTCTTCATCGAAGCGCCCAAGGCGGAATCGATTGAGATGATGGGCGATGCCACGGCGTGGACGATCACCCGGATGACGCGGGTCTCCAAGGGTCGCTGGCGCGCCGAACTACGGCTGACCCCCGGCGTCCACCGCATCGCCATTCGCGCCGATCGCGGGAAGTGGATGGCGCCGCCGAGTCTGCCGGTTGGCAACGACGACTATGGGACGCCGGTGGGGATGATGGTGGTGAACGCCGGGACCAAAGGCCGATAAGGAAAACGCGGCACCAACGGGCATGGCAGGTTCTACGGGAACGATGAGCCCCTCGTCGTTCCCGTTGCTTATTTCGTCCCGCGCACCCGGATCACCTGCGTCGTGCTATCGGTCACGCCACCGCCGGAGACGAGCAGCGTCAGCTGATACTCGCCATCGGGTACCTGCGGAAAGTTGAGCGTCAGGCTGCGCCCAGGCGCGCCATCCGGACGCCCGTTATCCGCATACCGGATCGACACCGGCGTCACCGTCTTGCTCAGCCCAAGCGACGAGCCGAGTCGCTGCATGAATCCGGCGCCCAAGCGCGTCGCACGCACCGAGACCGACAATGGCGCTGACGGCGTCGATGGCCGGTACATCTCCCAGTACAACCCAATCGCCGTGCCGCTCTCAATCTCAAGTGAGCCGTACGCCATCGTCGCGCTCCGCTCGAGTGACGGCGTGGCACTCGGATCACCGCGCGTCAGGACGAGATAATCCGAGAGACGCGCGCCCGCCGGGAGTGGCTGCACCGTCGTGCGGACCCGCGTCGCGCGCTTGCCAGCCGGCGCCAGCACTTCAAGACTCGCCAGCATCGGCGTCGTCCCGAGCGGCACCAGCAGCGCCGCCGCCGCCGAGGCGCTGTCCTTGCGCACTTGTCGCGGGGCACGGCGATCCATCGCGTCAAGCGTCAGCGCAGCTGTGTAGGGGGCCTTCCCCATCTCGAGATCCCGGATCAACCGATAGCCGCCCGCGAGCACCGTGCTGTCCCCACGCCGAAAGCGTGCGAACTGATGCGGCAACGGGACGTAGCCGCGCGCATAGCGTGTGCTGTAGCGCATCCGCGCCTTGGGATTATTCAAATTCCAGTCGGTCGCCGTCGCACCAATCGGCGTGGCGAGCGCCGCCGCCGACGGCATGAAGTCATAGCTCGGCGTCGGCTCATGTCCGATGACCTGCGGGGGACGTGGGTCGGCGACGCCACCGTTTTGGACGGACCACGCCTCTGGCCAGCCGTAGCGCACCTGCGATTCCAGGATGTTGCGCCCAAAGCCCATGTCATAGGGAATGCGTCCCAGCGAATGCACGCGGGAGATCGTCCAGCGCGCATACCACTCGTTGCGCACATCGTTGGCCGGCAACATCCAGAGCGGCTGCGCGAGCCGGAAGATGCGCGTGTTTTCCGCCTCCCGATTCGCGCAGGGGATCGCGGCATAGGTGGTGCGTGATGTCGCCTCGAGCCACCACGAGAGATCGGTCCACTCACAGCGCTGCACCACCGGCATGGCTTCAAGCGCCCGCGTGTACGCGCGGGTGGCTGCCTCGTGGCGGTTAGCGACATGCGCCGCGAAGCCTTCGAGCGCGGCACACCACCAGGTGGTGCCAGCGCAGGCGGCCGCGGCCTGGGCAGCGACATCCAGCTGTCCCGCTTCCGCCGCGTAGCGGACCCGCATCCCCGCAATCCAATCATCACTCGGTTCCGCCGCCTGGGCGCGGGCGAGCGTTTGCAGCAGCTCCAGCCGTTCAATCTTGGCGTCGTTCCGTTCATCCGGCGGCGGCACGTCCCCGTTGTTGTTCCAGTAACAGAGATTGCCACCGAAATCGACATCGCAGCGCGCGTCGGCACCGCCGTTATAAAAGCGGAGCCCCGACCGGTGATTGCGCTCGAACACATCCTGTTGCGAGCGCGCCTGCGCGGCGATCGCGCTCAACCGGTCACGGTCACCGCGCAGCGGATCTGGACTGGCCATCGGCGGCGGCGTTGTATCCCGCGCACCAGCCTTCGGTGGCTGCTGCGCTGCGACGGTGCCGAGCGGTAACGCCGTCACCACCAAAAGTCCCACAGAGCACCACGAAATCAGGCGACGCATGAGCGGATCACTGGAAAGACGTGAAAAACAGAAGACCATGTCCGGGCGTTGGTGACACGCTCACGCGTCCGGTGGGAGATGCGGCCCCCGCAGTTGTACTGCCGCCTGCTTGGAGCGCATCCGGAGATTCAACATTTCCACCAGCACCGAGAAGGCCATCGCCCCGTAGGTGTACCCCTTACTGATGTGCTGTCCAAACCCCTCGGCCATCAGATTGGTCCCAATGAGCACAAGAAAAGCGAGCGCCAGCATTTTGACAGTGGGATGCCGATCCACAAACGCGCTGATCGGCCCGGCGGCGAAGAGCATCACGCCAAGCGCGACCACATTCGCGGCGATCATGATTGAGACATCATCCGCCATCCCGACCGCGGTGATCACGGAGTCGAGGGAGAAGATGATGTCGATCACCATGATCTGGGCGACGGTGGCCCACAGGGAGGTCACGGTCCGCACGGCGGTTTCCCCGTCGTCGAGCCCTTCCAGCTTGTGATGAATTTCCTTCGTGGCCTTGGCAATCAGGAACAGACCGCCAACCACGAGAATCAGATCCCGACCAGAGAACGCGCGGCCGAGCATCGAGAGCAGCGGCTGCGTCAGCCGCATGACCCACGTGATCGAGAGCAGGAGCCCAACCCGGGTCAGGAACGCGCCGGCGAGCCCAAAGGAGCGCGCACGCGGCTGATCGGCCACCGGGAGCTTGCCGCTCAGGATCGAAATGAAGATGATGTTATCGATGCCGAGGACCACCTCGAGCACCGAGAGCGTGAGGAGCGACACCCACGCATTGGGATCAGAAAGCCACGTCATGTCCTGAAGCTCGCATGGGCGGGGCACACTTGGCACCCCCGCTAGCTTACACGCATGTCTGCCACGCCCCTACGCCCGGCGGTCGTCCTCCTGTCCGGCGGCCTTGATTCCACCACCGTATTGGCGGTCGCCAAGCGCGACGGGTACACCCCGTATGCCATGACCTTCCAGTACGGGCAACGGCATGGCTACGAGATTGCGGCAGCCCGTCGGGTCGCCGAAGCGCAGGGGGTCGCCCGCCATGTCGTGGTCGACATCGACCTGCGGCAATGGGGCGGATCGGCACTCACCAGCGATACCGCCGTGCCGAAAGACCGGGACCTGTCGCAGCCGGACGAGGGGATCCCGGTCACCTATGTCCCCGCCCGAAATACGATCTTCCTGTCCTTTGCCTTGGCCTGGGCCGAGGTGCTGGAGGCGGATACGATTTTCATTGGCGTGAATGCGCTCGACTACTCCGGCTATCCGGACTGCCGCCCGGCGTTTATTCACGCCTTTGCGGAGATGGCCAATCTGGCGACGCGTGCCGGCGTGGAAGGGGCGCAGCGCCTGACCATTCAGGCCCCGCTGCAACACCTCACGAAGGCGGAGATTGTGGCGCTGGGGCAGTCCCTCGGCGTCGACTACAGCCTGACGACCAGCTGCTACGACCCGGCCGACGATGGCGCCTCGTGCGGCCGCTGTGATGCCTGCCAGCTCCGCCTCCGGGGCTTTGCCGCGAATGCCCTGACCGACCCCATTCGGTACCAGGGGTAAGACACAATGGCCTATACGGTGAAGGAGTGCTTTTACACCCTGCAGGGAGAGGGGGTGCAGGCGGGGCGCCCGGCGGTCTTTTGCCGCTTTGCGGGCTGTAATCTGTGGAGCGGACGGGAGGCGGATCGGGCGTCCGCGGTGTGTACCTTCTGCGATACCGACTTCGTGGGCGTTGGCCCGGACGGGGCCCGGTGTGCGACCCCGGAGGCGCTGGCGGCGCTCGTCCGGTCCCGGTGGCCGGCGGATGCGCCGGCGGACGTCCGCCCCTTCGTGGTTTGTACGGGGGGTGAACCGCTCCTCCAGCTCGACGAGGCGGCTGTGGCGGCCTTGCATGCCGCTGGCTTTGAGGTGGCGGTGGAGACGAACGGCACCCAGCCGGCCCCGAACGGCCTGGACTGGATCTGCGTCAGTCCGAAGGCAGACGCCCCGCTGGCGCTCACGGCCGGCGACGAGTTGAAGTTGGTCTATCCTCAGCCGTTGGCCCCGCCGGAGCGCTTCGAGGGGATGGCCTTCCGCCATTTCCTGCTGCAACCCATGGACGGCCCGGACGCGGCCGCCAACACGCGGGCGGCGGTGGCGTACTGTCTGGCCCACCCCCGCTGGCGGCTCTCCGTTCAGACCCACAAGGCGCTGGCGATCCGGTAGGCCACCCGGCCGGGTGGCGCGCCCTGAACCGTCGGGGTACTTTTCCCTCCCGCTCGGTTCGCCGGTCATGACGTGCCCAGCCAGTGCCACATTGTCGCCTCCACTGTTTACCGTCCCCGCTGTGTCCTCTCGCATCTCTGCTCACATTGCCCGTGTGCTCGTCGGCAGCGCTGTTGCGCTGACGGTGGCCACGTCGCAGGTGCATGCGCAGAGCGCGTTGAAGGGGATCGAGGCAAAGAAGCCGTTTGCCGCCCTGAGCGCGTCGGCGGAGTCGCTGGCGGACAGCATCGTGGCGCGGGCCCGCGGACAAATTGGCACGCGCTACAAGCTGGGTGGCGTCGCCGCCAATCGCGCGCTCGATTGCAGTGGCCTCGTGAAGGTCGTGATGAGCGCCCTCGATGTGGTGCTGCCGCGCACCGCCAAGCAGCAGGCCACCGTGGGCACGCCGATCCCCAAGGATCTTGCAGCGTTGAAGCCGGGCGATCTGCTCACCTTCGGTCGCGGCAAGAAGATCTCGCACATCGGGATCTACGTCGGCGAGGGTCGCATGGTCCACGCCAGCACCTCCAAGCGCCGCGTGATTGAGACGGCGCTGACCCCCCGCTCGTCGCTGATGCGGCAGTGGAAGGGGGCCCGCCGCATTCTCGACGACAAGACGGCCCACCTGCGCGACAGCCTGCTCGCCATTGCGGACACGCTGCGCTAAGGCGCAGCATATAGGGTGCGTGTAGTGGGCGTACGGTTTCGACCGTGCCCCGTCCCCCCTTCCCGTCTGAGGCTCGACATGATCCACCCCCGTCGCGTGGCCGCGCATCTGCTGCCGCGGCTCTCTTTACTCCTGCTGCCTATCGCCGCGAGTGCGCCACTGCGTGCGCAATCCGCCGCCCCCGCCAATCGGCTGACGCTCGCCGATTACTTCAACTGGGAAGATGTGGCGGCGCCGGCGCTCTCCCCCGATGGCAGCCAGATTCTCTATACGCGGAACTGGATCGATCAGATCAACGATCGGCACGAGTCCTCCATTTGGCTCATGAATGCCGATGGCACGAAGAACCGCGTGCTGGTGAAGGGATCCGGTGCGAAGTGGTCCCCCGATGGTTCGCGCATCGCCTTCATTGCGCCCGGTGAACCAGGCGGCGCGCAGATTTGGGTGCGCTACATGGACGCCGAAGGCGCGACGACACAGATCACGCGCCTGACGGAAGCGCCGAGCGATATTGAATGGTCCCCCGATGGCCGCACCATTGCCTTTGGCATGCTGGTGCGTGGCACGGATCCATGGCGCATTGCCATGCCGACCCCGCCGCGTGGCGCCAAGTGGACGGAAGCGCCGCGCGTCGTGACGTCGGTGAAGTATCGCGCCGACCGGCAAGGGTTCCTGGAAGATGGCTCGCGGCAGCTGTTCACCGTCCCCGCGGACGGGGGCACGCCACGGCAGATCACCACGGGACGCTGGCCGGCCAATGGCACGACGTGGATGCCGGACGGCAAGAGCCTCGTCTTCACCTCCCTCCGGACGGCCGACGCCGAGTATGCGTGGCGCGAGACGGAGATCTACAAGGTGGACGTCGCCTCCGGCGCGATCACGGCGCTCACCACTCGCAAGGGCCCGGACAACAATCCGACGCCGTCGCCGGATGGCGCGCGCATTGCCTACACCGGCTATGACAGCACCGACGCCACGTGGAAGGACGCGATTCTCTACGTGATGGATGCGAATGGCAAGAACCCGAAGCCGTTGACCACCAAGCTCGATCGCTCGCCGAGTGCCATGATCTGGGCGGCTGATGGCTCGGGGATCTATTTCACGGCGGAGAACGAAGGGAGCCGGCATCTGTATCGCGTGACGCTCGCCGGCGAGGTCACGCAGATCACGAAGGGGATGCAGGTGCTCTCGACGACGGACATCAGCCGCGCCGGCGTGGCGGTGGGCGTGGCCTCAAGCCCGCTCAAGCCGAACGACATCGTCTCGTTTGATGTGAAGAATCCCACGCTCCGACAGCTGACGGATGTCAACGGCGACGTCCTGTCCGGCAAGCAGCTCGGCACCACCGAAGAAGTGTGGTACACCTCCGTGGGTGGCCAGCGGATTCAGGGATGGATCGTAAAGCCGGCGGACTTCGACCCCAAGAAGAAGTATCCGCTGATGCTCGAGATCCACGGGGGGCCGCACTCGATGTACAACGTGGGCTTCAACTTCTCGCGGCAGGACCATGTGTCGAACGGCTACGTGCTGCTCTACACGAATCCGCGGGGTTCCACGGGCTACGGCTCCGCCTTCGGGAATGCCATCAAGAATGCGTATCCGAGCAAGGACTACGATGACCTGATGGCTGGCGTGGATACCGTCATCAACCGCGGGTACATCGATACAAACCGCCTCTACGTCTTTGGCTGCTCCGGTGGCGGGGTGCTCACGGCATGGACCGTTGGGCACACGAATCGATTTGCGGCGGCCGCCTCCATGTGCCCCGTGATTGACTGGATCAGCTTCGTGGGCATCACCGATGGCCAGAGCTGGTACTACAACTTTGCGAAGTTCCCGTGGGAAGATCCGAGCGAGCATCTGAAGCGCTCGCCGCTCATGTACGTGGGCAACGTGAAGACGCCGACGATGCTCATGACCGGGGTGAATGATCTGCGGACGCCGATGAGCCAGACGGAAGAGTTCTACGAAGCGCTCAAGATCCGGAAGGTGCCCACGGCCATGATCCGCTTCAACAATGAGTGGCATGGTACGTCGTCGACGCCGTCCAACTTCCTGCGCACGCAGCTCTATCTGCGCAGTTGGTTCGAGAAGTATCTGACGCCGCCGACCGCCTCGAAGGCGATGCAGGATCGTCAGTGATCCTGCGGGATCTGTTGCTGCGCGGGCGCGGGGCCGACATCGGCACCCGCGCCCCGCAGTGGCTGGTGCAATGCTGCGGCGCCGTCCTCGGCGCCGCGGTCTGCTGGCAGGGCGAGCTGCTGGGGCTCTGGGAGATCGCGGGCGTTCCGCTATGGACCGTGCTGCTCACCACTACGATCGCCGGGGCGATCTTCGCCCACAGCCTCGCGGGGGGGCTGCTCTGGCTCGTGAATGGCCTCATGCTCACCGTCCTGCTGGTGGTCATGTTCACACCGATCGTGCCCCGTCTGGCCGGATCCTTTGTCCGCGCCGATCGCCCAGGGGCTGCACCGCTCGATGCCGTGCTCGTGCTCTCCGGCTCCATGACGGATGATGGCCTCCTCAAAGGCCAAGGGCTCGACCGCCTCCTGACCGGGCTGGCGATGGTACAACAGCGCCGGATTCCGGAACTCGGTCTCTCCGTGGTCACGGAGGCGCGGAATGGGCGTCTCGTCTCCACCGAAGCGGATCAGCGCGCCCTGGTGGCCCTGCTCGGCGGGGGCGTGCCGCCGCGCTTCATTCGGAACGTGGCCAGCACGCGCGATGAAGCGCTGGGATTCGCCGCACTGGCGCGGACCCACGGCTGGCGACGGGTGCTGGTGGTGACGTCCCCCATGCACACCCATCGGGCCTGCGCCGCGATGGAGGCTGCGGGCCTCACCATTGAATGTCACCCGGCCACCGGCCGGGTGTACCCCGTGGGCACCATGGCCGGCTCCGAGAATCGGCGCGATGTCTTCCAAGACCTCTTGTACGAGACGGTGGCGACCGCGCTCTATCGATGGCGGGGCTGGATCCCCTGACGCCGCGGAACTTTCCGCAGGATTCGGCATCCCATAGGGGGGGGTGGACAGGTTGTCCGCATCAGTGGACGGGTGGACACCCTTTTTCGGCAAGGACGTGGCCAGTACGTTTCGACGGCAACTTGCCTTTCTCATACCCAGAATTCCTATGCGACTCGCTTTCGTTCGCACCACTGTTCTCTCGACTGCAGCCTTGGTGTGCCTTGGCGCGGCTACGGCATGCAAAGACACCAAGGCCCTCGCCCGGGCCGATTCCCTCGCGGCAGAACTGGCCAAGGCCTCAACCGAGCGGGACTCGCTCGCCGGTGCGCTGCAGAGCAGCTCGGCGGAAAAGGACCGCGCCCTCGGTCAGGTGGTCGAAGCCACCAAGTTCGCCGAGGAAATCGACGCGGAGCTCCGGCAGGTGAAGGGGCTGTCGTCGAAGGTCTCCGTCACCAAGAGCGATGAGTCCGGCAAGGCCGAAGCGGCCGACGCCAAGAAGGACATCCTGAACCGGCTGGCGCAGCTTCGGCAGCGCCTCGGTGCCCGTCAGGCGCAGATCGCGGCGATGCTTGATACCCTCAAGAGCATGCGCGCGGACTCCAGCGCGACGGCGCTGCTGCTCGCCGACATGAACGGCCGCCTGGCGGCGCGTGACAAGGAAATCGCGGTCTTCCAGGAAGAAGTCCAAAAGCTGCAGGCCGCGAACGCGCAGCTGGTGGTGGAGAAGAACACCCTCACCGACACCGTGAAGGCGATGGACGTGCGGGAGAATAAGGTCTTCTACGTCGTGGGAACCAAGCGGCAGCTGCTCGCTGATGGCGTGGTCACCGAAGAAGGCGGCTCCCGCGGGCTGCTGATCGTGAAGCTGGGGAAGACGCTGGTCCCCGCCCGCACGATCGATGAATCGCGCTTCACCAAGGGTGATCGCCGTCAGGTGCTGACGATTCCGCTCCCGCGCACTGATCGGCCGTACCAGATCGTCTCCCGGCATGACATCGAGCTGATCGAAGTGGCCAAGCGCGAAAAGGATGGCTCGTTCCGTGGCGAGTCGATCAGGATCACCGATCCGGCGAAGTTCTGGGCCGCATCGCGCTACTTGATCATCGTCGAGAAGTAAGCACACGATTTGGCGCGATCGCCTCGCGCCGGGAGACCAAACGGGCCCGTCGGCACTTGCCGGCGGGCCCGTGGTCATTGGTGCGTGCGCGGTCGCCGCTTACAGGTGCGGCAGCTCGCGGTCGCCGATTTCCCCATCATCGGCATGCCAGCGGAGCTCTTCGGGGGACACCGGGCGAATCGCGATGTCGACCGCGAGCCAGGTCGTTTTGGAAAAGGGATAGCAGAGAAAACATCCCGACAGCATCAGGACGGCGGCCACGACGGTAATGAGATCCCACGGCGGTTCGGGCCACGTGAGATAGACAAAGCCGCAGACGCAGAAGAACAGGATGAGTTCGACCGCGATGAGGTTGAACAGATACGCCCCGACGAAGTAGTCCCCTTCCCCACGCTCCAAGCGGAGCCCACACGACGGGCACCGGTCCTTGAGGGCGAAGAAGTTCGCGAAGATGCCGCGCCCCCCACAGTGCGGGCAGCGCAGACGCCAGGCATACCAGAGCAGCCGCGTGAGGGTCGTGCGGTCCGCGCTCATCGCTCAGGGAGTGTCGACAAAAACTCGCGCAGATAGCCACCCCAGACCGCCGGCAAGGAATGCGTGCCATGGCCGCGCGTCGCTTCAGAGATCGGCAGGAGAATAAATCGCGTCTTCGGCATCTGCGCCGCATACCGCTCGGCGAGCCCCAACTCCGGCGGATTCACGGCATCGTCCGCCGAGTTGATGAAGAGCGCCGGCGCAGTGATACGTCCGAGCTGCGCCGAGGGATCGTAGTCGCTGGACGCGTCGAACTGATACAAAAAGTCGTTCGCATCCGTCGTCGCCATGCGCTGCACCAAATAGGCGCGAATAACACTGTCGGCCGCATCACGGGTAGGCGCTTGCGTGTGCTGCACGAGCGGTGCACTGGTCATGAGGTAGAGCATCATCAGCGCGACCTTGAGCCCCGGCGGCTGCGTCGTATAGTTGCCGTGATCCCACGCCGGGTCCTGCCGAATCGCATCCATCGCCATCGTGCGAATCATGCGATTCCGGCCCGCGATTTGCGCCGGCACACAGGCGAAGGGCGCCAAACCGTCCATGAAGTCCGGATGCGTTTCGCCCCACACCCACCCATGCATGCACCCCATGGAGGTGCCCATGATGAGACGCAGGTGGTTGACCCCCAGATGCTCGGTCACGAGCCGATACTGCGCCGCCACCATGTCCTGATAGCCGTAATGCGGAAACGCGGCACGCAGCCCATCACTGGGCTTGCTGGAGGCGCCATGCCCAATGCCATCGGGCAGGATGATGTAATAGCGCGTGGAATCGAGCAGCTGACCAGGACCAAAGAGCTGCCCCGCGTAGCTGGGGCTCAAAAAGCCCTGCCCCGTGCCCCCGGTGCCATGCAGAATCAGCACCGCGTTCCGCACCACCCCGCGCGCATCTTTCCGGGGCGTTCCGAGCGTGGTGTAGTGGAGTGTGAGCGACGGAAGCGTTTCCCCGGAGGTGAACCGGACGTTGCGCACCACAAAGTCGCCTTGGCGTCCCGCGGCGGCCCATCCGGCGGCGGCCGGCTGCTGCGCGGAGAGCGTCGGCCGCGGCAGCGCAGCGGCCAGAATCGTGACGAGCGCGGCAGTCTGGCGCGCACGTCCCATGATGCGAAGGGAGAAAGAAGTGGCCATGGGTGCAAGCTAATGGGCGGCAATGGCGGGGATCGCATCAGCCACTGGCCGACGTCTTAGGCAGATCGTATCGTTGCCGGATGCAGACGCCGCCTCCCTCGCCGGAATCCCCTCGGGATCCC
>JBAXMW010000036.1:0-26426 GCA_037134115.1 Gemmatimonadaceae bacterium | reverse complement strand
CAGCCAGGCCCGCAGCACGAGCATGCCGGTCGAGTGCACCATGACGTCGAAGGGGGCCCCGTCCGCCAGCGCTGCATGCTGTTGCAGCAGCGTGTCAAAGCCTTCGGCGATATCGCGGATGGAGACTTCGTTCGACAACGACTCATAGCTCACCGGAATGAGCTGTGGTGGCGTCCATCCGGCCTGCTGCAACGCCTGCTGCCACATGGCAAAGGCGGCACCGTTATCACTGTAACCGTGAAGGAGAACGAGTGGACGGGTGGCGGCAGGCATAGGACGCGGGGAACGATCAGGGGCGATGGGAGAGCAACCAGGGGAGCGCTCGGCGAATGCCGTTCGCCACCATCAGCGTATGCCCTTCGTGCTCGAGCTGTTCGTACGTGCCGGTCGGGGTCCCCTTCGCCGCGGCCTGCACGACGCGCGCCGGGATGACGGGATCGAGTGCGGCACCGAGGAAGAGGATGGGCGGTGCCTTCGCGACGGTGACGGCACTGCCCCCAGACAGGCAGGCCACGGCCGCCAATTGCTCTGGGCGCTGCTGCGCGAGCCGCGCAGCAGCACCGGCCCCCATGGAATGTCCGATGACGTAAATCCGCGCCCCATTGATGCGATACTCGGCGCGCAGCACGGTCATCAGGCTGTCAAAGTTTTCGGGCGCGGCAGAAAACGGCGTGGTCGCCGGCGTGACCACGATCGCATTCGCGGCGATCGCCATCTGTGGGAGCAATCCGGCCCCGTAGCTATCGGCGAACATGTTCTCATCGCCACCGGCGCCGTGTAAGGCAATCACCACGGGGACGGGGGCGCTCGAGACCGCGGCGGCGGCCGGGGCAATCACTCGCATGGGAATGAGCGTACCCTTGTGGCCGCGGAACATGCGCCACGCGTCACCGGCCTGCCCCACATACGGATCGCGTCCGCGCTCGAGGACCGAAACCTCGCGCACGAGATCGCGTGCGAGGGCCGCCGGATCGGTCAGAAACTCAATGCTGCGCTCCCGCGATGCGGTGTCGACGAGCAGCTGCACACGGGCCCGCGCGGACACGATCGCCTGCGCGAGGGGGCCCGCGCTATCGAGGCGTGCCAGTCGCGCGAGCAACGTCCCGCGCAGCACCGAGGGCATGCGCCCATTCACCACACGGGCGGGGGGCGCGGGCGGCGCCTCGAGGGGTTTCCCGGTGAGGAGCACGGTCGCGGAATCGACGGCGGCCACGGCGGCGGCAAACTTCCCGGCGAAGAAGCTGAGCGTCGCGCGGTCAAAGGTCTTGTTGATCGTCGCGCGCAGGCTGTCAGGCATGCTGGCCGTGGTGTAGGCACGATCCAGACGCAGATACGCCGTGGCGAGATCGGCACGGGTGACCGACGGTGGGGCTGCAGCACTCTGCGCGCGCAGGCTCTCCGTGGTCAACGCCAGCGCGCTCAACACGAACGTGCTCAGCGTGCGGGTGCGCAGCGTGCGGGTGCGCAGCATGCGGGTGCTCAGCGTGCGGGTGCGCAGCGTGCGGGTGCTCAGCGTGCGGACGAACAGGAGGGCAGCGCGCATGGTGGGGCGGAGGACGATGGGAAGCGGAAGGTACCGGGGAATGGCACCACTCCATCGAGACGGCTTACGGCGTGCCCCACTCCAATGCGGCGAGGCGGGACCGCTGGACTGAGGGAACGTAGCTGTGCATGCCGATCCCGTGAAAGCCCGCCTGTCGCAGCGTTCGGCGATACCACGCGGGCGCCTGTGGCGCTGGCCACCGGGTGTCACCCGTCACGGCGTCGTCGGCGGTGAACAGTTCGAGGTAGGCCATCCCGCCCGTGCGCTGCGCGACCTGCCGCAACCCGCGGCGTAGCGTGTCGGGCGCGAGATAGTTCAGCATGCCGCAGCAGACTACGAGATCATACTGCGGGTCGAGCGTGAGCGTGTCGAGTTCGTCAATGCCGCCCTGCTGCAACCCGCGGCGGGCCCCGTGGCGCGCCACGGCGTACGCGCTGGGATCGACCCCATGATAGCGCACCGCTGGACGCAGGCGACGGATCGCGGGGCACCATTGCCCCTCCCCACAGCCGACATCGAGCACCGTACGCAGTGGACGGCCCAACACCCATTCGGCGAGACGCACCACAAACGCCACTTGGCGCGCGAGCTCCGCCGGGGTTTTGACGCGGTGCCGCGGATGCCGGTACCACTTGTCGAAGTACGCCTGATCGAAGTGCGACGCGGGGCGCTCGGCCACGGCGCGCTTGGCGACAGGGGGTGCGCTTCGTCTCGGGCTCACAGCACTCCCCAGAAGCCGCGATCCATATCCACGCTGAGCCGCCAGCCACCATCCCGCAGTCCGCGCGCGATATCGACGCGAATCAAATCGAAGAACAACAGGATGCCGGTGCCGACGGACGGATAGAGCCCGCTCGTGCGCGGTCCCAGTGCCGAGCGGCCCCCCTGCGTGGCGAGGAGTTGCGCGAAGGGGGCGAGGGTGAGGTGCCCTGGCGCGGTGCCGAAGCGTCCCAAGGGGATCGCGGGGGCGGGCACGCGCTGCCGGAATTCGAGGCGCTGGGAGAGGAAAGCACGGGTCGCGAAGCTCCCTGGGGCGTAGCCTGGGGCCGACCACGGTCCACCGGCGTAGGCCATCCACTGCGGCGGTACCGTCCCACCGGCCACGATGCCCCCCACAGTGAGCGAGACCAGCGCGCGGTCGTGCGGCAGGGGACGCGTGACCTGCAGCCAGCCATCCGCCCGCGCAACGAGTGGCACGGTGCTCCGCACGGTCGGCACCCTGAGGGCCAGCGAGCTATCCGATGCGCTGATCGTGAGCGGTATCTCGCCGCGATAGTGTCCCAGCGCCGTGGTGAACTCCCAGCTGCCGCGGGTGGCCTGTGCGTCCGCAGGCACCCACCCGCCGATCCCCCGCAGCTCGGCGCGGATGCCGCGGAGCGGCCAGGCCGAGACGACCGGGGGGAAGGTGCCCTGCAGCGGGCGGGCGCGCAGCGCGAGGGGAGCATCTGCCTCCGCTGCGATCCGCAGCGTGAACGGATCCCGCGGCTGTCGCTTGAGGAGCAGTCCTGCGGCGTCAGTGCGGACCTGCAGCGACGCATCGCTGCCGACGAGCCACGCACCGAGGGAGTTCGCGACGCCGCTGCGTTCGGCGACGCCGAGATCGCGGAGGTCCCGTTCGGCAAAGAGCTGGACCGTCGGGGTGCGTCCGAGCGCGGGCGTGTACCCGATGGCGAGTCGCCCTTTGAGTGCGCGGTCGCTGACGCCGTAGCGGGCGCGGGCCGCGACCGTGACGGATTCTCCCACGCGACGGGAGAGCCCAAGTCCGACGGCGAGCCCTTCGGCGCGGGTGAAGCGAAGGGCATCACTGATGCCGCGGCCGTTGAGGGCGGTGCGTGAGCGCGGCGCGAGGACGGCCGCCTGGACGAGCGCTTCGGCTTGCTGTCGCGCCATGGCGACGTCTTCGGGGGTCGCGACTTGGATCTCGGGCGGGAGCACATCGACGACGCGTCCCGGGAACTGATACCGCCGGAGCGAATCGGCGGAGACGCTGCTCCAGCGCGGCAGCTGTTGCACCGGCACCGGAATCCGTTCGTTGACGTCGTAGTTGGCAATCTCCCAATGGCCCCGAACGATGCCGCGGAGTGGAATGTCGAGCCATTCGGTGCCGCGCGAGACTTCGACTTCTTGCCGGCGCGGGAGCCAATAGCGCTCACGGACGAGCGTGTTCTCGAGGGTGACGACGAGCGTTTCGATGCGCGTATCGAGAATCGCCGCGCGGGTGAACGTCATGGAGAGGCGCACGACCGCGGCGCTTTCCCGGTCCAGGAAGACAGAGCCGATGGCGGCCGGCTGTCGGCCATCACGCGGCCGGAAGCGGATTTCATCGACGATGATCTCCCGCCCTGGGAGGCGGATTTTGATCGGCGTGCCTCGCTCGAATTCGTAGAGGGGGCGCGCGCTCGCGGCGAGCGGATGCGGCACATCGCGCACATCCTGACCGTCACCGAGCCGAATGCGATCGGGGAGGTTATCGAGAATCACGCCGTAACGGTCGCGATAGTAGCCGACTTCTGAGGGCATGAGCAGCGTGTCGCGACGGCCAACGAGCTGCTGCGCGCTGCGATTCGGCTGCCACCAGGCGAGGCGGAGGGCCAGTTCCTCGGACTGCACCACCTTCGGGGGCAGCAGGGTGCCCTCCCCGAGTTGTGCGAGGAAGGCGAGAAAGCCGTGGGCGTCGGCGCGATAGCTGAGCAGGGTGCTGTCGGCGAGCTGCAAGCTCCGCCGCTGCGTGGCACGGGCCACGAGCGAATCGGCCGCCGGATCGTTCCACCCGGCGGGGGCCCCCTGCGCGGCGAGCGGCGCGGCCAACAGCGCGGTCAGCAGCGCGGTCAGCGGCGCGACGGGCACGCTCCCCGCGGCCAGCAGCAAGGCCGCGCTGGCGACGCGAGCCGGCCAGATGCGGAGAAGGCGACGCAGAGGGCTCACAGCAGAGGGGCGTCGGGCAGACGGGGTCGGAGACACGAACGCCCCGACACAAGGTCGGGGCGCACGAGAACGTCAGAGGCGCCGGTCGGAATCGAACCGACGGTGGGAGATTTGCAGTCTCCTGCCTTACCACTTGGCGACGGCGCCTGATCCCGGGCCATGAGCAGGCTCGGGAGGGGCAATCTAGCCGAATGCGACGTGCAGGGGAACGTGTCGCCGCGGCCGTTCCGGCGGTGCCCGCTGTATCGCGACAGTATAGCGCCAGCATCACCTAGCGCTGCGGAGGCGTGCGGGCCGGTGCGGAGACACGACGTCCGGCTTCAGGCGCATGGAGTGCGCCCATTACATTGCGAGCACTATGCACTCGACTGCCATCACCAGCGTGTTCAACGACGGCGTTATCGCCGACTATTTCGAACGATATCGTCAGGATCCCCACAGCGTCGACGAGTCGTGGCGCCAGTATTTCCGGGTCGCCGAGGCGCTCTTCGCCACCGGTGCCATGGGGAGCAGCGCCGCGGCCACGACGCCCGCCTCGGCGCCCGCGACCACAGGTCCCGTCTCGGGCGGCGTGGATCTGGCGCTGCTGCAAAAGGTCGCCGGTGCGGCCTCGCTGCAGCAGTGCATTCGTGACTACGGCCACTATGCGGTGCAGCTGGATCCGTTAGGATCGCCGCCGCCAGGCGCGGACGAACTCGCGCCGGAATATCACGGGCTCACCGACGCGGATCTCGCGACGATCCCGGGCGCCGCGTTGGGCGATGCGCGGTTCCCCACGGCCGCCGATCTGATTCGCCGTCGTCGCGAAGTGTATTCGGGCCCCGTGGGCTACGAAGTGTGGCATCTCGAAGTGGATGCCGAGCGCGAATGGTTCCGCGCGGCGTTTCGTGCCGGCGTGCTCACGCGCGATCTCACCGCGGACGAACAGCGCGCCATGCTCCGTCGGCTCCATGAAGTCGATGGACTCGAGCGCTTCCTCGGTCGCGCGTACGTGGGGTACAAGCGCTTCTCCGTGGAAGGCACGGACGCGCTCATCCCCATGCTCGATACGATCATCGAGGAGTCGGGGCGCTCGGGCGCCAAGGAAGTGGTGATTGGCATGGCGCATCGGGGTCGGTTGAATGTGCTGACCAATGTGATGGGCAAGCCCTTTGAAACACTCTTCGCCGAGTTTGAAGGGCGCCACGATCACGCCGATGAAAACGCCACGGGTGACGTGAAGTACCACCTCGGCTACCATGGCGGTCGTGACGTCGATGGGCACACCGTGCAGCTGCGGCTGGTGCCGAATCCGTCGCACCTCGAAGTGGTGAATCCGGTCCTTGAAGGGGTGGTGCGGGCGCGCCAGCGTCTGGAGGGACAGCCGGGGCAGCGTGATGAGCGCAGTGTGGTGCCGGTCGCCATTCACGGCGATGCGGCGTTCCCGGGCGAAGGCATTGTGGCCGAGACGCTCAACATCTCGCACCTGAATGCGTACCGGACCGGCGGGACGATTCACATCATCGTGAACAATCAGGTGGGCTTCACCACCGATCCGTCCGATTCGCGGTCGACCTTCTATGCGTCGGATCTCGCGAAGGGCTTTGAGATTCCGATCTTCCATGTGAACGCCGATGATGCGCAGGGATGCACCGCGGCGGTGCGTCTCGCCTGCGCCTATCGTGCGACCTTCGGCAAAGACGTCCTCATTGACCTGGTGGGCTATCGCCGCCATGGGCACAACGAAGGGGATGAGCCGACGTTCACGCAGCCGGCGCGCTATGCGCAGATCCGGCAGCATCCCACGGCCCCGCAGGTGTGGGCCAATCGCCTGATTGCCGCCGGTGTCCTCACGGCGGACGAGGCGGCCGCCGTGGAACGGTCGGTCAGTGAGCGCTACGCGGAGATTCATGCCGGCTTCAAGGCGTCGCTGCTCGGCAGCGAGCAGCATGCGCCATGGCCGCCCTCCGAGGAGGAGCCGTCGCTCCCTGTGCACACCGCCGTGCCCGTCGAGCAGCTCACGACGTTGAATGATCAGCTGTTGCACTGGCCGGCAGATTTCGCGCCGCATCCGCGGTTGGCGAAGACGCTCGAACGGCGGCGTGAGGCGATGGGCCCGGAGGGAGGCATTGACTGGGGGCATGCCGAAGCGCTGGCCTTCGCGACGCTGCTGACCGCTGGCGTGTCGGTGCGCATGTCCGGACAGGATGTGGAGCGCGGCACCTTCTCGCACCGTCATGCCGTGCTGCACGACTCAACCACGGGCCGGAAGCTGTGCCCACTCGCGCAGCTCACCGATGGCGCCACGGCCTTTGAGGTCTACAACTCCGCGCTGTCGGAAACCGCCGTGCTCGCCTTTGAATACGGCTACAGCACGGTGGCCTCGGATACGCTGACGCTGTGGGAAGCACAGTTCGGCGATTTTGTGAACGTCGCGCAGCCGATCATCGATCAGTTCATCGTGGCCGATCGAGCGAAGTGGGGGCAGGACAGCGGGCTCGTGATGCTCCTGCCCCATGGCTATGAAGGCCAGGGGCCAGAGCATTCGAGCGCACGCTTGGAGCGCTTCCTGCAGCTGTGCGCCGAAGGGAACATGACCGTGACCTACTGCAGCACGCCGGCGCAGTATTTCCATCTGCTGCGCCGTCAGGCGCTGCAGGCGGACCGGCGTCCGCTGATCTGCATGCAGCCCAAGTCGCTGCTGCGGCTGCCGCAGGCGGCCTCCGCGTTGCCGGAGCTGGCAACGGGGGCGTTCCAGTCGGTGATCGATGATCCCATCGCCTCCGCGTATCGCGATGACGTGCGCCGGTTGGTCTTCTGCAGCGGCAAGGTGTACTACGATCTTGCCGCCGCCCCGTCGCGCTCGACGGCGGTGGCGCTCGTGCGCATTGAAGAGCTGTATCCGTGGCCGCATGATGCGATCATGGCGCTGATGGAACAGTATCCGGCGATCGAACAGGTCATGTGGGCGCAAGAAGAGCCGAAGAATCAGGGCGCCTGGACGTACGTACAGCCGCGGTTGCGTGCGTCGGCCGGTGCGGCGGTTGGGGTGCGGTATGCTGGTCGTCCGGAGCGCGCGAGTCCGGCGGAAGGGTACGCCGATGCGCATCAGGCAGAGCAGGCGCGCATTGTCGCCACGGTCATGGATGTCGGCGATCTGATCACGGCCGGCTCGACGCTGCCGGCCTCGTTCCTCGCATCACCGGGGGTGCCCGCGTGAGCGGGCGAACCGGTGCTCTGCGTCACGTCCTGAACGCCGCGGCCATTGCCGCGGCGTTCAGCGTGTCAGCGGTCAGCGTGGTCCCCTCCGTGCTCGCGGCGCAGGCCGTCGCCCCCGAGCGCGGCGCCGCAGCGTTGGGTTCGACGCTTGCGGGACTCGGTACCACGGGGCGTGTGCTCACCATTGCTGCGCATCCGGATGATGAGGACACGCCGCTTATCGCGTGGCTCACGCGCGGACAGCATGTCGAGACCGCCTATCTCTCGCTCACGCGCGGCGACGGTGGCCAGAATCTCATTGGCAATGAGCTCGGTGAAGCGCTCGGCATCATCCGGACGCAGGAGCTGCTCTCCGCGCGCCGGATCGATGGCGCGCGACAGTACTTCACCCGCGCCTATGATTTCGGCTTCAGCAAAAACGCCGAAGAGACGCTGCAGCACTGGCCTAAAGACACGATTCTGGGCGATGTCGTGCGCGTGGTCCGCGCCTTCCGGCCACAGGTGATGGTGGCGTTTTTCAGCGGCACGCCGCGCGACGGCCATGGACATCATCAGGTCTCGGGCCAATTGGCACGGGAGGCCTTCGATGCCGCCGCGGATACGGTGCGCTTCCCCGTCGCTGGCTATGGGCTGCCGTGGACGCCGCTCAAGTTCTACCGCAGTGCGCGCCAGAATCTGGCGTCCGCGACGGTGCGCATGAACGTGGGGGCCTATGACCCGTTGCTGGGGCGCAGCTACTACGAGATCGCGGCGGAGAGCCGTTCCCAGCACAAGTCGCAGGGCTTTGGGGTGTTGCAGAAGAAGGGAGCCATTCTGGACGGCGTCACCCGCGAAGCCGCGCGCGTGGGACCGACCCCGGCGACGGCAGAACGCGGGCTCTTTGATGGGGTGGACACCACGTGGAGCGCCTGGCGGGCCTTGACGCCGCCGGCGGTGCAGCCGGTGCTCGACTCTGCGTTGCAGGCGATCGCCGCGGTGCGTGCGCAGTATCGTGCACAGGATCCTGCGCCACTGGTTGGGCGACTGGCTGACGTGGTGCGCATGCTCCGACAGGTGCAGGCGGCGATTGGTGCGGCACCGCCGATGCTGTTGACGTCACAACCCGGGGCGGCGGCGACGCTGGGCACGCGGCCGCGTACGATGGCGGATCCGGCCCTCTGGGACGCGGTGCTGCTCACAACGACGCGTGCCGAGCAGGCGCTGGTGCTCGCGGCGGGGGTGGCCCTGGAAGCGACGGCCCCCACGCCGGTGATCCCGGTGCGGGATGCGGCAAAGGATCGGGTGAAGGACTCCCTGCCGGTCACGATCACGCTGTTCAATCGGGGGACGGCGCCCATCACGCTGCGGCACGCGTACATGCGAGAAACGCCGACGGCCGTGGGGGCACCGGCGGCATCGCCGGTGCTGCTCGCGGCGGACAGTGCGATCACGGTGACGCGTACCGCGGTGGCGTTTGAGGCGACGGCGCCGTGGTGGCGCATCAATGGCCGTCGCGAGCAAGACTGGTTCGCGACGCCGATTGATGCACGGGATGAATCACGGCAGCAGGAACGCACGTCCACGGTCGCGCATGCGTTGGTGGAGATCGCGGGGATCCGGGTGAACGTCACGGCACCGGTCGTGTATCGCTTTGCGGATCCCGTGAAGGGCGATCAGCAGCTGCCGATCATGGCGGTGCCGGGGATCACGCTCGGGCTCGAACATGCCATGGAGTACATCCGCGCTGGCGTCCCGGTGCAGCGCGAGGTGCGGGTCCGTGTGCAGTCGGCGTACGATACCGCCACGACCGTCACGATTGCGCTGACGGTGCCAACGGGGTTAACGGCGGATTCGGTGCGCCGCGTGCGCGTGCTGCCCGCCCGCGGCAGTCTGGTGGTGACCTTCCGGCTCGCTGGCACGCTGCCCGCGGGCCGTGTTCTGTTGCGCGCCACGGCGACGCATGACGGGGTCGCCTCCACAGCGGGCTATGTGGCGCTCAGTTATGAGCACATCACGCCACAGCATGTGTATGGGGCCTCCGGGATGTATCTGTCGGCGGTCTCGGTGAAGCTGCCGCCGCGCGCGCGGGTGGGGTACATCGTGGGGGTGGGCGATCATGGCGTGGAGGCGCTGCAGCAGTTGGATGTGCCGGTCGAGGCCATCGATCCGGCGTCGCTGTCAGCGGCCGACCTCTCGCGCTTCACGTCGATTGTGGTGGGCCCGCGCGCCTACGAAGCCAACGAGGAGTTGGTGCGACGGAATGCGCGGCTGCTCGACTATGCCAGCAGGGGGGGCACGTTGGTTGTCCAGTATGGCGCCCAGGATATGAGCCGCTATCCGGTCACGCCCTATCCGCTGGAGTGGACACGGCCGGCGGCGCGGGTCACGCGCGAGGATGCCGACGTGCGCGTGTTGCAGCCGTCGTCTCCACTGCTGACGCAACCCAATGCGATCGGTGCCGCGGATTGGGCGGGATGGGTGCAGGAGCGGGCGACATACATGCCCAGCACGATCGATCCGCGGTACAGCACGCCGATCGCGATGCATGACCCGGACGAGCCGGACAATCGAGGCGGATTGCTCATGGCGCCGGTGGGGCGTGGCCGCTACGTCTACGTGACGCTCGCGCTCTTCCGGCAACTGCCGGCCGGGGTGCCGGGCGCGGCGCGGTTGCTCCTCAATGTGATCAATGGCGCGGGGCCGGCGCCGTCGGTGCTCCACCAAGACTGAGTACCCCACCGACGACCAGCACGGTCACGGCCCCGATCACATTGTGCCAGAGAAAGGAGACGGTGGGGGCGCCGAAGGAGACCGCGCCCACCGCCGTCATCCCGGCGAGAAGTCCGACGAACGCACCGAGCGCCCGCGCCCGTGGGATCATCGCCAACAGGAAGACGCCGAGGATCGAGCCGTAGAAGAACGAGCCAAAGCGGTTCACCACTTCGATGAGCGAGCCCAGCGTGGCGGCATAGGTGGCGACCACGCAGGCGAAGAGGCCCCAGACGGCAGTGGCCAACCGCGAGACCCCCAGAAAGTGTTCGTCACTGGCCTCGGGGCGCAGCCACCGGCGATAGAAATCAATGACCGTGGCGGTGGAGAGCGAGCTGAGTTCGGCGGAGATCGCCGACATTGCGGCGCCGAGGACGGCGGCGATGAAGAGTCCCGCGAGACCGAGCGGCAGGTAGTCCAGCACGAAGCGCGGAATGAGATAATTCACGTCGCGTGATGGCTGACCGGTGACACGCCCAGCCGCGGCGAGGGCCTCCGTGCGCACCGCGTCCACATCTTGCTGACGCCACTTGAAGCTCAACGCCTCCGCTCGGCGGCCCATCGGGTCGGTGGTATTGGCGAGGTGCGTGGCTTGCGTGCTCCGACGCGTGATCGCGGTGTCGTAGCGCGCCTGCAGCGACGCATAGGTCGCCGGTTCGCGGCTGCGGAGCTGCGCATCGTGCTGCGGGTTGAGCAGCAGCGGCGCCGGCTGGAAGAGGAAGAAGAGGTACACCAGCACGCCCACGAGCAGCACGAGCGCCTGGAGCGGAATCTTCCAGTAGGCACTGATGAGCAGCGAACTGCGCGCGTCATCGACGGTGGGCGCGGCCAGATAGCGCTGCACCTGGCTCTGGTCGGTGCCGAAGTACGACAGCATCAGGAAGGTGCCCCCCAGAATGCCCGACCAGAACGTGTACGTCTTGGTGAGATCGAAGGAAAAATCAAAGACCTGCAGGCGGCCCGCAGCGCCGGCGATGCGCAGGGCATCGTCGACCGGCATGGGGAGACGCACGACCAACACGATGACCATCGCCACGAGGGCGGCGACCACGATCACCATCTGCTTGACGTCCGCCCACGCCACGGCGCGGACGCCCCCCAAGACCGTATAAGCGATGGTGGGGACCCCAATGAGCGCCACCGACCAGGCGAGCGGCCAGCCGAAGATGGCGGAGAAGACGACGGCGGGGGCCGCCAAAATGGTGCTGCAGGACATCCCGCGCGAGAGCAAAAAGAGCAGACTCGTCAGCGAGCGCGTCTTGGCGTCGAAACGACGTTCGAGATACTCGTATGCGGTGTACACTCGGGCGCCGTGGAGGAACGGCACCAGGGTGACCCCGAGAATCACCATCGCGATCGGCAGCCCGAAGTAGAACTGCACAAACTTGAGGCCGTCGGTGGCCCCCTGTCCGGTGGTGCCAATCAGGGTGACGGCCGAGAGCTGGGTAGCCATCACAGAGAGCCCCACCGCCCACCACGGGAGGCTGCGGCCGGCGAGGAAATAGCCTTCCAGATTGGAGGTGCCGCGGGACCGTCGCAGCCCGTCCACGACGAGCCAGGTGAGGTACGCAGCGACCACAAGCCAATTGATCCAATGCATAGCGGTCCGGGGCGTGGTGGTCAGGGCGCGTAGCGAGTCTGCAGCAACCACAGCAGTCCCAATGTCACCGCCTGAATGGCCAGGACGCGCCAGAGTGTGGTTCGGACGGGGGGTGTCATGCCGATAAAGTACTACCGGAACACACACTCGGGACCGCTGGGCACGTTTGACCCTTTTGCCGGTGTGGGGTAGCATTGAGACATGGCCCCTTCAGTGATTCATGATGTCAACAATGCGCTCAACACGATTCTGTCGGCGGCGTTCCTGATCGACCACCACGCGGACGATCCGGACGCGGTGCGTCACTATGCCGAGCGTGTCCGGGTGGCGGCGGAGCAGGGGGCGGAGCTGGTGCGCGCCTTATCAGGCACGACGGCACTCCCCCGCGGGCCGGTGATGACGTCGATGGGCGATGGGCACCGACCGTCGCAGCGGGTGCTGGTGGTGGAGGATGTGCCGGAGGTGGCCGAAGTGGTGCGGCGTCTGGTGCAACGGGCCGGGCATGAGGTGACCTGTGTTGGCAGCTGTGCGGACGCGCGCGCGCGCCTGCTCACGCCCCCGCCGGCCCCGTATGATCTGCTGCTGACGGATGTGGGGCTCCCTGATGGGAGTGGATGGGAGCTCGCGGCGGTCGCGCGGGCGCAGTGGCCAGGGCTGCGCATTGGGGTCGTCACCGGTGCGCATGCCGCGGACGATCCCCCGAACCGGACCCCGAATGGGACGCCGACGGGAACGCTGGCCGACTTTATCATTCGGAAACCGCTGACGTCAGCGGATCTGTTGGTTCACTTGGCGGGTGAGGCACTCCCCGCCGCTTCTTGATGCCGCTATGACTGCTCTTCCCACGACGATCCGCGTGTTGGTCGCCGATGATAATGCGCTGGAACGCACCACCATGGTGGATGTCCTGACCGTGCTGGGCCACATGGTGGTCGCCGAGGTGGCGACGGGTGCCGATGCCATCACCTCCGCCCAGCAGTTGACCCCCGACGCGGTCCTGCTCGATGTCCATATGCCAGGGGCGTCTGGCGTTGAAGCGGCGGTACAGATCGCCCACGCGCTCCCGGGGACCGCGGTGGTGCTCATCACCGGCGATCACACCCTGACGCTCTCGACGGAAGATGTGATGCAGAGCACGGCCGTCGCGCTGCTCGCGAAGCCGGCGCCCCCCGCGACGCTCGATGCGACGCTGCGGATGGCGGTAATGCGTGCGCAGGAGCTGTTGTCCGCGCGACGCGAAGCGGCGGAAGCCAAGGAGCAGCTGGAGAACCGCAAGCTCATTGAGCGGGCCAAGGGGATCCTGATGCGCCGCACCGGCAGCACGGAGCAGGAAGCCTACCGCATCATGCAGCGGAGCAGTCAGGACCGCTCGGTGCGCATGGTGGACATTGCGAAAGCGGTCATTGACAGCGAGCCCGGCATGAAGGCGTGATCTGATCATGCCGGGCCCGCGGGTCCATCGTCAGGAGATCGGCTTCGACGGGCCGGCCACGATCTTCACGAGCTGATAGAGGAACTCGAGCCCGTCGTAGTACGACTTCACGCGCAGCTTCTCATCGCGGCCATGGGCATTGGTTTCCCCCGAGGCCGAGAAGATGCCGCTGACGCCGTAGGTGGGGATCCCCGCGCCGCGGAGGAAACGCCCATCGGTGGCCCCCGTGGACATCGTGGGGATCACCGGCACGTCGTTGAACATCTGCTTCGTCAGCTGCGTCGTGGCGGAGAGCAACGTCGGGTTGATGGGCGACGGCTTCCCACCGGCGTTGAGCCGATCGCCACCGCGCATCGTGATGCGCACGGCGGTATCGCCAATGACTTTGTTGAGCATCGCCATCACGTCCGCGCCCGTCGACGTGGGGGCCACGCGGCAATTGACGTTCGCCGTGGCCGTCTGCGGCAGCGCGTTGTCGGCGTGGCCACCGGCCAGACGCGTCGCCACGCAGCTGGTGCGCAGCATCGAGCTGTAGCGCATGTCCTTGGAGATCGTCGCCGCCGCCTTGGTGTCCTTGGGGTTCGCCACGATCGCCTTCATCGCCGCCGCCATCGCACCCGTTTCCACCTTCGCGGTCTGCGCAAAGAAGGGACGCGAGACATCATTCAGCTCGACCGGGAAGGTGTACTGCTGCACCTTCTGCAGCGCATTCGCGAGCGAGTAGATCGCGTTGTCGGGACGCGGCACGCTCGAATGCCCGCCGGTGTTGAGGACGGTGAGCGTGTAGTTGACCGGCACCTTCTCCGCCGCCTGGATGGAGTGGAAGAACGGCTTGTCATTCACCAGCGTCCCGCCGCCCCCTTCGTTGATCGCGTATTCCGCATCAACGAGATCCTTCCGATTGGCAAGGAGCCACGAGACGCCGTTGCTGCCGCCCCCTTCTTCGTCGGCGGTCAGCGCCACGATGAGGTCGCGTTCCGGGACCCATCCTTCCTGCTTGTAGCGAATCACATTCGCAACGAACATCGACGCCATGGACTTGTCGTCGGCGACGCCTCGGCCGAGGAAGAAGCCATCCTGCTCGACCATGGTGAACGGATCGCGCGGCCAGTCGCTGCGGAGCGCGGCGACAACGTCAATGTGCGCGAGGAGCAGGATCGGCTTGCCATTCCCCTTGCCGCGGTAGCGCACGACGAGGTTCTGCTTGGCCGGGGCGTTGGCCGGTCCCGCGATGGTGATGTCGCTGGCCGGGAAGCCGGCGGCGCGGAATCGCGCGGCCATCGCTTCGGCCGCCTTGGTGACGGAGCCGACGGAGTCCGCGGTGTTGATCTCCACGAGCTCCTTGTAGATCGCCCGCGCCTGCTCCTGGGCAGGGCTGAGCGTGGTGGGCGCCCCGGGGGCCTTCTGGGCGGCCAGCGGGACGGCGGCCAACGTGGGGAGCAGGGCAGCCGACAGCTGCCAGACGGTGGAGCGGCGAAGCATGGCGAGGATGGGGAAGAGGGTGATCAGGTGGCCATCACGTAGGCGCAGCCGTGGTGCTGTGCGAGGGTCACGCCAAAAATACCATTCGGTTGCAGGATCACGCCGGGGATCATCATCGACAGCGCTTTCTTGCGGGCCTCAGGGGCGGGGAGCTTGTCCGCTTTGGCGACGAGATTGACCATCTGCGCGAAGGCCATGTTGCACCCGAGGACGATGACCCCCCGTTCCATTTGCTTGGGGAGGGTCAGGGCGGCGAAGCGGCTGGTGTCGCCTTCCGTGCCGAGGACGGGGTTCTTGCGGGCCTTTTGCATCCCCTGGAGCGCGCGGGGGAGCGACTTCCCCACGCCGTACGTCTCCCAGAAGTCGTGGTTCATGAGCAGGGGAATCCCCGCGTGGCGAATGACGATGACGCTATTGAGATCGGCCGGCGTCGCCTTGAGGACTTCCTGGTAGTGATTCAGCCAGAGGCCGGCCCGCCAGACCCCCACCCCCTCGCCAATCTCCGGCACATCAAAGACGGCGCGGTACTTGGCGGTGAGCTTGTCGGCCCAGGTGGCATCAAAGGCGGTCGCCGGTGGCTGGGCGGCGAGTGCGTCGTCCGCGCCCAAGGCGGTGACGCACTCCGCGCTGAACTCTGACCACGCGGTGTCGTCGGAGGCGGGGGCCGTGTGGCTGGGGTCGGCCGTGGCGCGGGCCGGGAGGGCGCTCAGCGCGACGCCGGAGAGGGCGAGGTGCCGGAGAAAGTGGCGGCGGGGGGACGACATACGGGCTCCAGCAGGGTGGGGGCGATCAGGCGGATTCCTCCAGATGATCGCTCCAAAGCCCTCAATTGTCACGCGACTTGCGGCGTACATTTCCCAGATGCGTTTGCCGATGCGACTGCCGCTCCAGCTGGATCCCGCCGACTCCGTTGCCCGCTATCAGGGGGGCGGGCTTCCGAAAGGCTGGCTGATGATCATCATCGGCCTGATGCTCTATGCGCTCCCCACCATGCTGGCATGGACGCGGCAGCGGCAGCAGCGGTGGCGCATCACGGCGATCAATCTGCTGCTCGGCTGGACCGTGATTGGATGGATCACGGCGTTGCTCATGACGTATGTCTATGAGCCGCCGCCACCGGGGAGTGAGCCGGATCGGCCGCACATTCCTGGCGGCGGGAAAGGGCGCGGCGTCGGCGACTGAAGTCGAAGCGAAGTCCTGACGGTCCTGCGTGCCCGCCGCGGCCTTATCGATCGTAGAGCCGTGTGAGGTCGCGCAGCCGCGCGGTGATCGTCGGGGTGAGTTGCTCCCAGCGGAACCGGAATCGCCAGTTCCCTGCTGGCCGACCGGGGAGATTCATGCGGGCCTCGCTGCCAAGGCCAAGCAGGTCTTGCATGGGCAGGAGCACCGTATCGGCGACGGACGCCATCGCCGCCCGCATGAGCGTCCAATGCATGTCTCGCCCATCGGTGTTGAGGTAGCGCCGGGCGAAATCATGTTCGCGATCGATCTCCTCCTGCGTGCGGGTCGAGTCGCCACCGGCCCCTGCGGTCCACCACCCCACCGTCGTATCGTTGTCATGGGTCCCGGTATAGACGACCCGTTCACGTGGGAAGGTATGGGGCTGAAACTCCTTGGCGAGCCCATTACCGGCAAACGCGAACTGCAGGATACTCATCCCCGGATAGCCCATCGTTTCGCGTAAGGCTTCCACCTCGGGCGTGATGAGCCCGAGATTTTCGGCGACAATGGGGAGTGGCCCGAGCGCGGCCGTCATCGCGTGGAAGAGATCTGTCCCCGGCCCCGGGACCCACTGCCCATTGACGGCGGTGGCGGCATCGCCCGGCACTTCCCAGTAGGCCTCAAAGCCGCGGAAATGATCGAGGCGAATCATGTCAAACATCGACAGCGCCGCGCGCATGCGGGCAATCCACCAGCGGTACCCCTGCTCGCGCAGGACACGCCAGTCGTAGAGCGGATTGCCCCACAGCTGCCCCGTCTCGCTGAAGTAGTCGGGGGGGACACCGGCTTGCACCCGCAGCCGCCCATCGGCATGCAGCTGAAACAGCTCTTGGTTCGCCCAGACATCGGCCGAGTCATGCGCCACATAGATGGGCACATCGCCCATGAGCGCGATGTTGCGCGTGCGGCAGGCGCGTCGCAGCGCGTGGAACTGGGTGAAGAAGAGATACTGCTCAATCTGCACGCGCCGGATCACCGCGTGCTGCTCAGCGCGGAAGGCGGCGAGCGCCGCGGCATCACGCCGCGCATATCGGTCCGGCCAGCTCGTCCAGGCCACACCATGGTGGGCCTCTTTGAGTGCGATGAAGAGGGCGTAGTCCTCGAGCCATCCGCACTCGGCGGCAACGAACGCCTCGTATGCATCGGTGGCAACAAACTCTGCACAGAGTGCTGCCAGCTGCGCCCGCTTGGCCGGGATGACCGTGGCGAAGTTCACCACGCTGGCGCCGTCCGCCCATGCCGACGCGGCGCTGATTGCGCCCGGCACATGGATGAGCAGCGGATTCCCCGCGAAGGCCGAGAAGGACTGGTAGGGCGAGTCCCCGTAACCCGTGGGCCCAAGCGGCAGCATCTGCCAGATGGTGAGTCCAGCGGCAGCCAACGCATCGAGAAAGCGATGCGCGTCAGGTCCCAGATCCCCAATCCCATGAGGACCGGGGAGCGACGTGGGATGGAGAAGAACGCCGGCGGCGCGAGGAAACTTCATACGAGGAGCGAGGGGGCGGTGTCCGCCGCCATGCTTACCGTGTGTCTGTCGTGGTGACCCGTGGTGCGTACGCTTCAAGATCCCGCCCCAGCAGTAGCGTGGCAGCGACCAGGACGGCGCTGATCATGAAGGGGCTTTGCTTCCCCAGATGATCGAAGGCCAGCCCGAAGAGCACCGGGAAGCCAATGCGGGTGATTCCGCCAAAGGTCTGCTGCACGCCCATGTACAAGCCGCGTTCGCTGCTGCTGACCACGCGGCTCAGCATGGCGGTGACGCAGGGGAAGGTGAAGGCGGTGCCGAGTGGCAATAGCCCCACGGCGAGCACGAGACCGACGTAGTTCGTCGACAACCCGACACCAATGAGGCCAGCCGCCAGCAGCAGCACACCGAGGCGGCTGAGTCGCGGTTCTCCCACGCGATCCACCAGCTTCCCCAGCAGGAGCGCGCGCACGACCACACTGAGCGTCCCGATGTACATAAAGACGAAGCCGATCGTCTTTGCCGTGACGCCAAAGCGATAGGAGAGGTAGAGCGCCAGGATCGACGTGCATCCCTGGAAGCCACCAATCGCGATCGCGTAAATCAGAATGAGGCGGGACGCCGGTTCCTTCGAATGGGAGACGACGCGCAGCACGGCCTCACGGCTCCCCTTGGCCTTGCTCTTCCCTGCGGATGCGCCGCCTGGCGTGCGCGCCTCGGGGAGGAAGCGCGATGCAAAGATGATATTCACGACACACAGCGAGGCGGCGACGAGCCCTGGGGTGTGCAGTCCCCACGTGCTGACGGCGCTGCCGATCACGGGACCGATCGCGACCCCGGCATTGGTGGCGGCACTCAACCACCCGAGCGACTTGGCGCGGTCTTCGGGCTTCGTCGCATCGGCCACATAGGCTTGGATGACGCTGACCGTGCCGCCGCCCGCGCCCTGCACAATACGGGAGAGAAAGAGCAGCCAGAGACTGTCGGCATAGGCAAAGACCACGTAGGCAATCGCACTCGCGGTCAGGCCAACAATGAGTGCCGGTCGGCGTCCATAGCGGTCACTGAAACGCCCCCAGATCGGGGCGCTCACCAGCTGCGCGACGCTGAACGCACTGACCAGCAGCCCCACGACAAAACCACCAGCGCCCAGACTCTTCGCATAAAAGGGGAGCAGCGGCAGGATCATCAACAGGCCGAGCATGTCGATGAAGGCCGTGATCATCAACACGAGCAGCTTGCCGAAGGTGCTTTGCTCTGGGGCGCCGCCGGTTGCAGCGGATTCGGTCACGGTCTCGGGGGCTTCGCTCACTCCGCCTTCCCGAGGGCCGCCGGGGCGGCGCTCCGCCCCACGACGCCGGCCAGCGCGATGATCGTCACCACATACGGGATCATTTCCACAAACTGGCTGGGCACGAACTGTGCGCCCTGCAACTGAATCTGCATGGTTTCTGCCGCAGCAAAGAGAAGGCACGCAATCGCCACCCGACGTGGCTCCCAACGGCCAAAGATAACCGCGGCCAACGCGATGAAGCCGCGCCCGGCGCTCATGCCGTCGGTGAACTGATGTTGATCCAAGGCGAGATAGGCCCCGCCCAACGCGGCCAGCGATCCGCCCAGCAACAGGCCGCTGAGCCGAAGCTTAAGCACGGCAATGCCGACCGACGCGGCCGCCTCCGGCTTTTCCCCAACGGCGCGTGCCCGCAGCCCAAACGGCGTCTGGTAGAGCAGCCAATGCAACAGCGGCAGCGACAGCAGGCCAATCCACACGACCGGATTGGCAAAACTCGCCAGCAGGCCACTCGTCGTGCCTTCGCCGCCAAAGCCCGGCAGGCGCGGTGAATTACTGGCGCTGTCGAAGACCAACCGCAGGAAGAAGCGCGTCGATGCGACGGCCATCAAGTTGATCGCCACGCCAACCACGACCTGATCCGCTTTGAAGCGCAACGTGGCCACGGCAATGACCGTGCTGACGATCAGCCCCGCCACGATCGCCCCCAACAGGCCAATCCACGGGTTGCCACCGAAGTGACTGCCCATCGCGGCGCCAAAGGCCCCCGAGAGCATCAACCCTTCCAGTCCAAGCGCGATCACGCCTACCCGTTCTGACATGACGCCGCCGCCCGCCGCCAACAGATACGGGACGGCAATCCGCATGGTCTGCAGGAGAAACGCGATCCCGTTCATGACGCCTTCTCCGCGGCGGTGCCGGCGACCGATTGCCGCACCTGTGCCGCGGCGGCCCGCAGCTGACGCCGAACTTCGGGAACAGCCGTGGCGACCGCGAGAATCACGACCGCGGTCAAAATATCGGTGAGCTGCTTGGGGACGAGCGCATTCACCGCGAGCCCGCCCTGCGAGAGCGTCGCAAAGAGCACGGCCGCCAACACAATGCCCAACGGATGATTCCGACCCACGAGGGCCACCGCGATGCCGAGAAAGCCGGCGCCACCCGCGAACCCTTCTTCGTAGTAGCCCTTGTAGCCGAGCACAAAGTTCATGCCACCAAGCCCCGCCAGCGCGCCCGAGAGTGCCATCGTCTGCCAGATCACCCGCGGGACCTGTACGCCACCGTACTCCGCCGCATCCGGCTGCAGCCCAACGGCACGCAGTTCAAACCCAAAGCGGGTGCGGAAGAGCGCCCGCCAACAGACCACGGCGGCCGCCAGCGCAATCACGAGCGTGCCATTGGCCGCACTGCCGTGCAGGGCGGGGAAGAGCGTCGACAGACGCGGCACCGTGCCCGCCACGACGGGCGGCGTGTGCAGCGTTTCCGGTACATGCAGCTTCGCCGAGATCACCCAGTTCAGGAGCGCAAGCACGACGAAGTTGAGCATGATCGTCACAATCACTTCACTGGCCCCAAAGCGCGCCCGCAACGCGCCGGGGATCGCGCCAACGGTCGCCCCGCCAACGCCCGCGGCCACCACACAGAGAGCGAGTGCGAAGGCACCGGGGAGCCCCGCGGGGAGCAGCATTCCAACGACGCCCGCGGCGAAGCCACCCATCGCGAGCTGCGACTCCGCCCCCACGTTGAAGAGCCCCGCCCGTCCGGCCAGCGCGAACGCCAAACCGGTGCAGGTCAGCGTCGTCGTCTTATACAGCACCTGACCAATCCCGTACGGATTGCCCCACGTGCCTTCGACCAGCAGACGGAAGACCGTGCGCGGCGCCTCCCCGAAGGTGAGGATCAGCACGTCACCCACGACCGCCGCGACGAGCAGCGCGACGACCAGCGGCAACAGCTGTTCCGCGAGCGCCCGAAGACGCGGCGTCATGCGGTGGCTCCGGTCATGAAGCGGCCCAGCATCTCCATCGTGGCCTCGGCGCGCGGGAGCACGGTGGAGAATTGCCCCCCGTACATGACCGCCACGCGATCCGAGAGGGCCAGCACTTCCTGCAGGTCCGCGCTCACCAGCACAATGGCTTTCCCCGCATCGCGCGCCGCGCGGAGCTGCGCGTGAATGAATTCAATCGCCCCGACATCCACGCCGCGTGTGGGCTGGGCCGCGAGGAGCACCGTGAAGGCGCGTCCCATCTCACGCGCGATGACCACCTTCTGCTGATTGCCCCCCGAGAGGGCGCGCGCCGCCAGCGACGGCATGGGGGGGCGGATATCAAAGCGCCGGACCTGTTCCTCGGCGTGCGCCGCGATCCGGGCCGTCTCCAGCCCGAATGCCGTCGCGAAGTGATGCTGTCGCCCAAGAATCAGATTGTCCGCGATCGAGTAGTCGAGAATGAGCCCGCGGCGATGCCGGTCTTCCGGAATGTGCGACAATCCGGCATCGGCACGATCGCGCACCGTCTGGGCCGTGATGTCCTGCGTGCCCAGGTGCACCGTACCCGCGCGCACGGCGCGGAGTCCGGCAATCGCTTCCAAAAGCTCAGTCTGTCCGTTCCCTTCCACGCCCGCGATTCCCAGCACCTCGCCGGGATGCACGACAAAGCTCAGATCACGCACGGCCTCCGTACCACGATCCGATCGCACGGAGAGGCCAGTGATCCGCAGCGCCGGCGCGGTGGATTGGCTGGCAGACGGGGTGGGCACCGCACCACGCGCATCCTGCGCCAACTGCACGTCACGTCCAACCATGGCCCGCGCGATATCGCTCGCCGTGCTCCCCGCTGTCGCAAACCGCGAGACGGTCGTACCAGCCCGCATCACGGTGATCGTATCGGAGACGCTCAGGACTTCATCCAGCTTGTGCGTGATCAGGATGATCGTGCCGCCGCTCGCCCGTACCGTACGCAGCACGCGCCACAGCTCCTCGACTTCTGGTGGCGACAGCACCGCCGTCGGCTCATCCAGAATGAGGATCCGGGCGCCGCGATGCAGCGTCTTGAGGATCTCCACCCGCTGCGCTTCGCCAACGCTGAGATCTGCCACGAGTGCGGTGGGATCGACCTGCAACCCCGTGCGCGCCGAGAGCGCGGCGACATCCGCCACCGCCTTGGTGCGATCGATGCGCCACCCCTGCGTCGGCTCCATCCCCAGCGCCACGTTTTCCGCGACCGTCAACGTGGGCACCAGCATGAAGTGCTGATGCACCATGCCGACGCCAGCCTGGATGGCCTCCGGCGTGGACCATCCGGTGACGGTGCGTCCATCGACGGAGACCGTGCCGGCATCAGGGGAGAGCGTACCCGCCAGAATACGCATCAGCGTGCTCTTGCCCGCGCCGTTTTCTCCCACCAGCGCATGGATCTCACCGGGTGCCACGGTCAGGGTGGCGCCACTGTTCGCGGTGACGCCGCCAAAGCGCTTCACGATGCCGGTGAGACTGACCGCCGCGGCGGAGGACCCGCTCTGGCTCATCGGGTGCTCGGCACGGTGATGCGTCCGGCGATGATCTCGGCGGTGAGCGTGTCCAATCGGGCTCGCACCGCGTCCGGAATCATCGCCTTGTTCCGCGCATCGTACACATAGCCGACGCCGCGTTCGGCCAGACCAAACTGCTGGACGCCGCCTTGGAAGCGCCCCTCTTTCACGGCCTTCACCGCTTGAAAGACCGACTCGTCGATCCCCTTCACCATGCTGGTGAGGACATAGCCGGGCGCTTCGTCGAACTGATCGGCGTCCACGCCAATCGCGAGCTTGCCCGCCGAGCGGGCCGCTTCGAAGACGCCGAGTCCTGTGGAGCCAGAGGCATGGAAGATGACATTCACCCCCTGACTGTACTGACTGAGCGCCATTTCTTTGCCTTTCCCCGGATTGCGGAACGCTTCGGGGGTGACCCCCGCATAGGCGACCACAACCTCACAGTCGGGGCAGACATATTTCACGCCGGCGCGGTAGCCCGCTTCGAACTTGTGAATGAGCGCGATGTCCATGCCGCCAATGAAGCCGACCTTCTTGCTCTTCCCCACGAGCGCGGCGAGCGCGCCCACCAGAAAGGAGCCTTGCTCCTCTCGGAACTTGAGCGCCACCAGATTGGCGGGCATGGGGAGCGGCCGTCCCAGGCTGTCCATCGAAACGGCGTAATCGACATCCGCAAAACGGACGTTCGGGTATTCCTTGGCGAGCGTGTTGACGTCGTCGCTGAAGATGAAGCCGACGCCGATCACGAGGTCGAGCCCTTCGGCGGCGAGCAGGCGCAGGCCAGCTTCGCGGTCGGACCCTTCGCCGGGTTCAATAAACCGGACGCGGGCGCCGAGGTCACGGGCGGCGCGGACGCCGCCAAGATAGGCACCGTCATTGAACGACTTGTCGCCGCGTCCCCCGATGTCGAAGACAATGCCGACATCGAGGCCCTCGGACGCGTCGGCCCGCGTGGCACTGGCTGGCGTGATCGTCAGCAGTGCCACGTGGGCCGCGAGCAATGTCCCGATCAGAACGAGAGTTCGGCGCATGGCGTCGAACGATCGCCAGTCGGTGGCGTGCTTACTTGATGGCCTTGTAGCGGAACCCAATGGCCGCCGGGGCGGCCGCCTTGAAGGTCACGCTCTTCGATTCGCCCTTCTTGATCGGCCCCACCTTTTCCGTCGCCGAGCCCACCGTGGCGCCCGCGACGTCCACGAACTCCACCGTCACGCTGTAGTTGCCCTCGGCGGCCGCCTGCTGCTCAAAGCGCAGGGCGAGTGACGTTTCCTTCGCGCCGCGCGAGAAGCCCGCCACTTCCACCTTGACCGGGAGGCCATCGGCGAACGTCTGATACTTGATCAGCGTGTCCGACCACGCCTTGCGTTCGGCACTCGCCTCCTTGATCGCCTTCACTTCCGCCGGGGTCGGCGCCGCCTTGTTCTTCGCCGTCGGGATCTTGACGGCGTTAGCCATACCCTGCGCGTGATACGCGAACCACATCCAGCCCGAGTGGTTGTTCGGCTCGAGCTCCACCAGCTTGCGGGACGGTGCCAGCATCTTCGCATACTCCTGCTTGCCGTTGTACATCAGCGGCAGGTTGAGGAGCGCGTCATGCGAGTACGGGTTGGCGATCAGGGCGCCTTCGAAGAGCGCGGTGGCATCGTCCGGCTTGTTGAGCTGCGAGGCCAACGAGGCCGCCAGCGTCAGCACACCCTCCGAGTAATTCTTCGGATTGGCCTTCATGTCGCTGTACATCGTGACCACGGCCGCCGTGTCGCCGGACATCATCAGCGCTTCCGACCAGCTCTGCACAATGCTCGGCGCTTCCGCCCGGTCCTTCATGATGCCAAAGAGCGTCTTGAAGCTGGCGGCCGCGTCCCGCGCCATCGTCTGCTTCTCCGCGCCCGATGCCGCCATCGCCCCTTCGAACTGATTCACGGCGATGAGGTACTGGCTCTGGTTCTTGAGATCGCGATAGTTCGTATCGGCGCCCGCCGTGGAAATCACCATCTTCCAGTGGCCGATGGCGCCGGCACGATCCTTCGCCGCGTTGGCCACGCTCGCCATCACGTAGTGCGGATACGGATTGTCCGCCGACAGCTTGAGGGAACGCCGCGCATAGAGCGACGCCGAATCCATCTGGCCGGCGTTCGAGGCGTCGAGCGCCTTCCGCGTGACCGCGAGCCACACTTCGTTCTGGCGCATCCCCTTCACATCGGCTTCGCAGGCCGGCACCGCCGCCACGATGGCCTTGAGCGACGCGTCCAGCGCATCGATCACATCGATCGTTTCCGTCGGATTGGTCTGGTAGCCAATCGCGCCACGCGCCGGCGTCAGGCTGACGCCCGCTTCCGTGCCCCACATGGTGAGCGCCTGCGCGAGGCGCAGGTTGTAGCCCGCCGGGTTCTTGGCGAAGCGCTCCGGCTTCGTATCCAGCTCCTTCATGATCCCCTTCAGCGCCGACTGCCGGTCGGCGGCGTTCGGGACCCCCTTGGCGCGCTGGAACTGCAGCTCAAGCACCGCCAGCTCCTTCGGCGAGTTGGCGTCGATCGTGCAGCCGGCGCTGACACCACCGGGCTGCGCCGCAAGAACGGCCGGCGCCACTGACAGGGCGCCGAGGAGAGTGATGGCGCGGGCACGACGCGTGGACGACAAACGCATGACTGCAACTCCTGCAGGAAAGGGCGGATGCCCCAGGGCGGACCCCGTGGCTGGCATCAGCGCATGTGAGATAGTTGATTGAAAATACCTCACTGGTCGGGATTCGTCCAAACGTTGCACCCCGTCGCCTGTCGTTATGCCTGTCCGTTTGCCGCTGGTCACCGAGGACGCCTCACGCGTCCTGCTGGAAGCCCTCATTGACTATGCCGGCCTGTTTCCGCCGGCTGGCCTGACCATGCCGGTCGCCGTCCGGCAGTACGCGCACTATCGCGCCGGCGGGACGGGGTGGATGCTGGGGCGGTTTATCTGCCCGGCGGCCGCGCTCGAGCAGTTCTCCACGCATGCCGACCCGTTACTGCCCCGGGATGCCGGGGCGATCCCGTGGCGGGTGTCGGTGACCGGGAGCGGGGACCTCGGGGCCGATCTCGCCGCGATCGCCGCCTTCAATGAGCGGCATCGGGTCTGTTTCGACGAATGCAGCGCTGTGGTCGACAGCCTCGAAGTCCGGGCCGACAGTGAACAGGCGATCCGCACCATCGATGCGGCCGTCCCCCGGGAGCTGACGGTCTATCTCGAGCTGCCGCTGGCCCAGGCCTCCGCTTTGATGCCCGTGGTGGCCGACACGGGGCGGCGGGCCAAGATGCGTACCGGCGGGGTGGTCTCGGAGGCATTTCCGGCCGCTGAGGCGGTGATCGCGTTCCTGTCGGCCTGCATCGCGGCGGGGGTCACCGCCAAGGCGACGGCCGGGCTGCATCACCCGGTCTGCGGGCTCTATCGGCTGACCTACGACGAGCAGGCCACCGTCGGCCCGATGTTTGGGCATCTCAACTTGCTGGTCGCGGCCGCGTGGCTGTTGCAGGGCGGCGATACCGCGAGTGCGCTGGCGCTGCTCACGGAGCGCGACGCGACCCGCTTCCAGATCACCCCGGAGCAGGTCGTCTGGGTGGGACGCGACGCCACGCAGGACTTCGATCGCACCCTCCTGCATCGGCTCCGAACCACGCTGCTCGCTGGTGTGGGCTCCTGTTCGTTCACCGAACCGGTGGATGAATTGCGCGCCTTGCAGTGGATCTGAGCCCGCGACCGTCGCGACCGCCGCTATCGCTGTCCCTTCTTTTGAGCCCTTCCCATGGCTGATCGCCTTCCGGACCCCTCGGTAGCCCCCTTGGTAGCCCTTGCGGCAGACCCCACGACCGACCCTGCGCGGCGCAGTTGGGTCGCCTCAGCGCAGGCCCCGGAGATGGATTTTCCGATCCAAAACTTGCCCTTTGGCGTCTTCCGACGGGCCGGGAGCGCCGAGGCGCCCCGCGTTGGGGTCGCCATCGGCGATCAGATTCTCGATATCCCGGC
>JBAXMW010000035.1:0-26623 GCA_037134115.1 Gemmatimonadaceae bacterium | reverse complement strand
GATCCACCCCTGACGGCAACGGAGACCCGTGGTGCCGGCGGCGGTCGCGCTCGTGCCGAGAAGAGTGTGTTTCAGCAGGTGCTGGAATCCCCCACTACCCGAGCCGTCGCCACGCAGCTCACCCGCACGTTGCTTGGCGCCTTGCTGGGTTCACCCCGCCGTCGGCGATAGTCTCCATCTTTCCCCTCGACGTACCGCCTCTTTCCTTTTCACTGTCTTCGTTATGCCACCTGTCACTGTTCTGAATCACTCCCGGCGTCATCGGCTCGCCCGGACCATGCGTATGTCGCTGTCCGTAATGGCGACCATGGCCACGCTGGCCCCGCTCCCGACCTCGCTGCTCGCGCAGACCAAGGGGATCACCCACGGGGTGCGACCGGCTCGGCTGGTGATTCGCAATGCCACGATGATTGATGGCAATGGCGTGGCCGCGCGTGGCCCGGTGGACATTGTGCTCGAGGGGAATCGCATCGTCTCGGTGAATGCCGTCGATCCCGTTTCGCGTGGGCGTGGCAGTGCGCGTGCCGCGGCCGACGCCGAGATCGATGCCACGGGCAAGTTTGTCTTGCCGGGGCTGATCAATGCGCACACCCACATGCAGTCCAATCGGTCCGGGCAGTCGATGGGTGGCTTTGACTATTACATGAAGCTGCAGCTCGCCAACGGCATCACGACCGTGCGTGAAGTCGGCGCTGAGAGCAACGCGGGGAGTCTGAAACTGCGGGAGCAATCGGCAGCCAACAGCATCGTGGCGCCGCGTATTCTGGTCTATCCGCAGTTCTGGAGTGAAGAGGGGCGAAACGTCAAAACCCCTGAGGACGCGCGGGCCCACATGCGTCGCTTGAAGGCGATGGGGGTGGACGGGGTCAAGTTCGCCGGGATTGATCGCGATCTCATGCAGGCGGCATACGCGGAGGCCAAAGCGCTCGGGCTTCCTACGGCGCATCACATTGGCGTGGAAGAGACCAACGCCTGGGACGAGATCGCCTTTGGCAGCAAGGCGTCCATTGAGCACTGGTACGGCGTCCCGGACGGCGCCATCCCCGATAAGCGTCAGCATTTTCCGAGTGACTACAACTATGCCGACGAAACGGACCGCTTTCGCTGGGCCGGTCGGCTCTGGCGGGAAACGGATCCGAAGCAGCTCGACTCGCTCCTCACGGCGATGGTGCGCGCTGGCGTGACGTGGGTGCCGACGTTGGATATTTATGAGGCGAGCCGCGATCTGCAGCGCGCGCAGACGCAGCCGTGGTTCCAGGACATGTTACATCCGTCGCTGGCCAATTACTTCAAGCCCGATCCGGCCAACCATGGGTCGTACTTCATTGGCTGGAGCTCCACCGATGAAGTGTACTGGAAGGAGAACTATCGGATCTGGATGAGTGCGTTGCGTGATTATGAGCGCAAAGGTGGCATCATTGGCTGCGGTGATGATGCCGGCTTCATCTACCAGCTCTATGGCTACGGGCTCATTCGGGAAATGGAGCTGCACGCGGAAGCGGGCTTCAATCCGGTCCAGATCATTGAGCATTGCACTGGGAACAACGCGAAGATTCTCGGTAAGGAGCGCGAGATCGGACGAATCCGCGCCGGGTGGCTCGCCGACCTGATCGTCGTGGATGGCAATCCGCTTGAGGACATCAAGGTCCTCTATGCCGGCGGCACCACCGCCATTCGTGATGGCAAGGAAGTCCGCACCCTCGGCCCCGAGTGGGTGATCAAAGACGGCATTCCGTACAACGGTCCCAAGCTGGTGCAGGAGATTCGTACGATCGTCTCGAGCGCCAAGGCTCGCGCGAAATAGCGGAAAGCTGCGTTCGGCCTGTTGGCGGGGTTGGTAAGGCGCCCGCCAACGCGCCGAGTGCGCGCCTGACCGGATCAGGGGATCCGTTCGTAGATGGCAAAGGTGACGCCGGTGGTGTGTCCGGCACCATCGTCACGCATATAGATCACGGCAATGGTTCGCCCATCGGGGCTCAGGACATTGGTGAGCCGAGTGGTCACGCGATCCTGCTGGTAGTTCACGATCTCGTTGATCTGATCGGTGACCCGACGAACGGCTGCATGTGACTGCCCGGCATTGCCGGTGACCGGTCGCCGCTGTCCATCGAACTGCGTGACGTACCACCATCGGGTCGTGTCGCCCTTCGCATTGACGCTCTCCACCGTGACCTTCATCCCGCTCGCACCATCGGGCTCGTAGGTCATGACGTTGCTTGCGGGGGATGGCGCGTCCGACTTGAGGCGCCACCGGCCAAAGCGCGGGTTGGCGCTTTGGCCGTGACCGGTCGTGGCCAGACTGACCGTGAGAAGGATCCCGCCAAAGAGACCGCGAGAGCAGCAGCGCGTCATGGTCCGCTCTATGGTTGAATGGTCCCGGGGAGGCCGTCACCACTCAGTGAGCCGCCGGCAACCGCGCTGAGCGCGGCGGCCAACACCGCAACGATTGCCACCACCAGTCCTGCAGTGCGCCGTCGTGAAAGCTGGCGAAGGCCGGTGCGCTCCATCTGGTTGGTGGCAATGGCGACGGTGGTCCCGGATTGGACAAAACGCTCACCGGTCATCGTGGTGGACTGCGAGACCGCGAGCACCAGCGTATCGCGGGTCACGCGAATAACCGTGCCTTCCACCTCCCGCACGTTCGGTCCCACCACTGGCGTCAACGTGGTGGACCCTCCCGCCGTGAGGGTGACCTGGACCTCGGCACCGGATGGCACGGGGGCCACCGTCGGAACAAAAGTGTAGCACCCGGTCAGTGACCACGTCGTCAGGAGCAGCGTTCCCATTGCCTGAATACGACACATCCCGGGGGCGCGAGGCCCCCGGGATGTGCGCGCGGCCGGTATGGTCCTCATACCGGCCCGAGCCAATACTGCGTCACTGACATGCGGCCGGCCGATCCTGTGCCGGCTGCGGGGCGAGCGGGTTCTGCTGCCGTTCATTGTACGAAATCGGGATGAAGCAGGGGCGCAGACCACGCGTGGAGACCCACTTGTCGGCGCGCTGCTGGAACCGATAGTGATCGTTCAACCGGCGTCCCTGCAGGAAGAGCGACACGGCCCGCTCATGAATCAGGATGTCCTGCGCCGAGGGCGTGCCCGTCCAGGCCGGAAGGCCATCCACCGCCCGGACCGCATTGATGCGGTTCGCGAACTCCGTGGTGTTCCCCGTGGCCAATGCGGCCTCGGCGAGAATCAGGAGCATCTCCTTGGCGGACGTCGCGGTCCATCCCACGTTGGTCGTGGAGGCGAGACGGCAGCACTCGTCGATGTTCTTGAGCGTGACCGGGTCCATCGTGCCCGTGACCGGATCGACGAGCTTGATCCCCGCCGCCCCATCGAGCGGACGCGTGCCGGCGGTCGTCGGATTGATATACCGGCTGCCAGCCCGGATCTCGAGGCGCGAGTTCATCTCGCCACCGAGAGAGAAGTAGCCCCCGTTGTTCTGGGTGACGACATCAAACCGGTAGCGGTACGTGTTCGCTCCCATCGCTGCGAGTGCGGCCGCCGCATCGGCATTCGCGCCCGCATCATTGATGAGCGGTTGCGCTGGGAAGCCGCGCGGAGCCCGCAACGTTCCCCAGACCGCGCGTGAGAATTTCGCGCGGGCCCGCATCCCGAGAATGCGCTGCTGCAGCGCGGTGTTGTTCACGGCCTGCGCGATCGTCAGCCCCTTGCCGAGGTAGACAATGGCCGAGTCGAACATGACTTGCATCTTCGTATCGCCGATCGGCGCCCCATTCGTGATACGATCGGAGCTGATGATGAAGTCTTCGTAGGACTCCCCGATCATCGTATACGTGGTCGCCGCCAGGAAATACGCCTGCGCCAGATCCGCTCGGCTGCGCAGCAGGTTGGACTTGTCATAGCCCTCGAGCTTCGGGATGACGTAGTTGCTCATCCACCGGGCCTGGCTCATGTACGGATACAAGCCGTCCGTGTACTCATTGAGCGGATCCCCCAGATCGCCCACGTCGAGCAGGTTCCAGTATTCCCGGGAACCCACCCACGTCAGTTCGTCAGAGGCGGCACCAATCACCCCGACCAGCTGATTGCCGGCGGCGTTAACGGCACCGTATAGGCCGGTGACCAGCGAGCCAGCGGCGGCGGCAGCCGTCGCGATGGCGTCTTCGGTGACGGCGTTGGGGTTCTTCACTTCCGTGCTGAAAATCTGACAAGACGCGAGCGTCATGGCACCCAGCACGGTCACAGCGGTTCGGCGGAGGCGGCGCGGAGCCGTCATCGCCATCGATGTGCGGAATCGCATCGGTGTGTGCTCCGGATCAGAAGTTGAGATTCAGCGCCAGAGACACGCGGCGCGGGATGGGCAGGCCAAAGCCATCGGTCGCATTCTGGAAGTTGTCGGCCAACGTTCCGGTGGACCCGCGACCGTTCTCGTTCGATTCCGGATCGAGCCCGGGATACTTCGTCCACATGAACAGGTTCCGACCAGCCAGCGTCACGCTGGCATTCCGGAAGCCGAATTTGCGGGCCATGGTGTCGCCCATGTCATAGGTGACCGCCAACTCGCGCCAGCGCAGGAAGTCGCCCTTTTGCGCTTGATAGAGCCCAGGCTCGAGCAGCCGTCGATACTGCGTGATGTAGGTGATGGCCGCCTCGACACGCTGATCGGGGGTGCTCGCCGGATTCTGCATCACCGACTGGATGTCGGAGAACGCCTTCCGGTTGGAACCGATGGACGGGTGCTGTGACAGCCGGAAACCGTCCGTCAGGTTGGAGACCATGTAGCCGGTGCGATATTCCAGCGTGGACTGCACCTTCCAATGCTGATTGATGGTGTACGTCCCACCAAAGGCGCCGGTCCACGTCGGGATCGAGCTGCCCACGCGCTGTTCGAACAGAATCCCGCTGCCATCGTAATCGGCCAGCAACGGCTGCAGCGCATTCTGCACCGCCGACGACTGGATGTCGCGCGGCGTGGCGAAGTACGCGAGCAGTTCGTCACGGGTCGGCGCCGTGCCCCGCCCGAGGAAGTTGAAGGGGAGCTGATTGCTGGTGTAGCAGGTGATCGCCTTGCCAGCGGCGTTGTTGACCGGGCCGCTGGCACCGCACGGCTGCGCGAGCCGTGGCTCGTAGATGGAGCCCAGCGGGGCCCCTTCCTTCAGGTAAATGCGATAGCGCGCATAGCCGCCAGAGACGCGGATCGGCGGCGCACCGCCCAAGCTCGTGAGCGTCTGCTTCAGGAAGGCCGCATTCGCAAAGAGCTCCAGCCGCGAGTTCGCCGTCTGCCGCACGGTGCCGCGCAGGGAGATTTCCATCCCATTGGCGTCGATCTTCCCGATGTTGGTCAGCTGCGACTGCCGGAAGCCGCCCGACGTGGCAAAGAGCCGCGGCACAAGGGCGTCGTTGACCGTCCGCTTCCAGCCCGTGAACTCGAGCGCAATCCGGTTCTGGAACAGACCCGCTTCGAAGCCACCTTCCAACTCCGTGGAAATTTCCGGGCGCAGGTTCGAGTTACCCAGCTGCGACGGGACAAGCCCGGATCCAACGGACGTGACCAGCGGTGCGAAGGTCGTGAACTGATCAAAAGCACCCGGCTGCCGGCCAGACTGTCCAAGGGCGGCACGCAGGCGAAGGGTGGACAGCGTCGTGGAAGTCCACGACTTCCGATCCGACGGCACCACGGAGAGCGACGCCTTCGGATAGAAGACCCCACCCGCGCTCTTGCCGAACGCGCTCGAGAAGTCGTACCGGCCGCCGAGCGTCCCGAAGACCCAGTCACGCCAGCCGATCTGCGTCTGCCCGAAATAGCCGCCGTTGACGGTGGTGTTGAAGAACTCACCGGTCGAGATGTTCAACCCACCGGCGCCGACGACTTCAATGCCGGGACCCGGGAAGTTCGTGGACGATCCGGACGACGAGGCACTGCGATTATTGAAGACCTGCAACCCCACCACGGAAGCGGTGGTCCAGTCACCGAAATCGCGATTGTAGGCCATCTTGCCATCGAGCGTCAGCACGCGGGTACCGCTCGAATACACCTGACGGGACCCGTCCGGATTGTTCGACGTGAAGAGATCCACGTTGTAGCCGAACGGCGAGAGACCGAAGTCGCGCTGGGCCGCGAAGTCAAAGCCCACCGTGCCGTTGAGCGTCAGCCGCGGCGTCACCGTATAGGCCGCATCCAGCGTGCCGACATACCGCTGCGTCCCCGTTTCGTTGGTGACCTGCATGGCTTCACGGGCCGTGGCAAACGCCTGATTGCCGAACGGGTTGCCCGCGCCGCTGCAGCGACCCGGTGAGACGTAGGTGGACAGATTGCAATTGGCCAGCTCGGGGCGCGCCATGAACGACAGCGAGTTCACCCCGTAAATGTTGTTGTTGTTTTCCGGCGATTGGTTCTGCGTGTTGTAATACGCGTTGTTGAAGCGCAGGCGGAGCTTGGCCGTCGGCACGATCGACAGATTCGCCGCCGTCTGAATCCGACGGACGACATCCTTGGCCGGTCCGAGATCACGACCGCCGAACGGTCCGTCTTCGTAGAAGTAGCGCCCGCTGGCGAAATAGGTCACCGCCTGGCCGCCCCCCTGCACCGAACCCGAAAGGGTGTTCCCCAGGCCGGTCTCCGTGAAGTAGTTCTTGAACACCGGCACTTCAAAGACCTGGAAGGCTTTGAGCCCCGGGATGTTCCAGTACGTCGCCAGCGAATCAGCTTGGCCCTGGGTCCGGGCGTAGCCAGAGTTCGGCGCCACGCGGTTCCCAAAGTCCACGGCGTCCTGCTGCAGCTGCATGCTCCAGCGCGGCGCACCCGTGGAGCCCGTCTTCGTGAAGATCTGGATCACGCCGTTGGAGGCTTCGGTGCCATACAGCGTCGCCGCCGCGGCCCCCTTCAGCACTTCCACGCGTTCGATCGTGCTGGGATCGATGTCGTCGATACGCGACGGGGAGCCACCGCCACCGTTGCCGATGCCGTACCCACCGCCCGAGTTGATGCGCACGCCGTCCACGAACACGATCGGCTCGTTGGACTGCGAGAGCGAGGCGTTCCCGCGGATGCGGATCTTCGCGCCTTCACCCGACAGACCACCGGACACCAGCCCGGACACCCCTGGCTCACGCGCCGTAAGGAGGTTGGACATGTCGTTGATCGGCGCGTTGGCGGGCGGCTGAATCACGGCGACCGTGTTGCCGAGGCGCTTCACCTCGGTCTTCTGGCCACTGCCCGTGACAACCACCTGATTGAGCTGGATCGCCGACACGGTCACGGCGAAGTCCCGGCGGGTCGTCTGGCCTGAGCTGACGCTGACCGTTGCCGTTTCTCGGGTGTAGCCGATGGCGCGAACCCGGATCACCACATTCGCGCTGGCCCCGGTCACCGGGATGCCGGTGATGCGGTAATTGCCCTGCGCATTGGTCATCCCACCCAACGTGGTGCCGTCGATGTTGACCTGCACATTCTCCAACGGGCGGGATGTGGCGGCGTCGGTGACGCGCCCCTCCACAATCGCCCCCGCCCCTTGGGCGCGGACGCTGCCCAAGGGCACCGCCAAACTCAGGACTACGGCGGCGATCGCACGCCATCCGCTTGCTCGACCACGCATCATGTGGTGTCTCCTCGCAATAGATAAGAGATACACGTCACCTACGAGCCCGCCTTAGGACCGCTCGAAAGTGCGGGTTCACGGTCGATCCCGCAACCAAAATCTTTGACAGGGCGTCTCGGCGGGTATCAGACCGCGCCAATGGGGAGCGTCAGGAGGAAAGAGGTCCCCCGAACTCCCCCCGGCCAGTGGCTACGGACGCGCCTCGCGCACGGCGTCGCGGAGTGCCTGCGCCAGCGCCGCCGCATTGGCATTCGTGGAATCGAAGGCCAGCGATCGACGGACCGATCGTTCCGCCGCCCCCCGATCGCCAAGCTTCAACCGGGCCAAGGCCAGCTGATAGTGCCCCGCTGCGAGCCCCGGATCCCGGGCCAAGGCGCGTTCCAGCGCCACGGCAGCCGTGGACGCCTGATCATGACGGAGATAGTGCGTGCCGAGGTTGAGATAGCCCAGCGGACCGACGGGATCGAGGGCGATGGCGCGCTGGTAGGCGGCGACCGCCCCTACCGTGTCCTCCAGCGCCTCGAGCGCATTGCCCAGATTGACCTCAGCCATCGGCTGGCGCGGGTCCTGACGCAGCGACTGCTGATAGCGTCGCACCGCCGCGTTCAGGTCCCCTGCCGCTGCCTCGGCCAATCCCAGATTGAGCAGCAACGAGGGATCCTCGGGGAGGACGGCCAGCGCCTGGCGATACCGCTGCCGCGCCTGATCGGTGCGTCCGGCAGCGCGAGCGGCATCACCCAGCCCGCCCAGCACCATCCCCCACTGACGCCGCAGCTGCTGGCGGTCATCGCGCCCCCGGGGCGCGGCATGCGCGACGAGGAACCGTCGGACGTCGGGCAGCGGTTGGCTCACTTGCAACGCCGCCAACGCCAGGGCCTCGACTTCGGACTCGGAGGAGGCGGCCATCGCCCGCAGCAACGGGGCCGCCGCCCGCGCGGCGGCTTGCCCTGCCGATGGATCGGCCTCATACCGCTCGAGCCACGCCGCTACCCCGGCCACCTGCGCCGTGGCGTGCCGCGAGGTGGGCACCAACAGCGACGTCGTCGCGGCGACCAGATCGGACTGGGTCCGAGCCGCCAGCGCGCCTCGCACCGCGGACTCGTGCGGCTTGATCGTCCCCCACCATGCGGTCACCTGCGCCTGCAAGGCGGCTGGCGTCCGGTTGGTGTGGCAACCGGCGCAGGCCCCCACGAGCCCGAGCGAGTCGTCCAGCGCCGGTCGCGGAATGGCGATGGAATGGTCGGAGCGCGCGTAGCGGATCGCCCGTCCCAACTCATGCTGCTGCTCATAGGGCATGTGGCAGGAGACGCATCGGGCACCCGCGGAGGCCGCCGGGTGCTTGGTATGCGCCGTGCCGGCCACCGCCTTGCTGGCGTGGCAGCTGGTGCACTGGCGGTCATCCGTGCGCCCCGGAATGGGGGTCCCATCGACGGTCCGATATCCCTGACTGTGCGGATCGTGGCAGGACGTGCACGTCATGCCGCCGTTGCGATAGCAGTCGCTGGCGAGGTGCCCCTCCTGATACGCGAAGGTGCGGGTCCGCCCGTCGGGGGTGTAGGGCTGCTCCCCCAGCTGGGACAGCCGGAGCGCGTAGTACGCGCGCAGCGAGGCCCCCAGCACATACCCGGGGGCGATTCGCGTCTTGAGCGCATGACACCCCATGCACCGCTCGATCGATTCGTCTTTCGAGAGCGTCGCGAGGGCAGGGAGCCCGATGTCCGTCGTGTGCGTCCCGGCCTTCATCAGGGCCACGTGACGGGCGGCCGGGCCATGACAGGACTCGCAGTCGATCGCGAGCGTCCGCCGCGTCGTCTGCCACGTCGAGGAATCCCGAGCGACCACGGTGATCCCGCTGCCATGGCAGGATTGGCAATTGCTGAAGCGCGGCGCATCGCCAAGCACCCGCGCCGGCGGCCAATCGCCGCAGGCTTCCAGCGGCATCGTCGGCACAATCGGCTGCCATCCCTGATTGGCCCGGGTGGCCGTATGGCAGAACCAGGTCCCGCTGTGCCGGCTCCAGTCGAAGGGGAGAAAGCGCACCGTGCCATCCAGCCACGTCGTGACGAACCCCTGCGTGCCGCCCCCCGCCATGTGCCCGCCCCCAATCACGCCGGTGACGCGAAAGACGGTGTCCCGCTCACCTGGTCGCTCCACCAGAAACTCGGGCCGGCCGGCCACGAGCCGGGGCACCACGGTGGCGTTCCGGAAGCGCAGCGGCGCCCCGTTGAAGGGCGCGATCAGCGTGACGGGGTTGGACGGATCCCCCGGGGTGCCACCGGCACGGCCATGCGTCGACGCACGCCATTGGGCGGACTGCTCCGCGTGGCAGGACTGACAGCTTGCGCTCCCCGCGAAATCGGCTGGGGCGGGTCCCCGTGGCGGGGCCGAGACCGGGGTGGTCACCAGCGGCGCCTCGTCATCCCCTCCGCCACCCGCGTCGGCCGTGGTCCGCGCACAGGCGCCAACGACGGTGAGCAGCAGCAGGGCGGAGCGGCAGTGCAGAAACAGCCGCCCCACTCCGGAAGCGACGAGACGCGCGGTCATGGCGGGCCATCCGTGGACCACGACGGTCCCGTGCACCGGCAGAGGGTGCGCAGATGCCTGACCAATGCCTGCATCTCGGCGCTCGAGAGTGTCCCCCCGAAGGCGGGCATGCGGACATGCTGATTCATGATCGCACCGCCCCCATCGATGATGTCATAGAGGGCAGCATCAGTGCGGGCACTCATCCGTCGCCGATCGGTGTGGTTGGCCGGCGGCACCGGCAAGGCCGACGCGTTCGGCCCATTCCCGGCGCCACCGGCACCGTGGCATCCCGCGCACCAGGTTGCATAGAGTGCGGCACCATCAACGCGGCTGCTTGTCGACGCGGCTGATGTGGCTGGCGGCGATCCGGCGACACCCGCTCGGCCCACCTGTCCCGGCCCGGTGAGGTAGCTCGTAATGAGCAGAAGATCGGACTCCGGCATGCGGATGCGGGGCATCGCGATGCCCGGGCGCAGCTGCTGCGGATTCCGAATGATCGCCGCGATGTAGGCGGGATCCCGTCGCTGGTGGACCGCATCGAGCGCGGGCGCCAACCGTCCGCCTTCACCATGGAGCTGGTGGCAGCCCAGACAACTCAGCTTCGTGCGCAGCAACGCCTCGGCTTTGGCGGTGGCGAAGGGCGAAAGGGCGGTGGAACCCTGCCCCCGGGCGGTGGGCGCTGACAGGAGGAGCCCGCAGAGCGACGCCGCGCCGACGGTCCACCACGATATGTGCCTTCGCGCCGGTACCCCCATGCTCAGCGGCCGCCTGTTCCGGTCCGGGCCCCGGTCCAGATCACGATCGATCCGCACCCGGTGCGCGTCTGAAACTCGATCGGCATGCTCGCAGTCCGCGCATAGATCTCCACGGCGCGAATGTCCCGGGCGTTGATCAGCGCATCCAGATCCCCGTCATCATTCGGCACATTGAGTCCGTTCAGGAAAACGGCCGGTGCGCAGTCGCCGGTCATGCCGGTGCTGCGCAGCAGGACGCGGTCCCGCCCGAATTGTCCAGGCATCGTCACGACCCCGGGCGTCGAACGGAAGACGTCAGCGACGGTGGAGGGTGCTCGCGCCGTGATCTGCGCTTCAGTTAGAAAATGCCCGAAGCCCAGACGCCGGCGCCGATCGAAATCGGCGAGTGGCACGGTCATGCGATCCGCACGCACCCGCATGGTGTCGAGCGCCGCGGGGAGCGCACGAGCGACCAGATCCGCGGTGACCTCGCGATCGGCATCCAGCTCGACGATCGTCCGCACCGGTTGAAAGCCGAGCGCGCGCGCCTCCACCAGATACGACCCCTCCGGGAGCTCCGTGAGCGTGTATTGCCCGTTGGCGTTCGAGGTATTGCTGGAGACGCTCCCCAAGACGGACACCACCGCCCCGCGGATGGGCGTGCCCGCCACGCTCGTTATCTGGCCGCGCAGGCGCGCGCTGCCCCGAACGCCACGACCCGTGGACACGTCGCCAGACACGCGGGTGGCCGCGCCAATCGCGAACGACCGAACCAGAATGCCGGTGGAAGGCATATCCAATTCAACGAAGCCGCTGCTGTCGGCCTCGGCGAACGCCCGGGCCGTGAGACGAGAGCCCGGTGGCAACCCGCACACGACGAAACTCCCGTCGAGGCCACTCTCCCCGAGGGGAGAGATCGTGCGCCGGTCCATCCCCCGCTCCCCCACGATGAATTGCGTATACTGGACCCGGATGCGCGCCGGCGTGGTGAGGGTGCGTCCGCGGGTTCGACGCACCACGCCAAAGAGCGCCCCGTTGGGACGTCCGGGCACGGAGGGACCGCACCGCATGGCGAGCAGCGTCCGGGCCGATGGCGTGCCGAGGGCCAGCGTCACCGGTTCGGTGTTGGTGATCTCCACCCGCAACAGGGTGCCTTCGATCCCCAGCTGTTCCTGCAGCGGATGCAAAAAGCCCGCGAGGTAGACCCCGGCGGGCACCTCCGGCAGCACAAACGTGCCACGGGCGTCCGTCGTCGCCGACCGAATGCGGGCCGCCGCGCCCTGCGAGACCAGTTGCACGACGGCCCCAGCCAATGGCTGTCCGGTGACACTGTCGCGCACCTCCCCCGACACCCGGACGACCGGGGTCGGGGGCTCCTGCGCGGCGAGCGGCGCGCCACCAATGAGCGATAGCGGCAGCGATAGCCACCAACGCCGCAGCTGCGTGGTCCAGCGGCGCATTAGGGCACGAAGGAACGTGGGACCGGCGGCGTGATCACATGCGGTGAACCCTTCAACAACGCATTGATGCGTGCCACCCGCGTCTGCATGATCTGATCAAAGCGCGCGGCGGCTTCCGTCGTTTCCGTTGTGAGTTCCGTGGAGCGCAGCAGTTCGCCCGCGGTGGGCGGCAGCATCGCCCGCGTAATGGAGCCGGACACGGTCTGCACTTCTTCGCGCAAGCGCGGGTATTGCCGATACCCAAGTCCGGCCACTGGGCGCACGAGCACCGAGTCGCGGAAATGCTTCAGCTCCTGCATGGCCGTGGTAATCTCACGCAGCGCATCCGCCGTCGTGCGGTCGCCACTGTCCTTGGGGACCGACCGCAGGATCGTCTGCAGCGCGGACAGTTGGCCGCGGACATCATCAACGTTGGCAATCACGCGCGCCACGCGTCCGGCCACTTCATCGATGCGCTTGGCGGCGTCATGCTGGGCCACAAGCTGCGCCGGCGTCATCGCCGACCGCGGATCCGCGCGCACCACAATGGGCGTGGTATAGCTGCGGCCATTCACCGTCAGGGTGGCGGTGTACGTGCCCGGCAGGACGAACGGGGCCCCACCACTGCCGAAGAATTCGCTTTCCCCCGGGCCATCCGCATCATCCGCGGCGGCGGCTCGCCGCCGGGCGCGCAGGGCGGCCAGCGAGGTGTCGGCCGGTGCGGCGCTCGCGGTGCTTGCCCGCCCCCCGCGGCCGCCTTCCGTGCCTGGCGTGACCTCGTAGCGCAAATCCCACGTCACCCGATTAATGCCCGCTTCGTCGGGGATGCGCGTGAGACGACGCACCACGCGTCCGCCGGCATCACTGATCGTCAGCGACACCGCATCGACCGGCTGGCTCTTCAGGTAATACGTCACGAACGCCCCGTCCGGCGGATTTTCGGCCCGCCAGGTGCGTGTGCCGAGGTTCCCATCCTTGTTCCACTGGTTCCAGCGGATTGCGGGCGGCGCAGGGAAGAGCGTGGCCTCGGTGGTCGTTGCCGTGCCCATCTGCTGCAGCGCGGTGATGTCATCGAGGATGTACAGGCCGCGACCATGGGTCGCGAGGAGCAGATCATTCTCCCGCGGATGGATCTGCATATCGCGCACCGGCACCGGTGGGAGCGTCCCACGCAGGCTGGCCCAGTGCGTCCCGCCGTCCCACGAGGCCCACACTCCCGCTTCGGTACCGACGTACAACAGATTCCGGTTGCGCGGGTCCTCACGGACGACATGCGTCCAGAGCGCGCTCGCCGGCAAGTCGCCCATGATCGGCGTCCAGGTCACGCCGAAATCCGTCGTGCGGTACACATACGGCGCGTAATCATCGTCCTGATGATGATCGGCGACCACATACGCGGTGCCCGGGCTGAAGTGGGAGGCCTCGATGGTGGCCAGCCACGCATTGGGCTTCAGTCCGGGGACATTCCGGAAGACATTGCGCCACGTCGCGCCGCCGTCACGCGTCACTTGCACATTGCCGTCATCGGTCGACACCCAAATCACGTTGGAATCGAGCGGTGACGGGCTGATGGACAGAATCGTGCAATGGAATTCCGCGGCCGTGTTGTCCACAACAATCGGGCCGCCGGAGCTCTGCTGCTTCGCGGGATCATTCGTGGTCAGGTCGGGCGAAATCACGCGGAAGGAATTCCCGTGATTCGTGCTCTTGAAGAGCACATTGCCCCCGAAGTACACGACGCCCGGGTTCTGCGGCGACAGCGCGATCGGCGAATTCCAGTTGAACCGATACGTGTGCGAGATCATCGCATCCCCCACCGAGCCCACGCGATTCGGATAGGGATAGATCATTTTCTGCGTGCCCGTGCGCGTGTCGGTGATATTCAGCATCCCCCCCTGCGCATCCGAATAAATCATCCACGGCTGTGCAATATCCGGCACGGTGAAAAAGCCGTCCCCGCCGGAGACGGTGACCCAGTCGCTCTTGAGAATGCCACCAAACAAGCCACGGCTCGGCCCGCACCAATTGCCATTGTCCTGCAGCCCGCCGCAGGCCATGTAGGGCGTCTGCATGTCGTAGTTGATGTGATAGAACTGCGTGAACGCAAAGGTGTTCACCACATCCCAGGTCTTGCCGGCATCCTGGCTGACCTGCCAGCCACCATCCGAACCTTCAAGAATCCGCTTGGGATTGCGCGGATCGATCCACATGGCCTGATGATCGCCGTGCACCGACTGCGCGATGGTACGGAAGGTGGTCCCGCCGTCTTCGGAGAGATACAGCGAACCCGAGAGGGTATAGACGCGATTGGGGTTCTGCGGATCCACGCGGAGATCCGCATAGTAGAACGGACGGAAGTTGATGTTGGGATCCCGGTTGACCACGCGCCAATGCGCGCCGGCATCATCACTCCGCCAGAGTTCGCCCTCGGTCTTGGTTTCGCTGATCACGTATACGATGTTCGGATCACTGGGCGCGACGGCGACACCGATGCGGTCCATGTCCCCCGTGGGGAGCCCACGCGTCTGCTCCGGGCCGGAGAGCCGTTCCCAGCTCTCGCCCCCGTTGACGGACTTGTAGACCGCCGTCCGCCCGCCACCGGACTCCAGATGCCAGGCCCAGCGGCGATAGGTGTACATCCCGGCGTACAGGATATTGGAATTGTTGGGATCGGCCGACAGGTCTGAACAGGCGGTCTGCGTGTCCACGAACAACACGCGCGTCCAGTTCTTGCCGCCGTCCGTGCTGCGATAGACGCCGCGCTCTTCATTCGGGCCCCATTCACGCCCCAAGCTGCAGGCGTACACGATGTCCGGATTCCGGCCATCGATGACGATCCGGGCAATCTTCTCCGTCTTCTCCAGGCCGATGTGCGTCCAGTGCTCACCGGCATCCACGGATTTGTAGAGCCCGTTCCCAATGGAGGCATTGTTGCGCGGATTGCCTTCCCCGGTGCCCACATACAGGACATTGGGGTCCGACGGAGCGACCGCGATTGCGCCGATCGAGAGGACCGCCTGATTGTCAAAAATCGGGCGGAAGGTGGTGCCCCCATTCGTGGTCTTGATGATCCCCCCGTTGGCGCCAGCGACGTAGTACGTGGTGGGATCGCCGGGGACGCCCACCACCACCGAGATCCGCCCCGCGTTGTTGGCCGGACCGACCGAGCGCCATTTGAGCGCACCAAGATCGACCGCTGGCGAGGTCGCGGCCGCGGCGGCCTTTGCGACCGACCCCCCTTGGGCGGTGGATGCCCGTCTGGCAGCCGAGGAGGTGGACTGGGCGGCGAGCGCCACGGGGGCCGCCAGCGCGGACAGCGCTATCAACCGGATGTGCATGGGCCGATACGGGATGTGGGGACGAGAGGGGAGCCGCGGACCTCTCTGATATGTGGGCCGGCGCGCTATCGCGCAAACGGATTGGACCCGAAATCACCGGCCTCGTGGACCAACAGGCCGTAGCAGAGGACATCGTAGGGGATGCCCTGACGGACCCATCGCTCCCGCCGCCGCCCCTCTTCGCGGAACCCCAGCCGCTGCATCACGCGGATTGAGCGCTGATGGTCCGGGTGAATTTCCGCTTCGATGCGTCGAAGTCCCAGCGCCCCGAACGCCAGCCCGATGAGCCCGCGGAGCGCTTCCGTCATGTACCCCTGACCCCACCACGCGCGCCCCAGGACGTAGCCCAATTCCACCCGGGCCGCTCCCACATCGAGACGAAAGAGTTGGGCCAGGCCGATGATGTGGTCGCTGGCCCGGTCGACCAGCACAAAAAACCAGGCACTTTCGGCCTGCGCCTCCACGCGGGCATACCAGGCGGCAGCATCCGCTGGCTCGTGCCACGGGCCATACGGCAGGAATGCCGTGACCTCCTCGTCGGCGTGGACCGCCTGGAGCCCCTCCAGATCGGCGGGGGTGACCAGGCGCACGATCAGACGCGGCGTGTGGAGGGGGGCCGGTGTCGCGTGGGGCGCCACAGTCCGGTCAGAACGTGTACGTGATCGCGGTCGAGAAAAACGTGTCGGTCTTCTTGAGCGCCACGCCGTTCCGCACCGGCGGACGCGCATTGTAGCGTTGCACATAGCCGATCTTCACCGCGAGCGCGCTGACCAGCGGGGCCACCAGGGCGCTTTCACTGTTCAACAGGAACGCCTGCGACTCGCTCAGATTCGGCAGATACTCCGCCGTTTGCTGGAAGTACGCCTTGGCGGAGAAGAGGTGCTTGTAATCCATCGCGGTGCGGGCTGCCGGGAAGCTTCCCGCGAACGTGGAGCTGGATCCGGGGGTCAGTGTCTGCTGAAAGGCGGAGGCACCGAGCGCGATCGTCAGCTTGTCGTTGGGCGCATCGGCCAGCTTGTAATCCAGACCGACGCCCTCTTCGAAGCGGCGGCTGATCCCCTGCAAGACGTTGCGGTCAAAACGCGTGACCACATAGGTCCCGAGACGCGGCGTCAACCGCCGCTCGGCCCGCAAGCCAGCGGTCCAGAAGTTCGCGTTGACCTTGTTGTTGGCTTCCCCATAAAAGAACACCAAATCCTGCGCCATCGACCAGCCGCGCAGGGTGTACTTGAGCTTGTTGCTCAGGTTGATGGCAGTGGCATCGGCGTTACCACTCGTTTGCGAGAAGCCAAGGGCGGCCGTCCCTTCAAATCGCTTCACCTTCGCCGCCGCGGGCGCGGTCTGCGCCTGCACGGTGGCAGCCTGCACCAAGAGAGCGGTTAGCGCCGAGAAAACGGCGGCCGATGCGTGGCGTCGAACGGAGAGCATGGCGAGCGGAGGCGGAGGGTGAGAGACAGTGGTGCGAAGGCGCAGCACCACGCGGTTACGGCTGAATGAAGGTCCCGTCGCGCAAATCTTGCATCGCTTGCATCAATTCCGCACGGGTGTTCATCACGATGGGCCCGTGCCACGCGACGGGTTCCTTAATGGGCGTGCCAGAGACGAGGAGGAAGCGCATCCCTTGTGGCCCCGCCGTCACGACAACTTCATCGCCCGTATCAAAGAGCACCAGCGACCGATTCCCGCTGAGATCACGCACCAGATCATCGTCGTTGCCGGCGGTGCGCTCGGTCAGGATACCGACATTCGGTGAGGCGTGGCGGAAGGTGCCGGTCCCTTCAAAGATGTAGGCAAAGGTGTTGCGATAGGCATCGACCGGCAACACGGTGCGTGTGCCAGGGGGGACGGTGACATCGAGATAGACCGGATCGGCAGCAATGCCATCAACCGGACCGCGCTTCCCCCAAAATTCACCGCAGATCACGCGTACGATCGTGCCATTGTCGGCAATGACTTCGGCAATATCGCGGGACTGTACGTCCTGATAGCGCGGGGTTGTCATCTTCAGCGACGACGGCAGGTTGGCCCACAGCTGAAAGCCGTGCATGCGCCCATCTGGCGCACCCATCGGCATCTCATGATGCACGATACCGCGACCCGCGGTCATCCACTGGACATCACCTGCGCCGAGCAATCCGCGGTTCCCCAGACTGTCGGCATGCTCCACGGTTCCAGCCAGGACATACGTGATCGTTTCGATGCCGCGATGCGGATGCCACGGGAACCCTGCCTGATAGTGCGCGGGGGTGTCTCCGCGGAAATCATCAAAGAGCAGAAACGGATCGGTGGCGCTGGTCTCACCAAAGCCGAAGGCGCGATGGAGATGCACGCCGGCCCCTTCCATCGTGGGGCGGGCCTGTGAAATGCGGGAGACAGGACGAATGGACATACCAGAAAAATAGGACGAGGCCGGCGAAATCGCTTGAGAAACTTTCTTCGGTTGGGATTGCCAACCCACGCCGATACGTGGGGTAGGAGCGGTCACACGTTTGGCGCGCATGAATCCGGTGACAACGCACCGCACCCTCCAGCTTCACGCGCTCAGTGCACATCCCGATGTGCCTGTCCAGTGAGCACTCCCATGTCTTTCTCCCCTCGTCATACCATGGTCGCCATGATGGGCCTCACCATGGTCCTGACCGCCTGCCACGATTCCACCGACCCGGAGATTGTTGACAGCCCCGCCCGCGCGTACGGCATTGTGGGGTTTCAGCAGACGCTCCCCGTGGGCACCCCCTCACCAGATTCGCTGGCCGTCGTCGTGTATGGGGCCTCAGGGGACCTGCTCCCCGGTACGGTGGTGCAGTGGACGATTGTGTCCGGTCGTGGGCGACTCAGTGCAGCCACCAGCACCACCAATGCGCAGGGGATCGCGCGGATTGGCTTTACCACCGATACCCTCGTGGGCAACACCGTGGTGCGCGCGCTTGCTGGCACCAGTGTGGCCGTCGACTTTGAAGAGCAGGCGGTCGCTGGCGCTCCCAGCCGACTGGTCGCCCTTCAGCCGGCTGCTGACTCCCTCATGGCCGGTGAGGTCTTCACGGCACCGATGGTGCACGTCGTGGACCGCTATGGCAACAGCGTCTCTGGCGTCACGTTGCAGGTCGCGGTACGGGACGCGGTGGAGGGGGATGCGCTGGCGGAGTCCATGGTCACGACCGGGGCTGATGGGGTGGCGTCGATGACGTTCACACCGACCATGGTCCCAGGCTGGCGGTTCATCAGCTTCACCACCCCCGATGGCCTGACCATCTCCTACGCCTTCGATGTCTTGATGCCGGAGTCCAAACGGCGGGGCTGATCATCGCGGGCACCATCAGAAACGGGACGGTCCCCGCCAGTGCGCCCGTGAGGGCGGACCAGCGGGGACCGGACCAACCACCGCAGTCGGTGGCGCCTTACTTCTCGGTGCTCAGAGCATCATCAGCAGGTCGGCGCCGGCGTCTGGGGACCGCGGTAGCGGCGGCGTTAGCGCCTCGCCGAAGATGTCGATGGAGCGGAGCGCCGCGTCGATCGCCCCGAGCGCTGCCTGCAGCTCGGCCTCGGTTTTCCGAATCTCCCAGCGGTAGAGCGGGCCGGTGAGTGCTAGTAAGGCGACACCGGTGAGGAGGCCTGCTGCCAGCGCCGAGCCGGCGAGCGCGGCACCCGCCAAGAGCATCGCCTTCTTCGCGAAGAGGGCGCCGATGAATCCACTGAAAACGCCGCCGCCGGAGGCGATAACGCTGTAGCCGGTGATGTTGGCCGTGAGGCCCTCCCGTAGACTCACGTGAATGGTGACCTCGCAGGCCTTGGCATTTCCTGGCGCCGCGGCCAGCGACACGCGGAGCTCGGGTGCAAACACCCCGTACCGGGTCCACGTCCACTTGTAATTGCCATCGACCATCGCCGGAAGCTCGAAAACCAACACGCCACCATCAAGCGGGTGTCCCCCGAGTGTATCACGAAGCGACAGTGACCACGGTACCGCCTGCAGCGACCGACCCAGTACCTGCAGTACGGCGCGAGGTGACGCCGAGTAGAGTCGCGTCACGGACAGGGTGCGCTGGGTCGTGCCGAAGAGTCGCGTGGCGAGGGCTTCCTTCCAGCGAGGTATCGGCTGCGCGCGCTGGACCGCATTGGGTAATGCGCGGAGCTCGTCGAGGGCGAGCGCGACGTAGCGCTGCGAAATGCCGGCTTCGACGGCAGCTGCCTCGATATCCCGCAACCGATAGGAATCGGTCGGCACTGCAACTTCACTGGACGTATTCTGTTCGGCTACTATCGCGCCATCGGGTGATCCTACCGGCGCCATTGATGTCGCGACTAGCTGTTTGGTACCGGCGGTCTCCCGCATACGTGACTCCAATCGTGCCGCCGCTTCCGCCTGCAGCTCGGCGGCGCGACGCCAGATCGCCATGGCATCGTCGCTGGACAGCGCGGTCTGGCCGCCCTCGTCACGGGCGGCACTCTCCACCGCCTCAAGCGCTTTGCCGAGCGCATCCGCCAGCTCTTCACCGTTGGCGAAGCGGTCGTCGGCCCGTTTGCGGAGGCACTGATCGATCACGGCGGCGAGGGCCGGCGGCACGGCGGGCGCCAACGATCGCAGCGTCGGTGGCTCCTTGGTGGCGTGAGCGATGAGGATTGCCTGCGGCGCGGACCCTTCGAACGGCAGCCGTCCGCTGAGCGCCAGGAAGCCGATGCACCCGAGCGCATACAGGTCGCTGCGGCCGTCGAGCGATTCCCCGCTGGCCTGTTCGGGGCTCATGAAATGAACGGTGCCCAGCACGTATCCGTCCTGGGTGAGCGCCGGGTTGAAGTCCGATCGGGCGATGCCGAAGTCGGTCACGACCGACCGGCCACTGCCGCGTTCAAGCAGAATGTTGTCGGGCTTCACATCCCGGTGCACGATGCCGCGGGCATGCGCGTAGGCGAGGGCCCAGGCGACTTCGCGCAGCACCCGGACCACATCGGCGGCGGGGAGTGCCCCACGGTCGCGTATGCGTTCACCGAGCGTCTCGCCCTCCACAAACCCCATGGCGAAGAAGGCGAAGCCGTTGATCTCGTCGGCCCGGTATACGGGCACGATGTTCGGGTGCGACAGCCGTGCTGCCATCCGCGCTTCGCGCAGGAAGCGCTCCTTGGTGTCTGCCTGCTCGGCCAGCTCCGGTGGCAGCACCTTAAGGGCGACCAGCCGGTCGAGGCGCTCGTCGCGGGCCAGCAGCACGATACCCATGCCGCCGCGCCCGAGTTCGCGCTGAATTTCGTACTGGCCGCGCAGTGCGGATCGGACCGGGGCGACGTCGCCGGGGGCGGAATCAGTGGGCATTGGCATGTGCGAAAACTACGCGCGCGCGCGTATTTGGGTTCCAGTCGTTCCGCGCGCTGGAGCGACTGCGGGGTGGCCGCGCAGACTGCGCGACCACCCCGTTGCTATCGTCGTCCTTCGACCTACCAGCAGATCGCGCGTTACTTGTCCGTATTGAGCATCGCCTTGATCTGATCCCGCGCATCCTGCAGATGCGCCCGGGAGACGCGATCGCTGATCTTGCCAATCGCGCCGGCCAGCTCGCCATCGAGGGTGCGCATTTCGTCCTTCAGGATCGGACGGAAGTCACGCGTGCTGCCGCTGCCCAGTCCGAGCAGCGCGGCGATCTGCGCGTCCTGGGCCGACTGCGGCGCCGGCTTGATCTTGCTGGCCATCGCTTCGAGGTACGTCGTCTGCAGGCGACGGCGGTACGCATCGATCGGCGCACCCCGGTAGATCTCCGACCAGAGCCCACGCCGCAGATCCGTCAGCATCTCGCCCAGCGAATACACCTCGGCGCGGTTGGTCGTCACCGCCTCGAACTCCACCATCCGCTGCAGCTTCGCATTGGCCACGAGTGCCGACAGCGTGCGCGTCTGCGCGCTGCTCACGCGGTTGATGTTGCCGTCGGATTCAATCTTCCGAAGGATCTCCGGACGGATCATTGCGGTCGGCGTGGTGAAGACCTCGTCATTCAGGAACTTCACCGCGGCCTTCTGCCGAGCGCGCGGCACCGCGGTCCACACCGGACCGCTCTGGCTTACGGCCTTTTCCTGCTTGTTGAGACCACCAACCACACGCGTCACATGCTGCGCCTCAGTCGCCCACTGGCTGAGCACGCCCTGATACGTCGTGCGCAGCAGCGAGTAATCGGCCGTCTTATCGGTCGTGGAGGCCGGCACGACGAGATCCATAATGCGGCGCAGGTTCTTGAAGCCCAGCCCGGTGGACTTCACCGGATCGGCGTCGCCGATGGCTTCGGACTGCTCGCCCGGATCGACCTGGCCACCACCGAAGCGATACCAGGGAATGCTGTCCTGCAGCCGCGCCCAGGCGTCGAGCGTGGCCTTCTCATCGTTTGGCGTCTTGGCGCCCGGGATCGGCGAATAGCCCCACTTCACCGCGTACGTGTCATACGGGCCGACCTTGGGGACCAGGTTCTCGAGGGCGATGCCATCTTCCGGCTGCGCGATGTAGTTGAAGCGCGCGTAATCCATGATCGACGGCGAGTGCCCCATCTTCGCCACCCACGTCTTCGAGCGGATCGAGTCGACGGGATACATCGAGCTCCCCTTCATGTTGTGCGGGAAGCCCAAGGTGTGCCCCACTTCATGCGCGGCCACGAACTGAATCAGCCGCCCCATCAGCGAATCGGGGAACGGGAAGGTCTGCGCCCGCTTGTCGAGATGCCCGACCTGCGAGAAGTACCAGTCGCGCTGGAGATCCATGACGTTGTGATACATCTGCACGTCGGCATCGATGATCTCCCCCGTGCGCGGATCCGTCACGCTCGGTCCCACGGCATTCGCCACCGGGCTCGGCAACCACCGGATCATCGCGACCGAGGCATCTTCACCGGAGAAGTCCGGATCGTTCGGCGCGACACCCGCCACGATCCCCTTGAAAAAGCCCGCGGCTTCAAAGGCCGGCTGCCACTCCTCAATCGCCTTCGTGATCCACGGCTTGAGCCACGTCGGCGTGGCCGGATCGACATAGTAGGTGATGGGGTGCTTCGGCACGCACAGGTTCCCGACCTTCTTGTCCGAGCATTCCAGCCGCCAGCGCGAGATGTAGCGGAGCGGCACCACGCGCTGTTCGGCTGAGCCAAAGTCCGACTTGTTCTCACCGAAGTAGCCGACGCGCGCGTCCATGAGCCGCGGCATCATCGGTTCATCGGGGAGGCGCACAATCGAGAAGGTATACGCTTCGCTCGTGGCCCCAGCGGCTCCACCCGTCGGCAGCCCCGGAATGCTGGGGAGCCCGGCGATACCACCGCCACGGGTGAAGGTCTGCGTCGCCGTCACGTTCACGTTGCGTGAGTAGGCGGAGAACTTCTCGATGAAGGAGCGGCTCGCGTCGACCGCCACGCGCTGGCCACCGCCGGAGAATTCCTGCACCCCGCCGGTGAACATGCGCGTCACTTCCACAACCGCCGCGCTGTCCTTGCCATACGCTTCGACGTTGAGCGACGCGAGGATCGGATAGAACTCGATCAGCGCCATCGCCCGCTTCGATTCGCGCGTGCTGTCGGTGGAGACGTTGTTGTAGTTGATGTCGCGCACGAGGACGCGATTTTCGCGCCGCTCAAACCGAATCACCTTGTCCGGTCCGAGCGTGCCGTTGATCCCAATGCCCGCCGGGGTGCCGGCCAGCACGGTGGTGATCACGAAATCCTTCCCCAGCTCCTTCGCGGGGATCTCAAAAAAGAGCCGCGAGCCGATCTGGTGCACCCCGAAGACGCCCGTCTTCGACTTGGCCTTGGGGGTGATCACCTGGGCATACGGACGAGGCGTCGGATCCCCGCCACCGCCCAGTGCCCCACCCAGTCCGCCCATCGCACCGGCGAGGGCGCCCAGATTGGGCATGCCGCCCGCCGGCGGCTGACCACCGGGGGTCGGCGCACCGGGAGTGGTCGGCGCGCCGGGCGCCGAGGGGGCCCCCGGCGCGGTGGGCGCGGTCGCATTCCCCGCCCCCGCGGTGGTGGTGGCGGGCTTCGGGGCAGGCGTCGGCGTGGCGGCCGGCTTGCAGGAAGCGACAAGGAGGCCGGTCAGAGCGAACGGCAGGGCACGCAGACGCATTCTGGCACTCGGAAAAAGGTGAGCGGCCGGGCAACCCCAACCGTATGGTGGGAGTCTACCGGCCGCTCATAGCCCCTCGCAACTCTGGGGCCCTGTGGATCTGGCACGGGACCGGCCCAACGGCCGATCCCGTCACCATCCTCAGTCCTTGGTGCCCAGCATCTTCCGGATCTGATCGCGGGCATCTTCGAGATGCGCCTTCGTCATCCGATCGCTGGTCTTGCCGATCGCCGTCGCGAGGTCGGCGTCCAGCGCCCGCATCTCGCTCTTGAGGATCGGCCGGAGATCCACCGCCGTTGCCGGGGCCGCACCACCGCGCCCACCCGCACCGGGCAGCTGCGCGGCCGGGGCCTGCGCCGGCGGATTGATCTTGCTGGCCATCGCTTCGAGGTACGTGCGCTGCAGACGACGACGGAAGGCATCAATCGTCGAGCCCGACGCGATCTCCTTCCAGAGCCCCGCACGCAGCTCCGACAACATGTCGGCCACCGGATAGACGTCGGCCTTGCTCGTCGCCAGCGCTTCGGTTTCGAGCATCCGCTCCATCCGATCGTTGCTCACGACCGACGCCAGCACCCGCCCCTGCGCGCTTCCCACGCGGCTCAGGCTGCCGTTCGCTTCAATCTTCCGGAGGATGTTGTCGTCGAGGAGCCAGGTCGGCGTCGCAAACGCGTTCTCCTGCAGGAACTGCAGCGCCGCCTTCTGCCGCGCCGGTTCCACCGGACGCCAGACGGGGCCATTCTGCCCCACCCGCTTCTCCTGCTTGTACTCGGCGCCAATAATGCGCGCGACGTGACCGAGCTCCGTGGACCACTGCCCCACGGTGCGGCCGTACAGCTCTTCCAGGTTGTCGTACGTGTCGCCGGCCTTCCACGCCGTCGCCGATTCCAGGAAGCCCATCACGCGCTTGAGGTTCTTGATCCCAAGCCCCGTCGCCTTCACCGCATCGGCGTCGCCCACCGCTTCCGACTGCTCGGCCGGGTCCGCGCCCTGCGCGCCGCCGTCATTCGCGAAGCGATACCAGGGCGTGGCGTCCTGCAGCTTGGCCCACGCCTCGAGCGTCGCCTTTTCCGAGGCGGCTGGGAGCGGGGAGTAGCCCCACTTCACCGCGTACTTGTCATACGGACCCACCTTCGGGATCAGGTCATCGAGCGCGATCCCATCTTCCGGCTGCGCGACATAGTTGAAGCGCGCGTAGTCCATGAGTGTCGGCGTGTGTCCCATCTTCGCGACCCACGACTTCGACCGAACCGAGTCGGTCGGATACATCGAGCTCGCCTTGAAGTTGTGCGGGAAGCCGAGCGTGTGACCGACTTCGTGCGACGTCACGTATTCCAGCAACCGCCCCGCGAGTGAATCAGGGAAGGGGAACTTCTGCGCGCGCTTATCGAGCGGACCAACTTGCGTGAAGTACCAGTCGCGGCCGAGGTTCATGACGTTGAGATACGTCTGCACGTCGGCATCGAGAATTTCGCCGGTGCGCGGATCCTTGAGGCTCGGGCCCACCGCATTTTCCGTCGCGGACGGGAGCCAACGGACCATGCTCACGGTCGCATCTTCACCGGAGAAGTCCGGATCATTCGCCGGTGCTTCCGCGGCGACGATGCCCTTGGAGAAGCCAGCCTCCTCGAACGCGGGCTGCCAGGCTTCAATGCCGCGCTTGATCCACGGCTTGAGCCACGCCGGCGTCGCCGGATCGAGGTAGTAGGTGATGGGCTTCTTCGGGACGCACAGCTTGCCGACCATCTTGTCGGAGCATTCGAGGCGCCAGCGCGAGATGAACTGCCGCGTCTCCACGCGCTGCGTGGTGCCGGAGAAATCGCGCTGTGACACGCTGAAGTAGCCGACGCGGTCATCGTGCAGCCGCGGACGCATCGGGTCATCCGGGAGCTTGGCGATCGAGAAGGTGTACATCTCGGTCGTGGGCGCCGTGGCCGCCGCGGCCGCGCCGGGGAAGCCACCACCGCCGCCCGGGGCGCCGCCGCCCTGCGGCGTGAAGCTCTGCACCGCGGTGACGTTCACGTTGCGCGCATACGCCGCAAAGCGTTCGATGTACGAGCGCGCCGCATCGACCTGCGCGCGACGGCCAAGGGCGGTGTATTCCGCCACGCCGCCGGTGAACATGCGCGTGACTTCCACGACCGGCGCGCTGTCGGCGCCGAACGCTTCAATGTTGAGCGTCGCGAGAATCTTGGTGACGCTGATGAGCGCTTCCGCCTTCCGCTGCGACGCTGCCGTATCGCTGATGACATCGCGGAAATCCTGCTCGCGGACGAACAGACGGTTATCGCGCCGTTCGAAGCGAATGATGTTGTTGCCGCCCTGCGTCCCGCGAATCCCGATTTCGTCGGGCGTGCCCGCCAGCGTGCTGACGATCACATAGTCCTTGCCGAGCTCCTTCGCGGGAATTTCGAAGTAGAGCCGGGTGCCAATCTGATGGACCTTGAAGACGCCGGACTTCGTCACGGCCTTGTTCGTGATGACCTGCGCGTACGGGCGCGGCTGCGGGTCCTGGGCACCGGCCTGCTGGCCAGCACCACCCTGCGCACCGCCGGGGGCACCACCTTGCCCGCCAAAGCCACCGCGTCCACCAGTGGGGGGCTGCGGGGTTTGCGGGATCACCGGCGCGGCGGCGGGTGCGGGGGCCACCGGCGCGGCCGGGGCCGAGGTGACGGTGGGCTTGGCAACGACGCAGGCAGCGGCGGCCAGCCCCATCACGGGAGCGAGACGGGAGAGACGAGGCATGGAGGGACTACGGGAAGGAAGGGAAACAGCCACGACAGCGGACCAAGGCACACCCCGGAGGGTGTGGTCTGTATACGGACAGGGGGGAAGAAACGTGGCGGTCCGTATGGGGGCAAGGCGGTCGTGGCGTGCCCCTTACGACCCCGTGGTACCGTCGCGCAGCGTCTTCACCGTCCACTCCACCAGCGCGCCCAG
>JBAXMW010000034.1:0-27061 GCA_037134115.1 Gemmatimonadaceae bacterium | reverse complement strand
GGACGCGTTCTCGATGATCCCGTTGTGCACGACGGCAATGCGGCCGCTGCTGCTCAGATGCGGATGCGCATTGGTTTCCGTCGGCGGGCCGTGCGTGGCCCACCGGGTGTGCGCGATGCCCACCGTGCCCTTTGGGGGATTGCGATCAATCACCGCCTCCAGACGCGCGATCTTCCCGGCCGCTTTCCGCGTGGTGATCGCGCCGCCTTCCAGCGTCGCAATCCCCGCAGAGTCATAGCCGCGATACTCCAGCCGACGCAGTCCGTCGATCAAGAGAGGCGTCGCGATTTTCGGGCCAACGTATCCAACAATTCCGCACATGATTCAGTGATGCTGAGGGAAGCGACGAAGTAACACAGAGCGCGGCGATGGACTATCCGATGAGCGCGTCGAGCGGCCGACGGGCCTCCTGCACGAGCTGGCGGGCCGCCTCCACCGTGGGCGCCTCGGCAATCACCCGAACGATCGGCTCGGTTCCGGATGGGCGCAGGTGCACCCAGCGATCGGGCCAATCGAGACGCAGGCCGTCCTGTTGGTCGGCCGTGGCATCGGGGAACGCCGCCAGCAACGCTGCGTAGACGGCATCGAGGGCCACGTTCGGCCGATCGAGCTTGTCCTTCACGATGACATACCGGGGGCGTTCCGCGATCAGTGCCGAGAGCGGTCGGCCTTCTTCATGCATCAGCTGCAGCAGCAGCGCAGCCCCGAGGGGCGCATCGCGTCCCAGATGGAGCTCCGGCAGGATCACCCCGCCATTGCCTTCGCCGCCGATCGTGGCCCCGAGCGCCTGCATGGCCAGCGCGACATTCACTTCGCCGACTTTTGCAAAGTGAAAGGGGACGCCGGCTTCAGCGGCCACATCTGCCACGACTTTGCTGGTGGAGAGATTGGTGACCACGGGCCCCGGCCGATGCCGCAGCACGGTGCGGGCGGCGAACGCGAGCGTGTAATCCTCTCCGGGCGCTCGGCCGTCATCGAGCACCAGCGCGAGGCGGTCCACATCGGGATCGGTGGCAAAGCCAATGTCCGCGCCAACATTGCGGACCAGCGCTTCGAGCTCGTCCAAATTGTCAGCCACCGGCTCCGGCGGCCGATGGAAGCGGCCGTCCGTTTCCATGTTGATCGCAAACACTTCACAGCCGAGGGCGGTGAGGAGCTGCGGCATGATGACGGCCCCGGCACCATGACAGCAGTCCAGGGCGACCCGGAAGCGCCGCGAGCGGATCCCTTCGACATCGAGGAACGGGAGCGCGAGCACCTGCTCGAGATGTCGCGCGGCCGCGTCCGGATCGGTTACGACGGCCCCGAGACGATCCCACGTCGCCCGTGGAATGCCAGCGTCCATGACGGCGCGCATCGCAGCGCCTTCATCGGCCGAGAGAAACAGTCCACTGGGGCCGATGAACTTGAGCGCGTTCCACTCGATGGGATTATGACTGGCCGTAATCCCCAGTCCACCCGCGGCATGATGATGCTCGACCGCCAGCTGAATCGTGGGCGTTGGAGCCATACCGATGTCGATCACGGTGCAGCCGACCGATTCCAAGGCCCCATGCACGATGCGCGTGAACATCGGGCCTGATACGCGGCTGTCCCGACCCACGACAATGCGATGATTACCCGTGCGGGACGCCCACACCCCAAATGCCGCAGCGAAGGTCGCCACGATCTCCGGGGTCAGCGCGTCACCGACACGCCCACGTACCCCGGAGACACTCACCATCAATCCATCAAACGCCATCGGGAGTTCACCAATCAGGAGAAAAAGCGAGCCAGGAACTCAGGCCGCGCCTTGCGCATCGCGGAGCTGGTGGCTGTTCGCATCAGGGAGTTTCACCGCTTTCTGCTCCACGACGCGCTCAAAAGCGGCCACGCAGACGGGATCGAATTGGGTCCCGGCGCACCGCTTCAGCTCGGCCATCGCCACATCGACCGGCTTCCAGCTGCGATACGCGCGACCGCTGGTCATGGCGTCGAAAGAATCGGCGAGACCGACAATGCGCGCTTCCAGCGGGATTTCGTGACCCAGCAACCGGTCCGGCAGCCCGCGGCCATCGTAGCGCTCGTGATGGGACCGGACGACGGACAAGGCATGGGGGAGTTCCCGCAACAGCGGCTCCAGCAGCCGCCAGCCAATCACGGGGTGCTCCATGATGTGCGCATACTCGTCGTCGGTCAGCGCCCCTTCCTTCACCAGAAGGGCTTCCCGGACCCCGATTTTACCGATGTCGTGAAGCCGGCTGCCAAGCTCCAGCTGCTCCATGAGCGTCTCAGGCAGTCCCAGCTCCTGCCCGATGGCCAACGCGTATTCGGTGACGCGGGTGGAGTGACCGGCCGTGTACGGATCCTTGACTTCGAGCGCGTCGGCGAGCGACTGCAGCGAGGCCAGAAAGAGATCCTCATACTTGCGGGTCTGAATGACCACGCGCTCCTCCAGGTGGAGGCGATACGCGCGATTTTCCACCAGCAGGCGCCGCTTTTCGAGCGCCTGGCTGACCCGGGCGCGCAGTTCGTGCGGCCGGAACGGCTTGGTGACGTAGTCGACCGCGCCAGCCTCCACGCTCTTCACGATCAGGTCGAGATCGGAGACCGCCGTGACCAGAATGACGGCCGTTTCAGGCCAGTCCTGCTGGAGCAACCGCAGCATCGCCGCGCCGTCCATGCCTGGCGACTGGTATTCCAACAGCATCAACGGGACCGGATCGGTCTTGAGGATCGTCAACGCGACGTCGCCGGAATTGGCTTCACGGCAGGCGAACCCTTCGGATTCCAGGAGGCGCCGGAGCAACGAGCGCATCGATGAATCCGGGTCGACAATCAGACAGCGCTTCGGTGTCGCAGACGCACTAGCAGTAGCAGTCATATCAGGCGGCGGGGCGTGGATCGCGTGGTGTGACAGGTGACACCGGCATCAGGGTGAGCGCCGGACGGCCGGCTCGCCCCTCAGTCCGAAGGCCATTAGCTTCCCGGGACGACTTCCTGCCGCTCCGTTCACGCTGAAGGCCATGACGCGAATCTATCACGACGATCGATCGGGTGGGCTCTCCACCCGAGCCATTCATGCGGGGCAGCGCCCCGATCCGGTCTCTGGCGCCATCATGACGCCCCTCTACCTGACCTCCACCTACGTGCAGGACGGGATCGGCGTCAACAAGGGGTACGAGTACGCGCGTGGCAAGAACCCCACCCGGCAAGCGCTCGAGCGGAACGTCGCGATTCTCGAGGGGGGCGAGCACGGCCTGGCCTTCGGCAGCGGCATGGGGTGCCTCGACTCCATCATGAAGCTCTTCCGGGCCGGCGATCACATCGTCTGCGGCGAGAATGTGTATGGTGGCACGTTTCGCCTGTTTGATCGCATTCTGAAGCACCAGGGCCTCTCGTTCACCTATGTGGATACCCGCGATCCACAGAGGGTGGAGGACGCCATGACGCCGGCGACCCGCGCGCTGCTGGTGGAGACGCCCACCAACCCGCTCATGTGGCTGACCGACCTGTCCGCCATGAGTGATATTGCCAAGCGCCATCAGGCTCTCCTGATCGTGGATAATACGTTTGCCACACCCGTGTTCCAGCGACCTCTGGAGATCGGCGCCGACATCGTCTGGCATTCAACGACCAAGTACCTGAATGGTCACTCGGACATGATTGGCGGGATCGCCGTCGTGCGAGACGATGAGCTGGCCGACCGGCTCCAGTTTATTCTGAACGCCGCCGGGGCCGTTCCGGGTCCCTTTGACGCGTGGCTGGCGCTGCGCGGCACCAAAACCCTCCCCCTGCGGATGCGGCAGCATGACGCGAATGGCCGCCAGATCGCCGCATGGCTGCTCGACCGGCTCGGTCCGGACCGGGTGATCTATCCCGGCTTGTCGCATCATCCCCAGCACGACCTCGCGGCTCGGCAGATGTCGGGATTCGGTGGCATGATGACGCTCGACCTCGGGACGCAGGCGCAGGCGGACCAGTTCCTGCGGCGCGTCCGCGTCTTCTCCCTCGCGGAGTCGCTGGGCGGGGTCGAATCGCTCACGAACCATCCCTACACCATGACGCATGGGTCCGTCCCCGTCGACGTGAAGGACGCGATGGGGCTGACCCCCGGCATGGTCCGGCTCTCCTGTGGCATTGAAGACGCGGAGGACCTGATTGAGGACCTCGACGGCGCCTTGGCCGGGATCTGAGCCGGTGAAAGTGCTGTTGGTGGGGAGTGGCGGGCGCGAACATGCGCTCGCGGATGCGCTGCGTCGGGAAGCCATGCCGCTGGAGCTCATTGCCGCCCCCGGGAATCCTGGGGTGGCGGAGCTGGCACAGATCGCCCCGGTTGGCACCAGCGACCTCCCGGCGCTCGCAGCGTATGCCGAACACGCGGGTATTGATCTCGTGATTGTGGGCCCAGAAGCCCCGCTCGCCGGTGGGCTGGTCGATCTGCTTCGGCAGCGCGGCGTCCCGGCCTTTGGGCCGACGATGGCCGCGGCCACCGTCGAGACCTCCAAGGCGGAGACCAAGGCGCTCATGGTGGCCGCCGGCGTGCCAACCGCGCATGCCGAGACCCACCGCGATGCCGCCGAGGCGAAGGCGGCGGTGCGCGCCCGCTTCGGCGCCCCCGTGGTCATCAAAGCCTCCGGACTCGCCGCCGGAAAGGGCGTCATCGTCTGTCAGACGGTGGCGGAGGCCGAGGCCGCCATCGACCGGATCCTCGGCGATCGGGCCTTCGGGGACGCAGGGAACGAGTGCCTCGTGGAAAGCTTCATGACCGGCGAGGAGCTGTCGCTCTTTGCCGTCACCGATGGCACCGACATCCTGCCGATGATCGGGGCGCAAGATCACAAGCGGCTGCTGGATGGCGACGACGGGCCAAATACCGGGGGGATGGGGGCCTACACCCCGGTCTCGCTGTCAACGCCCGCGCTCATTGATGACGTCACCGAGCGGGTCTTTTTGCCCACGCTCCATGCCCTGCGAAAGCGCGGCACCCCCTTCACCGGCCTCCTGTATGCGGGGCTGATGCTGACCCCGGACGGGCCGAAGGTCGTGGAGTACAACTGCCGGTTTGGGGATCCGGAGACACAGGCGATTCTGCCGATGCTCACCAGCAGTCTGCTGGAACCGATGTTGGCCGTGGCACGTGGGGCCCGGATCAACACGCTGCCGGCTTTCACCTGGCGCGCCGGCGCGTCGGTGACCACGGTGGTGGCGGCCAGTGGCTATCCCGATGCCCCGCGCACCGGCGCGGTCATCCACCTGCCCGACGTGAGCGACGACATTCGCATCTATCACGCCGGCACCGCTCGTGGGGCCGGCGGCCTCCTCCGATCGGCCGGGGGGCGCGTCGTGGCCGTCACGGCCCTCGGCGCGACCTTCGCAGAAGCGCAGCGCCGGTCGCGAGAGGCGGCAGGACAGATCGGTTTTGAGGGCGCGATCTATCGCCGGGACATCGGCTGGCGGGAAGCGGCCCGTCTCGCATCCCCTGGCAACGTCCCGGGTGCCGGAGCTTCCTGAAACGGAAACGATCGCCCGCGACCTCGATGTCGAGGTCCGCGCGGCGATCATTGCTGCCGTCACGGTGCCGCGCCCCGATGTTGTTCGGGAGGTTTCGGCAGACCAGATGACGAACACCCTCGTCGGCGCCACGATCGTCCGCGCGTGGCGCCGCGCCAAACTGGTGGTCCTCGACCTGACGACCCCAGAAGGCCCTCGGCACCTCGTCGTGCAGCCGCGCTTCACCGGAGGGCTGCTCGTCCGGTCGCTCGACGCCGACGATGCACTCGGCGACTACCACTGCGTCACCATGACCCTGCAGGACAGCCGGACCCTCGTCTATCGCGACGTGCGCCGTCTGGGGACCGTTGCCCTCATGGATCCCGTCCGCTTCGCCAGCTACAGCGGCGCTTTGGGCCCCGAACCCCTTGACCCGCAGCTCGGCGACGCCGAGTTTTCGGTTCTTCTTCGGGTTTCTCGGCAGCCAGTGAAAGCGGTCCTCATGGATCAGCGGCGGCTGGCCGGGGTGGGCAACATCTACGCAAACGAGGCGCTGTGGCGAGCCGGCATCGATCCATCACGCGAGGCGCAGTCCCTGACCGAGACGGAGGCCGCCGTACTGCGGCAGGCCCTGTGCGACGTGCTGACGGCGTCGATCGCCGCCCGGGGGACCAGCTTCCGTGACTACCGTGATGCCCGTGGTGAGCGCGGAAGCTTCGTGGCCCAGTTGGCCGCCTACGGCCGGGCGGGGGAACCCTGCCAGCGGTGCGGCCGACGGCTTGTGGGGACCCACGCGGTGGACGGCCGCAGCACCGTCTTCTGCCCGTCCTGCCAGCACTGATCCCGAGGCGGCCGGATCGGCCGCCCCGCGTGCCATCGCGGCACGCCCCCGGCGGTCCCGCGCGCACACCGCGCCTGCCGCCGCCTCGCAGCTGCCGCTCGAGGTCGTCACGGCGGAGCCAGACGTTGGGGCCCTGCGGGACTATGTCCGAGCCCTCGCGCGAAATGTACCTGGCGTGTACCTCATGCGCGGCGCGCGCGGCGAGGTGCTCTATGTCGGCAAGAGCACGCAACTGCGCACCCGCTTGCTGTCGTACTTTCGCCTCCCGTGGCCAGAACATCGCCATGCGCGCATGCTGCGAGAAACGCTCCGGATTGAATGGGAAGAGCAGCCGAGCGAGTTCGCCGCGCTGTTGCGGGAAGTGCGGCTCATTCGCGCGCACCTGCCCCGTTACAATGTGCGGTCGGCGCGTCCCTTGAATCGCTGGTGGGTCATCACCATTGGCGACGGGCCCGCCCCTCGGCTGCGCGTGCAGCGGGCCAGCGCCGCCCTGCAGCGTCGGGGCGCGGGCCCCGGCAATGTGATCGGCCCGTTCTCCAGTCGAGCACCGTTGGTGGAAGCCCTGCGGGTGTTGAATGACGCACTTGGGTTGCGTGACTGCGCCGACCGGGTTCGCCTGGTCTTACGCGATGCCGGGGATCTGTTCGATAGCGCCGAGTATCCCGAGTTGGTCCGCACGCCGGGATGCCATCGGTATGAAACGCGGCGATGTCTCGGTCCGTGCGTCAGCGCCTGTTCGGCGGGGGAATATCGGACGCAGCTGATGCGCGCCCGCGCGGTATTGGAGGGCGTGGACGACGCCCCGCAGCAAGCGCTCGCGCAGGAGATGCGCGCCGCCAGCGCCGCGCTGTCCTACGAGCGGGCCGGCTGGCTGCGGGACCGTCTCGCCGCGCTACAGCTGCTCGAGGAACAGCTGACCCGCGTGCGGGAGTCGCTCCACCGCCATCACGGGATGTATCAGGTCGCCGGTCGCGATGGCGATGATCGGGCCTACCTCATCCAGCATGGCCGCGTGGTGAGCGAAGCGCGGTGCGCCGACGCGGACGCGATGGCCCACCTGTACCGTCGCGCCGCACGGCCCGCCCCAACGCCCAGCGGCATTGCCCCAGAACATCTCGACGAGATGGTGCTGCTGGAGCATTGGTTCCGCACCCGACCAGATGCAGCCGAGGCGCTTAGACCAGCGGACCCGGTGGTGGCAGATCCGCATCGGCCGGATCCTGCAGCTCAAGGGGCGGAATAAGCGGGAAGAGCTGTACATCGGCCTGCCCACGGTCGAGGTAGAGCTTGGCAACACTGGGCTGCAGGGCGAAGCGGCGCGGACCGGCAGCCCCCGGGTTCACGACAATGCGACGCGCCGCTTTGGTGATGAGTTGCTGGTGGGTGTGTCCGTACACAATCACCGTGGCGAGTGGATGCGCAGACACCAGCTTGGGTGGCGTCGGGCTTCCCAACTCGTGGCCATGCGTCACAACCACGCGCACCCCCTCGAAGACCTCGTCGATTCGCTCCACGAGATCGGGGCGTCCAGGCGCGTCTGTGTTTCCCCAGACGGCGCGCACGGGCGCAATGGCGGCCAGTTCGATGAGAACCTCCGGCGGACCGACATCGCCGGCATGCAGGATGAAATCCACGCCCGCCAGTGCGTCAAAGACCTCGGGGCGCACCAGCCCGTGCGTATCAGAAATCAGTCCAATGGTCAGCATCGGCGACGCTCCTTATGCGTCCTCGCCCCAGCGCTTTCCGAGCTGGTGCGGGACATCAAGATGATCCAGAATCCGCGCGACCATGAAGTCGACCAGTTCGTTGATCGACGTGGGACGGTGGTAAAAGCCAGGCGCGGCCGGAATCACGATCGCGCCGGCACGCGTTACCTGCGTGAGATTTTCGAGATGGATCAGCGACAACGGCGTTTCACGCGGCACGAGAATGAGTCGGCGCCGTTCCTTGAGCGTCACATCGGCCGCGCGTTCGACTAGCGAACGTGAGGTCCCATGAGCGATGGCGCTGACCGTCCCCATGGAGCAGGGGCACACCACCATGCCGCCCGTGCGCGCCGACCCGGAAGCCGGCGCCGCACCACGATCGCCGTCATCGAAAACGCGGACTACCTGATCAAACCCCGCGGCCCCCACATGGGTCCGCAACGCCTCGAGGGTGGGGATCTCCGATTCCGTGGCCAGCAACCGGAAGCCGTGACCGGAGACAATCAACCAGGTCGGCACCGCCTGCTCCACCAACTGCTGCAACAGCCGCACCGCATACGGCGCCCCGGAAGCACCCGTGATCGCCAGCACCACCGGCAACCGCTCGCGCAGGGTGTCCGTCATGCGGCACCGCCGGCGAGCACCCGCGCCATCAACACCACGGTGAAGAACCCAATCGAGATCACACCGTTCATCGTGAAGAAGGCGGCATCGAGCCGCGTCAGATCAGTGGCACGCACCAACCGATGTTCCCACACCAACATCGCCGCGACACCGGCCACGCCGGCCCAGAGCAGTGGCTGCACCGTAGCAACGGCCGTCCCCAGTGGGGCTGTGGACACCACCGCCCCCAGTGACAGCACCGCGATCACATGCAGGAACCGTGACAGCCGGATCGCCGCCGGGACGCCAATCGTGGACGGAATGGAGTGCAACCCATGCCGGCGGTCGAATTCGGCGTCCTGCAGCGCATACAGAATATCAAAGCCGCCACTCCACGCCATCACCGCGAGCGCGAGCACCAACAGCAGCCACACCGGCGCACTCCAGACGCCCGTCACCGCGAGATAGCCGCCCACCGGGGCAATCCCCAGCCCAAGTCCCAGCCACAAATGGGACCACCGCGTGAAGCGCTTCGTATAGCTGTACCCCAGCACCCAGAGCAGCGCGATCGGCGACAACGCCGCACACAACGGGTTCAGCGCCCACGCCGCCCACACAAAGAGCAGCGAGGCTATCACCACCGACCCACGGGCCTGCCCAAGCGTCAACGTCCCACTCGGCAGCTCGCGCATGGCCGTCCGCGGATTCAGGGCATCCACGTCACGATCGACGATCCGATTGAAACCCATCGCCGCAAAACGCGCCGAGGTGAACGCCAGCAACACCCAGCCAATCATCCGCCCAGTCACTGGGGCCACCGCACTCGCGAACAGGACGCCCACCATGGCGAAGGGCAAGGCAAACACGGTGTGCGGCAGTTTCACAAAATTGGCCAGCCGCACCAGGAGCGATTTCCCCTGCAACAGCTGCCCATCACGCGCACCTGGCGGCGGCGTGATGGACGAGGATGAACCCGACGATGCACTCATACGCGTCCGATGGGCGGCAACCCGAGCGTCGGCCACATGGCATCGACGCGGTTCTGCGTGGCGTCATCCATCCGAATCACCTTGGGCCATGCCCGTGTGAACCCTTCCTCGGGCCACTTCCGCGTGGCATCGATCCCCATCTTGCTGCCGTAGGTGAAGGCACGGCTCGCATGATCCAGCACATCCACCGGTCCCATGGTGAAGCGCACATCCCGCTCGGGATCCATGTTGTTGAGCGCCACCCACCACGCCTCGACGGGATTCCGCACGTTGACCTCTTTATCCACCACCACCAGCACCTTCGCAAGCGACATCAGCCCCTGCCCCCAGAGCGCATGCATCACCTTGTCCGCATGCCCAGGATATTTCTTGTCGATCGACACGAAGACCAGATTGTGAAAGCCGCCCTCGGCGGGCATGTGATAATCCACAATTTCCGGAGTGGTCAGCTTGAGCAGCGGGAGGAAGATCCGCTCCGTCGCATGCCCGAGATAGAAGTCCTCCATCGGCGGACGCCCCACGATCGTGGTCGCATACACCGGATTCTTCCGCATCGTGACCGCCGTCACATGCACGCGGGGATAGAGGTCCGCCTCGGAGTAGAAGCCCGTGTGATCGCCAAAGGGCCCTTCCACCACGAGTGCCTCGGCCGGATCGATGTACCCTTCGATGACAAACTCGGCATCGGCTGGGACATCCAAATCGCAGGTGACCGCCTTCGCCAGCCGAACGGGATCCCGACGGAGAAAGCCCGCAAAGAGGAACTCATCGATGTTGGGCGGCAGCGGCGCACTCGCTGAGTACATGCTCGCCGGATCGCATCCGACCACAATGCAGACGGGCATCTTTTCGCCCCGCTCCGCCATCTGCCGCAGATGCTCGGCGCCAGTCTTATGCCGCTGCCAGTGCATCGCGACATGCCGCTTGCCGAGCTGCTGCACGCGATACATCCCCACGTTGCGAATGCCCCGCACGGGATCCTTGCTCACGACCGCCGTCATCGTGACGTAGGGACCACCGTCTTCCGGCCAGCAGTGCAGGACGGGAATCTTGTCGAGATCGATCTCATCGCCGCGCCAGACAATCTCCTGACAGGGCGGCGTGCCGCTCTTCAAGCGTGGCGGGAACTTGGAGACCTCGAGCAAGCGCGGCAGCAGCGAGAGCTTGCCGAGGAAGCCATCGGGGACCTTGAGGTCCATCAGCGCCGTGATGCGCTCGCCGATGGCATCGAGGTTGTCCACGCCGAGCGCCAGCGCCATACGCCGCATGGAGCCGAAGAGGTTGATGGCGACCGGATACTCCGACCGCGTGCCATCGCGCAGGATCGGATGCTCAAAGAGCAACGCGGGGCCGCCGTTGGGGAGCTTCGAGACGCGGTCCGCGATTTCGGTGAGCTCCAGATGCACCCGCACCGGTGCGGTGATGCGCTGCAGTTCGCCCGCGCGTTCAATCGCGTCGATGTAGTCCCGCAAGGTGTCGAGGGTCATGCGTCCCCCGCCACGCCCACATGAATGGCCGCGATGCCCAGGGTGAGGGACCGCCACGACACCGATGAGAATCCGGCCTGTCGCATGCGCTCGGCCAGATCCTCTCCAGTGGGAAAGTGCGTTACGGACATCGGCAAGTAGGTATAGGCAGAGCCATGACCACTCACGAGGCGGCCAATGCACGGCAACACGTGATGGAAATAGGCGTGATACGCTGCGCGCACGAGGGCAAAGCGCGGCGTGGAGAATTCGAGAATGACGAAGTGGGCACCGGGGGCGAGGACCCGCCGCACTTCGCGGAGTCCCGCATCGAGATCGGCCACGTTGCGAATGCCAAACGCGACAATCGCGCCATCCATCCGTCCGGCGGCAATCGGCAGGCTGAGCGCATCGGCCCCCACCGGCGCAAGCACCGTGCGTGGTGCTTTGCCCGTGCCGTTCTGCAACATGGGCACGGCGAAATCCGCCCCCATCACAAAGCCGCGAAAGCCGGCCTGCCGCGTCAGCAAGGCCCCCACGTCCAACGTGCCCGCGCAAAGATCGAGATAGGCACCCTGAGGCTTCCGCGTCCATCCCAGCGCGCGCAGTGCCGCGTGACGCCAGGCGCGATCGATGTTGAGCGACAGCACATGATTCAGGAGGTCATAGCGCGGGGCAATGTCCGAAAACATCTGTCGGACATAGTCGCGCTTGCCGTCGCCGCGGGCGGCGTTCGCGGCCACGGTGATGGCATCCGGTCGCGCCTCGGGCCCGGTGGGCGGGCCGGATGGGGTGTCGAGCGTTACAGTCATCCCGAAAGCTCTCGGGACGGCGAGAGCCGAGCAATAGGACCGGCCCATTGGATCGTCCGGCAGATCCGGCCCGGATGCTGGTTGGCGAGCCGTCCCGCAGCTAGCTTCACCCCGTCATGCCGACCTCCGACGAGCTGGCGGGATTCCCGGACGCCGATGTGGTGCACCTCGCCCAACAGGGGCGGGAGCGTGCCTTTCGGGAGCTGGTCCGCCGCTATGAGCGCCCGGTGTTCTCCCTGATTCTGCGCATGGTCCGCGATCGGGAGACCGCTGAGGATCTCGCGCAGGACACGTTTATCAAAGTCCTGAACCATCTGGACCGATACAGCCCCGAGTTCAAGTTCTCGAGCTGGCTGTTCAAGATCGCCAACAACGTGGCGATCGACTTTCTCCGCCGTCGGCGCCTGCCCACGATCAGCATCGATGGCTCGCCGCATGCCACGACCGCTGCGGATCGGGACGCCTCGGTGCTGGACCTCGAGGCGGATCAGGAAGACGCCCTGGAAGAGCTGGCGTCGCGGGAGCTGGGGAGCGCCATCGAACTGGCCATTGCCCGGCTGCGCCCGGAGTATCGCGCCTGCATCCTGCTGCGTCATGTGGAAGGGCGCTCATACGAAGAGATCGCCGCCACCCTCGACCTGCCGTTGGGCACAGTCAAAACGTACATCCACCGGGCGCGCCATGAGCTCCGGCGCGCCTTGGAGCCGCTGCGATCATGACCCCCTCCCGTCCTCCCGATGGGTCAGCCGGATCCCGATCCGCAGCCCGTGAAACCTCGCCGGCCACTCCGTCGTATGCCCCAGTGGAGCCCACCGTGTCCGATACCCACCTCTCCCCCGCCGACGTCGATCGCCTCCTTGATGGCGAGATCGGCCCCGATGATGCGCCCCTCTGGGCACACCTCGAGGCCTGTCCGTCGTGCGCGGCCGAGCTGGAGCTCGCGCGTGAGGTGGTGTTCGCACTGGAAACGCTGCCGGATTTCGCCCCCACACCGGGCTTCGCCGACCGGGTGATGCGGGAGGTCGATGTCTTCGAACCGTGGCATGTGGCCGCCACGGAGACGGTGCGCCGCTTCCTCCCGGCGAGCCGACCGGCCCGGGTCTGGGCGACGCTCGGTGCGGCCGCGGGGCTCGCGATGACGACGTTGGTGGGCCGGTGGCTGCTGTCACAGGCCGATATCCCCTTGTTGCTCGCCGCCTCCGGGCTGGAACAGGCGCGCAGCCAGACAGCAGCGGCCGGCCGCGAACTGACGCTGGCGGCCCTTGGGCAACCCGGGCTCTCCGCCGTCCAAACGGCCTCGGCGGGCTCACTGCTTCTCATGGCCGGCGGCTTTGTCGTGATTGTCGGGCTGGGGCTGGTGGGGCTGCGGACGCTCGCCATCGACCCCACGACGAGCGAATAACGCGATGCTCTCGATGCTCCAATCCGGCCCGCTGGCCGTCGCCGGCGTCTTCGCGATCGGTCTCGTGATTGGCGTCCTCGTGCTCACCAGCGCCGAGCAGTCCGTGCTGGCCGTTGCACGGGCGGCCGCCCGCAACATCAGCGGCTGTTTTTGGATTGGCGTCCTGTGGCAGCTGTTGGCCACGCCGTTGCTGGCCGTCGCAGTCATCGCCTGCCTGATCACCATCATTGGGATTCTGGCCATCCCCTTCGTGGTGCTGGCGTGGATGCTGGTCTACGCGGGCGCGTACACGTTGGGCCTGTTGGGGGTGGCCATCATGATCGGTCGGGCGCTTGCGGGTGCCGGTGCCACGAGCAGCCAGCGCGGGTCCCTGCTGCGCGGCCTGATCGTGGGCCTTGCCCTGTTTGCGATCCTCTGGTTGGGGGCCGCGCTGCTGGCGCCGGTGCCGATAGCCGGCCTGTTGGCCCGTTTGGTCGCGCTGGGGATCACCTGGGCCGCGGCGACCGTCGGCTTGGGTGCCGTAGTGACGTCGCAGGGCGGCATCGCCCGGATTCGCGCGACCGTGCTCCGGCAAGAGGTGGCCCGCACGACGCCGTCGTGGCAAACGCCCACGCCCATGCAGGGTGTGGTGGCCGCCAAGCGTCCGACGGCGCCATCGGCCCCTGAGAGCTGGTAGCACAGGCCATGCACGCGATGTCCACGACCCGTCGTGTGCTGGTGGCCGGCACGATCGCCCTGATGGTGTCGTGGGTGGCGCTCGCGAGCGCCGTCTATGCTTCGCTCCCCGAGGAGTTGGCCACGCACTTCGGCCCCAACGGCGTGGCCGATCACTTTGCGGCCAAGTCGATCGGGACGTGGTTCATGCTCCCCGCCGTTGGCGCGAGCACCACGTTGCTCATTCTGGGACTGGGCGCGCTGCTTCCAAGCCGCCCCGGCCTCTTGAACACACCGGCGAAGGCCGAACTGCTGGCCCTGCCCGACCGATGGCAACGGCCACTGCTCGAAGAGGCGGCGACGATGATGACCGGGCTTGGTCTCTCCATCGCGGTCCTCTTCGCCACGATCCATTGGGACACGTGGCGTGTCGCGGTCACGACACAGCGAGGCCTGTCACTGATCACGTGGATCGTCATGGCCGGCTCGCTGGGCGGCTCCACCATCGGCATGCTGGTCTGGAGTCGTCGCTTCCAATACCGTATTCTCGCTGCCCGGGATACCGTGGTGGCGCAGGAATCCTCGGCGACCGCTCGTCGCGCGTCGTAAAGGCCGCGGGCTCAGTCCGTGTGCAGCAGCACGCGCTGACCGCGCGCCAGGCCGCGTGCAGCGGCCGCACTCCCCTCGCGCACGGCGAGTTCCATAAAGCCGCTTGAGCCGGTGAGCGCGACCAACTCCCCCACCGCGGCATCGGCGTAGGTCCGGACCACACGGATCCGCTGCCCATTTACGGAGAGCGCGGACACCGACCGCGCCATGAGATTCGTCACGGCATTGCCGAAGCGATCGAGTGTCAGGATCTCGCCAGCAAAGGTGCCATCCTCCAACCGCTGCGGTGCCGGCGTGCGCCGCCGGATCGCGGCGTGCACTGGCTCGCCCATATCGTGCAGCGCGGTGCCCGTGGCGAGCCGAGCGGCCGCGGGCGCGAAGACGTCGCGTCCATGGAAGGTGGCCGACGCTGTGGCATCCACGGGTAAGGCCACCACCTGCGCATCGAGCGCGAAGAGCGACGGCGACAACACGCCGTTGTCGGGGCCGACGAGATAGCGCCCTTCGCTGGCCACGGCCAACGCGGCCCGGGCACTCCCCACGCCCGGGTCGACCACCACGACATGCACCGTGCCCTCGGGAAAGCGGCGCCAATACCGCGCGAGCGCCAAGCGCGCCCCATCGATGTCCTGCGGCGCAATGTCGTGCGCCATGTCCATCACCGGCACACCCGGTGCCAGCGTGGTCAGCACGCCCTTCAACTCGGCGACGTAGCCGTCCGCCGTGCCGAAGTCGGTGAGCAGAGTGATGGCCGGAGCAGACATGGGCGTGGCGAGAAGGTCAGAGCTGAGCGCGTCGCCAGCGTCCACTGCCCCAGAGGAGCACCATCAGGACGCCGCGCGCGGCGGCTGTCAGAGCCAACGTCCACCACAGCCCAGTTGTGCCAAAGCGGGTGGCGGCCCAGGCCCCCACCGGGATCCGGAGGGCCGTGATCGCCGTGCTGCCAAGCATCGGGACGAACGTCCACCCGGCACCCCCCATCGCACTTTCCAGCACCACTTCGGCCCCAAGAAAGAGCTGCGAGATGGCCGCAATCCGCAAATAGCGCCCCGCCTCCGCGATCACGGCGGCATCGGTGGTGAACAGCGCCGCGAGCCGATCCGGCAGCAGCGTGATGAGCACCATCATCACAGCGCCCACGGCGGTGACGAATCGCACCGCCTGCCATCCCGCGCGACGCGCCCGATCAACATCGCCAGCGCCAAGGCTCTGCCCGACGATCGCTGCGACGGCGGCACCGGCGCCCACCGAAACGACATACACAATCCCCTCGACGCGAAATCCGAGCCCCAAGGCCGCGAGCGCCGGCGTGCCAAATTGGTTCGTCGTGCGGGTCAGCAGCACGTAGATGAAGCTGAAGGCGACGCCCGTCATGGACGCCGGGATCCCAATGCGCGCGATTGTGCCCCAAACCGCGAAGCGTGGCCAGCCCAGCGTGATCATGCCACGACGATGCAGCAGCCAGATCCCGAGGACGCACGCCACCCCGCGTGGCACGAGCGTCGCGAGCGCTGCCCCCTGCACGCCCAACGCCGGTATCGGCCCCGCGCCAAGAATCAGCACCGGATCGAGCGCGAGCCCAAGTACCGTCGTGAGCACGAGGATGTAGAGCGGCGTGCGGGTATCGCCGGCCGCACGGAATGCCGCATCGACCGCAAAGAACGCAAAGATCAGGGGCATCCCCAGCAGATAGCTGCCGAGATAGCGCATGCCGATCTGCGTAACGCCCTCACCGGCCTGCATCACGGCAAAGAGCCATGGCAACATCACCGGGGTCAGCGCCGCCACCACTACCCCCAAGCCGGCACCAAAGAGGACGCCATCACTCACCGTGCGGGCGGCTTCAGCAGGCTGGCGTTCGCCATGCCGACGCGCGGCGATGGCATCCACGCCAATACTCACCAACTCGCCGAGTGAGATGACGAGCCAGATCCAGAAGACACTGCCAGTCACCGCGGCGAGCGCATCCGCGCCGAGGTAACGACCAATCCAGAAAGTGTCGATCGTGTGGAACGTGGTCATCAACAGATTCGCCGCGATGGCCGGAAGGGCCACGCGGCGAATCGTTTGCGGCAGCGGCTCGCTAACGAGCGCGCCGACCGGTGCGTGCGGTTCGGCGGTCAGGCGGAATACCGCTGCGCCAAGCCCTGCATCACTTGCAGCGCAATGGCGTCGATGGCCTTCGCCGCCTTCGCGGCCGGTTCCGCCACCACAATGGGACGCCCGGTGTCGCCCCCTTCCTGAATGCGCGGATCGAGCGGCACCTGACCCAACAGCGTCAAGCCACACTCCGCCGCCAGCTGCGCACCACCGCCGCTGCCAAAGATCGGGATCGGGGTGCCCGTCTCCGGATTCTCGAAATACGACATGTTCTCGACGATCCCCAACACGGGCACGCCGGTGCGCTCGAACATCTTCACACCGCGCAACGCATCGCCCACCGACACCTGCTGCGGCGTCGTGACGATCACGGCGCCATGCACTTGGGTCGCCTGCACGAGCGAGAGCTGCGCATCACCGGTCCCCGGCGGCATATCCACCAGGAAATAATCGAGCTGCCCCCAGGCCACATCGCGCAGGAACTGCGTGATGATCTTCATCACGATCGGACCGCGCCAAATCGCTGGCTGTTCACGCTCGATGAGGAACCCGATGGAAATCACCTTCACGCCATGAGCCTCAAGCGGGATGATCATGTCATCACGCACGGCGGGCGCGGCATCCACGCCCAGCATGAGCGGCAGATTGGGGCCATAGATATCGGCATCCATGATCCCGACACGCTTCCCCTGGCGAGCGAGCGCAATCGCGAGATTCACCGCGACGGTGCTCTTACCCACCCCGCCCTTGCCCGACGAGACCGCAATGATGCGTCCGAGATTCGGATACTGCACCGGCTCGGGGACTTTCGGCGGGGCCTTGGCGGGGGCGGCGTCCATCACGGGCAATGCGCGTCGCGCTGGCGTGGGGGGCTGCTGCGCGGTCGGCTGCGCCGGATCGCGCACATCCACGCGCACATCGGTCACACCGGGGATCGCTTCGACCGCCTGACGGACGTCACGCACCAGGGTGGCATCATCGGCGGCGCTGAGCAGCAGCGTGAGCCGCACTTTCCCGTCGACGGTCGTGGCAATATCGCGCACCATGTCGGCGGCCATGACATCGGCGCCGGTGCGGGGGTTCCGAACGGCGGCGAGCGCCGTGCTGATCTGTTCCTGAAGAGTGGCCATCCCGGAAAGCTATAAGCCGCGCTTGCCGGATCGAAGTGGAGCCACCCCGGCCAATCCCGTGGACCAGCCGGGGATGGCGGCTCAGGGCTTGTCGGTGGCCGCCAAGTAGGCCCGGGCGTCATGGAGCACCTGCTCCCGGACGGCCTCCAGCGCCCCCGTGAGGAGCGCGCCGGACGCCTTGGCGTGGCCGCCGCCGCCGTACTCCTTGGCCAGACGCTGCACGTCGACCGCCCCAGTGCTTCGGAAGGAGACCTTCACCTTGCCATGCCCCAGATCCCGGAAGAAGAGCGCCAGGCGCGTGCCGGTGATGCTGCGCGGATGCTCCACGATGCCGTCGAGGTCCTCGCTGGTCACCGCATAGCGCTCCATCACGCCCGCTTCCACGGAGATCCAGGAGAGCCCAATGGCCGCTTCGGTGCCCAATGAGGTCAACGCATCGCGGAGCAACTCCATCCGTCCCACGCTCACCTGTGCGTAAATCCGCCGGTACATGTCTTCCGGATCGACCCCGCACCCCAGGAGCACCGCCGCGACCGCATGGGCCCGCGGCGACGTGTTGCTGTAGCGGAAGCTTCCCGTATCGGTGAGGATCGCACAGTAGAGCGCCTGTGCCACTGCGGGGGTGATCTCGAGCCCCAGCGCATTGGCGACATCGAAAATCAGCTCGCCCGTCGCGCACGCCGAGGTATCGGCGAGGGTGAGCACCCCCAGCGCCTCATCACTGCCCGGAATGTGATGATCAATGACGTAGATGGGCACCGAGAGCGCCCGCACCGCCTCCGCGAGGGTGCCAAGCCGCCGGATGTCATTGATATCGAGCACGATCAGCGCATCGATTCCGGTCAGCGCGGCGGTGCCGCTCCGGCTGGCTTCCGTGATCGTGTCATCGAGCAGGAAGGTGAACATCGACGGCCACGGCGTGGGATTGACGATGCGCACGGTCACGCCACGCTGCGCCAACAGATGGGCCAAGGCCACCTCGGAGCCGCAGCCGTCGCCATCGCTGTTGATATGAGTGGAGAGCGCCACGGTCATGCCGGGGTGCAGGCGGTCGGCGATGGCAGCGATCACCTCCCGACGGTGCGGGGGTGGCGCCAGCATGTCCCGCATGTCGTGCAACATCGCCTGGGCTTCGTGAACCGTGCTCATCCATCCCCCTGAACGTGACGCGGCGCCCGATCGCTCGGGCGCCGCGTGAATCCTACACAAACCGCTCGAGCGCTTAGCGCGACGTCGCTTCCTTCTTGCCGATCGTCGAGTTGCGCATGCCGTACACAAAGTACGTGGTCATGCCAATCGCCGTCCAGACGCCCAAGAGCGTCCAGGTGAGCGCCGGCAGCTGGTACATCATGTACAGCGTCGCACCGGCGCCGAGGATCGGCACCAGCGGCACCAGCGGCGTACGGAACGGCCGCTCGAGCTCCGGGGACCGACGGCGCAGGACCATCACGCCAATGCACACCGTGGCAAACGCGGCGAGCGTACCACCCGACACCAGCTCGCCCAGCAGGCCGAGCGGGAAGAAGCCGGCGATCAGCAGCGCGATCGTTCCCACGATCCACGTGGAGGCCGCCGGCGTCTGATACTTCGGGTGCACCTTCGCGAACACCTTCGGGAGCAGCCCGTCACGCGACATCGTGTAGAAGATGCGCGGCTGGCCCATGAGCATGACCAGCACCACCGACGACAGACCGGCCACGGCGCCGATGTTCACGAGGTACTCGAGCCACTTGAGCTGCGGCACCGCTTCGAGCGCCGCCGACACCGGATGCGCCACGCCGAGGGCCGTGTAAGGGGCGAGCCCCGTCATCACCAGCGACATCAGAATGTAGAGCACCGTGCAGATCAACAGCGACGCGATCATGCCGATCGGCAGGTCGCGCTGCGGATTCTTCGCTTCCTGCGCCGCCGTCGACACCGCGTCGAAGCCGATGTACGCAAAGAACACCACCGGCGCCGCCCGGAGCACGCCCGCCACCCCGTACTTCGTGCTGCCGTCCGGGTTGGTGACCATCTCGGGGATGAACGGGTGCCAGTTGGCGCGATTCACGTAGAAGAAGCCGAAACCAATCACCAACAGCACAATCACCATCTTGATGGCAACGATGATGTTGTTGAAGGTCGCCGACTCTTGGACGCCACGGACCAGCAGCGTGGTGAGGCCAACGATCAGCAGCACGGCCGGCAGATTGATCAGGCCGTCAACCACCTGACCGCCCGCGGCGGTGCAGGCATCACGGGCCGTGAACGCGGCCTTCGTGGCGATATCGATGAGCGCACCACCCGTCGCCGTGTCGACACAGGTGAAGGCGCGGACCACCGTGTGGCCACCCTCCACCGTCAGCGGCGCGGAGGCGAACGCCGCCGGGATATGAATGCCGACTTCGCCCAGCATGGCGCTGAAATACCCCGACCAGCCCACCGCGACGGTGGAGGCGGCGAAGAGATATTCGAGAATCAGGTTCCAGCCGATGAACCACGCCACGCCTTCACCCATCGTGGCGTAGCTGTAGGTGTAGGCCGATCCCGCGATCGGGATCATCGAGGCGAACTCGGCGTAGCAGAGGCCGGCGAAGAGACAGGCCAGCCCGGCCAGAACGAACGAGAGCGAAACACCGGGGCCGGCGAAGTTGGCGGCGGCGGTGCCCGTCAGCACGAAGATACCGGCGCCAATGATGGCACCGATGCCCAGCATCGTGAGGTTGAGGGCGCCGAGTGTCCGCTTCAGCCCGCCTTCGGCGCTATCGGCTTCTGCGCGAAGCGCCGCGATCGATTTCTTGGACCAGAGTCCCATGGGCGTGCAAGAGGGGGGAGTCGAGGCAGGAGAACGGCCGCAGGTCACGCCGATGGTGGGCATCGGTGTAATCCCGGGCCGTCCGGGTGACGGCGAACGCTGGCGTCCGGTCACGCTGCTGTCAACACGCCACCGCCGCAGAACCCCCGGTCGGCCTCGGCCGATCCGGGGGCGCGTCCCTTAATGCGAGTAGTTCGGGGCTTCGCGGGTGATGGTCACATCGTGCGGATGCGATTCCCGCAGGCCGGCGGTCGTAATACGCACGAACTCGGCGTCCGTCCGCAGCGCTTCAATGGTGCCGCAGCCGACATACCCCATGCCACTCCGAAGCCCACCGATCATCTGGAAGAGCACGTCGCCGACGGGGCCCTTGTACGGGACCCGCCCTTCGATCCCTTCGGGCACGAGCTTCTTCGGCGACATTTCGCCTTCCTGGAAGTAGCGATCGGCACTGCCATCCTGCATCGCGGAGAGCGAGCCCATCCCGCGAATCATCTTGAAGCGTCGGCCTTCCAACAGGAACGATTCCCCCGGGCTTTCCTCCGTCCCCGCGAGCATGGAGCCCATCATCACGCTCGACGCACCCGCCGCCAGCGCCTTGACGATGTCGCCGGAGAATTTGATCCCGCCGTCGGCAATCACCGGCACATCCCCGGCCCCTTCCACCGCATCCATCACGGCCGTGAGCTGCGGCACCCCAACCCCGGTGACGACGCGCGTGGTGCAGATGGACCCAGGCCCGACCCCCACCTTCACGGCGTCGACCCCACGCTCCACCAGCGCCGCTGCCCCCGCACGGGTCGCGACATTGCCCGCCACCAGCTGAATCTCGGGGAAGGCCTGCCGCACCAGCGCCGCGGCCTGCAGCACCCCTTCACTGTGGCCATGCGCCGTATCGATGATCAACACATCGACGCCGGCCTGGACCAGCGCCCGCGCACGATCGAGATAGTCGCCACCGGCCCCGATCGCGGCCGCCACGCGCAGGCGACCATGCTGATCCTTGTTGGCATCCGGGTACTGCCGGCGCTTGTGGATGTCCTTGACGGTGATGAGCCCCTTGAGCGCTCCATCACCATCGACCACCGGCAGCTTTTCGATGCGATGCTTGCCCAGAATCCGTTCCGCTTCGTCGAGCGTGGTGCCGAGCGGCGCCGTGACGAGCTCGTCGGCGGTCATCGCATCGCGCACCGGGCGGTCAAGATTGCGCTCGAACTGGAGATCGCGATTGGTCAGGATGCCGACGAGCGTGCCGCGCTCATCGACAATCGGAACGCCGCTGATCTTGAAGCGCATCATGAGTGCGACCGCTTCGCGGAGCGACGCGGTGGGGGAGAGGGTGATCGGGTTGAGGATCATCCCGCTCTCGGAGCGCTTGACGCGATCGACCTCGGCCGACTGCCGATCGATCGACATGTTCTTGTGGAGCACCCCAATGGCGCCGTAGCGCGCCATGGCGATCGCCATTTCGCTTTCCGTGACCGTGTCCATGGCCGCCGAAGCGAGCGGAACATTCAGCTGGATCCCGCGGGTGAAGCGGGAGCGGAGGCTCACTTCCCGGGGGTGGGTCAGCGAGTGTCGCGGCGCGAGGAGGACGTCATCGAACGTCAGCGCCAGATCGTCACGCACGCGCGAAGGGCGCGGCGTGGAAGAGTCAGTCGTCGAGGGTGCCATCCTGAAATTTAGATCGACCCGGGGCGCAGTTCCAGCGGGTCGATCATTTCCGTACGCGGCCCCGGGGGCCGGTTCCCGGCTGGCTACCCCACCGGGGGCGTATCGGACGACGGCGACGGGGCGGCCGGTGCCGGGTGCGCCGCAGTGGTCGCCCCATCGGCCGGGGCCGCCGCAGCGGGCGCCGCAGCGGGCGCCTCCGCGGGCGAGGCCGGGGACCCAGCCTGGGAGGCCGCTTGCGACGCCGCCTGCGACGCCGCCTGCGACGCTGCTTGGGCAGCGGCCTGAGCCTGCGTCATCGCGGTGCGGGCGGCGGCGGCCATATCCCCGGCGGCGGCGGCGGCGTTTTGCGCCACGCCACTCATCACCCCCGCCGCCCGATTGAGCACCCCCATTGTGCTGCTGATCGTGGAGGCGGCCACGCCCCCCGCCCGCAGGGTGTCCTCGATCCCCTCGGCCAGCCGCAGAAAGGGGTTCACCGCCGCCGCCGGCTTCTCGGCATAGCGGGCTTCGAGAAACTCGATGTAGTCGAGTACCTGATACAGGCGCTCGTCATTCAGCGTATCGAGCTTGCGAGCGATGCGGTCGCGGACCGACGAATTGGGGGACGACGCAGACGACATGGTTCCTCCAGCGGGGCAACGAACTCAGGATACCGACTCCTACGCAGCGGGACGCGCGCGGGATTCACCCACGGCGTCACCCGCCGGATTCACCCGCGCCAGCGCTTCCGTTCGCCGCGGGCGTCGATGTGGCAATACGGCGTGCGGAAGCGAGGGCCGCTGTACACCCCGAGGCCACCCGCCAGCTCGGGGTGCTCATGCTCCACCCACTCGACCGCCCCCTCGACATGATAGGCGTCGAAGATGGTGAGCCGGCCGTCGCCGTCGACATCGATGGCGACATCGGCGGCATCGCCGTAGAGATGGCGGGAATCACGCGCCGCCCCTTCCACCTGACTGTTATGCAACGGGGTGCGGAAGCCACTGTGCACTTCCACCGTAAAATCCATCCGGTCCTGACCGCGGCGGCGGGCGAGCTCTTCCATCACGAGCTCCACCTTGTCGAGGACGCGCGGATCGATGGCCACGTAGCGGGGCCACCGCCTCTGCTCGTCATGCGACAGGAAGTCGCGCACCTTGAGATGGCGCGTCAATGGCAATTCGAGCTCGTTCTCCGTGACCTCGGCGAACCCCTCGGGGCGCTCCACCTCGGGCCCGCGCGACCACTCCGCCGGGTAGTGCCCGATCTGATAGCCGTTGATCGAGCTGCCGAGCTTCAATTCGAAGGGCACCAGCACGGCGAGCCGAGGCTCGACGATCCGTTGGGCGATGCCGTTCCGGGTGAGCACCAATTCGTAAAAGCCAGCCGTCATGGGGGCGATCAGACTGTCGCCATACCACGGCCGCGCCACGTCACCCGCCTCGTCGGTCCCGACCCGCATCCACTGGTAGGTGAAGCCGTCGGATGCGCCCCGGGCACGAAGCGGGAATGCCGTCCGCTCCCCGGCCCGTACAAAGCGCATGCGCACCTCACCACTGAGGCCGCGGGCGTCAGGGGCCGCTTCCACCAAGGGGACCCCGGCCCGCGCGATCTCCGCGGAGGAGACGGCCATCAGATCTTCGGGGGGCTGATAGAGGATCGCGGCAATGATCGCCGTCGTCCCACCCAGCAGCAGCGCGGTGCGCCGGATCACAACACGCCCCAGCGGGCACGCGTGCCGCGCACATCGATGTGCACAAAGGGGCCATGCGCGTCGGTGGCCTGATAGATGCCCACGCCGCCCACCAGCTCCGGGTGCGCCCGCTCCACCCGTTCCGCGGCGGCGGCAATCACCTTGGCATCGCGCACCGTGATGCGCCCATCGCCATCGAGATCACTCATCCAGTCGCGTCCGCCGTTCACCACGTACACATCGGCGGCGTCGCCATACTGATGGCGGCTGTCCTGCACCCGTCCGCCGGCGCCGACCCCCTGCGCGTTGTACTGGGGGGTGCGGAAGCCCGACATGACGCGGAGCCGGTCCACGGCCACGCCGGTGCGGCGCAGCTCCGCAATGACGAGCTCAAGTTTGTCGACCAACGCTTCCCGCAGCACGAGGTACTTGGGCCAGACCTGCTGTTGGTCATGGGTCAGGAAATCCCGCAACCGGAAGTGTTCCGATACGGCCACATCCTGCGTGGCGGCGGTGACCTCAAGGAAGCCCGCTGGATTGGCGTAGGCGCCCTTGGTCATCGTGCGGCGTTCGCCCGGAAAGAAGCCAATTCGGTACCCGCCAATCCGCCCAGCCACCTTGTCGGTGAAGGGGCGCAGGGTGAGGAACCGAAAGGCCGAAGCCGAATCACCAAGCACCGCCTGCAGCGCGGCCGGGGCATCGGGATGGCCCGCGGTCGCGGTCGCGGTCGGCGCGAGAAAGCGCGCACGCAGCTTGCGGCTCCGTCCCAAAAGCGAGTCGAGGAGCGACGGCAGGTTAGCGGCGCGCGCCGGGGGGGTCTTGCCCAGCCCGTGGCGGCCGAGGGCCGTCGCCGCCGTTGCCGCCGTCGTCGGCGCGAGCAGTGCGCCAGCCCCCGCCACCAGCAGCGCGGCGATCACCAGCGACCCCGCGCGCCAGCGACGCGTCCGCGCGTCGTCCACACCCCGCCGGATGGCAGAGGCGGCGGTCGGCTGGACCGGAGCGGCAGGGGGCGTCGTGGGTGTCGGCATGATCAGGGGGTCCCCAGAGTGACGATCGATGGGCCCGTTGGGATAGCACAGCCGGCCACATCGGTTCAGGGGCAGCCCCGGAATATAACGGTTAGTAGATGTAGACCGGAGTGCCAAGCGGAACGGTGTGATACAGCGTGGCGATGTCCTGGTTCCGCAACCGGATGCAGCCGTGGGTCACGGCATGGCCGATGCTGGACGGGACATTGGTGCCGTGGATGCCGTAGCCATCCCCGAGATAGAGCCGAAAGTCACCCAGCACCCCCAGGTATTTCCGCTGGTTGGTGCCGAAGGGGGGAATCACAATGGCCCCGTCGGCCACGATTTCCCGGCCGTCGGCCGCCGTCTGCAGGTGGATCGTGCCATCGGGGGTCCGGCGGACCACATCGTTACCGTCCACTTGCAGGGTGCCGCCATCACGCAGGGGGAGTGGGCTCCCGCGCTGCAAATGCACGAGCCCGAGGCCTCGCTTGTTGGCCTGCTCGATGTAGTGCCAGTCCGGTGGGATCCAGACCGGGGCGGAGTCGAGCCGCTCGACCCGGAGCCGCCCACGGGGGGTCTCGAAGCGAAGGATCCGGCTGGTGCCACGCACCACGAGCTCCTTGCCACTGCCGGCCGCAATGGGGGCGGTGAACAGGACGCTGTCGCGCAGCCGATACCAGAGCCGCAGGTCAGCGAGCGAAATCACGAGGATCGGCTGGTTCGGCGGGGGGAGCGTGGGCAGGGCACTGATGGCACTGCGCACGCTGTCCTGCTCGACCTCGGCGGCGGCGCGAAGCTGCTCCAGCGCCTCGGTGTTGTCGTTGAAGACCACCCGGGCCATGTCACGGGCGTAGCGGACCCGGGCGGTGGAGACGGCCAGTACGGCGGTCGCGGCCAGCAGGCCGACCAGCGCGACCACCAGCAGCCCGTCGAGGCGCGCGAGTCCGGTGCGGGGCCTGAGCATTAGAAAAACCAGACCCGCAGCCCGGCGCGCAGGCTCTCGCGGACGGCGGCGAAATCCGCCGGCGCGAGGCGCACGGCGCCTGGCATGACGTAGCGGCTATCGGCGAGGGGGCCGGCCGTCGGCAGGGTGTACAGCAGCGTCCCACCGGAGGTGAGGATCGCCCCGGTCCCGGTCCAGCCCGCACCGTGGCGGACGGTCGGCACGGGAAGCCCGCGGTCGATCCAGAGCCAGGCCGGCAGCTCGAGCGTGTCCGAGGGGCCGAGGAGCCGCTCAATACGACGCAGTCCCCGAGGAACCGGGATGCGCAGCGTGTCAGGCGGGCTCCCCACGCGACGCTCCGCGCCGATACGCACGGGCATCGTCCGGAGTCGCACCGCGCCGCGGTCGAGGGCCAGCGTCCCCGCGGTGGCGTCGAGGGCGAGGTGCACGGCGTCGTCCCCAGCGGCTTGCCGTTGGACGAACTGCAGGAGCAGCGCATCGCGTTCCGACGCAGCCTGCAGGAGCGCGTCCGCCCGGCCCCGCTCCACGGGGGACATGCCGGCCCGCAGCCGGGTGGTTTCCCGCACATAGCGGCTCCGGGCTGAGATCAGGGTGGCAATAGCCGCGACGCCCCCCAGCAGCCCGATGCACAGCAACAGTCGTCCCGCTCGCACCGTCATACGCTCCTGCGCCAGGCGCCGGTGTTGGTGTCGTTCCGAGGGGTGGGGTAGATTCGAAGATGGCGCGGGCGCTTCACCACCCTGTGCGTCCCTTCGAATCTGCCACACCACTGTCATGCCTGCACGCGTCGCTCATCCCGTTGCCCTGATCATCCTGGATGGCTGGGGTTATCGCGAGGACCCAACGGCCAATGCGATCCTGCAAGCACGCACTCCCCATTGGAACACCATTTGGGCGCATTCGGCTCGCACGCTGTTGACGGCGTCGGGACGGGCGGTGGGGCTCCCCGACGGGCAGATGGGAAACAGCGAAGTGGGGCACCTGAATTTGGGCGCCGGCCGGGTGGTGATGCAGGATCTGGTGCGCATCAGCGCCGCCATTGAAGACGGCACCTTTTTCCAGAATGAGGCCCTCGTCTCGGCCTGTCGCGCGGCACGCGCACGCGGGACGACGGTGCATCTCGTGGGTCTGCTCGGCGATGGCGGCGTCCATGCATTGGATGC
>JBAXMW010000033.1:0-27304 GCA_037134115.1 Gemmatimonadaceae bacterium | reverse complement strand
CCCGCGAGGGCGGCACCATCGAGCAGCGCCCCGGTGGCGGTCGCGAAGCCGCCAAACTCCGGCAGAATGATCGAGGCCCCGTAAAAGACGCCGACCTGTCGCAGCGTTTCGCGCACCGAGGGCAGGTCGGTGAGGTGCCCCACCACCACAATGTGCTCCATCTGCTCGGCGCGGGCCGCATTGATCGCGATCACGCCGACCACCTGCCCCACCATGTTCACCAGCGCGGCCGCCAAATCTTCGCGGCTCGCCTCAACGGGATGCCGCGCGACGCGCCCGAAGTTGACGGCCGTGGTATCGGCCGGGAGCGATCCAATCGCGGTCCCGAGAATCTCCCCAATCGTGAGATTGACGCCCGACGCATGCCCGCGTGAGGCCAGCGCGTCGATCTCGCGCGGATTGACGGTGTTGAGCAGCAGACGCCCCAAGCCCACCAGCGTCCCGCCCCCCACGCCGGTACCGGTCACATGGCGGGCCGTGGTCCCCTCGGCGCGCACGACGGCGGTACCAGAACCGGCGCTGGTGACAATCGCCCGCGTGAGCCCGGAGAGGGCCAGTCCGCCCATGCCGATGGCATGCATTTCGTTGACGGAGCGGATGGGGCGCGCGTCGATCGTCGCCGGTAGCGCCTGGCGGTCACCACCCGTGATAGCCATCCAGGCCACATCACGCGGGCGGAGGTCGCCGGCCTCCAGGACCTCGCGGACCCGGGCTTCGCTGGGGGTCCCCACGGAGGGGAGCGTCCATCGACGCCAGTCGTCACCGTGATCGCCGCGCAGGACGATATCGGTGTTCGATGCGCCAAAATCGATGCCCACCGACGGACCCGTCGGCGGCGGTGCGGAGGTCAGCCCGGACATGCCGAAAGGCTGGCGGATGGTCCGCAGTGGCGCAAGGGACCGGGGCAACGTGCAGGGAGCGAATCCCTGTCGTTGCCCCGGCGCGTGCCTTACTCCTTGCGGGTCGCGAGGAAGGGGAACGCCCCCATCCCACCGACATCGAGCTGGCCGTTGAGCGTCTTCGGATCCTTGAGCGCGCCGGCCGCGAGGATCGACAGCTGCTGGCCGCCGACGTCGAGCGCGAAGCTGAACTTGATCGAATCGCCCTGCACCATACCGGCCACCGGCGCCTTCCCAAGCTCCGACTCAAAGTCACCGGAGATCGTGTCGCCGGACTGCTTGAGCGTGAGGAGCGAATTCATCGGGCCCTGCGGCCCCTGCACCGTCACATTCCACGGGCCACCGAAGTCGGCGAAGAACCGCTGCGCCGTGGCCGTGGCCGCGGTGAGCGTGAGGACCGCGGCGATCGTCAAACGGGCAATACGCTGTCTGGTCATGTGTCGAGGAGAGTTGGAGGAAACGACGTACCGTGGTGGCAGCGCGTCTTATACCGAACGCCGGGCAATCAGTTCAATCTCGACCTGCGCGTTGAGCGGCAAGCCCGCCACCGCCACGGTGGTCCGCGCCGGATACGGCGCCGAGAATCGCGTCTGATAGACCTGGTTCATTGCGGCAAAATTCGCCATGTCCGTAAGGTAGACGTTGCACTTGATCACGTCATCCATGGTGAGGCCGGCATCTTCCACCACCGCCTGCAGATTATCGAAGACGCGGTGCGTCTGCACCCCGACGTCGCCGGTCACGAGCTGCCCCGTGGCCGGATCGATGGGGGTCTGTCCGGAGCAGTACAACTGCTCGCCGCTCCAGACGGCATGGGAATACGGGCCCAGTGCGGCGGGACCGCGCGGGCTGGCAGCAGCATGTCGGGCCATGTCAGTATCTCAGTGCTTGGATGATGCCGAGACAGCATCACCGGGGTGATAGGTACGCTCCGCGTGCTTCTCCACGTCGGCGCGGTAGAAATAGACCTCGCGGAAGTCGCCGGTCGAGTAGCGCGCGATCTGATCGTTGAAGTGCGGCGACGACGGATCGCCACTCTCACCGCCCGCGCTGACCGCCTTCGCCCGGACCGTGGGTCCGAACTCCACCACGGCGACGAAGCTGTTGCCCCGGTTCCCGTAGTTCCTCTTGGTGGTCTTCGGGGTCCCGGTGAGCCCATACGCCGCGAGGGAGCCCCACGTGGCCGACGCGAACTTCACGGGGAAACTGGGCTTGCTGTCGTCGAAGGCCAGATCGATATCCGCCGTCAGCCGCTGGAACCGGTTGATCTCCCCCCACGGCATCTGCCACTGTCCGAAGTCCGTGGCGAGCGTGCGCACCGCCTGCGAGAGCGCATCGAGCCGCTCGGCGGCCGTTGCCCCCTGCACCATGTACTCGAGCGCCGTGACCCCCTTCGCGCGCGCCGGACGACCGACGTTCCGCATGAAGGCATTGCCCCAGTAGTCGGCGAGCGACATCCCCACCGAGCCGACGCCCCACTGCCGGTTCCAGCGACGGAGCGTATCGATCGGCGCCGCGAGCGACACCTTCCGCGGATCCGATGCCGGCAACGCGTCATAGTCGCGGAAGAGCGGCGGCAGCAGTTCGTCAAACGCGGGGACCTCTGGATCAAAGGCCGCGCCAATCAGTCCATCGACGGAGAAATTTTTCCGATCCTTCAACACCCGCACCGCGTGAATCCCGCGGTAGTTCTCCGGGCTCGGCGCCATGTACGACGGGAAGGCCGTCTTGCGCGGGCTGTCCGGCCCGGACGCCGTAAAGGGGGTGCTGTTGGTGTTCTGAATCCACCCGGTGCCCGGGTTCTTCAAACGGATCGTTTCGTTGACCGGGTGCAGTCCCTTCCACTCCGTGGCCGGATTGCTGCCGTCGACCACATTGGCCCAATTGAACGACGTATCGCGCCGCGGCACAAAGTTGCCATGCCAGTAGGCAATGGTCCCGTTGGCATCGGCATACACCGTGTTGTTGGACGAATTCGTCCGGTAGTCCATGACCTTGTTGAACGACGTGTAGTCCGTGGCCTTGGTCCGGAGATACGACTGCATGAGCGCATGCATCGGCTCGTTCATGAGCTTCACGGCGACCCAGCTGCTGTCCATGGTGCGCACAATGGGACCATGATGCGTGAAGTACGCCGTCACGGTGCGCTGCGCCATCGTGCCATTGTTCGCCTTGTACGGCAGCGTGATGACGCGCGATTGCACTTTGCGGAGCGTCTTGCCGTACTTGTAGTACAGGCCGTCCGGCTTCTTCACGATGGTTTCGCGGTACTCATCAATCACGTCCGCGCCGCCGGAGGTGTGCATCCAGCCCAGCTTGGTGTTGAAGCCCTGATAGATGAAGAACTGCCCCCAGGTCGACGCGCCGTAGGCATGCAACCCTTCCTCGCTCACCATCTCGAGTTCGGAGCGAAAGTAGAACGACGTATGCGGATTGATGAGCAACAACGCCCGGCCATTGGTCGTGTTTTTCGGCGCCACCGCCATTCCATTCGATCCTGACGGTTCAGCGGGGCGAAGCGCCGCCTCGTCTTCGTCGCGGATCGTGCTGGTGGGGCTGCCGGTGCCGTAGAAGCCTTCGAGCTGTCCCAGCGAAACCGACTCGATATCGCCGCCAATGGAGCCTTCGCTGAACGACAGCGCCATCCACGGCTCAAAGCGCGTGATGACCTCCGGCTTCACCGACGGATGCGTATCGAGGTAGTAGTTGAGCGCGTCGGCGTAGCTGTCCATGAGCTTCTTGAGCCACACGGGGCTCGCCGCATACTGCCGCTTCAGCTCCACCGGATCGATGAACAGCTTCATGCGGAGGTCGCGCCAGATTTCCTTTTCGCCGGCGGTTTCCGCAAGCCGTCCCATCGCGTTCACGTAGTTCCGTTCGACGCGATGAAAGTCATCTTCGGCCTGGGCATAGATCGCGCCGAAGACCACATCGGCATCGGTCTTACCGTAGACATGCGCAATGCCCCAGTTGTCGCGAATGATCGTCACACGCTTGGCGGTCGCACTCCACCGGGCGCGTTCGGCGGCGGTCGGGGCGGCCGCGACGGCCGCGCGCGGTGCGGTGGCGGGCCTGGCCGAGACGGGCGTCGCCACGACAGGTGAAGCCACGGCGGGTGACGCCGAAGCGGGCGAGGCCGAGGCGACGCTGGCCAGCAGGGTGAAGAGCGCCGGCGCGACGGCGAAGCCGGAGCGCACGGCGCGGGCGGTGGCGGACACAGACATGATTACTGGGAAAGCGTGAGCGTGGACTGCCCGGCCGCCTTGCGGCGGGCATTGAATGCGGCGACCGCGGCCTGGGCCTTCTGCCATGCCGCCATCACCTGCGTGTGCTGCGCGCGCGCCGCCGCGCAGGCCGCGACCTGCGCGGCCGTTGGCGCGACATCGGCCCCCTGCATCGCCATCGCGGCGGCCAGCAGGCTGTTGCTGACCGCCTCCAGCGACGGCGTCGCCGGCGCGCCGCCTCGGCGGCGACCGCCGCGCGACGCACGGCCTTCCATCGCCGACGGGGCCAGCTCTTCGAGCGTCGCCGTCAGCGTCGTCACATCGGCACCCGAGAGACCGGCCAGCTGGGAGAGCGCCGTGCGCGCCTGGAGGAACGCGGTGTGCGTCGCAACCGCGCCGCGATACATCTCGCCGGAGAGTGCATCGAGCTGCGCGAGGCCCGCCGCCGAGGTCTTCACGCGCGGATCGAGCCGCAGGGTGATTGGCTGCGTGTAGCGCTGGCCGTCGACGGTCAGGCGCACCGTGTAGCGACCCGGCGGCGCCCACGGCGCATTCACCTGCTGATACGTCCGCCCCGGTACGGCGCCGGTCGCCTCTTCATCACCGATCGGCACGAGATCGAGCGGATCGACGGGATCGAGATGCAGATCCCACGCGAAGCGATGCATCCCCGCCTTCGCGGAAAGTGCGAGCGGCGGGGCCGGCCAATAGAGCGGCAGTCCGCAGAAGGGCGCCGAGGGGGTCTGCTGGCAGACCTTGTCGTAGGCGGGGAGGTCGGTCGCCGGATGCGGATTGAGCATCGAATCACGGCTCGTGTACGTCCGCACCACCGTACCGGCAGCGTTCAGGATCTCGAGCGTGACCGGGCCCTTCGCATCGGCCGGGAGCACGTAGTTGATGATCCCGCCGGGCATCGGATTTTCGCCAGCCGGGAGCTCCGGCGGCCACGGCGTCGGTTCGTTCGTCGCAATGCGCACGCGCACGGCCGGGGCCGGGGCTACGAGGTAGGCCTTCCCGGCCGCACGCGCCGCCTGCGCCTGCACCGCCTGCCGGAGCGGCGTCACATCGTCGAGGATGTAGAAGCCGCGACCATGCGTGCCGGCCACGAGATCGGCGCACTGGCAGCTGCTGTCGTCCTTGATTTGCAGATCGCGCACCGAAATCGCCGGCATGTCGTTCTTGAGCGAATGCCAGTGATCCCCGTCGTCCATCGAGACCCACACCTGCAGATCGGTGGCGGCGTAGAGCAGCCCCTTCACCCGGGGATCTTCGCGGATGGAGTTCGCGGCCGCGCCCGGTGCGATGCCGGTGTTAATCTCCGTCCACGTCTTGCCGCCGTCATGCGTCCGCAGGAAATGCGGATTGAGATCGTCGAGGCGGAGCGTGTTCGCCGCCGCATAGGCGGTCTTCGTGTCGAAGTGCCCGGCCTCAATGTTGTAAATGCGCGTCCACGGCTTGATCGACGCTGGCGTCACATTCGTCCACGTGCTGCCACCGTTCGTCGTGACCTGAATGTGTCCGTCATCGGTACCGGCCCAGAGAATGCCCAGCGACTTCGGTGACGGAGAGAGCGCCGTGATGGAACCCATCGGGCCCGGGGTGACGCTCGCCGCATACTTGCCGGCGGTCGCGGGCACCGCCCAGCTCTGCCGCGTGAGATCGGGGCTGATACGGGTCCAGTGTACCGCTTTGTCCGTCGACTTCCAGACGGCGTTCGACGCGTAGAACAGTGTCGTGTTGTCGACCGGCGAGAAGTGCAACGGCATCGTGCGCACATTGCGGTTGTACTTCTCTCCCTTGGGACCCACCTCGGTCATGTCGGGGCCGACCTGCGTCGTGGTGCCGGTGCGGCGGTCGTAGCGCGAGATGCCGCTGCGCTGACTGCCGAAGACAATGTCCGGGTCCTTCGGGTCCGGCGCGGCGATGCCGTACTCCTGAATGTTCACCGGATGCCAATCGTGGAACGTGATGCGACCGTCCATGGAGCGGCTGTCCACACACGCGGAGCCGGAGTCCTGCTGCCCGCTGCAGACGCGATACGGGAACGCATTGTCGGTGGTGACGTGGTACATCGCCGCGGTTGGCTGATTGTACCAGTTGCTCCAGCTGACGCCGCGGTTCGCGGAGACGACGGCGCCCTGATCGGCCACCGCGAAGAGAATGTCTGGATTAGTGGGATTGATCCACGCCTTCTGATAATCGTCGCCACCGGGGGCGCCACGCACCGCCGACCAGGTCACACCGGCATCCTCAGTGCGCCAGAAGACCGTGGAGGCGCTGTACACCACCTTCGGATTCGTCGGATCCACCACGATCGTGGGGAGATCGCCGCCGCCGATGCGACCGAGCGGCCGCGGATCGGGGGTTCGCGAGGAGCCGGCGGCTTTCGTGGCGAGCTGCCAGTGCGCGCCGGCGTCGGTGGAGATGTAGAAATTCACCGGCCCCGACGTGCCCGGCGGACCACTCGTGGCCGCGCCCGCCGCCATCGCATACAAAATCCGCGAATTACTCGGCGCGATCGCGATATTCGCCTGCAGAATCGACGGCAGCCCATCGGTGAGCTGCGTCCAGGTGGTCCCGCCATCGGTGGACTTGAAGATGCCGTTCCCGCCACCGCCAAAGCCCTGCCCTTCAATGAAGCTCTGCTGCTGCTGCCAGAGCGTGGCGTAGATCACATCGGGATTGGACGGATCAATGCGCACATCGTTGCCGCTCGTGTACTCGTCTTTGTAGAGCACGCGCTGGAACGACGCGCCGCCATCGAGGGAGCGGTAGATCCCACGCTCAGGATTCGGCCCATACGGATGTCCAAGCACCGCCACAAAGAGGCGATCGGGATTGCGCGGATCGACGTCGATCATGGCGATCATCTGCGAGCTGCGCAGCCCAAGATGCGTCCACGTCTTGCCGGCGTCGGTCGACTTGTACATCCCGTCGCCGACGGCGAGATCGGGGCGAATGATCCCTGCGCCGGAGCCCACGTAGATCACCTTCGGATTCGACGGTGCGACGGCGATCGCGCCGATGGAGCCGGTGGGCTGCTCGTCGAAGATCGGCACCCAGTTGTTGCCGAAATCCGTCGAGCGCCAAACGCCGCCGTTATCGAAGCCGGCATAAAAGACATTGGGCTGCGACGGGACGCCCGACAACGCGCGCGCTCGACCGGCCCGCGTCGGACCAATCTGGCGCCAATGCATCCCAGACCAGAGATCGGGGCTTTGCGCCGACAGGGTACCAGGCGTCTGGACAGCGAGGAGGGCCGTCAGGGCGGTCGCGAGCGTGGTCGCTGGCGACCGGACGATGGTGCGGGCCGCCGTCAGCAGGCGACGCACGGGAGCAGCGGATGAGAGCACGGCACGAGGGGCGACAGGGGGCCGAACAACGAGCAGGGAGCCCGCCGGCAATCCAGCGGGCCTTCAGTCCCTCAAGTGTGCGCCGTCGCCGCCTACTTCGCTATCCGCTTGGCGGTAAAGGTGGCGCCCCCCTGCCCGGCGAAGTCGACGGTCCCCTTCAGGGTGCTGTCGCTGTCGATCACGCCAAGAAAGGTGAGCGGGACTTGGCCACCACCGAGGAGGAACGTCACCGAATCGCCCTTGACCGAGCCCGAGAGCGTGCGGGCGCCCATACGGCTCGACTCATACGTCCCGGCGAGCTGGGTGCCGGTCTGCGTGAGGGTGACCGTCGGGGTCCCGGTGCCATTCTCCGTGACCACGGCGAAGGCCCACGAGCCCGTGAGATTGCGGGGCTGCGGGACGGCGGCCACGAGGGCGGCGGAGAGGGGGAGGAGGACGGCGGAGAAGGCGCGGCGCAGCAGCATGAGACGATAGGGAGTGAGCGAGGTGAGGCGAAAGGTCTCTGGAAAGTTATCAGGAAGCAGTCACGGACGAGTGCCAAGTCTTAAGACTTACGACTCGTTGGTCACTGCTTCCTCATCACTCTCCCGAGGCTGTCTGCCCTTAAGGATCCCGGCCATCCGCCGGGATCCCGGCCATCCGCCACGCCAGCGTCCCCGCCACCAGCGCCACCGCGTAGCCATAGGGTGCGAACGCCGCGGTGAGGCCGCAGGCCACGGCCAGCAGAAAGGCCCAGGGGGCTTTCCCGGCGCCCAAGAGATCGCGGGCGAGGAGCAGGACGGTCAGCGCCTCCACGAGCAGCAGGGCGCCGAGGACTGGGCCGGGGAAGACCCGCTGGAACGCCGCCGGATCGCCGACGAAGAAGAGGCCGGCGGTCAGGAGGAAGAGTCCGTACCAGACGACGCTGCCGCCGCTGCGGGCGCCGAAGGCGTAGTGCCCGGCCATGCCGCCGGAGCCATGACAGACCGGGATCCCCCCGAGTGGCGCGGCGAGGAGATTCATCAGGGCGTAGGTGGTCCCGATGCGACGCACCGTGAGTGGGGGGCGCTCCGGAAAGAGATCGGCGGTCACCTGCTTGGTGGCGAGCACCGAATTCCCGAGCGAGAGCGCGAGTTGCGGCACGGCGAGCAGCAGCGAGGCACGGGCGAACTCCGCTCCCGTGGGCCATCGGTCGGGGAGCACGGGCCAGCGGAACGCGAGCGGAAGCGGGAGATCAGCGGGCCAGGTGACGGCGGCCAGCACGAACCCAATGGCCAGCACCACGAGGGCCGCCGGGACGCGGCGGTTGGTGCGCAGCAGGGCAATCACGACGAGGCAGAGCGCTGCGACGGCGAGTCCGCGGGCCCCGTCGCTTGGGAGAAAGCGGGTCGCGGCGAGCATTGCGAGCTGGATGCCGAGCCCGACCTGAATCCCGCGCACGACCGGTTTGGGGACGATGCGGTTGAGCCACGTGAGCGCCCCGGTTTGCGCCAGGAGGAGCATCACCACGCCGACAATGAGCCCCCCGGCGGCGAGGAGCGGCGGCGCGAGTTTGGTGGCGATCGCAATCGCTGCCATCGCTTTGAGCGGCTGCACCGGCATGGGGAGCCGGTAGGTGAGCCCGGAGGCGATCTGCAGGGCGCCGAAGACCACGAAGACCGTCGTCGCGTCCATCCCGGTGGCGAGGACGATCCCCACGAGGAGCGGGAGATCGGTCCCCAGATCGCCAAAGGCGCCGGCGAGCTCGCGCCGGGTCCAGAGCAGCGGGAGCGGGGCGGTGGCGGGTACTGGGGCCGAGGTCGGGTCCGATGCCGAGGCAGTCACAGGGACGGTCATGCGCGAAATATGCCCCCTCCCTCGGCGGCGGGAACCCGTGGGGGAGGTAGCTGCGATGCTGTCGGGCATCCCCTGCTGACGCTGGCGGTGCGGCGGGGGTATCGTTGGCAGCAATGGAGCGCGACGCATTTGACCTGCTGGCCCGCGCGGAGCGGGATCATTGGTGGTTTCAAGGACGACGCACCTTCGTGGCGGCGGCGATTCGTCGTGCCGGTCTCTCCCCGTCCGCGACCGTCTTGGACGCCGGCTGCGGCTCGGGGGGGAACCTCGCCCTGCTGGCCGGGCTCGTGCCGCAGGGTCGGCTCTACGGCTTCGAGTACGATGCCGAGGCGCGCCGTGCCGCGACGGCGCTGGGGATCGGCACGATCGCCGCGGGGGCCCTGCCCGATGGCGTCCCCTTTCCGGAGACGGCGTTCGACCTGATTGGGCTGTTTGACGTGCTGGAGCATCTCGCCGATCCGGTGGCGTCGCTGCGGGCACTCGGCGAGCGCCTCTCCCCGGGCGGCGCCTTGGTTCTCACCGTACCGGCGCTCCCCTGGCTCTGGGGCCCCCACGATGTCGTCCATCAGCATCACCGCCGCTATACTGCCGCATCACTGACGCAGCACGTCGCGCATGCGGGGCTGCAGATCGAGTATCTTTCGTATCTCAATCTGCTGCTGCTGCCGCTCGCCATCCTCCAGCGGCTCCGGGAGCGCGTGCTGGGCTACCACGCCGACGCGCTCACGCCGGCCCCGTGGCTCAACCGCCTCTTGCGCCGCCTCTGGGAGCTGGAACGGCGCTGGGTCCCGTCGCATCGCCTGCCGCTCGGGCTATCCCTGCTGGCGATCGTGCGACGTGCGCCGGCTCACGGGGCGTCGGCATGATTGACCCGACCGGAAGCCCCGCCGCAGACCCCGACCGCCGCAGCACCGATCGGCGGACCGGGGATCGCCGAGCCATGGACCGACTCACGCTGGTCATCCCGTGCTACAACGAAGCGGACCGTCTCGACGCCGCCGCCTTCACGGCCGCCCTCGCGGCGTATCCGTGGCTCGATCTCTGTTTCGTCAACGACGGCAGCACGGATCGCACCGCCGAACGACTCACCGACCTCGCGATCGCTGCACCCGAGCGGGTGCACGTCCTCACGCTGCCGCAGAATCTTGGGAAGGCCGAAGCGGTGCGCCGTGGGCTGCAGTGGGGGGCGGCGCACAGCGCGTATTGCGGCTTCTGGGACGCGGATCTGTCGGCGCCGCTCACCGAACTCGTGGCGCTGTGGGCGGTCTTCGATCGCGAGCCCGCCGTTGGGTGGGTCTTTGGGATCCGACTCCGTACGCTGGGCCGCACGATTCACCGGCGCGCGCTCCGACATTATCTCGGCCGCGTCTTTGCGACCGTCACCTCGCTGGTGCTGGCGATTGATTCCTACGATACGCAGTGCGGCGCGAAGCTCTTTCGCGTCACGCCGCTGTTGGAGGCGGTGCTCGCCGAGCCCTTTCAGTCCCGCTGGATTTTTGACGTGGAACTGCTGCTCCGCGCCGACGCCCTGCTGCGCGCCAGTGGTGGCCCACTGCTCGACACGATGGTCTCAGAACAGCCGCTCACGATCTGGCGGCATCAGGCCGGCTCGAAAGTGCGTCCCCTCGATTTTCTGCGAGCGATGCGCGAACTGTGGATCATTCGCCGCGCGCGTGGGCACTGGTCCTGTGTCGATCACATGCGCGCGCGCTGACCGCGCGTCGGCTGACCGAGCGTCGGCTGACCGAGCGTCGGCTGACGTGCAGTGCTGGTGCACCACCGCCACGGCATCGGCGTAGACGCGGCACCATCCGGGGAGATGATCGAGGAGCTGGACGGCGGGGGTCGCCGGCACAAGCATGGTCCATCCAATGCCGTAGTGTGTCAGGGCGCCTTCGAAGGCGCGGGCGGTGCGAAGGCCGGCGGCATCAAGGGCGGCCACGACAAATGGGCTGCCGTACATATCCGCACGGCCATCGATGAACACCGGAATCCCGCGGTAAATCAGGTAGCCGCCAAAGTCATAGCTATTGAGGAGCGGCCCCTGTACGTGGGCCCGTTGCGCCGCCTCGAGGGCGCGCGCCGGAGTGCGGGCCGCGAGGGGCTCCGACGTCACCCACGCGCGTCCGGTCACGGCATAACTGCCGAGCAGCAGCAGCACGAGTACGTGCGCGGGCCATGCGCTGGGCTGCGCATGCACCGCCATCCATCGATCCAACCGGTCGACAAGCGGATCCTGCGGCGCCAGTGGTGCAGCGGTCACCGGTGATGCAGCGGCGAGTCCCGCCGCCAATGGCGCTGCCAACAGGAACGGTGAGACGAGCGCCAAGAGCGCGTGGTACCGTTGATGTTTGAGCGCGAGATACATGAGCCCCAACAGCATGACGAGCCGCGCGGGCGATAACCGTAACCGGCCGGTGAAGGCCAGCACCAGCACCGCAGCAAACCAGAAGAGAATCAGCTGAAAGACTTGGAAATCCGCTGAGCGCCATTCCCCAATCCGCGCGAGGACGGGAGCCATTTGCATGAGCTCCAGCGCATGCGACACGGCGCCGATCCCGGCGGGATTCATGAGCACGACGAGTCCGGCGGCGCACAAAAACGGGCCCCAGTCCCGAAGGGCCGTGCGCGTCGCCCCCGCCGTGCGCTGGACCATCAGCGCCTCGACCGCGATGCCACCAGCCAATGCGAGGCCCATGGTGAAGCTCGCATGCGCATTCGTCCACACCAACAGCACCGCCAACAGCCACCAGGGGGGACGCCGCCGCTGTTCCGCCGCGTCGATCAGCGTTGCCACCCAGATCGCCATGAGGGGCCACACCACCACATGCGGGCGCGCGAGGAAATGCGAATAAACGCCAACGACGGCCACGGCAGCCGCAGCGATCGCCGGGACCGGCTCCATGCGTGCGAGCAGCGCCCGGAAGATCACCGCGGCCGTGAGTGCGAAGCAGGCACTCGCCAGCAACGTCACGCCACCAAATCCGGCCCACCGATGGGCCAGCGCCATGAGGACCTCCGCGAGCCATTCATGCGCCGTCCATGGCTGCCCTGGCATCGTGAAGGAGAAGACGTCGTGCGTCGGGACCGTCCCATGCGCGAGGATCCACCGGCCCGCGGCCACGTGCCAGTAACTGTCCGGATCCGCCAGCACCTGCGGTGACCACGAGGAGACCACAAAGACGAGCATGGCCAACGCCAGTGGCAGCGACACCATCGGCACCTGCCACATCTTCTTCGTATCCGTGTTCTGCGGTATCATTGCTCTCCATGGCCACGTCAATTGGGTCGTCCTCATCTGATGCCCTCGTGATTACGGGGATCAGCAAGCGCTATGCGCATCACGTCGCGGTGCGCGACCTGTCGCTGCGGGTGCCGCGTGGCAGTGTGTATGGGCTGCTCGGCCCGAATGGGGCCGGCAAAACCAGCACCATCCGCATGGTGCTCAACATCATGGCGCCGGACACCGGCTCCATCACGGTGCTCGGATGCGCCTCGACGGATCCAGGGATCACGGACCGTCTGGGCTATCTGCCCGAGGAACGGGGCCTGTATCGCAAGATGCGGGTGCGGGATGTGCTGCGGTTTCTTGGCCGCCTGAAGGGGCTTCCTGCCGTCGGTCTGGATACCACCATCGATGCATGGCTCGAGCGGTTCGCGCTGCGCGGGGCCGGTGGCGAGGACTGGAGTGCGGCGCGCGTCGATGAACTCTCGCGCGGCATGCAGCAAAAGGTGCAGTTCATTGGCGCCCTGATGCACGATCCGGAGCTGGTGGTGCTGGACGAACCGTTCAGCGGTCTGGATCCCGTGAATGCGCAAGCGCTCAAGGACACCGTGGCCTCCCTCCGCACGCGGGGCCGGACGGTCATCTTTTCGACGCATGTGATGGAGAACGCCGAACGGATGTGTGATGCGGTCTGCATCATTGCGCGCGGCGACAAAGTGTTGGATGGGCCGGTCGCGGAGGTGCGCGCGCAGCATGGGGCCCGCCTGGTCGCCCTCGGCTTTGCCGCCGTCCCCTCGCCGGCGGTGCAGCAGCTCCTGCACGACCCGGCGGTCGTGACACCGCCAGCGACTGGCGCCGTCACGGATGCGCTCGTGATGGAAGTTGAACTCGCCGCCGGCGCCACGTCGGATCAACTGCTTGCGCGGCTGGTGGCCCTGCAGGCGCCACTGGAGCGCTTCGAACTGGTCCGCCCGTCGTTGCACCGCATTTTCCTGGAACGCGTGGGCGCCGCTGGCGTCGAAACGGGCGTTTCGGGTCACGGCTGAACCCACCGGCATCCCCGATGACGATGATTCCCGCGAAGCTCTTCACGATCATCCGCCGCGAGTATGTCGAGCGGATCCGATCGAAGTGGTTCCTGATCGCGACCTTCCTGGGCCCGGTGCTGATGGGCCTCTTCATGGTGCTCCCCGCGATCATGGCGCAACGCGAGCGCCGCGCCGAGTCGGGCGTGGTGCGGGTGCTGGACAGCACGACGGACTCCGTGGGCGCGGTGATTGTCTCGACGCTCCGCGGCGGCGTCATGGGCGATACCACCCGCGTACAATACCGGCACGTCAGTGACTCGACCGCCATTCTTGAGGCGGTCCGTAAGGCCACCGATGCCGTACTCGCCGGCGAGCTCGTGGGGTATCTGGAAGTCGGGACGGGTTCGTTGGAACGTGGCACGGTGCACTACGCCGGGAAGAACACCAGTTCGCTCATGGGCATGCAGCTGCTGGAGCGGGCGATCAACCGCGCGGTCTTGCAGAAGTCGCTCCTGCGAGCCGGCGTGGATGCGGATCGCAGCGAATCGATCGCCGCGGCGCAGCTGCGGCTCGACACCGAACGGCTCACCACGCGCGGACGGGGCGGCTCCGGCACCATTGGCATGGTCTTCGCGCTCGCCATCGCCCTCACCCTGTACATGACGATCTTCCTGCACGGATCGGCGGTGATGCGCGGGGTGCTGGAAGAGAAACAATCGCGCGTGGCGGAAGTGGTGCTGAGCAGCGTCTCCAGTGACACGCTGTTGCTCGGCAAAGTGCTCGGCATTGGGGGTATTGGCGTCACGCAGCTGGCCACCTGGGTGCTGATGGCCACGGCGATGTTGCGCCTGCGTGGGCCCCTGCTCGCGCACTTCGGTGTGCAGGATGCCGCCTTTGCGTTGCCAGAGTTGGGGCTCGCGATGGGCGTCACGATCCTGCTGACCTTTTTGTTGGGCTTCCTGCTCTATGCGGCGTTGTTTGCCATGGTGGGCGCGGTGGTCAGCACGGAACAAGACGCGCAGCAGGCGCAGATGCCGGTGGTGTTGCTGCTGGTGCTGACCTTTAGCATGGTGCAGGGCATTCTGAACAACCCGGAGGGGATGCTGGCCCGAGTGCTGACGATCGTCCCATTCTCGGCGCCCATTGTCCTGCCCTTGCGCCTGTCGTTGGCGCCACTCGGTACCGGCGAACTGGTGGCCGCGTTCACCAGTATGAGCATCACCGCCGTGGTCGTGATGCGTCTCGCATCGCGGCTCTACCGCGTGGGGATTCTCATGTATGGCAAGCGTCCATCGCTGGCCGAGGCGTGGCGCTGGATTCAGCAGCGCTAAAGCGTTCAGCACCGGCGGGCGACGGCGGCCGCCGGCTGGGCGTGGACTGGTCGCCATCTCACTTGACGAGCATCCCGGTAAGGATGGGTCCTGGCGTCGGCATACCGCCACCGCTGCCAGGGACGGCAGCGAGGATTTTGAGATACCCCGTGACGGTGCCGTTGTCATACGACGTGAGATGAAAGGCGCCAAGGTACAGGATCTTCACCCAGGCACTCCCCGCACCACTGCTGCGACCATTCCAGATGGGGAGCATGACGTCCCGATCACAGGGGAACGTGGTGCCGGATTGGCCGCACAAATCGGACATCCCCTGTTTGGTCGGTCCCGCCATGTTGCCATTCTCAAGATCCAGCCAGTCCCCTACGGCGGCAGTACCACTGGCGCTGGTGCACGCGTTATCAGCAATCGCCGCGCGATAGATGGAGGCCCCACCGACGGGATTACCAGCGGTGCCATTCGCGTATTGCACGGGGGGGTATTGGACGCCGTAGAAATTGCCGCTGATGGTATTGGTGCCAATGACTGCCCCACCGGCATCCGTCGTACTGGATGACACTTTGAAGGCAATGCTGATGCGATTATCGCGCAGCGTGGTGACATCAGCGGCGGTGAGTCGATACGTGGTGTCGGTGGCCTGATGGCCAAGGGTCACCAGCATGTTCGTGTAGGGAACCGCCCACGGTTTCAGGCATCGACTTTGGGAGACAGACCCCAGTGATGCCACACTGACCTGCGTCAGGCGTCGGGTGACGCTGGTGCCAAAGAAGCGGGCGAGACTCCACGGGGCATCGTAGCGCGCCGTGGTGCGAATGGCCGAGGCGGTGGACCAACTGGACGGTGTGAACGCTTGCGTGGTCGTGCTCCATGCCCCGGGTTCGATATCCGCGCTGTTCATCCCGCTGTCAGAGAGCACCAGACTGTTGACCCGGTTGGCGGCACGTAACGCGAGGGCCCGTTCAGCCGCGGTGGTTTGGTTGACCCCACCGTATTTAAGGTCGGTAATCGCGGACATCGCGGTGGCATCGGTGAGGACCCGCAGCTGCGCAACAAAGGCGTACATGCGCGCGAAGTCGATGGCGAGTGCGGCAATGCCAAAGAGCATCGTGATACAGATCGCGACCAAAATGAGCGTCATGGCGCGTCGCGGGCGTAGCACACGCTGCAGCGTGAGTCTGGCAGCAGAGAGCAGCGGCATAGGCAACGGACCGTTAACAGGTGGAGGGGCGTCGCTGTGGTCGCACCCTATTTCACCAGCATGCCAAGCAGGATCGGTCCCGGTGTGGGCGTTCCCCCACCGCTGCCCGGAACGGCCGACAGCGTCCGCAGGTACCCGATCACCGTGCCATTCTGATAGGCGGTGAGCCGAAAGGCCCCGAGATACAGGACTTGCACCCACGCACTCGCCGACGCGCTGCTTCGGGCGTTCCAGATAGGAACGACGATGTCCTGGCTACACGAAAAATTGGCGCCGGATTGTCCACAGAGCGTGGACATCCCCTGTCTCGTTGGGCCGGCCATGTTGCCACTCTCGAGATCGAGCCAGTCCCCCACGGAGGCGGTCCCACTGGCACTTGAACAGCTGAGATCGGCAATGCCATCCCGGTAGTTGTTGGCGCCGCTCGCGGGATTCCCGGCGGTTCCATTGGCGTATTGCACGGGCGGGTACCGAACCGCGTAGTAGTTCCCGTTGATGGTATTGCTCCCAATGACCGCCCCACCCGCATTGCTGGTGCTCGATGACACCTTTAAGGCAATACTGACTTGATTATCCCGGAGCGTGGCGATATCGGCGGCGGTCAACCGGTACGCAGTATCGGTGGCCGATCGCCCGAGGGTGACCAAAAGATTGGTATACGGGACCGCCCAGGGCTTGAGGCAGCTGCTCGTATTCACGGAACCGAGCGACGCCACGGTGACCTGTGTCAATCGACGGGCCGCGGTGGTGCCAAAGATTCGGGAGAGGCTCCAGGGGGCGTCGTACCGCGCTGTCGTGCGCACCGCGGTGGCGGCACTCCACGTGGTTCCGGTGAACGACTGACTGGCAATATTCCAGACACCCGGTTCGATATCGGCGCTCCCCATCCCGGAGTCCGACAGCACGGTGCCATTGACCCGATCGCTGGTCCGCAAGGCGAGCGCTCGGTCCGTCGCGGTGGATTGTGTCACGCCACCCCGCTTCAAATCACTGGTGACCGATAATGCGGTCGCATCCGTCAGGATGCGCAGCTGCGCAATGAACGTGTACATGCGAGAAAAGTCGATCGCCATCGCAGCGATCCCAAACAACATCGTGATACCCACTGCCACGAGAATCATCGTGGCCCCACGCCTAGTCCGGCGCTGGGGGAGGTACGCTATGGGACGGTCTGCGATCCGTGCGCGTGGCATGGTCTCCCTTCAGTCCATGGCTTTAAAGGCGGCAAGGATCTGCAGCATCGCAGGTCCAAGGACGACCACGAAAATCGTGGGAAAAATGAACAGGGCGAGTGGGGCGAGCATCCGCGTGCTGGCTGTGGCCGCCCGTTTCTCGGCAGCCTGCCGCCGCTTCCGGCGCAAGTCCCGCGCGTAGACGCGCAGCACCGAGGCCACGGAGGTACCCCACCGCTCGCTCTGCACCAGATGCGTCATCAAGGTGCGCAGTTCCTCGATGCCCGTCCGGATATATAAGGAATGCATCGCTTGATCCCGGGCCATGCCGGCCGCAACTCGTCGCGTCATGGCCAGCATCTCGTTGGCGAGCAGGGGATGGGCGAGCACAAGCTCACGGCCCACGCGTTGCATGGCAGCGTCGAGCGCGACACCGGCCTCTACACAGACGACCAAGAGGTCGAGGGCATCTGGGACGCCAGCCCGGATCACCGCCTGCCGACGGGCCACCGCTCGATCGAGATACGCCGTTGGTCCGAAAAGTGCCGTAAAAAGCGCGGCGCCCAACATGAAGAAGAAGTACCACGGATCCGCCCTCGGCATGAACAACAGCACTACCGTGGGGAGGATGACGAGGAGGCTGATGCGAGCGACCGCGAAGATGGCCGGTGCCCGATGCTCATCAAAGCCCGCCTGCACGAGGCGACTCGCACTAATGGTATCCGGTCCAATGCGGGCAGGGACGCGAGCCGCCAGCCAATCAACGAGGTGACGGATGAGGGTGGGGGCCATCCCCTGAGGGCGCAGGAGCAACGTGGCTGCGGCGGGCGCGGTATCACGCGTCGCCCGCCGCAAGACCATCCGGCGGTCTCGCTCTCCAAGCACCGCAGTGATCGCCACCCCGCAGGCTGCGGCAAACAGGACCACGAGGATCACGATTCCGGGTGACAGTGCGCTGAACATGTCAGGACTCGATATGAGACATACGGCGGAGCACGAACGCCCCAATCACCAACGAAATGAATGCGTACAGCAGTAGCTGCTGACCGGTCTCGGTGCTCGTCAGCATCGCCGTATACGTCGGACTGATGAATTGAATCAGGACGAACATGATGAGCGGGAGTACCGCCAGGACCATCGCCGACAGCTTGGACTCCGAGGTCAACACATCGACCTGCCCACGGAAGTCGATACGATCGCGCACGAGCTTGGCGATATTTTCGAGAATCTCTGAGAGATTCCCACCGGTTTCGCGCTGCATCAGCAGCGCGAGGACAAACATCCGGGCTTCGAGCGTCCCGAGCCGATTGTGGAGATTGTCGAGTGCCAGACGCATCTCCATGCCGAGCCGTTGCTCATCGTAAAAGCGACTGAATTCCGGCCCAATCGGCGGCGCCATCTCCGCGCCGACGAAGCTCATCCCTGCTTGCAGCGAGTAGCCGGCCTTCAACGCATTCACGAGCATCTCAATGGCATCGGGCAGCTGCTCTTCCACCTTGCGGACACGGCGCCGATGAGCGATGGCCACGGCTAAAAAGGGGGCGGTCCCGCCGAGGACGCCGAGCGTGATCGCCAGGGCGGGCGGGAGCCAGACGGCGGAGAAGGTTCCGGCGGCCATGCCGAGGATGACCAAGAGGGTGAAGCGCGCCGGCGTCCACGGCAGCCCGCTGCGCTGGAGCGCTTGGGTGACCACATCGGTAAAGAGGTGCCCCTTGAGGAGCCGGTCGAGCCATCCGTTCGGGGTCGCATTGCGGTGCAACACCGCCACGGCCCGCTCGGCATTGGTACGCGCCAGCGCGACGAGGCGCGCCCGCAGGGCGCTGCGGACGGTGAGTTGCCGCCGGGCGACGATGGCGCTCGCGCCCAGCAATAGCGCCAGAACCCCCAGCGCCGCACCGATGACGGTGAACCACAGTTGGGTGGTGGGTGACATTTCAGGTGGCCTCCAGAAACAGCGAGGGTGGCAGTTCAATGCCCGCGAGCTCAATGCGCTCGCTGAAACGGGGACGGACCCCGGAGGCTTCGAAGCGACCGGCGACGGTGCCATCTGCAAGCACCCCCTGACGCCGGAAGACATAGATCTCTTGCAGCTGGATCATCTCCCCTTCCATGCCGGTAACTTCGGTGACCGAGACCACTCGGCGCTTCCCATCCGACATGCGGGAGATCTGGACAATCACATTGATCGTCGACGCGATCTGTTCGTGCATCGCGCGCTCGGGCAGCGCGACGCCGGAGAACTGAATCATCGTTTCGAGGCGGGCGAGGGCATCGCGTGGCGAGTTCGCATGCACCGTCGTTAACGAGCCTTCGTGGCCGGTGTTCATGGCCTGGAGCATGTCCAGCGTCTCGGCGGCACGGACCTCACCCACAATGATCCGGTCTGGACGCATACGCAGGGCATTCTTTACCAAATCCCGCGTCACTACCTCGCCCCGTCCCTCGGCGTTCGGCGGACGTGTCTCAAGGCGGACCACATGCTCCTGCTGCAGCCGCAGCTCGGCCGCATCCTCAATCGTGACCACTCGCTCGGTGGCCGGAATGAAGGAGCTCAGGGCGTTCAGGAACGTGGTCTTGCCCGTCCCCGTGCCGCCGGAGACGAGAATGTTGAGGCGCGCCTTCACGCAGGCGCTCAGCAGCGCCAGCATGTCCGCCGTCAGCGTACCCAGCTCAACGAGTCGGGCCGGTGTGATGGTCGCGCCAAAGCGCCGAATGGACAGGACGGGTCCGTCCACAGCGAGCGGCGGGATGATGGCGTTCACACGGGATCCATCCGGCAGGCGCGCATCGACCATGGGTGACGATTCATCAATCCGGCGGCCAACCCGACTGACGATCCGATCGATCACGGAGAGCAGGTGGGCATCATTCCGGAAGGTGATGGGCACCCGTTGCAGCTTCCCACCGCGCTCGACGTACACGTTTTTACAGCCGTTGACCAAAATGTCCGAGACCGTGCGATCCCGGAACAGCGGCTCGATCGGACCCAGGCCGGTGATCTCGTTCACCACGTCGGTCACCAACTGCTCCCGTTCCGTCTGCGACAGCGGGACCGTCTCATTCCGCAGCAATTCGGTGACCGCCTGCCGGATACGCGCGGTGATCTGCTGCTCATCGGACAGCTTCTCAAGCGCATCGAGATCCAACAGCTCAATCAGTCGCCGATGTAACGCGGTACTGAGTGCATCCACCTGACTGAGGACCTCTCCATCCGTCCGTCGCGGCCCAAACATCCTGGAAGCGGCCGCGGCATCCGGCGGCGCGCTGGTTGCCGTCGGCGCCGTTCCAGCGGCCGCCGTTCCACCCGCGGCGCCGGACGCCGCATCGGTGGGAGCCGCCGCTGGGTTGGCCGCCTCCGGTGGCAGCTGTTCGGGCTCACCCAGTGACCGGCTCGCCGCCTGGAGACGTTGGCGTAATGTGGGATTCATCCGTTGGCCTCAGCGGAAGCCAAGGAAACGCGCCAAGCGGGACCCATTGGCCCCAGGGCGTCGGATCGTCCCCGCAGTGCCCACACCGGCGGCCATGCGGGTCATCGCGGTGGTAAATGGTGAGGTGGGTGCGAAGCGTTGGACAAACTGTCCCACCGTGATCGCATCCGAGCAGTGCTCGTACTCATTGGGCAGCGTGAAGGCGACGGGCCGCCCCAAGACCCGCTCGGCATCGGCGATGGCGATACGGTCGCGATCGGCGCGTCGATTGAGGACCACCGCGATCTTCTCCTCGGGATAGCCCAGGCGCTGAAACATCTCGAGCGAGCGTTGCGTGCTGCGCAGCGCCGAGATGTCCAGATGGGTCACCAACAGTACGCGATCGGCGGCATCCAGGGCGGCGACCGTCTGATCATTGAGGGTGTGATCGGTATCAATGACCACATACGCATGATCATGGCGCAGCAGATCGAGGAGCCGACCGGCCCCGCCCGTGTCGAGCAGGCCATCCCCGGTGATGGTATCCGCCGCCGCCAGAATGGCGACGCCGTCGGGATGCTCCAGCATCACAGAGCGCAATACCTCCCCATCCAGCTGGGTGATGCGGGAGGCCACACTCGCCAGATCATACGGGGGCTGCAGGTTGAGCATGACGCGCGCCCCGGAACCGGTCGAAGTGAAGTCCACCAACGCGACCCGTTGGGCGTCATTCTGATGGGCCAAGGCCCACGCGAGCGATTGTGCGACCGTCGAGACACCCAGTCCACCCTTCGCGGAAAACACCGTCAACACCTGTCCGAGATCTGCGATGCGGGTACTCGCCTGCAAGACGCGCCGAGCCGCTTGGCGGAAATCGTCGGCGGTGACCGGCAAGACGACGAACTCCGTCATCCCTGCACGCATCGCATTCAGGACCGTATCTGCGTCCTTCGTCTTGGAGGTGGCAATCGCGGCGGACTCCGGATGACGCTTGAGCTCCTGCGCAAACGCCTCCCGATCCGCAGCGGTCCCGTCCATGGGCACCACGAGGAGGGCCGGTTTGCGGGTCCGTAACAGGGTGGTGGCATCCGTCAGTGAAGCTGTCATGACGACCGCCGTGAACCCCAAGGGCCGCAGCACGTCCTCCAAGAGCGCCGCCGGTGGCGCCCCATCGGTGACAGCGACCGCGAGGCGCTCCGCCGAGTCCGCTATAACATGCGAGGGAATCGGGCCGGTCATGGCTTGCTCGGCGCGGGCGGGATTCGCTTCTCGAGCGCCGGCGCCGCGGGCGTGCGGCTTTCCGGCGTCAGCTTGATGAGATCAGCCGCACGTGGATTGTTCGGATCCATGAGCACCGGCGACACGATCACGATCAGCTCCGTTTCATTCTTGAGCCACCGCTCGCTGCCGAAGAGCGCACCGAGGATGGGAATCCGCGACAGGTACGGTAATCCGGTATGGACCAGCTCCCGCTCTTCGTTGAAGAGCCCGGAGATGATGAGCGAGCGATCCTGGAGGACATCGACCGTGGATTCCACACGGCGCGTCCGGAGCGCGGGGATCCGGAATCCCTGAATCGTCAGGGCATTGCTGTAATCGAGCGATGAGACTTCCGGCTTGACCTTGAGCTTCACGAGCGAGTCACTGAGCACTTCGCCCTTGAAGCCCAGGCGCACGCCGAATTCGCGAAACTGAATCGTGATGGCCGTTTGCTGCCCCGTGCTGCCTCCCTGGACAATCGGGATGGGGATTTCCCCGCCAGCGAGGAAGCTGGCTTCCTCCAGATTCGCGGCCATCAGATTCGGCTCAGCAAGAAAGCGGGCATTCCCCTGCTGTTCCTCGGCCTCGAGCAGCGCCAGCAGATCCTTGGTGTTGAAGGTGCTCAGCACCGTCAGATACTTCCCCTCAGTCGGCAACGTGATACTGCCAGCCTCACTGAAGGGATTATCCGACTTGAACAGCCCGCTCCCAACCCGGGTGTTCTGATTGATCTCCCGATAGAGCAGCGACGTACCGATCTGCCGCAGCGCGTCCTTCCGCACTTCGGCGAATTTCACCCCCAACAGGATCTGTCGGCGTTCGGAGGCCGAGCGCACGACGACGCGATAGTGTCGCCGCGGCTGATTGGGGCGCCCCCAGAGAATGATGTCCGTTTCCCCTGGTGCGATGGCGTTGATCACCACGTCAGACTCGCCGATGACCACGACATCCGCGATGTCTGGATTCACCACCGTCACCTTGGCAATCGCCCCGTTCCCCGTAATAGGAAACGAGCGACCCGTCACCAATTGCAGGGCGATGATCTCCGGGGCTACAGGAGCTGAACGTCCGGCGGCGGGCAACGTAACCCAGGTGCTGTCTTGCGCGCGGAGCACGACCGGCACTGACGTCATGACCGCCATGAAGGCGCCGATGCGCATGGCGATCGGCAGGACATTGCCACGAGGGGCTGAGAAAGAGGACCGGATCATTGCACGCGACGATTAAGGTCAGCTACGGAACGGTCTGCCATCGGCCGACTCGGAGTGGCGCGGGCGGTATCCGGTCGAATGGAATCCCGGCGGATGGTGTCCCGCTTTTCGAATTTTTGTTGCGTCACTTTGTCGCGGCGATACACCTGCACCAGCGTCGAATCGGGGGGGCGTGGTGCTGGTGGTGCCATCGTGACCGGTGGGCGCACGGGCTCCACCACGCGGGGCGTGGGGGCGGCCTTCACTTTCGGAGGTGGGGCTTTCTCCACGACCGGTGGCGGGGGCGGTGGTGGCACCTCGAGTCGCTGCATGACATCGCGCGTCGAGGCGCCTTTGGTTGTCACCGTATCGGGATCGCCATAGCCGCGGAGGACGAGTTGGATCTTCCCCTCATTGGCGGCCACCGCCAATTGCTCCGCCTCGGCCGGGGTCACTTCCAGTGCCGCCGTCGTCGCGTTCAATGGGCGCCCGTCAGGTCCGCGATCGATTTGCGAGCCGATGGAGAGCACCCGCATATAGCTCATAAACAGCTTGGCGCGATCACGATCGGTGGTCCCATCATCGCGCAACGTCACGAGCACATCGACACGACTATTGGGTTGAATGAGTCCCGACAAACCCGCGACCTCATCGATCTTCACGGCCATCGCCCGTTTGCCCGGCGCAATTTTGACTTCGAGCCCCGCCCCGGCGCCCTTCGGCGCCAACCGCCCTGGGAGCATGGCTTCGCCGGTAAAGACCGGGATCCGCGTGACACGACCTACCACGGAGTCCACCGCGCGGTACGCATCATTGGGCACCGATGCCGCCGGCTGCGAAACCACCCGGGCATCATCGGTGGTGATCACGTGGCCTTCCGGCAAATCCTTCGCCGCCACCAGCACTTGGGCCAGGACGACGCGCGATTGCGTCTCGGCGCGTCGGAGATAGCGATACACGCCAACGCCGGAGGCGCTGGCGACGCCGAGCGACGCGAGGACGACGACACTGAAGCGACGATCAAGCATGATGAGTTCGACCTGGAAGAGGCGAAACAGCCACGCGACTATTTCGACCGTATGTCATTGGTATTCGTACCGGAATTCCGCACGCACGGTGGGCAGTGAGGCGGGCACTAATACCGGGATCGCGCGGGCAAAGGGATAGGCGGTGATGGACACGCGCACGGTTTGCGCCGGTGACGTCCCGACCGTGATCAGTTGCACGTTGGCCGTCGCGGCATTCCGGTCATTGATCCGGCTACGGACAGCGGCGATCACCGCCGCCGTGGTCGTGGTGATGTCCGCGGCCGTCGACATCGGGCTCACCGCCGCGAGCCGAGCCCCTTCGCGCGCCGCATTGGACAGGTTGTTGTAGAGAAAGAAGAAGCGCCCGAAGTCCACGATGCCGAAGACGAAGGCAAAGAGCAGCGGGACGACAATGGCGAACTCCAGCATGGCCGCCGCCTTTGTCTCTCGGCGAAATCGGCGCCACCACCGCGGGAATACAGAGGCAGACATGACAAGCTCGGGATTACAGGAGGTACAGGAGCTGCGGGAGCCAGACGGCGAGACCGAGCGCGATCGCCATCGGGATGGCAAACGGCACCGATCCGGCGCCGGCAAGACCCTCCACTGACGTCGTCGCGGATCCGGCAGGAAGCGCCACGGCTGCGGGGGATGCGTGTACGGTGCGGTGCCACAGCATGGCGGCGCTGAGGACCCCCCCGAGCAGCGCCGCCAACAGTGTGGCGCGCCATGTCAGCGCAAATCCGATCCACGCCGCACTGGCTGCAAAAAACTTCACATCACCGGCCCCAAGCATCCCGAGCAACCACCAGGGAAGCCAGCAGAGGAGACCGAGTCCGGCGCTCACCAGTGCGCCGAGTACGGCACCCAGCATGGCACCACGCATGGCACCCAGGAGGGGGCTGGCAAGAGTGGCCTCGGTGCTGTCTGCGAGGAGCACCGAGCGCACCGCCGCGTTGAGGAGGGCGCCAGCCACAATCATCAGGACGAGCGCGTTCGGTACCCGCCGTGCGCGCCAGTCATACCACGCCCCGGCACCAAGCAGCATGGTGAAACCCATCTGGAGCATGAGCCCCAGCACCGGAGCGAGGCGCATTGGATTACGGCAGTTCGGTATTCACAGAGCCGAAGGACGTATTGACCTTCGTTCCGATGACTTTGATTACCGCGATGGAAATTGCGGCCACAAGCGCCACCATGATGCCGTATTCCACCATCGTGGCAGCAGTTTCAAGGCGAAAGAAGCGACGCAGGCGATTGGAAACGCGCGACATTGTACATCTCCGGACTGGTGCGTGAAGAAGGCAGTGCAGACCGCCACTGACCGGCCGTGCAATCCGATCAGGGGGCGGCGCACAACGGGCAGGCGAGCGCCTGCATGGCTTACGGCAGGTTCGTATTCACCGAACCGAAGGCGGTGTTCACCTTCGTGCCAATCACTTTGATGACGGCGATGGAGATCGCAGCGACAAGGGCGACCATGATGCCGTATTCGACCATGGTGGCGGCGGTTTCAAGACGCCAGAAGCGACGCAGACGACTGGGGACACGGGACATTGGGACAACTCCGTATGAGTAGAGGGTGATGCCGGCGGTATCGTGGCAATGGCGCACGACTCCACAAACAGCACGCGCACACGCGCGGTGGCCGGTAGGCCACATGGACTACAGCGTGGTGTTCACCGTGCTGAAGGCCGTATTCACTTTCGTGCCGATCACCTTGACCACCGCAATCGAGATGGCGGACACGAGCGCGACCATGATGCCGTATTCCACCATGGTGGCAGCAGTTTCGAGACGGACAAAGCGTCGAACGGTACGCATGACACGGGACATCGGAGGCTCCTGCCTGAAAGTTGGGTAGACCAAGCCCTCGCCATGGCGAGGACGACGGACCAAGCATCCGAACCGTCGAGCGATTCGGGCAGGAGCATGGCAGAGCAAGTCGCACGCCATGCGCATGAGGTGGTTGTCGCGCCGCAGCCACAGCGGCCTGCAACTGTTGACGTGCCGGTGGGATACACGGCTGAGCACGCTCCTCCCCTGACAGCGCGTGGCCTACGAGGCATCCTGTCCTGTCGGGGATCTGCCCGACGGCGATCGCACTACCGCACCGCGTGACTGTGGTGCATCACTGTGGCGCCCACGCGATAGGGCACAAAAAAACGGGTGCTCATCGCTGAGCACCCGTCCGGTTCGTCGTGTTCGCCGTTTGTCGTCTTCGCCGTTCGCCGTTCGCCGTTCGGCGGGTCGTCAGGCCGCCGTCGCGCAGTACTGATCGAAGGCGGACGTCAAATCGGCCGCGATCTCCGAAGCACTGCGTCCTTCGATTCGATGCCGCGGCAGCATAAACACCACCTCGCCATCCTTGAGCAGCGCAATGCTCGGCGAGCTCGGCGGATAGCCCACGAAATAATCACGCGCGCGGGCCGTCGCCGCCGTGTCCTGCCCAGCGAAGACCGTGGCGGACACATCCGGGCGCGTCGCATGCTGCATCGCCATGGCGATCGCCGGACGGGCGTTCCGTGCCGCACAGCCGCAGACAGAGTTCACCACCACCATCACGGTGCCAGAGGGCGCGCCCAACCGCGCATCAACCGCCTCCACAGTCCGCAGCTCTTCCACACCCACGCGGGTCAACTCCTGCCGCATCGGGATCAACAACGGTTCGGGATACATCATCGGGCATCAGCTCCCGGTCTGGCGTAGCAGACCGATTAAAAGTCCGGCAGGTCGTCGCGTGCGCCATCGCGCACCAGCGCCAGAATCGCCGCCTGCGGCACCACTAAATATTGATCGTTCTCGAACGTGATCTCGACAGCGGCCTTGCGAAAGAAGAGCGCGAAATCCCCGACCCGCGCCTGCATCGGCACGTACCGCGCTTCGCGCTGCACACTCCCTTCACGCCAAGGCTCTTCCCCCTGCTCCGCCAGATCCGGCAGCGCCAGCCCGGGGCCAGTGGAGACGATCTCCCCACCCTGCACCGCCTGATTGTCCAGCGCCGTCGGTGGGAGATACAACCCCACCTTCGTGCGCTGTTCGCCATCCTCCAGCTTCACCAGCACGCGGTCGCCGACCACGATCAGTCGCTTGTGATGTTTCTTCGCCATCCCCGAAAGGTAGGGCCCCGCCCAGCCGGACTGAAGGGGAGCCAGACGCGCCCGTGAGCGCGC
>JBAXMW010000032.1:0-30341 GCA_037134115.1 Gemmatimonadaceae bacterium | reverse complement strand
AGCCGGGGTTCCCGCATCACCGGCATCCGGTCGCGCGGTTCACGACGTTCCGATAAGGCGGCCTGTAGGCCATCGGCGCACGGCGGTACGTTCCCGGGGATCGTTCCCTCCCGTCTTTCCGCACCGCCGCCGCTATGCCCGCTTTGTCCTCCCGCCGGTTCCACCCACTCCGCGCGCTGTGTTGCAGTGCCCTGCTCGCCGGTTTCTGGGCGCCCCACAGTGGGGTCGCACAGCCGGCTCCGGCGACGCGGAACTTGGGGGCGGACGTAATGGTGCGGGCAGGTCGACTCACCGCACCCATCCGTCTGGATGGGCGCCTCGACGAGGTGGTATGGGCGACCGCCGATTCCATTGGCGGGCTCACCGAGATCGAGCCGGTGATGGGACGCACGCCGGTCGCCCGCACCGTGATCAAGATCCTCGCGGACGGCGACCGGTTGGTGATCGGCGTGCGCGCCGACGATCCGGAGCGTGAGCAGATTGTGGCGTTCGCCCGCGAGCGCGATGCCTCGCTCACGAATGAAGATCACATCAAGCTCGTCTTCGATACCTTCCGGGATGGGCGAAGCGGCTACGTCTTCGCCGTGAATCCGAATGGCGCGCGCTACGATGCGTTGATCGCCGATCAGGGCAACAGCGAGAACGCGAATTGGGATGCGGTGTGGGATGCCCGCGCGGAACGGACCGCCACCGGGTGGTCGGCGGAGTTCGATATTCCGATCCGCAGCCTCCAGTTTGGCAGCGGCCTCTCCACGTGGGGCTTCAACGTGCAACGCCGCATCCAACGCCGGCTGGAGCAAGACCGGTGGGCGTCGCCGGTGCGCGACTTCAAAGTCACGCAAATGTTCCGGGCAGGCGCGCTGACGGATTTGCCACCTTTTGCGCTGGGAATCGGGCTGCAGCTGCGACCGTCTGTCACGGTGGCCAGTGGCATCCCAACCGTAGGCGCGGCGCGCGTGGATGCACGCGATATGAGCCTCGATGCCACGCAAACACTCGGCGCCAACACGCTCGCGGCGCTCACGGTGAACACGGACTTCGCCGAGACGGAAGTGGACACGCGTCGCACGAATCTGACGCGCTTTCCGATCGTGTTTCCGGAGAAACGCACCTTCTTCCTGCAGGGCGCCGACATCTTTGATTTCGGGCTGGGGCTGGGGGATGATCTGCGGCCGTTCTTCAGTCGGCGCATTGGCCTGTTGGATGGCACCGAAGTCCCCATTCGGGCGGGGCTCAAGGTGACCGGCCGAGGCAACGGGGCAAACCTCGGCGCCCTCGCCCTGCGCACCGGCGAAGTCTTGGCACCGGAGGCGCGCACGACGGACCGTCCCGGCACGGCGGCGACCCTTGGAGTGTTGCGCTACAAGCAGAACCTGTTCCGCGAATCCAGTGTCGGCGTCCTTGCCGCCACCGGGGATCCCGTGGGACGCACCGGCAGTTGGACCGCGGGCACCGACTTCACCTACAAGACCTCCCGCTTCCGCGGCAGACGCAATCTGGGCGCCGGAGCGTGGCTCCTGGAGACGCAGCGGACGGGGCTGATCGGCGACCGGCTGGCCTATGGTGCAAAGGTGGAATATCCGAACGACATCTGGAGTCTCGCGCTCGCGTACAAGCGCATCGGCGACGGCTTTGATCCGTCGTTGGGCTTTGTCCCGCGTCGGGCCGCGCAGATCTATGAGATGCAATCGAACTTTCTGCCGCGTCCGACGGGGCGTGTGCTCGGCCTGCGTGTGCGCCAGTTGGTGCATGAGTTCGAGCCGAGGGTCGTGACGGACCTGCACGGGCGCTGGGAGAGCTATCGGTTGTTCATGGCGCCCATCAACTGGCGGCTGGAGAGCGGTGACCGATTTGAGGTCAACTGGAACCCCACGGGGGAGCGGCTCGTGGCGCCGTTCACGATCGCGCCTGGCGTCACGATTCCGGCCGGGAGCTATCACTGGGCCCGCACGCGTCTGGAAGCCGGCTTTGCGCCGAAGCGCCCCTTGAGCGGCCAGATCACCTGGTGGACCGGCCCGTTTTATTCGGGGCGTCTCAACGAGGTCATTCTGACCAGCGCATGGCGCCCCACGCCGGCGTTCAATGTGGAGCTCAACGGCACGCGCGTGTTGGGGCAGCTGCGGGAGGGGCGGTTCACGCAGACCGTGGTGGGATCGCGGATCAAAGTGAACCTGTCGCCGAATCTGCAATTCAACAGCTATGCGCAGTACGACAACCAGAGTGACAGCTTTGGGGCCAACACGCGCATCCGCTGGACCTTCTCGCCGTTAGGCGACCTGTTTGTGGTGTACAACCACAACCTGCGCCACGACATCGACCCGGCCACGGGACTTCCCGCCTCCGGGTCGACGCTGCTGGAGCCGTGGATGGTGCGCGAGCGTCGGTGGGGGTTCGCGTCGAACCAGTTGCTGGTGAAAGTGCAGTACGCCTGGCGCTACTGAGGCGTCACGCACACCCGGCGTTACCGCCCCTCAAGCACTCGCGTAATGAGCGGGGCCACCACGGCGGCCATCACCCGGTAGCCGGCCTCGGTGGGGTGCACGCCGTCGGTGGCGTATTCGGCGCGCATCCCCTGCCGCTCGTCGGCCAGCGGGGTGTGGTAATCGACGTAGGTCGCGCCGCGCGCGCGGGCATACTGCGCGATCCAGGCATTCAGTGCGACGATCTTGGGTGCCGGTTCGAGGCCACGCTTCCAGGGGTAGTCGAAGACCGGGGACACACTGCAGAGGAGCACGCGAATCTGATTCGCCTGTGCGATCTCGGTCATGGCGGCGAGGTTGCTTTCGATCTCCTCGAGCGTGGCGGGTCCCGTGTTGCCGGCGATGTCATTGGTGCCGGCCAGAATCACCACCGCCGCCGGGGCGAGCGCGACGACATCCTGCCGGAAGCGGAGGAGCATCTGCGCGGTCGTTTGCCCGCTGATGCCACGGCCCACATAGGGACGTCCCGGAAACATGGTCGCGAAATACGGGGCCCAGCCTTCGGTGATGGAGTTGCCGAAGAACACCACCCGCTGTTCGCCGGCCGCCGGGGCGGGGAGTGCGGCGTTGGCAGCGCGGTAGCGGGCCAGCCCGGCGAACTCCGCGGCGGAGACCGGTTGCGTCATGGCGAGACGTGGCGTGAGGAGCAGACAGGCTACGGCGAGGCGGCGAACGCAGCCGACGATTGGGAGGCGGGGCATGGCGCGGATGGGCTGGAGGCCAACATGACGACCGCATGGATCCGGAAACGACAAACCCGCCAGCCACCGGGGTGACTGACGGGTCTGGCATTGCCCCTCTAGGGATCGAACCTAGAACCTTCTGAGTCAGAGTCAGACGCTCTGCCAGTTGAGCTAAGGGGCATCATCCGGGCTGGCAACGACACTCCCGGTGAGCCGTCAAATATAGGCAGCCCCACAGCAGATGGTAGTGCCTACCGGCAACCTGACGGCCGATGTGCTAGGGTCCGGCTCGTGGCTCATCGGCGCCCCGGTGCACCCACGTCATCAACGCCGCCACATCCAGACAGAACGGCTCAGCGGCCCAGTCGGGCGCCCAGACCAGTTCGTCAGCGCACACCACAGGCTGCGCACTCCCGGGCTCCCACTGCTCTATCACCCACCCATCCAGGTCCACCAACCACACGGGAATCCCGGCACGCTGGTATCGGGGACGCTTCCGCAGCCGATCCTGCCGCGCCGTACCGGGCGACAACACCTCGACCGCCAACCGCAGCGTGGCCTGAGGAAGCCCCGACACGTCAGGGATCGCCAGATCGATCGGGATCACCAGCACGTCAGGCTGCACCATGGTATCGCGCCGGTCCAGCACCACATCGTAGGGCGCCGGCAAGACCTCGCCCGCCCCCGTCCGCTCACAATAGTCGGTGAGCAGCACGAGAAGTCGCGCCACCGCTCGCTGATGCCAACGCGCCGGCGACGGGTTCACCAGCAACTCCCCGTCCACCACCTCGTAGCGCACCCCGGACTCCTCGGGGAGCGCCCACAACTCGTCCACCGTCCAGTGCCGCGGTGCGGTAATTGACATACCCATAGTCTGCTCGGCCTCGGCGCGGGTTCGCAAGCGATCATGCCCCATGGTGCAACTCCCCCCGCGCAGCAGCGTCATCAATTCATCGCCAGAACAACCCTCCGAGCGCCCCTCACCCCTTCCCGGCCACCTTCGCCCAGCTATCGCGCAACCCGACAATCCGGTTAAACTTCAGCGCGTCCGGCCGCGACTCCTCGGGATCCTGCCAGAAATACCCCACCCGCTCAAACTGATAGCGCGTCGCCGCGTCGTTCGACGCGACACTGGGCTCCACCTTCGCCCCCGTCACGCGCACCAGCGACGACGGATTCAGCGCCGACAGGAAATCCTGATCGTCCGGCACTTCTTCCGGATCGGGGAGCGCAAACAACCGGTCATACACGCGCACCTCACAATCGAGCGCATGAGAGGCCGACACCCAGTGGATCGTCCCCTGCACCTTCCGGCCATCCGGGGCATCGCCGCCCCGCGTCGCCGGATCATAGGTGCACCGCAGCTCGACAATCTCCCCCGCGTCGTTCTTCACCACCTCCTGACAGGTGATGAAATAGCCATACCGCAACCGCACCTCACGACCCGGCGCCAACCGAAAAAACTTCTTCGGCGGCTCCTCCATGAAGTCCTCGCGGTCGATATACAGCTCCCGCGTGAATGGGATCGGTCGCGACCCCTCGAGCGGCACGTCATGCGGATAGGACGCGGCGTCCAACCAGTCCACCTCCCCCTCTGGGAAGTTGGTCACCACCACCTTGATCGGATGCAGCACACACAACACCCGCGGCACGATCATGTTGAGATCGTTCCGAATGGTGTGCTCGAAGACACCGATCTCCACGCGCTGCGTATTGCGCGTGACCCCCACGGCATCGGCAAAGGCCCGAATGGCCTCGGGACGCACACCACGACGCCGCAACCCCGCCATCGTCGGCATCCGCGGATCATCCCACCCGCTCACATGCCCCTCGTTCACGAGCCGCAACAGCTTCCGCTTGCTCAGCACGGTGTAATCGAGCTCCAGCCGAGCAAACTCGATCTGCGTCGGCGGGGACACAAAGCCCGCCTGCTCCACCAGCCAGTCGTAGATATCGCGGTTGTCCTTGAACTCGAGCGTGCACAGCGAGCGCGTGATCCCTTCGATCGCGTCACTCAGCCCATGCGCAAAGTCATACAGCGGGTAGAGGCACCAGGCGTCCCCCTGCCGATAATGATGCGCATGCCGGATCCGCAGCAGCAGCGGATCGCGCATGATCATGTTCGGATGCGCGAGATCGATCTTCGCACGCAGCACATACGCGCCGTCGGGAAACTCCCCCGCGCGCATCCGCCGCAGCAGCGCCAGATTCTCCGCCGGCGACCGATCCCGATCCGCACTCGGCGTGCCCGGCGTCGTTACCGTGCCACGGCCCGTGCGGATCTGCTCCTCGGTCTGCCCGTCCACATACGCCTTCCCCTGCTCGACCAACCGCTCGGCGATGTCGTACAGCTGCGCGAAATAATCGCTGGCGTAGTACTCGTGATCCCACTGGAACCCCAGCCACTGCACGTCGCGCTTGATCGCCTCCACATAGCGCACGTCTTCGGTGGAGGGGTTCGTGTCGTCAAAGCGCAGGTTGCAGCTGCCGCCGAACTCGGTCGCAATGCCGAAGTTCAGGCAGATCGACTTGGCATGCCCCATGTGCAGAAAGCCATTGGGCTCCGGTGGAAACCGGGTGGCAGGCGCACGGCCGAAACGCCCGGTGGCGACGTCATCCGCCACGAGCTCACGGATGAAGTCGCGACGGGGCGACGGAACGGCAGACGGAGTCGAATCAGACACGAATGGGTCTCGAGGCGGTCAAGGTGGGTGCCCTCAAAGCTAACCCGGCGCCATTCTTCTTTCATGCCACGGGAGATTCCACGGACCTTCGCCCGCTACGCCGCCGTCGGGACACTCCTCGCCGGTATCGCCGGCTGTCGAGCCGTTCCCCCGGCTTTCGCCACCGATCCCTCCGGGGCTCGGCTCACCGCCGACGCCCTGCTCTCGGCCTTTGAGCAGCGCATGACCCGCGTGGTCCGTGCGCCACGCTACGCCAACGCCCGCACACGGATGGCGCGGTTCGTCGCCGCCCCGTCGCGACTCGTTGAGGACACGAGCCTCTGGACCACGCTCCGCACGACCCGCTCCGGCGCGTTCCGCGAACTGCTGATCTTCGGGACCCTCACCAACGGCCAGTACAGCTTCACCGTGCGGCCGCAGGCGCTGCCGCCCGTGCGCACCGGGGATTCCCGTCATGTCATCACCCTTGCCCAGCTCCCCACCCCCGACGACTGGCAGTGGACCACGGTCGTGGAGAACGCCGTGGGGACGATGGCGCCCGCCCGCGCCACCGACGTGACGCGCGCCTTCTTCGCGTCGATGGAGCGCCCCGCCGCGGCCATTCGGGCGGACTATCGGAGCGCCCTCCCGCGCACAACAGCCGCCTTCGCCCGTCTCCTTCTCCTGGACTCCCTCCAGACGGTGAAGCAGGCCGATGGCTCCACGTTGGTCACCTGGCAGTGGATCATTGACGAGGACCGGCTCAAGGCGGCGGGCTTCCCCGCCCTCGCCCAGTATGTTCACAGCTATGTCGGCCCGGCGAGCTACCGGATTCGGCTCACCGATGCCAGTGGCGCCGAATGGCTGGTGGCCCGGGCGGCACAGTCCCGCCTCTCCCTGCGGGTGCGCACGCACGACGGCGAACTGCAACCGCTCACCGGCGCGGCGCGGCGCATGCCCGACACCCTCGCGCTCCACACCGAAGGCTCCGCGAAAATCTCCATCTTCACGGTGGGCTTCTCGAATCTCACCGGAGAATTCGTCCACACGCGGTCCGCCACCGAACGCGGCTGGGCGATGCGTTGGACGAAGGAGCCGACGTGGCATCTGCCACCCCTGACCGAAACGCTGCTGCATGCACCGTTGGCCCGTCCCTTCGAAGGGGCGGGGGTGCAGCTCCGGATTGGCTTTGCCAAGGGGGCGGAGGGGCAGACGCTCTTGGCCCGGACGGCAACGGGCGTTGCCCGGGAAAGCGCGATCCTGCGCTGGCTGGGATCCCTGGGCTTCACGGCGATGCGCGACTACGCCGGCCGCGTGGAAGAGGAAGAGAACCGCTTCCTCGCCGACCTGTTCACCGCGATGCGGCAAGATTTGGCGGCAGGCGGCCCCTGACAGGCCGGGCATCCCCTTGGGGTGCCAAACGCTGGGCTTCGAGGGGGAAAAAGGAAAACCCCTGCCGGGCCGAAGCCCGTAGGGGTTTTCAAAGAATCGCCACGCGCGCTGTCATTGGAACTCTCCGTCCTACCGATCAGCGGCGGGCTCTGTCTCTTCTACAGCATAGACGCCCGAAGGTTCCTCGGGGTCACACACGCGTCACCAGTGGGTCACGAATGCGTCGGGACGGATGGAGCTGAGGGGGCTCGAACCCCTGACCTCTGCAATGCGAATGCAGCGCTCTCCCAGCTGAGCTACAGCCCCGGGAATCGGCAATGGTACCGCCGACAGTGACGAAGCGCCCCCCACCGGTGGCGCGGGGCGCTTCGGACACTCATCGAAGGTAGCCGACGGGCCGATGGTGTCAAGGTGACCCGCACAAGGTGACCCGCACAAGGTGACACGCATTCGGAACTCTGCGACCGGGGGGCGGGGTTCACGATGCAGCGCCTCGCACGCACCCAGCGATCGGCGCCCCTCTGATGTCACCGGCCTGCGTTGGCGGCGTCTCCCCCAGCCCGGAATCATGTCCGCGACTCCGCATCCCCTCGACAGTGACTACGTGCGCGACCAATTGGTGGCGCGCACCGTGGACTGCAACAGCAAGCGCTACACCCCCGACGGGGGCTATGTGCTGTACTGGATGCAATCCACGCATCGTCTCGACGAGAACTGGGCGCTCCGTGCGGCGATCCGCACCGCCGACCGCGTCAACCTCCCGCTGGTGATCCATCAGGGGCTTGACCCCACCTATCCGCACGCCGCCGACCGGCATCACACGTTCATCCTCCAGGGCGCCCGTGATACGGCGCAGCGCGCCGAGCTGCTCGGGCTGCACTATCAGTTCGTGCTGCGGCGTCGCCGCGATGATGACCGCCGGGTGGTCGATCGGTTGGCGGCGGGCGCGTACGCCGTCATCACCGATCTCTTTCCCACGGCCGGCGTGCAGGCGCGCACGGAGCGCTTTGCGCAGCGCGTGTCCTGCCGCGTGCTCGCGGTGGACAGTGTGTGCACCGTGCCGAGCGGCACCTTCGCGACGGCGGAATATGCCGCGCGCACGATTCGTCCGAAGATCGGTCGTCTCCTCGATCACGCGCTGGAGCCCGTCGCGGATCGCGCGCCGCGTGTCGCGGTGACGGCGGCACTGCGCGCCCAGCTGCGAGAGAGCATTGGCGCCGAGCCGCTGCCCATCGCCTCAATGTCGAACGACGCGATTGCTGAGGCGATCGCGTCCTGCGAGATCGATCACACCGTGCCGGCGGTGTCCGCGATGGCGGGTGGTCGTGTGGCGGGGCTCGCGCGGCTCACGCGCTTCATCGCACACGCGCTCCCGAGCTATGCGGCGCGGCGCAATGAAGCGAGCGACGCGGAGGGGACCAGTCAGCTCTCGCCGTATCTGCACTACGGACAGCTGGCCGGCGCCGAAGTGGTGCGCGCCGCGCGGGCGAGCGGAGCGCCGGCGGAGTCACTCGATGCCTTTGTTCAGCAGGTCACGACCTGGCGTGAGCTGTCCTACAACTGGTGCCTGCGCACGCCGCACTTTGAGACCCTCGGCGCGCTGCCGGCGTGGATCCAGAAAACGATGGCGGAGCATCTCCACGATCCGCGTCCGGTGTTGTACGATCTCGAGACGCTGGAGCAGGCGGAGACGCATGACGCGTTGTGGAATGCGTCGCAACGGCAGCTCGTCGACACCGGATTGATTCACAACTATCCGCGTATGCTCTGGGGCAAAACGGTGTTGCTCTGGACGCACGACTACGAGCAGGCGCGCGCGTGGCTCTTCCATCTCAATGACAAGTACGCGCTCGACGGGCGGGATCCGAACAGTGTCGGCGGCATCATGTGGTGTCTTGGGCTCTGGGACCGCCCCTGGGGGAACAAGGCGATCTGGGGCGGGATCCGCCCCATGGTGACGGCGCGCGCGAAGTTGAAGTTCGATGTGGGACGCTACGTGCGCCGCTACGGCAGCGGCTCGTAGATTCCCGTATGGCCACACTCACCCCCGCCATCTTTCCGTCGCTCGCCGCCGTGCAGGCGGCGGCCACGCAACTCGCGGCGGTGATGCCGCCGAGCCGTCTGGTTCACGACGCCGGGCTGTCGGCAGCGCTGGGCACGGAGGTGTGGCTCAAGCTGGAGTTCGAGAACCCCACAGGGTCGTTCAAAGTGCGCGGCGCGTACACGGTGCTGTCTGGGCTCACGCCGGAGGAACGGGCGCGTGGCGTGGTGGCCTCGAGCGCCGGCAATCATGGGTTGGGGGTCGCCTATGCCGCCAAGGCCTTTGGGGCGCCCGCGATGCTCTTTGTGCCCGCCACGGCGCCCCAGGTGAAGAAGGCGGGGATTCGTGCGCTGGGGGCGACGGTGAACGAAAACGCCCCGGACTACGACGCCGCGATGGCGTTGGCGGTCGCCCACGCGGAACGGGAGGGGCTGCGCTTCATCAACCCGTGCCTCGGCGTGGATCTGCTGGCCGGCCAGGGGACGGTCGCGCTCGAGATCCTGGCGCAGCTGCCGACGGTGCAGACCGTCGTGATCTGTGTCGGGGGCGGCGGGCTGCTCGGCGGAATGGGGGCGGTGCTTCGTACCGCCGCGCCATCGGTGCGCATTCTCGGGGCGCAGAGCGTGGAGACGGCCGCGATGACGCGCAGTGTCGCGGCAGGGCGCGTCATTGAGATTCCCTCCACGCCAACGCTCGCCGATGGGCTGGCCGGGCAGATCGACGCCCCAGCGCTGGAGATTGGCCAGCGGTGCACGGACGGGCTCGCCCTGGTGAGCGAGGCGGAGCTGGGAGAAACGATCGCCTGGCTGTTCCGGGAACGCGGCTGGACGGTGGAAGGCGCCGGCGCCGTGACTGTTGCAGCGATGCGACACGGGAAATTCGACCGTATGGATGGGCCCGTTTGCTTAGTGGTGAGCGGTCGCAACATTGACTCGACGCGACACCAGGGGCTGTTGGCGGCTTATCCGGGGTAATTGGCGAGGGCGCCGGGCCCACAGACGTTCGCAGCAAAACAAAACGGCCACCCCGAGGGGTGACCGTCGCGCTCCCGCCGACATGCCGGCGGATCATTGTCATTCCTGCATTGTGGTGTCCAGCGAACGCGCCAGCCGTCGGGTTAGCGAGGCGACGCGTTCGGGGAGACGTCAGCCGCAAGGCCATTGAGCCCAGTGTTGTAGCGCGTGCTGCTGTCCGCCGCGCGATCCGCGGTGACCGGCTTGGCGCGCAGGACGTCTGCCAGCCCGTTCTGCATCCCCGTGAGTGGGACTTCGCGATCCATGAACTGCTGCCGCGCCATCCGCGCCGCCGCACTCCGCGATTCGCCCCCTTCCCGACCGATCGCCGCCATGTGCGCGCGATCCTGGGACACAATCACCCCGCCCTTCCGTCCCGCTTCGCGGGCTTCGGTCGAGGACCATTCATGGGCCGTGCCCTTTTCATGCGCGGCCTTCCCACCCCTGCTGGCGATCTCACGCTGACGCGCAGGATCCATGGACGCGAACCCGCGCCGACTCTTTCCGGTCATATGCCCCCCGGCAATCCGGATGTTTACGCACAGTGGTGAGTCCATCGATCAGAACCCCCCGGCCCTGACCGGCCCGAAACTCACCCGTTGGATGACGCCTGACCCCGCAGCACGAACGCACCGCAGCAGCTGAAGACACCCGATGACTGCATCGTCGACATGCTCTACAGCAAAGGTCGGGCCACAGCGAACGGGAGCGGCGCGGCGGCATCCGGTGCGGCGCCGGCTGAGGGCGCCCCAACGGCACCGGTCCCCCGAATCGCGTATATTGGCCGGATGCCGTTTCTCGTCCGCTTTCTGGGTACCGCCGCCTCCCGTCCCACCGTGGAGCGGGGCGTCAGCGCCCTCGCTGTCATTCGGGAGGGCGAGACGTTTCTCGTGGACTGCGGCGAAGGCACGCAGCGGCAGATGATGCGCTACGGCGTCTCCTTCGGGCTGCACGACGTGCTCTTCACCCACATGCACGCCGACCACATCCTCGGCCTGACCGGGCTCCTGCGCACGCTCCAGCTCCAAGGACGCACCGATCCGCTGCGACTCTGGGGACCGCCACGGTCCTCTCGTGTGTTGCAACAGTGCATCACCATGGGGGGCGAGCGCCCCACGTTCCCGGTCACAATGACCGAACTTGAGCCGGGCGCGTCCATACCACGGAAAGACTTCCGGATTGAGACCTTTGCCGTCGACCATCAGGGAGCCTCCTGCGTCGGCTACGCCTTCGTGGAGGAGACCCGGCTCGGCCGCTTTAACCCGGAGCTCGCCCGCGAACTGGGGGTCCCCGAAGGGCCGCTCTGGGGCCTGCTCCACCGGGGGCAGACGGTCACACTCCCCGATGGGCGCACCGTGGACCCCGCCGACCTGGTCGGGGTGCCGCGCCGTGGCCGTCGCCTGGTCATCACCGGCGACACCCGCCCCTGCGCCAGCACGATCCTGGCCGCCACCGGGGCCGATCTGCTCATCCACGAGTCGACCTTTGCCGACGAAGAGGCCGAACGGGCCTTCGAAACCGGCCACAGCACGGCGCGGGAAGCGGCGGACGTCGCCCGACGGGCTGGCGTGCGCCGCCTGCTCCTGACCCACGTCTCGGCCCGCTACTCCCGCGATACCGATGACCTCGCCCGCGAGGCCCGCAGCGTCTTCCCGGCGACCACCGTGGCGCGCGACGGCACCGAAGTCGAGCTCCTCTTCGATCCGGAAACCGAGCCCGACACCGCGAGCTGAGCCGCTCCGGGGGCCACATCCCCCCGGAGGATCAGGGAGCTACTCGGCGGGCCGTCGGTCGAGCGCGCGAAGTCGGCGAAGGGCCGGCACCCGCCAGGCGACCACCGCGACGACCCCGAGCGTGGCCATCCCCCCGACCACGACACTCGCCACCGCGCCCCACCAGCGCGCGGTCACCCCGGACTCGAACGCACCAATCTCGTTCGACGACCCAATAAAGATCTGATTGACCGCCGACACCCGCCCCATGAGCGCGTCGGGGGTGCGCACCTGCAGCATCAGACTCCGGACGACGACGCTCACCATGTCGCAGGCGCCAGCCAGCGCGAGGAGCCCCAGCGACAGCGGCAAGCTCGTGCTGATCCCAAACGCCATCGAGCAGAGCCCGAAGCCCGCCACCGCCCAGAGCAGGTTGGGTCCCGTGCGGGCAAAGGGTGGCCAACGGGAGAGCAACACGCTGGCCACCACCGCACCGGCCGCCGGCGCCGCCCGCAGCAGTCCAAGCGCACTCGGGCCGGCATGCAGAATTTCCGCAGCAAAGACGGGCAACAGCGCCGTCGCACCACCAAAGAGCACCGAGAAGAGGTCGAGCGTGAGCGCGCTCAACAACAACGGATCGGCAAGCACAAAGCGCAGCCCACCGGTGATCGACGTCCAGATGGGCTCATGCCCCACCTCGCGCGGCGGTGACCGATGCCGCACCGTCAGGAGGACCACCAACGACGCCGTCATCAGCACCACGATCGCGGCGTAGCCGGTCACCGTCCCACCGAGCGCGTAAAGCAGGCCACCGAGGGCCGGCCCCAGCACCGACGCCAACTGCCAACTGCCGCTCCGCCAGGTGATGGAATTGCTGAAGAGCACGCGCGGCACCAGCTCGGCGCTCAGCGCCTGCCGAGCGGGCTGGAGGAACGCCCGGGCCACGCCACTCAGCATGATCACGGCATAGATCGACCGGACGCGCACCGGAATCGCGAGCGCCATACCCAACGGCGACGGTTGCGAAAGCACCCACAAGGCCGCCGAGGTGAGCAGCAAGACGATGAGCGCGAGGAGCGCGATCCGTCGGCGATCACGGGAATCCACCACATGGCCCGCCAGCAACGACAGACTGATCGCAGGGAGCGCCTCCGCGAGGCCGACAAAGCCCAGCGCCAGCGGATCGTGCGTGAGATCATAGATCTGCCACCCCACCACGGTGCCTTGGATCTGCACGCCGAGGGTCAGCAGAAAGAGGGCAAAAATGTACTTCCGGAAATTCGGCAGCCGCATGGCTGCGAAGGCATCATGCGCTGGTGGACGTTCCGGCTCGGGGCTGTTCGGTGCCGCGAGGGCGCTCATGCGCCGCCGCGCCGCATTGGGCGGAGACGCCTGCGCGCCACCGCCGCCTGGACGGTGCCGTCGTGCGCCGAGGCGGCATCAAAGGCGCGGGCTAATGCATCGCGCAGCGCCGTCGGCAGGGGTGGTACGTCGATCGGCAGCCACTCATAGGCTGGCGTTGGCACCGTGAGCAGGGGCCACACGGGGGCGGTGCCACGTGCGGTGCCACGTGCAGTGGCGCCGGTGGATGCCGCCGAAGCTTGTAATGTCAGCGCCAGTGTTTCGCCGCTGCTGTCTGGACGGGCCACGACGGTGTATCCCGATCCGCGCCAGCGGAAGGTACTGGAGTCTTTCGCCCAGACGGGACGCGTGGCTTGGGTTGCCGTCCACCAGGCCGGGGCGGCGATCTCGACGGGCGGGAGATTCAAGGCGAGTGCGGCGCCATCGAGGGCCGTCCCGGGCACCATAAAGGCGATCGCCGGCGACTGCGCCACCGCGGTGAGCCCGAAGCTGGTGGAATCGAAGCGAAAACTCGGCAGCGTCACGCGCGCCGTTGCGGCGCGCTGATCCGAGGCGGTGCGAATGGAATCCGTGAGGCGGCCGAACGCCGCCTGAGCGGTCGCGACGACACGTGCCGCCTCCGTGCTGTCGAACATCGCCGCGAGCGACGCGCGCTGCCCCGTACGCAGGTCAATCACCATGCGGCGTCCGGTGTGCCGATGCCGCGTGGAGTCGGTGACGTCGACATCCAGCAGATGCGTCAGGGTGATCCACGGCCCGTGCACATCGACGATCTCGATGTCATCGGAGACCGACGTCGCTGGATTCCCCGCTGGCGCATCGGCGTCGGCGTCGAGGGGCTCGGCATGCGGATGCGCGCGACGCCAGCGTGCCGCTTCGATGGAGACTGTGGAATCGGCAAAGAGCAGCACGGAGTCCGTCTGCGCCACATCACGCGCATAGAGCCGCGCGCTGGCGAAGGCGGCTTCGTCGAAATCCACGACGTCGTCCGCAATGAAGATCTCGTAGAACCGGTTCTCCACCCGCGTGAGCAGGATCGGTGCCCGGCGAATGCGCACCCCATCCACCCCACTGCGCACCCAATAGGTGGAGTCACCGGCAGCGACGAGGAACTCCGCCGTCGGTGGCTCCGCGACGCGTGCGCGGTCGTTGCAGGCAATGACCGTCGCGGTCATGATGGCGGCGGTCAGCCACCTCGCCGCGCGACGGGCCACCGTCTTGCCCCTCAGATCGTCCCCGCGCGCAACGCCCGAACGCCATCGACCAAACGGGCCACTTCATCGGCGGTCGTATAGCACGAGCACCCCGCACGGACGAGACCGTCCGCCTCCACTCCGAGGCGACGCGCCACGGTGGTGGCATAAAAGTCCCCATGCGAGACGTAGACCCCGCGCGGCGCCAGCGCCTTGCTCACCGCTTCGGCATCATGCCCCGCGACACGAAACGAGACCGTGGGGGTCCGCGGGGTGCCCGGGGGCGGCCCGTAGAGCGTCACCCCGTCGATGGCGGCAAGCCCCTGCCACATCTGGGCCAACAGTGCCTCACCACGGGCATGCAACCCGTGCATCGCCTGCAGCAGGCGCGTGCGGCGATCGGCACCGGTGTCTGGCGCCAGCGACGCCAGGAACTCCACGGCGGCGGCGGCCCCCACGATGCCTTCATGGTTCTGCGTGCCGGTCTCCAGGCATTCCGGCACGTAATCCGGTGCAGGCTCCAGTCGCGGCAGATCGAGCGCGGCCGTGACATCATGCCGTCCGTAGCAGACGCCAAGATGCGGGCCATAAAACTTGTACGCGCTGCAGAGCAGGAAATCACAGCCAATCGCCTGCACATCGACCACGGCATGGGGCGCGAAATGCACCGCATCCACCACGGTGATCGCCCCCGCAGCGCGCGCTGCGGCCACCATGGCCGTCACATCGCTGATCGTCCCCAGCGCATTCGACGCGGCACCGATCGCGACCACCTTCGTGCGCGGCGACAACAGGCGCTCGAGCGCACCCGCTTCATGCCGATACGTCGTGAGGTCGAGTGGGAGCCACCGAAGGACGGCGCCGCGTTCGCGCGCGAGCGCCTGCCACGGCGCGACGTTCGCATGATGATCGAGTTCGGTGACGATGATCTCATCACCGGGGGAGAGGGTGCGACCAATGGCGCGCGCAATGTGAAACAGAATTGTCGTCATGTTCGCGCCAAACGAAATCTCCCCGGCGGAGGCGCCGAGGAAATCCGCGAGCACGACGCGCGCGTTGGCCAACAGGGCATCGGTCTCGACGCTCGTGGGATAGGCCCAGTGCGTGTTGGCGTTGTGATGCAGGAGGTAGTCGGTCATCGCCTGCGCCACCTGTTGCGGCACCTGGGTACCACCGGGGCCATCGAAAAACGCCACCGGCATCACCCCTTCACGCCGCCCGAGGGCGGGGAACTGCGCGCGGATTGCCTCCACCGAGTGAATCGGCCCGGCCATCGTCGCGCTCATGCGGCACCATCCGTCGCCGCATCACCCACCGGAGCGCCGCCGATCTGCGCGCGCCCCAACCGTTCCACGACCTGCACCGCTTCCACATGATCGGCGACCTCACCGAGCTCATCATGCGCCATGCGGAACAACTCGGCGGTTAACTGCAGCAGTGGCGATGGCACGCGCTGTTCCCGCGCCAGATCGGCCGCAATCCCGACATCCTTGTCGAGGAGCGCCAGCCGGAAGGTGCGCGGGAAGGCGCGCGTCAGCACGCGCTCCGGAAACAGGTTCATACTCGCGTTGGAGCGCCCACTGGAGGCGTTGATCACATCGAGCGCCACGTCCGAGCGGACGCCGGCCTTCTCGAGCGCCACGAGCCCCTCCGCAGCGCCCCAGATGTGCATCGCCAGCAGAGCATTGTTCACCGCCTTGAGGGCGTCGCCCGTGCCCACGTCGCCGCAATGCACGATCCGCTTGCCGAACCGCTCCAGGACCGGGCGCACGCGCTCCAGCACCGCCGCATCCCCACCAACCATCACCGTGAGCGCCCCCTGCAGCGCCCCGCTCACCCCGCCGGACACGGGGGCGTCCAGAAACGCGATCCCCCGTTCGGCCAGCCGGGCGGCGATCCGACGCGAGGTGACGCCATCACCGGAGGTGCAGTCCACCAAAACGCTCCCCGAGGGCATCGTCGCCAGCAAACCGGTGGGGCCATCCAACAGCGATTCCACGTCCTTCGACACCGGCAGACAGGTGATCACGATATCACGTCCCGCCGCGGCATCCGCCGGGGACTCAGCGATGCGGACCGGGGTCTCGGCGACAAAGGCCTCCGCCCGAGCGCGGGTGCGGTTCCACACCACGAGATCGAGGGCGGGGTCGGCCAGATGGCGGGCCATGGGAGCGCCGATGGCGCCGAGGCCGAGGAAGGCTACGCGTGGCATACGTCGGAAAGTGGATGCGGAGAGCAGCGGGGGGCGCTTGACGGCGTCCCGACATCCCGTAAAGATGGCCGGATGAACCCCACTGCAGGAAGCGATGACCCTCGGCCAGCCACACGGACCACCCTGCGGCTCGAACTGGATGGGCTCGTCGCGGTGCATGCCGCCCGAGCCGCCCACACGGCGCTGGGCGGTGTGCCGGGAATCGTCACGGCTGACGTGACCCTCGCGGGGGCGATGGTCGAGATCGAGGGGCCGTATGATGCGGCGCACTTCGCCGCCGCGGTCGGGGCGGCGCTCGCCCCAATTGGACTGTCGCTGCGGTCGGTGACCATGGTGCAGCTGCGACAGCTGCCGCTGGCCTGACCACCGGGTGCGGGGCGAGGCCGGGAGTTCACCGGCCGCCCCCGCTTCACGGAGGCGTGCTTCAGGGCTAACTTGCCCTCGCCGACGCCCCACTCGCGCAGGAGGCGAGCCCGGCGCCGGAACCTGATCCGCATCGACACAACTCACTGCACGCCGCGCGGCGGTGCTTGCCTCTGGCAGGTACCCCGGGAGGGGCCCCGGATGACACCACCCCGGAACACCACGGATCGGCCGCTGGCGGCGCTCCTGGCGCCGGACATTCTCGAGTTGCTCGAGGAGGCGCCAGACAGCATCGGCCCGCAGACCGAGGAGATGCATCCCGCGGATCTGGCCGACGTCGCCGAGGCGTTGCCGGAAGAGATGGTGCGGGCGTTTCTGGCCGCGTTGCCCAAAGACCGTGCCGCGGATGTGCTCGAGTATCTCGACGAAGAGCTCCGCACGCAGGTCTTCGAGGAGCTGACCGCGCGCGAAGCGGCCAGCTTCGTGGCGGAGATGACGCCCGACGAGCGGGCCGACGTTCTTGAAGAGCTCGATGAAGAGACCGCCGACGAGATCCTCTCCGAGCTGACCCCCGCCGATAAGGCGGCCACGGAACGGCTCCTCCAGTACGATCCGTACACCGCCGGTGGTCTGATGACCACCGAGTTTGTCTCAGTCGATGAATCGCTGGAAGTGGAGGAAGCGCTGCGCTTCGTCCGGGCGATGGCGCGTGCGGGCCGGCGCGAGGCGATGTACACGATCTACACCGTGGATCTGCACGGCCGCCTCCGCGGGGTGCTCTCGTTGCGCGAACTGCTGGCCGCCCCGGAAGGGGCCAAGATCAGCGAATTGGCGTGGATGGATGTCGTCAGCGTGTCGCCGGAGACGCCGCAGGAAGAAGTGTCACAGGTGACCTCGAATTACGACCTCGTGGCGCTGCCTGTTGTCGATCCGCAACGGCGGCTGCTTGGGGTGGTCACGGTCGACGACGTCATCGACGTCATCCAGGAAGAACAAACTGAAGACGCGCAGAAGTTTGGCGGTATGGAGGCGCTCGAAGAGCCCTACATGCAAATCGGCCTCTGGCAGAACGTACGGAAGCGCGGCGGGTGGCTCGCGATTCTGGCGCTCAGCGAGATGATGACGGCGGGGGTGATGGCGCGCTATGAAGGCGAGATTGGGCAGCATGCCTTTCTCGCGCAATTCATTCCGCTCGTCATGAGCTCCGGCGGCAACTCTGGGTCGCAGGCCACCTCGCTCATCATTCGCGCGATGGCGCTCGGAGAGGTGTCGTTGCGGGACTGGTGGCAGGTTGTGCTGCGAGAGCTGCCGGCCGGGCTCATCCTGGGTACACTGCTGGGGAGCCTCGCGTTTTTCCGCATTCTGATCTGGAATGCCCTCGGACTGTATCCGTATGGCGTACACTCGCTGCTGATCGCGTTCACCGTGGGGTGCTCCCTGATTGGGATTGTGACGGTGGGATCGATCACCGGCTCCATGCTCCCCTTCTTGCTGCGCCGGTTCGGCTTTGACCCCGCGAGTGCCTCGGCGCCGTTCGTGGCCACGCTGGTGGACGTCTCCGGGATCAGCATTTACTTCAGCGTGGCGTATTTGTTTCTCAGCGGCACCCTGCTCTAGCACGCCCTCAGCCTACGTTTCCCTATGGCGAAGATTCTGGTCACCGGAGCGGCCGGCTTCATCGGGTACCACACCTGTGCGCGCCTGCTCGCGCGCGGCGACACCGTCGTGGGGGTGGATAACCTCAACAGCTACTACGCCCCATCGCTGAAGGAAGCCCGGCTCGCGCAGCTCACGCCGCACCCGGGCTTTCGTTTTCAGCGCGTGGAGCTTGGTGATCGCGCGGCCGTGGAGGCCCTGTTCGCCGCTGAGCGCGTGGATCGCGTCATTCATCTCGCCGCACAGGCGGGGGTCCGCTATTCGCTCACGCATCCGCACGCGTATGTGGACAGCAACCTCGCGGGGTTCCTGCACATCCTCGAAGGGTGCCGACACCATGACGTGGCGCATCTGACGTACGCGTCCTCGTCGAGCGTCTATGGCGCCAACACCACGATGCCCTTCTCGGTCCATCAGAATGTGGACCATCCCGTCTCCCTGTATGCGGCGACCAAGAAGGCCAACGAGTTGATGGCGCACACGTACAGCCATCTGTACGGACTGCCAACGACAGGGCTGCGCTTCTTTACGGTGTATGGCCCGTGGGGTCGGCCGGACATGGCCTACTTCAGCTTCACCAAGGCCATTCTGGACGGGCGTCCGATTGATGTGTTCAATCATGGACAGATGCAGCGGGATTTCACCTACATCGATGACATTGTCGAAGGGGTGATCCGGACCAGTGATCACACTGCCACGAGCAACCCGGCGTGGGACGGTGCGCATCCGGATCCGGCGACCAGCCGCGCGCCGTATCGGCTGTACAACATTGGCAACAACAATCCGGTGGAGTTGATGCATCTCATCCGGACGTTGGAACAGGCGCTGGGCCGCACCGCCACGCTGAACTATCTCCCCATGCAGGCCGGCGATGTCCCCGCCACGTATGCGGACATCACCGCGTTGACTGACGCGGTGGGCTTCGCCCCCAGCACGTCCATTGAAACGGGGATTGCCCGGTTCGTGGATTGGTATCGCGCGTATTACGCCTCTGGAGCAACCGCCTCATGAAGATTGCGATGATTGGCAGCGGGTATGTCGGCTTGGTGTCCGGCGCCTGCTTTGCAGAGTTTGGCCCCTCGGTGGTGTGCGTCGATGTCAACGCGGAGAAAGTCGAACGGCTGCGTCGCGGGGAGATCCCGATCTACGAGCCCGGGCTGGACGCGTTGGTGGCGAAGGGGCTGAGCGCCGGTCGCCTGACGTTCACGACGGATCTCGCCGCCGCCGTCGCAGACGCGGACGCGGTGTTCATTGCCGTGGGCACCCCGTCGCGTCGCGGGGATGGCCATGCGGATCTGCGCTATGTGGAAGCGGCAGCGATCGAGATCGCCAAGGCCATGACGGGCTACACGGTGGTCGTCACGAAGAGTACGGTGCCCGTGGGGACCGGACGGCGGGTCGCAGAGATCATCCGCGCCACGAATCCCGACGCGGATTTCGATGTGGCCTCCAACCCGGAATTCCTGCGGGAAGGATCGGCCATTGGGGATTTCATGCGCCCGGACCGCGTGGTGATTGGCGCCGAGACGGAGCGCGCGCAGAAGGTCATGCAGGCGCTTTATCGGCCCCTCTATCTCATGGAAACGCCAGTGGTGATGACGACGCTGGAGACCGCCGAATTGACCAAGTATGCGGCCAACGCGTTCCTCGCCACGAAGATCACCTTCATCAACGAGATCGCGAATCTGTGTGAGAAGGTGGGCGCCAATGTGCAGGATGTTGCCCGTGGGATGGGACTCGACGGGCGCATTGGGAAGAAGTTCCTGCATGCGGGTCCGGGCTACGGTGGCTCCTGCTTCCCCAAGGACACGCTCGCCCTTGTACGGACCGCGCAGGAGTATGGCGCACCGGCGCGCATTGTGGAGACGGTGGTCCAGGTCAATGACACCCGCAAAGGCGCGATGGCCTCCCGCGTCATGCAGGCCTGCGGCGGGAGTGTGCGTGGGAAAACGGTGGCGGTGCTTGGCGTCGCCTTTAAGCCCAACACCGATGATATGCGCGATGCGCCGAGCCTGGCGATTGTCCCGGCGCTGCAGGATGCCGGCGCGACGATCCGTGCCTTTGATCCCGCGGCGATGCACGAAGCCGAAGGGCTGCTCCCGGGGGTCACCTGGTGCAGCGACGCCTACGATGCGGCGACGGGTGCCGACGTCGCCGTGCTGATCACCGAGTGGAATGAGTTCCGCGCATTGGACCTCGATCGCTTCGGGGCGCTCATGCGGACCCGCGCGATGGTGGACCTCCGCAACGTCTACCGCCCGGATGATGTCCGGGCGGCAGGGTTCACCTACTCCAGCATCGGCCGCTAACGCGCGTCGTCGGCGTCTTCGCTCTTGGTGCGACCGGCAAAGGCAAACGCCAGAAAGCCCACCAGGAACACGATCGCGAAGCCGAACCACTGGAGCGCATACGACAGATGCGGGCCGTCGCCCAACGGGGGCGTCGGCACCCGCGCTGGGCGCGTGACATCCCGCGTGACCGTATCGCCCAGCGCGAGCAGCACCACAGGCGCGAGCGGCCGCTGCATCATCGCCGACAAGGTGTCGCGATTGAGGAAACGCACAGCACGCGGTGAGGTGGGCGACTGCACCGCCCCAACGCCTGTGGGCGGGAAGGTGGTGACGAGCGTTTCCACCGTGAGCGTGTCCCCTTCCTGCGCCTTCACGAAATCCGCGGTGCGGCCGTTGGGGGCGTAGAGATAGCCTCGCAGGACGAGGATGGCGGTATCGCCCCAACCCGGCTCCAGCGGGCGCACCGGCGTGAGCAAATACACCCCCGGCGCTCCCGACTGCGAGCGTGACGTCTGCACCACTTCGGCCGCATAGTCTGCGACGCCATGCACGATCACGCGGCGCCAGTGCGTGGCCGCCGTATCCGGATTCCGCACGGCCGCCATGGGCAAGGGCGCCGCTTTTCCGCGCTCCCAGACCATTGCATTCTTACCCCGCCGTTCACTCAAACGGTGCAACTGCCAGATCCCGAGGCGAATACACAGGGTGATCGCACAGATCGTGAAGAGGCCAAAGGCTATGAGACGCTTCGTCATGAGACTGAATGAGGCAAGGAATCGTATACGTCGCCCGTATCGGGCTCCAACACCAGCACTGACAACGGGGGCAACGCGAGCTCGACCGATTGGGTGAAGCCGTGGAATGGCAACGACGTGGTGTGCACGACCGCAGCGACTGGAGCGCCGCTCCCACCATAGACAGGGGCATCGCTGTTCACCACGACGCGATAGCTCCCGGCGGCGGGCATGCCCAAGCGATACGCCGGCCTCGAGACTGGCGTGAGGTTCATCACCACCACCGCATGCGCGGGGCCATCATAGCGCGCAAAGGCGAGGACGGACTGATCGCGGTCCGCGACATCCACCCAGCCATAACCACCGGGCTCGTGGTCGCGACGCCAGAAGCAGGGGCGCGACCGATAGACGGCGCCCATCGACGCGACGAAGGCCTGGATCCCGCGATGCAGCGGATGATCGAGGAGCTGCCAATCGAGCGCCGCATCGTGATTCCATTCATGCCACGTGCCTAACTCAAATCCCATGAAGAAGAGGGATTTTCCGGGCCGCACGATGGAATACGCGAGGAGGACCCGCAGATTGGCGGCACGCTGCCAGTCATCACCGGGCATCTTTCGCATCAGCGAACCTTTTAGATGCACCACCTCGTCGTGCGAGAGGGGGTTCATGAAGCGCTCACTGTATTCGTACATCATCGCGAAGGTCAACTTGTCGTGATGATGCTTCCGGAAGACGGGATCGACGGCAAAGTACTGCAGCGTATCGTGCATCCACCCCATGTTCCACTTGAACGAGAACCCTAGGCCGCCTTCCTCCACGGGATGCGTCACCTTCGGCCACGTGGTGCTTTCCTCCGCAATCATCAGCACGCCACGATGCAGCATCTGGACCGTATGATTGAGCTGCTTCAGAAAGGCGACCGCTTCGAGATTCTCGTTCCCCCCGTGGCGATTCCGCAGCCACTGCCCCGGTGCGCGTCCATAGTCGAGGTAAAGCATGGAGGCCACCGCATCCACGCGCAGGCCATCGAGGTGGAACTCCTCAATCCAGTAGAGCGCGTTCGCGAGCAGGAAGTTGCGCACCTCATGCCGCGCGTAATTGAAGATGTGCGTCCCCCACTCGGGGTGATCGCCCAGGCGGGGATCCTCATGCTCATAGCAGGCGGTGCCATCAAAGCGGCGCAGCGCCCACGCATCCTTCGGAAAGTGCGCGGGCACCCAATCAAGGATGACGCCAATCCCTGCCTGATGCAGCGTATCCACAAACCACCGGAAATCGTCCGGCGTGCCATGACGTGAGGTCGGCGCGTAATACGCACCCACCTGATAGCCCCACGAGCCTCCGAAGGGATGTTCCAGGATCGGGAGGAGCTCAACGTGCGTGAACCCCAGCAGGCGCACATGGTCGGCGAGCTGCGGCGCGATCTCACGATAGGACAGGATCCGCCCGTCAGGTCCACGTCGCCAGGAGGCCAGATGCACCTCATAGACGAGCATGGGGGAACGCGCCGGATGTGCCTCAGGACGGCGCACCATCCAACGCGCATCCTGCCACGCATACGTGGCCGGTGCCTCCACGATGGCGGCAAAGCCCGGAGACTGCTCGACCTTAAACGCCACCGGGTCCGTCTTCACCTGCACCGTCCCGTCGGCCGCGCAGATCTCAAACTTGTAGAGCGCCCCTGCCTGCACGCCCGGCACGAAGATCTCGAAGATGCCGCTCGCGCCCAACAACCGCATGGGATGACAGCGGCCATCCCAGTGGTTGAAGTCCCCAATCACCGAGACGCGATGCGCCGTGGGGGCCCAGACCGCAAAAGAGACCCCGGCCACCCCATCGAGCACGCGCGGGTGCGCACCCAGCACCTCCCACAACCGCAGATGACGACCTTCCCCCAGCAGATGCAGGTCCACATCCCCGAGTGTGGGGAGAAAGCGATACGGATCCTCAAAAGTCCACGCGGGTCCGTCACCACCTCGTGCCACGAGCTGATAGCGCAGTGGCAGCGTCTCCCCCGGCAGAAAGAGCGCAAAAAGTCCATCGGGGCCGGCGATCATGGCCCGTTCTTCTCCATGGAGCGCAACCGCAAGGGAATCGGCCAGTGGCACACGGGCGCGGACCACCACACCGGTGATGGCATGGCGCTCGGCGGGATGGGCGCCGAGGAGATCGTGCGGCGTGCGCAGCGTGCCGTCCCGCAGCTGCTGCAGCAACGGTGTGAGCGCCTCACCGGAGAGCAGCCCCTCATGTTCGGCCACGGTAGCGACCTCAGGGGCCACAGACGCCGCGCGACGCGCCGGTGTACGGGGCGTTGAGGGTGACGGGCGACGAGGGGACATGCAGGGAAGTTAGTCGGCCACCCCGAGGGCGGCACCGGCGGACCGGGGATGGCCGACGATCAGCGATACGTCTCGAAGAATCCGCGGCCACGACCCGCGAGCGGCTGTCCCTGCACACGACCACTGAGCGTGGCGGATCCGGCCATTTGCACAAACCACGGACGTGCGAGCGCTCTGGCAGCCTCGGCCTTGCCACGTTCCACGCGCGCGAGGCGGGTATCGCTCGCGACGGCATCATCGATCTCGAGCGCGAGTCGCAACGTATCGGCGCCACGGACATCCTGCAGCAGCGCCCGGGCGGGCACGTGGAGCGGGCCAGCGGTCGTCATGACGATGCGCGCATCGTCGTACTGAATCACCCGGGGGCGGAAGAGCGCCCGAAAGCCGGTGCTGTCGGTCAGGTAGACGAACAGCGGGGCAGTCCCGGCCGCCGAGTCCTCCGGGGCCACCCGACCATACAGCAACGTATAGGCGCCGGCGCGAGTCGACCCCCAATCCCAGGTGACGCCCCGCCAGCCGCCCCAATTGTGGTCGTGATACGACTGCGCGTCATCGTACTGATCGCAGCGTGCGGCCACACAGAGGCGTCCCGAGGCGCTCGCCCGCAACGCGGGCACGACGTAGCCGGAGGTGAAGTCGCCGCTTCGGAGTAATGCGCCAGGAAACTCCATACGCGATGCCGGCGTCACGGTGAGGTCGACGGTGAGCGGGACACCGGTCCCTTCTTCACGAGCCGACGCCTGCACCACATATCGTCCGTCGGGGGCGACGCGCACGGTGCCCGTCCCGATGGTAAGATCGGCGCGCGTCGTCGAGAAGTGCACGCCGGCCGCCGGCACCTGGGCACTGAAGCGACGTGGTGCGCGCCCCCGTTCATGCAACGTGACGAGCACCTGCCCGCCCCATTGCGTGCCGGTGACATCGCCGCCCACCATGAACGACAGAAAGGCCCACTTCGAGGCATCAGGAGAGAGCACATTGAAGTAGTGCCACTCCGCCCAACTCTCCCGATCCGTCATGCCGGCGGGTGGCCGATGAAAATGATCGATCGTGTGTCGCCACGCCGCATCGGTGGGTGCCGTCCAGAGACTGTCACCGGCATCGTCCTCCCAACGACCCGCTACGACCGGCAGCGCAGCACCCATCGCGCGTGAGGCAGATGGAATTTCCCCGCCCGCACGGATCGGAATCTCCACGCCCGCAGCCGTCGTGAGATACAACAGCTTGCTCTCCAGCTGCGGCGCCACCGTCTCCACCTGTCGCTGCAGGCGCGGTGAAGTCAGCACCTGCCGATGGACAAACCGGGCATTGGGGACGGAGAAAAAGAGCCCCCCCAACCCGCCGGTGGTGAGCACCTCGAGATCAATCCCATCGGGGAGCACGGTGACATCGCCACCACCCACCAACCGTTCCTGGCTCGCCTGCCGCACCATCGCTTCGCCCACGGCGAGCAACACGATCATCACGGCCACGCCCACCCCAAAGCCCGCACAGAGCAGCAGCGTGCGCCGAGGCCGGAAACTCGCATTCCGCCAGGCCAACAGGCGGGCCAGGGCCATCGACGTCGACGTCACGCCTGCGACGGGGAGGCAGGATCCACAACCGTCGCGCCGGGGGCCACCGTCCCCTCGCGACGCACATCACTCACGATCTGCCCATCGCGCAACCGGATGACGCGATGGGCCGCCGCGGCGACCGTCGCATCGTGCGTCACGAATACGAGCGTGGTGCCATCGCGGTGCAATTGCGCAAAGAGCTCCAGCAACCGCGCGCCGGTATCCGCATCAAGCTCACCGGTGGGCTCATCGGCCAGCAACACCGAGGGCTGGTTGGCCAGTGCGCGCGCAATGGCCACACGCTGCTGCTCCCCACCCGAGAGTTGCTGCGGACGATGATCCTGACGCGCATGCAGTCCGACATAGTCCAACAGCTCCAACGCGCGCGCGCGGCGCACCCGACGCGCGACCCCGGCCTCGGCCATCGGGAGCTCGACGTTCTCGGCGGCCGTCAGCGTGGGCATGAGATAAAAGCGCTGAAAAACGAGTCCGATATGATGCAGGCGAAACGCCGTCGCCTCACGATCCGAGAGACGCGCCGTGTCCTGTCCGTCGATCCAGACATGCCCCGTGCTCGGGAGATCGACCGCGCCCAACAAGTGCAATAACGTGCTCTTGCCACAGCCGGATGGGCCGGTGAGCGCGACGTAATCACCTCGCGGAATGGCGAGGGATATCCCGCGCACCGCCGTGACAACGGCGTCACCCATCGGGTACGAGCGAACCACCTGGTCGCAGCGCAGGATCAGGTCGTGAGAAGACATCAGGGCACCAGAGAGAAACAGCGCGGAGACGGGAGCGGCATCATGACGTCACCCAACGGCGTCTTCCCGCAGGGCACGTGCGACCGGAATGGCGGCGGCGCGCCACGCGGGCAATAACCCGGCCGCGGTCCCGGCGACGAGCAGCATCGCCAAGGCACGCCACGTAGCCGAGGGACTCCAGACAAAAAAATCGAAGGCGGCGGGCAGCCCAGGAAAGTCCCGCAGAATGGTATTGAGCCACCGGGCCGTCACCACACCGAGCCCAATGCCCAGTGTGATCCCCGTGCCACTCAAGACCAGCCCCTCCAGCAGCACCTGCACCAAGATCCCGCTGGTTGGCGTGCCAATCGCGCGCAGCACGGCGATCTCGCCGCGCCGTTCATTGACGGACAAAGTGATGAGCGTGCTGACCAGCAGAAATCCAATCCCCAGACTGATGGCGCCAAGGATGAAAGCGAGTTGTCGGAAGTAGGAGAGGCGCTCCTCCACCTGCCGGATCGCGGAATCAATCGACAGCGCGGTCACGCGTGGGCTCGTGCGTTCGATCCACGCACGGACGGCCTCCACGCCGAGCGAATCGCTCCGTCGGGTTTGCGCCATGAGCAACGACAGGCGATCGGCCGCCGTGGGCCCCAGCATGGCACGCACTGCTGGCAGCGGGAGCGCCAGCACCGGCGTCTCATTGGGGACGTAGAAAAAGCGTCCTTCTCCGCGCAACACGACGCGTCGCGTGCTGGCGGCCGTTCGCAGCTGCGCATCGAGTCCGGCCGCGACGGTGATGGTGTCGCCGAGCTGCGCACCGGTTCGGCTCAGGAACATGCGACTGGCCACGGCGTCGATGATCGCGCCGTCGGCCAACGTGAAGTCGCTGCCAGCCTGCAGCTCGTAATCCCCCTGCACCCCCGGTTCGAGACCGAGCGCGAAGGTGGACGGGATCGATGCCCCAGGCAACGCCAAGGTGCTGCCGAGGACCGGACTGACGGCGGTGATATCCGGCGAGGCGCGGAGCGCGGCGACGAGCGCCTGGCCTCCATCGATGGTCGCCTCACTGTCAAACGGGAGTGTGCCTTTGGGCGCGACGCGCAGTTGATAGCCACGCGTCAGCAGAAGGCTGCGAAAGCTGGTGCTCATCCCCGTGGCAAGCATCACCATGTCGAGGAGCAACGCGGCCGCCACGGCGATGCCGATCACGGCGAGCAGCGTCCGGGCCGGATGCCGACGCAAGGCGGCGGTGGCGAGGGTGACCCGCATGCTCATCGTCGTCAGCGCCCCATGAGGCGGAGCGGTGCCGTGCGCACCAACCGCCAGGAGGCGAGGGCGCCGGCGCCGATGCCCAGCACGAGCGAGATCCCGGTGGCAAAGGCGAGAATCCCCGGGGTGATCAGGGCGAAGGTCAGCGGGGTCCGATAAACGCTCTGGAAGTGGACGTTCACGGCAATCGACGTGACCCAGCCGAGCACCGCCCCCATGGCACTGCCCAGCAGCGAGACGAGCGCGGCTTCCAGCACGAGCGCGCGAACAACGGTCGCACGCGAGATGCCCATCAGCCGCAACGCCGCGATGTCTCGGCGCCGCTCTTCAACGGAGAGGAGCAGGAGACAGAGCAGGAAGACGGCGCTTGCCACCACGGTGATCAAGCCAATGGCCCGATGAAAACGGTCCACCACCCGAAAGGTGCGCGAGCTGGTGACGGCAACGTCGCGAGACCGATGGGCGCGGAACCCAAAGGCGACGGCGTTGATGGCCGCGACCGTGGAGTCCACCCCACCCGGACGGGTGCGCACCGCGAACCGATCCACCCGGTCGTCGATCCCCAGCAACTCCTGCGCCTGATCGAGATGCAGACGCGCCCGATATTCACGACGGGCCACTTCAGCGGGATCGGCGCGGCGCTCAACCAGCGCATCGATGCGCACCGGGGCGCCGGGCTCTCCGGGGCGGGCACTCACGCGGACGGTGTCACCAACACGGAGCCGGTGATCGGCCGCCAGACGCGTATCGATCGCCATGCCGCGCAACGCGGTGGCCGGTTGCGCCGCAGCCGATGTGCGCGCGCTGATCGAAGCGAGCAGGACGCCCACCACCATCCAGGACCGCAACGGCTCCCACGACACCGGCGCACCGCGGTGTCGTCCAACGCGCTGCGTCATGCCCCACCGGTGATGAGCACTTGCTCCGCGAGCGCGGCGCCGATGGCATGATCGCGGTCCCCAATGCGGACCGTGATCGGCCCCTCGAAGGGCGCCCGGGCCAACATGCACACCGTCGCACCGGGCTGTAACCCGAGATCGGCGAGGTGGCGCAGCAGCGATGGATCCTTATCGCTCACCAGCAGCATCTGGGCACTTTCCCCGACGGGCAGCTCCGAGAGCAATCGGCGCGACGGTTCCTGTACCGTCCCATCGGCGGCGGGAATGGGTGCCCCATGGGGATCGACAACGGGGTGCCCCAACATCACGGCCATCCGCTCGATCAGCTCATCAGACGCGGCATGTTCCAGCCGCTCCGCTTCATCGTGCACGCGGTCCCACGGATAGCCCAGCACGACCGTCAAATAGCTCTCCAGTATGCGATGGCGCCGCAGCGTGCGCAGCGCAATGCGCCGCCCACGCGCGGTGAGCTGCATCCCACGATACGGCACATGATCGAGAAAGCCCTGTGCGGCAAGGCGCCGCACCATCCCCGTCACCGACGCCGGCGCCACCCGTAACGCCTCGGCGACATCGGAGGTGGTCGCACTCCCTTCGCGGGTTTCGAGATCGTAGATCGCCTTGAGGTAGTCCTCAACCGGCGCGGTGACCGCAGGATCTACCGCGAGATGCGGGGTCACGCGGTGCCCGGCCGTGCGGTGGCTCGGGGATCACGCACCATGAGCACGGGCACCATTGTCAAATGCCGAACCTTGTTCGCGGTATGCCCATAGATCACATCCTGCAGCCCCTTGTGCCCATGCACCGCCATGGCCACGAGATCACACTGCTCGCGATCCGCGGCGGCGGCGATCTCCGTGGCCGGATCACCACCGGCGAGCATGGAGTCCGCGTCAAATCCGTCGGCGCGCAGCGTGGCACAGCACTGCTCGAGGTACTCGCGGTCGGCTTTCATTTCTTCCGATTCGCGGAGCTGCAGCGGGCGCAAATTGCGCGCGGCCCAGCCGTCGGCGACATGCAACAACAGCAGCGAGGCCTGACAGAGCCGAGCGAGTTCCCGGACATGCGTCAGAATGCAGGCGTCGGAGGCCGAATGTTCGAGGGGCACCAGAATGCGCTGGTACATCAGCTCACCCATCCACGCACGGTTTGGACCAGCAACCAGCCGTTCAGGAGGGCGATGGTGCCCGCCACCGCATAGGCGGTCACCGTCAGCACGGGAGAATTCACAAAGACACCCATCTTCAGGCGGTCAGAGGTGAAGCGCACCAGCGGGAACACGGCAAAGGAGAGCTGGAGCGACAGGACCACCTGACTGAAGACCAGCAGCTGCGCCGCACCACTTTCGCCATAGAAGATAGCGACCAGCGCGGCCGGCACGATGGCAATTGCCCGAGTGATCAGGCGGCGCAGCCAAGGGCGGATGCGCAGATTCAGGAAGCCTTCCATCACGATCTGGCCGGCGAGCGTTCCCGTGAGGGTGCTGTTTTGGCCACTGGCCAACAGGGCCAGAGCGAAGACGGTGCTGGCCCCGGTCACCCCGAGCAACGGGGTGAGCAGGCGATGGGCATCCTGGATCTCCGCCACGGTGGTGTTGCCCGTGCGGTGAAAGGTGGCCGCGGCCACGATCAGAATGGCGGCGTTGATGAAGAGGGCGAAACTCAACGCGAGCGTGGAGTCGATGAACGCAAAACGCACCGCCTCTCGCTTCCCCTCGGCATGTTCCGCGTACTT
>JBAXMW010000031.1:0-30632 GCA_037134115.1 Gemmatimonadaceae bacterium | reverse complement strand
GCCGCCACGGTATCGATCGCCAGATCAAAGCCGCGATTCCCTGGGAGCCGGAAGTACTGCTCGACGAACGCCACCGTGCTGAGGGCGCGTGTGCCAGAGAGCTCCGTGGCGATGGGTGCATTGATGGCCGCGAAGGGGGCGGGCACGGTGCGCGCTTGTGCCACCAGCGGTGTGGCGCTGCCGAGGGAGGCCAGCAGGACGGTCACGAACGGAAGGCGATGACGCATGGGGAGGCGACGGGCGAGAGAGGGCATCAGGTGGTCGCGGCAAGGCGTGGCAGGGTCACGCGGAAGCAGGCGCCCGTGGTGCTGGCGTCCAGGGTGATCTGTCCGCCGTGTGCGTGCGCAATCGCCTGCGCGATGGCGAGGCCGAGCCCGGCGCCGCTGGCCGTGGGCACCACGCGCTGCATCTGGTCCGTGCTGGCCGCGGTCGCTCCCTGAACCGGCGCCGACGGCGTCATGTCCGGTGTGGCGCGGACGAAGCGGTCGAAGAGCCGTTCGCGGAGTGCCTCCGGAATGCCCGGGCCGGTGTCGCACACCGTAAAGACTGCCTGCGTGGCCGACGGTTCGATCGTGATGGTAATGGTCCCACCAGATGGGGTGTGCTTAAACGCGTTGTCGAGCAGGTTGAGGATCAACCGGCGTATCAGCGGACGTTCCGCCGAGAACAGCACCGGCGTGCCCTGCACGGCACCGGTGTTCAGCTGCAGCGTAATCTTCCGATCGTCGGCAATGCTCCGCACACTGCGCAGCACGGCGGTGAGCTTCTCGGCCAGATCGACCGGTTCACGTCGTTCGAGTCCCCGTTCGGCGTCGGTGCGAGCCAGGAGGAAGAGATCATCGACAATGCGGGAGAGACGCACGGACTCGTCGCGGATGATGTGCAACGTCTCGCGGTAGGAGGCTTCATCGCGGGAGGCGAGTTGGAGCGTGACATCGGCTTCGCCGCGCACGATGGCGATCGGCGTGCGGAGTTCGTGTGAGGCGTCAGCGACAAACTGCTTCATCGCCCGGAAGGCGGAATCGACGCGACCGAGCAAGTCGTTGATGACGAGGCCGAGGCGGCCCAGCTCATCATGCGGGTTGGAAATGGTCAGCCGTTCATTGAGAGTGGCGGCGGAGATGCGTTCGACGGCCGCTGCCATTTCGTTAATCGGGGCGAGACTGCGTCGGGCGAGGGTGAAGCCAGCCAGGAGCGTCAGGATGACGGCGAAGGGGATCGCGAGCAGCAGCGTCGTGCGCACACGTGCCAGCACAGCGAGGTCTTCTTCATCCGAGCGGAGCACCCCTACCACCAGGGCCGGCATGGTGGTGATCGGCCCTTGATTCACGCGCACGAGCGCGGCGCGCCACGTGAGGTCGCCAATGAGGAGCGTTCGGAGCGCCACCACGCCGGAGTCAGGCTTGATGCGCAGGAGCTCCCGCACTTGGGGCGGGATCCCGAGCAGCTCAGGATCCACGGGTTCGGCGGGGCGGACTGGCTTGGCGAGTGGCGTGGGACGGCGACGATTGAGGGGGACGGCATTGGCGGCCACCACGCGTTCATCGTCGTCGACGATGACGATATCGAGGTCACCGGTGCGGAGTTCGCTCAGGACGTCACGCGCGGCGGCACCCGGGACCCGAGCCGTGTCACCACGGGCCCGGGCCGCGCGGCGTTCTGCGACGACGGCCCGGGCGATCGCTGCGGCCGACTGCTTGATCGTCGCGTCCCCGCGCTCCCGCAGGACGCGCCGGAGGGTGAGCCATCCGGAAATCGCCAGGATCGAGAGCATGAAGCCCAGGACCAGCGCGTTCCAGAGTGTGAGACGCAGCTGCATCGACAGCCGCGACGGAGAGAGGCGCGAGCGCTTCACGCGGGCGGCGTTTCTGCGAGCATGTAGCCGGCCCCGCGCCGCGTGTGCAGGAGCGGGGGCCATGGGGCTTTATCGATCTTGCTGCGCAGTCGATTGATATACACTTCGACCGCATTGGTGAACGGATCGTGGTTTTCGTCCCACACATGCGCGACGATGTCCGCGCGTGAGACCACGGTGTGCGCATGCCGGACGAGCATTTCCAGCAGCGCATATTCTTTGGCGGTCAGGCTGATCGCGGTGCCCGCGCGTGTCACGGCGCGGCTCTGCACGTCGATGGCCAGGTCGCCGACCTGCAGGACCGTGGGCTGCAGCACCTCGGGGCGCCGGAGCAAGGCGCGCAACCGCGCGAGCAATTCGCCGAAATCGAACGGTTTGTTCAGGTAGTCGTCGGCGCCACTGTCGAGTCCCGTGATCCGGTCCGCGACGGCGTCGCGAGCGGTCAGCATCATGACCGGCGTGCGGAGCCCCCGTTTCCGGATCTCCCGGACGATGGCGAAGCCATCCATCCCCCCGGGGAGCATCACATCGAGAATGATGGCGTCGTAGCTGTTCAGCGCGACTTGGACGATCGCATCCGGCCCATTGCCGGCCACGTCCACGGCATAGGTCTGCTCGCGCAGCCCCCGGACAATGAGGTTGGCAAGCCGGGGATCATCTTCTACAACCAGTAGGCGCACGGGAAAGCAAGCAAAGGGGCGAAAAGCGGCCGATTTTTTCCAAAATATGCCGCAAGCGGGCCGAGCCGTTAATCGGCCTGTAAGGTACCGGACGGTACTCTACCCACGTCAGCGAATCCTTCGTCTGGAATCGCTACCCTGACACGCTGTGCTGAAGTTGCTCCGGGAGCAAGCCCGGACGCCTCCCGCCGGCGTCACACCGCAGCACTCTCACCACGGAGTTTCCGATGAACAGCATCCGTTTTGCGGCCGTCGCCGCCTCGCTCGTGATCGCCGGCGTTGCTGGCGCGCAGCAGCCCGCCAAGAAGGAAGCCGCGAAGCCGGCCGCCGCCGAAGCGAAGAAGGCCGAAGCGCCGAAGGCTGAAGCGAAGCATGCCGAGGCCCCGAAGGCCGACGCGAAGAAGGACACGGCCAAGAAGGCCGAAGTCAAGAAGCACTAAGAACACCCGTTTCACCGTTCAGCACTGAGGGGCGGGACCCGAAGCGCGCGAACGGTGGCCATGGCGTGCCCGAGGAAACTCGGGCACGTTGTGTTTTTAGGGGTGCCGCGGTCCGGTACCGCGGACCTTCCGGATCGCCCGCTGCTCAGCCGGACGCCGGCGAAACCAGCTGGCGACGAGATAAAACTCGTCGAGATCGTGCGTCGGGATGTCCGACCCGGTGGGGTCTGGCGCCAGAAAGAGCTGCCGCATCAGCGCCCGCGCCTCCCGCTGCCCCTCCTCGGTCACTGGCTTCGGATACTCCGCCCGGACCGTCCCGCGCCGAATGAGATAGACCTGCGTGCCCCCGTCCACCGTGGTGGCCTCATAGCGGAAGGTCAGTCGGTCGACGTTGGCATGAAAGCGCTGGACCCGCTCATGCAGCCAGCTCACCTGCGCCAGCCGGTCGCGCAGTGAGGCGGCCCACTCGAAGTTGAGCGCCGCCGCCGCCTCCTCCATACTGCGGCGAAGCCGCTGGACCGGGGCATCACTCTGCCCCTCCAAAAAGGCCCGGACCTCGTCGGCCACTCCCCGATAGGCGGCGCCATCGCCGGCCCCAATACAGGGGCCGGGGCAGGAGCCCAGCTCGTGCCGCAGGCACCCGGGTGCCCGGGTCCGTGGGCGGGCCGACGCCCGCGTCGAGCCGGCTGGCGCCGGATCGCTGGCGAACCAGAGCGGGAGCTGGCGCGCCGCCCGGTCCCCGCGGGGCTTCACATCCAGCGTGCAGTCGCGGAGCCCGGTGGCATCGGCCAGGGCGCGCACCGCTTCGCGGACATTGCCCACCCGCCGAAACGGGCCAAAGAGCGCGACCGCGCTCGGGTCGTCGCTCCGCGGCACCACCCGCAGCCCCGGCACCGGCCCGCCCGTCAGCGCGACGTAAGCGCGTGGCCAGTCATCGGTCACCATCATGCTGTTGAAGTGCGGCCGGAACTGCTTGATGAGCCGCAGTTCGCGCAACAGGGCCCCAAACTCGGTGGGCGTGTATTCCCACTCAATCGCAAAGGCATGGCGCAATATGCGCGCGGCCTTGTTGCGCCGCCCTTTCGCGCGAAAATACGAGAGCAGCCTGGTGCGCAGCACCCGCGATTGCCCCACATAAATCACCGTCCCCGTTTTCCCGAGCATGCGATACACGCCCGGCCGGTTCTCGCAGCCGGCGCGCACCAGCTCACGCAGCGTGCGCCGATGCGCGACCGTCGACTGCGGCGGCTTTACATGGAGTCGCATGCGAGTGCCTCGCGGAACGCCGCCGCTTCCGCGCGAATCGTTTCGAGCTCCTCGGTCGACATCTTGTCCACATGCGTCAGCATCATGCGCATGCGTGGGTGCGACGCAAAGCGCGCGCGATGCCGATCGAGAAAATCCCAGTAGAGCAGATTGAAGGGACAGGCGGTGGGTCCGGTGCGCTTCGCGACATCGTAGGCACACGATCCGCAGTAATTGCTCATGCGCTTGATGTACGCCCCCGAGGCCACATACGGCTTGCTCGCGAGCGTGCCCCCATCGCCCCACGTGGCCATTCCGACGACATTCGGGAGCTCGACCCACTCGTACGCATCGGTAAAGGCGCTCCAATACCAGCGCGACAACGCCGCCGGCTCCACCCCCAGCAGCGTGGCGAAATTCGATTGCACCATGAGCCGCGCGATATGATGCACGCGGCCATGATCGCGCACTTGCCGGATGGTGTCGGCGAGGCAGCGCATGCGACACGGTGTCCCCGTGGTACCGTGCTCGTCGTACGCTTCGCCATCGGGGGCCCAGAACCAGCGGGGCAGCGGTGCGGTGGCGTTCAATGCATTCGCGGTGCGGAGTCCCGGCATCAGCTGCCAGTACATCCCCCGGATATACTCGCGCCACCCAAGAATCTGCCGGATGAACCCCTCGGCCGAGGCGATCGCGACGTGCCCCTCGCGATAGGCGCGCTCGGCACGCTCGATCACCTCGCGCGGGTGCAGCAGCCCCACATTCAGCAGCGACGACAGCGCTGAATGGAGCAGATCCGGCGCCCCATCCACCAGCGCGTCTTCATAGGGACCAAACTCCGGCAGCCGCTCCGTGATGAACCGTTCGAGCCACGCGAGCGCATCGGCGCGGGTCACCGGCAGTGCAAAGCGGTCGACGGTGCCCCAGCGGCCCCGCCACTTCGCAATACGCGTCATCTGCGCCTGCGTGATCGCGTCGGGTTCGACTTCCCAGCGGGCCGGTACTGGGCGTCCCTTCGGCCACGGCTTCCGATTCTCGGTGTCGAAATTCCAGGCGCCACCGCTGGGCGAGCCATCCGGCTCCATGAGAATGCCGTGTGTTCGCCGCATCTCGCGGTAAAACCACTCCATGCGGAATTCCTTCCGCCCCGCGGCCCACGCCGTGAACTGTTCGCGCGTGGCCATGAAGCCCCGATCCGCACGCCGATGGAGCGTGACCCCCTCCGCGGCCAGCAGCCCCTCCGCCCGCGCGAGCTCGTCGACCATGTCCTGTTCACGCCCTTCGGTGACCACGACCCGCGTGGCACCGGTCTCACGCGCCAGCTCCACGAGCCCTTCGGCGTAGCCCGCAGCGCGATGCAGCCGCACCGTGTGCCCCACCGCCTCCAACTCGGCGGCGAAATGGCGCATCGCCGACATCAGCAGCACCAGCTTCTGCCGATGCCACGGGAGTGATGAACCTTTGGCGACCGACTCGAGGAAGACGATCGTGACGTCCGGATGCGGCGTCGCCGGAATGTTTGCCACCGCCGTGGAGCATTCCCATGGCGCCACAAACGCCAGCGTGTGCGCATCGCGCCCGGTCACTGGCGGGGTTCCTGGTTGCGTCATGCGCGACGGCGCGCGGTGAGACGCTGGCTCAGCATGACCAGACACCAGACGGCTGCGGCGATCACGAGCGCGAACTTGATGCCCGCGCAGAGCGTGGCGAGCGGTGTGAGGACGGTCGACGCTCCGGCATCAAGCATCCGCCAGAGCAACACGTTTTCGGTGCCGTCGAGCGCGATGCAGGTAAGCACCGCGGGACGCAGCCACGCGCCGATGCGGTCGAGACGGCTGCCGTCCTCTCGGCGCAACAGCCCAATGCTCGTAAAGAAGAAAGCGGGATACGCGAGCAGAAAGACAAAATCGACGCCAAGGTTGACCTTGGCCGCTTCGATCACGTCCGCGGAGCGCCACGCCTCGATGATACGCTGGGCCTGTGAGGCGGAGCCGGCGAGCTCGTAGGCCACGATGCCCCCCGGCGTGTCGACCGTGTGCAACGGCTCGTCGAGGCCGCGCAGCTGGAGGAGCAGAATAGCGGAGAGCGTGGCGAAGAACGCCCAGGTGAGGAGACGCATCAGAGGCCCGGTTTGGCGACCATACACCAGATCGCATACAGCAGCGGGGCCGTGGCGGTCCATCCCACCACGGTCCAACGGCGAAAAGCTCGCGTCCACTCCGTCTCAATGGCGGGCGTCGCGCGCAGCATCGTGCGCTGTGCGGGCACCAGTAATCCCAGCCAGAGCACCGTGGCCACGACCAGCGCGAGCAGCGCCTGACGGATCCACGGCGTCCCCCAGATAGGGAGACCGCGTCCCATGGCGAGGGCGGTGCCGCTCGCCGTCAGCAAGGTGCCCCCGCCAAAGGTGAAGACCCAGTCGGTCATCACAATGGCACGGGCCGCGGCGCGAAAATCGTGCGTGTCGCGGAGCCGAAAGAAGAGCGCCGACCAAACCCCAGTGACGATGACGTTGCCCACAAAGAGCACGGCCGACACCACGTGGGTGGTTTTCAGGGCAGCATCAAGAGTGGGCGACATCCCCGAAATCTAGGCGAGTACCGGTCCCGTCAGGATGTTGGCTTTCCAGCGGTGGTCGTACCGGTCCGCCGCAGCATCCAGCGATAGAGCAACGTCACCAGCACGACAAAGGTCACCGCCCCCAGAAGTTTCGCGGGGGCGAAGTCTTCAGGCACGAGCGCGATGGGCGCATCGCTGCTGAAGGCGACAATGAGCCCGGCGTTGAGCACGCCGAAGAGGCTCTCCCCCACAATGAGCCCCGACGCCACCAGCGTCCCCAACCGCTCCGCGCGCGCCGGTTCCGCCGCACGCTCGGCGCGCTGATTGTACCAGTGCCCAACCACCGCACCGACCACGACCGCGAAGGTGGCGGACATCGGGAGATAAATCCCAATCCCCACCGCGAGCGGTGACAGACTGCCCATCTTGCGACGGGTGAGCACTTCGTTCACGACAATGAGCACCGCACCAATCGCGGCGCCAATGCCAATCATCGACCAGTCGAGTCCCCCGCCAATGACGCCGAGCGCGAGCGCGGAGACCAAGGTGGCCTGCGGCGCGGGGAGTGGATTCTGCGATATTACGCCAACATTCGCTGCGCCCGCAAAACCGTAGGCATGCGCGAGCAGATTGAGCACAAAGGGAATGACCGCCGCGCCTGCGGCGACACCGACAATGAGCGCGATCTGCTGCTTCATGGGCGAGGCGCCCACGAGCTGTCCCGTCTTGAGATCCTGCAGATTGTCATTGGAGATCGTCGCGCAGGCAAAGACGATTGCCGTCACGAAGAGCGCAAAGGCCACCAGCGCACTGCGATTTTCCGCTGTCGGCGTCACCGCGAGCGTCAGAATCGACGCACAGGTGACGATCCCCAGAATGCCAATGCCGGAGATCGGACTGTTGGAGGCACCAATCAATCCGGCCATGTAGCCCGCCACGCCGGCAATGAGGAAGCCCACAATCAGCACAAAGGGCACCGCGACGAGCGTCAACCGGAGTGCCTGCGGTGCGAGCACCGATTCACCGGCAAAGCGGAAGGCCAAGGCACCGGCAATCAGCAGGCACCCAATCGCCAGCGTCACCATCCACACCGGCGCGAGATCGCGATCCTGATCATCTCCCTGGGCAGCGCCCTGCGATGCACGCAGGGTGCTCACGAGACCACCGAGCACCGGCTTGGCGAGCATGCCGAGCGTCCAGATCGCGGAGAGGCCAATGGTCCCGGCCCCAATGAAGCGCACCTGCGTGCGCCAGATCGTCATGGTGTTTGACGCCAGCGAGGCGGCGTCGGGGGCCGGATGGAGCGCGGTGAGGATCGGCACCGCGCCACCCCACGCAATGAGGAGGCCGGTGAGCATCGCCATCCCCACGGCGAGCCCCACCAGATGGCCAGCGCCAAAGAGGGCGAGCGACCAGGCCACGGTATAGCCGCTGGCGGCGGATGATCCGAGCCGGAAGACGCTGCTGATCTCGGTGGCCATTACCCGCGTCGCCCCCGTGATCGCGAGCCCGGCCGACGCCACGGTCCCGAGCGCGACGGCGGTGAGCCCTTCGCGGGCTTCCCGCGGATCACTGGCCGCATCCCCCCGCGCGCTCGCGCCCACCTTCAGCACTTCGGCGGCGGCGACCCCCTCGGGGTAGGGAAGATCGGAGTTGGTGACCAGCGCGCGCCGAAGCGGAATGGTGAAGAGCACCCCCAGCACGCCACCACTCAGGCAGATCAGGAACGACTGCCAGAACGGAAAGCCGGTCCACCATCCCACGATCACCAGTCCGGGGAGGACGAAGATGATCGCCGACAGCGTGCCGGCGGCGGAGGCCACCGTCTGCACGATGTTGTTCTCGAGGATCGAGGCGTCCGCGAGGGCGCTCAGGATGGCCATCGAGATGACGGCCGCCGGGATCGACGACGCGAAGGTGAGCCCGACCTTGAGGCCGAGGTACACGTTGGCGGCGGTGAAGACGGTGGTGAGGAGGGCGCCGAGCGCCAGTCCGCGGAAAGTGAGTTCGCGTTGAGCCATGGGGGCAAACATACGGGCGGGATTCCGCTGGCGCTTCCGCCGGGGAGTGGCGAGCTTCCGCCGCTTCCCCCCCTGCGAAGTGCCCCGTTCCGGGCGATCCGTTTCGACCGACCTGTTTTGGCCCTGTGACCGCCTCCGCCCCCAACGCCCTGTCTGACCCGATGCTTCGGCAGCGCGCGAAGCGTGCCGCCTGGGCGGCCGCGGTGGCCAGCGTCTGTTTCGGGGCGTCGGTCGTGGCGACGCGGTATGTGGTGGCGCAGACCACGCCGTTGTCGCTGGCGTTTTTGCGCTATCTGTTGGCGACGGCCTGTCTGCTCCCCGTGGTGGGGTGGCGCGCAATCGTGCAGATGCCGGCCACCGATCGATGGCGTATGGCGGGGTTGGGGGTGCTCTTCTTTGGGGTCTTCCCGTGGAGTTTCAGCGCGTCACTCACGCATTTGCCGTCGGCGCATGTGGCGATTGTGGTCGCCACCAATCCGTTGGTGACGTTGCTGCTGTCGCGGCTGCGTGGGGTGGAGCGGATCGGCGCGGTGCAGTTGATAGGGCAGCTGCTGGCGTTCGCGGGGCTGTTGGTGGCGCTCCCGATTTTCGCATCCCCCGTGCCCCCGGCGGCTGATGCCTGGTTCGGCTATCTCGAAATCGGCACCACCGTGCTCTGCGGGTCGATCTACAATGTCTTTTCGCGGCCGCTGCTGGGGCGGTATCCCCCGCTGCTGATGACAACCGTGTCGATGATCGCCGGCACGCTGTTCCTCGCACCGCTCGCGGCCTGGCAGGGGCTGTTTCACACGGTGCCGGTGTTCACGCCACTGGGCTGGGCGGCGGTGGTGTTTCTGGGGATCGCCGGTGGCGCGATTGGTTTTGGGCTCTGGATCTGGGCGCTGCAGCGCTCCACGCCGTCGCGTGTCGCCGTCTTTCTGGCGATCAACCCGATCACCGCGATTATGCTGGGGGCGCTCATGTTGGGCGAAGCGATCACCCCGCGCTTGCTCGTGGGGCTCGTTGCCGTCATTGGTGGGATTCTGTTGGCCACGCGGCGACCGGTGTAGCATTCGGGATGCGTGATCGTCCTGCCCCCGTGCTTGCCGCGACCGTGAGCGATCCCTCACCGCTTTCGCGCCGCGCCTTTTTGGCGCGGAGTGGCGCGCTGTCGGCGGCGTGTGTGCTGGGTGCACCGCTCTGGTCACGCCGGTTCTACGAATTCACCTTCGCGCGCCTGCGCTACGATTCCGGCGATTGGGACTACAATCCCAAGGTGTGCGCGAATCTGCTCGATGCGCTGGTGCAGTACACCACGATCCCGGTGAATCCGCGCGAAGTCGTGATCACGGCCGACTCGGCGGAGCTCCAGGCGTTCCCCTTCCTCTTTATGACGGGGCACAAGCTTGTTCGCTTCAGTGACCGGGAGCGGCGCGGGCTCGTGCGCTATGTCGAAGGGGGCGGATTCCTCTTCAGCGATGACTGCAACCACGATGTGAACGGCTTGTACGCCAAAACGTTTGAAGCGGAGATGGTGAAGACCTTTGGGCCGAACGCGATGCCGCGGGTGCCCAAGACCCATCCGCTGTATTCCAGCTTTTTTGCCTTTCCTGATGGACCGCCGCGCACGTCGCATGAGCTCAATGGCTGGGGCGACAACGTGGTGCACGATTATCTGCGCGGTGTTGAGCGCAACGGCCGGCTCGGCGTGCTGTATTCCAACAAGGACTACGGCTGCGAATGGGACTACGACTGGAAGAACAAGCGGTTCCGGTCGAAGGACAATACGCGCTTTGGCGTGAACATTGCCGTGTACGCGATGACCTGAGCGGTCAGCGTGTGCGTGAGGAGCCGGCGGGCGTACCGCTCACCCGAGCGCGCTGAGGGCCTCGATCAGGCGCGCCCGCACGCCACTCGCCCGCGCACTCAACGCGCGCTGTCGCTGCTGATATGCGTCGCGCCCCGCCGGCGTTTCGATGGGCACCGGCTCGAAGTGCAGGGCTGTGAGATCATACGGACCCGCCTCCATGTCGAGCACGCGCAGCGCCACCGCGAGTTCGAAGCACTCCCACAGCAGATCACTGCCAATCCACGGCATCGACGTGTAGGCCCAGCGGTATAAGTCCATATTGGCGTGAATGCAGCCCGGCTGCTCGTGGTCCACACGGGTATCCCACGCCAGTACGACGCGGTTCATCGGCTTGGCACTCGGCGCGAAGAACCGGAATGCGTCGAAGTGGCTGCACGCCACCGGACGACTTTCCACGAATGCATCCACCTGCGCCTGCGGCAGCCGGAGGGGCGCGATGCCGGCGTGGCGGATGTCGTGGCCGCCGTACACCATGGCCCATTCATGCATTCCGTAGCAGCCAAAGTTCGCCGGGCGCTCCTGCGTGGCGCGCAACAGCCGCAACGTGTGACACATCGCGGTGCGCTCGGTGGCCGACAGCGCGTTCGACGCACGGCGCGTCACGCCATCCGACGCGATATACACGGGCGCCGTGAAGCGCTCGCGGGCCTCGGCGCTATCGGCCAGCGCTTCGTCGGCGCTCGGATGCCAGGCCTCGAGCTTCGCCGGTGCATAGTGGTAGTACTGAAACAGAAAGTCGTACACCGGATGCACCGCCCCGCGCGAACGCCGCTCGCGCCACGGCGCGGTCCACTGCAGTGCGCGCTCGCGATGCGCCTCGGCGCGTGCTTGCCACTCGGCCGTTGTCAAAACGGTCATGCTCAGAATGGCGCCGGGTGTTCAACCGCGATCATCTCTCCCGACACGGGATGCACAAACGCCAATCGTTCGGCGTGCAATTGCAAGCGGGCGTCGTCATGTGGCGCCGTGCGGCCGTACAGCCGGTCGCCGACAATCGGCGCGTCGAGTCCATCCGGGTGCGCCGCATGCACGCGCAGCTGATGCGAACGGCCCGTATGTGGAATAAACTGCACGCGCGTGCGACCCTCCGCGCGCGCGAGCACCTGCCACTCGGTGTGCGCGGGCTTCCCGTGCACCGGATCGTGGATGTTGCGCGGCCGGTCGTCGATGTCGGGACGCAGCGGCAACATGATGTGCCCGTGATCGCCCGCCACGGTACCATCCAGCCACGCCACGTAGCGCTTGTCAATCTGGCGCAGCGAGAAGAGCCGCTGCAACGCTGAGGCGGTGGCGAGATCCTTCGCGCCCAGCAGCAGCCCTGAGGTATCCATGTCCAGTCGATGGACCACCAGCGGGCCCGTCGCGTCGGGGTAGCGCGCTCGGAGCCGCGACACCACGCAATCCTGCAACGCCGCGCTCCGCCCCGGTACGGTGAGGAGTCCGCTCGGTTTGTGCACCACCAGCACCTGCTCATCTTCGTACAGCACGCGCGGCTCGGCCGGGTCGAGCGCCGCCGAGCCAAAGAGCGGTGGCGGATCGCTTGGTAGCCCCTCAAGCATGTGTGTGAGAATCGGCAGACACTTGCCGCGGCAGGCCGCGTAAAACACGCCGGCGCGACGATCGCCGGTGGGCGAAGGCGCGCCCCACCACAGTTCCCCGAGCGCTAGCGGCGTGAGGCCTAGCCGATACGCCTGCGCCAGCAACTTGGGCGCCGCGCAATCGCCCGCTCCGGCTGGTGGTTCGGCGGGTGCGAAGAGGTCGCGCAGCGCACGCACTTCGCCCAACGCATTGGCAAAATGATAGCTGTCCTGAATCTGCCGCATCAGCGTGCGCGAGCGCGCCGTCCGGGTTTCGTCGAGCGTGCGCAGCGCGGACTTCACGCGCAGGGCTTCACGGCTGTTCGCATCACCGGGCATGGTCAACGCCAATGCGGCGCGTCGCGCGGCGAAGTCGAGCATCTCCGCCTCACCCGGCACCCATACGGCGTCGCGGGTGGATGGATCAAACGTGGGCGGCGCCCACCCGTCTATGTCCCAGTGTCCGTCGAGCATCCCGGAGAAGCCGCGCAGGTACCCCATGTCACCATCACGATTGGCGACCACGAGCACGCCGAACATCTTGCCGTTCCCGGGTTCGTCCAGACGCCATGCCGACACCGCTGGCGATTGCAGGAGCTGCACGACGTCCGCGGCGGCGCGCTGCGCCAGGGGATGCACGGCCTTGCGATCGAACGGGGTGGGGAAGCGGGCTGGGCGTTCGGTGGCGGACGGCGCGGGTGAAAACGGAATCATCGGTGGCGCGGGGACATCTCGGAATGTGGCGAAGGGTGGTGTGCGAGTCCAGCGCGCGCTCGATCGCTGGCGTCTGCAGCGGGCGCTCAAATAGAATGCGCGCGTCGCGCGCTGCCGAAATCGCGACCGTCTGCAGCACGCATCGTTATCCCGCGTGCTTCGCCTGCCGCCGCCGCTTCTGCTGTCCCATCTCGTCCACATAGCTCCGCAGGACCGCATTGATCCGCGACTGATAGCGCGGGCCGGCCTTGCGGAAGAAGGCCACGACATCGCTGTCGAGACGGATGGAAATCGCCTCCTTCGAGACTGGCGTGACCACACGCGCCCCCTGCCAGAAGTCATCAGGCAAGTTGCGGAGCTCGGGCGGTGAGGTCGCTTCGATCTCGGCGTCCGTCATCCGCCGCAGACGCGCGAGGTCAGCGCGTCCCTTCGTCGGGCGACTGGGTGGCTTTGAGGCTTTCGCCATAGCGACGACGCTCCGTGCGATTGCTTACCCGCGCCGAAATCAGGCGGCGAACTACGCCACCACCCGGGTCAACGCGATCCGTAAACACGACAGTCTGAGGCACGCCATCAGCGAGCCCCGCGGCGACGACTCGCCGTTCACCGTAATCACGGCGCGTGTCGTCGTACTCGACGTACGTGTGGTCAAACACTCCGCTGGCGAACGCGAAGTCGAACCCGCGCTGCTGCTAGTTTCGGGTGCTCTTGGCGGCGTCCCACTCGAACGTCATACTGAACATTACATTTGTATATACATTGAGTCAAGCGGATGGTTCCGACGGGATAACGTCGAAGTTCAGCTGCGGGCGAACGAAATAGAATGCGAGCGCAGCGAGCAACCGTGTCGCCCGACTGCAGCAAGCACCGTTAACTGGCGGCCTCGTAGATTGCGACCTCGACGCCGAGGCGCAGGCCTAACCGGTCGCTCTCGACCTCAAGGTCATAGCGCGTCTGCAGGTTTAACCAGAACTGCGCCGAGGTGCCGAAGTATCGACCGAGTCGCAGCGCCGTGTCGGCTGTGATGCCACGCTTGCCGTGCACGATCTCATTGATACGACGCGGCGGCACGGACAGGTCGTGGGCCAGTCGGTACTGGGAGAGCGCTAGCGGCTCAAGGAACTCCGCCAGCAGGATCTCGCCGGGATGAATGGGCGCGAGTTTGGTTGCCATGATCCGCTTAGTGATAGTCTACGATTTCGACCGCGAACGCCGCGCCGTCCCGCCAGCGAAAGCAGACGCGCCATTGCTGGTTGACGCGGATGCTGTGCTGGCCCGCCCGATCGCCACGCAACTTCTCCAGCCGATTCCCTGGCGGCACACGGAGTTCCTCGAGGGCAAGTGCCGCGTCGAGGAGCAGGAGCTTACGACGCATGACGCCGTGGAGCGTTGACGGAAAACGCCGAACCCGCTCGCGATTGAAGAGCCGCTCCGTATCGCGGTCGGCAAAGCTGGCGATCATGAACCAATAATAACGCTCACCGTTATTACCGTCAAGTGACCCGAAAATTGCGATCAGTTAACGCCTTACGTTCTGCAGCGCATCATATGAAGTGCGGCCGGACGGGTGACGTGCGCCAGCACGGCGCCCGCCTGCCGCACACCGCACCGCGCTGCCAGCAGCAACTATTCGTTAGATCACGCGAAGTTATGGTGTGCGTTCTATCCGGACCGGCTGGGACACCCTAAGCAGGAGCGGCGTATGGTGGTGCCCCGTGTGCGAGGCGAACAGTGTCCCTCGCAGCGTGACCCGCTGCCCGAGGTGCGGTCGCAGACGTGCATACCCCGCCGAATCGAGGATGAGCTGCACGAGCCGAACGCCTCGACGTGGAACATTCAGCTCCGGATCTCGACCGCCCTCCGCGCAGACCGGGGTCGCGAGCCCCAAATAGAACCCGACCTCCTTCTTGTCGTGGGCGGGATCTTCGCCGAAGTTCGGAGGGCCGTAGTACATGTACCGCTCAATCCGGCCGGTGAGCCGCACCGTGTCGGGCTCGTACCGCATGCACGCGCCCCGCGCTGACGGTTGCGCGGTGAAGCCGCCGGCCGATGCGGCGACGAGCAGGGTGATCACGAGTTTGCGATACATGAAAGGTTGTGAGCGATCTAACGCGGGCTTCTGCAGCGGGCGATCAAATATATCGCGAGCGCAGCGAGCTTCCGATTCGCCCGACTGCAGCAAGCATCGTTAGCCACGCGGGACCGACAGTAGCATCGGCCTGCGTTGTCGCGCAACGCGATGGTATCGGTGGGCGCTCCGCGCTCGCGTTTGTTTGGCGCACTTGCGCACACGTGCCACCCATTGGTTACCTCTGGACACCGGCGAACGCGTCGGCTGACCCGGGTGTTCTCGGAGCGGATGCAGGTAGTCGTGTTACGCTCGCGCGGAAGGCAGACACCGCTTGCGGGACATCGTGCATGGATACGATCGCGCTTGCTCTGGGTGGAATACTCACTCCAGTAAGCGAGCGTTCGAGCCTCAATCCACCAGAAACGGGCCAACGTTCCCTGCGTGCTTGATCAGCTCGTTCACGCCGAACAGGGGCAAAACCTTCCTGGCGACGCCGTCGCGTATCCAACATGCGACATGGCCGCTCCACTGTCCCGTACGTCCTACCCGGTTCGAATCGCGGTTGATGGTCGCCGCTCTGTTGTAGCGCAGCGTTACGAACGTTGGCAGAAGTTTGTCCAGCGGCAACGCCTGATTGAACAGGTGGAGCAGGCACGCGGCGTCTTCGATTGCGAGACCGCCACCCTGACCCAAGTTGGGGGTTGTCGGATGGGCGGCGTCGCCGATGAGAAGGCATCGCCCGCGATACCAGTGTTTGTCGGGGCGCCGATCAATGATGTCGTTCTGATGAATGGCGCTTTCCGGTGTGCTGGCGATCAGCTCAGGGACCGGGTCAGCCCACCCGCTGAATATATCGAGCAGCCAACGCTGTTTCGCCTCGATTCGAAGACGCTGCGGAGCGTTGACCGTCGCCCACCAATAGGCTCTCTCATGCCGCAGCGTAGTGATTCCTACGCGGCACCCTCGGCCCCACCATTCGGCCAGATGCCCCGGCCGGATGCTCCACGGCAGGACAGTGACACCTCGAAAGCAGGTGTATCCCGCGTAGCGCGGCGGTGAACCACCGTAGAGCAGCGACCGGACTTTCGAATGGATACCGTCGGCGCCGATCACCAGATCCGCTGTATCGCGATGACCATTGGTAAACTCGACCGTGACCTGATCACTCCGGTCCTGCACCGCCGCGAGCTCGTAGCCATACCGAACGACATCGTGCGGGATGCATCCCGCGAGGGTTTCTACCAGTTCGGCGCGGTGTATCATGCCGATGACCGGTTGATGCCCCAACGCGTGCTCCAATCGCGACGCAGGAAACAGCGCGGCAATCACGTGACCGTTCGTGCCGCGGAACTCGGTCTGGCGCAGTGGTTCGATTCTTTCGCGGACGGCCGCACCCACTCCGATCGTATCGAGTGCGCGCAGGGCGTTCGACCACAGACTGATTCCGGCACCAACTTCGGTGAGCTCCGGCGCTCGCTCATACACGATCACCGTCGCGCCGGCGCTCCGCAGGGCGATCGCTGCGCTCAGCCCGGCGATCCCCGAACCGATGATGACAACTTTCATTGATCGATACTGTATAGGCGACCGCAATCGCTGATCCGTCTGCGCGAAACGGCGATGATCGCGTCGACGCTGGCGAGCATGGATATCCGCCCCACAGGAGGAGATGACAGCGCTCGTGGTATGCGCAGGCGTCTCCAAAGAGTCTCGAGGACACGACTTCCGACGCCCCGTGCCTGCGGAGGCAGCTCAGGCAGTTTCTCGAGGTCCGCCATCATGATTCCACCGATTACGCCGGCGATGAAAGTGTGTTGTGTCAGGCTAGCGGATTGCACCAATGGACAGGCCGAAACTGATGTGATGTTCGCTGTCTAACGCAAAGTTCTGCCGCGGGGCCTGATAACAATGCGATAGGCGAACGCAGTGAGCCAGTCGCACTCCTCGATCGGCCCTGTCGGCAGCAGCGACCCGTTCGGCTCTATCGATTCACGGGTCTCGGCAAACGATAGCTGGCGATCTCGTACGCACCGGTCTCCTCGTCTAACTGAAATGCCACGACGATCGTCGCGCTGAGGACCGGCGCTGGCGAGGTCAGGATCGCGGCCGGTATTACAACGGTGCGAACATCCCTTCCATTGGGCTGAACCACGTCAAAGACCGTACGCCGATCATGATCGACATTCCAGCGTTGGAGCCAAATGGAACCGTCATTGCCGGCAAACAATGCGCGAATAGGCGCGTACGTCGAGGGGACCTCAAGATCCCAGACGCGTTTGGGAATGCCCTTCACGTGCGCCCGCGGGACCGCAATCGAGTCGATTCGGCGTCTGAGCGCTGACACGCTTTCCGCTCGCTCTCGCGCGGGGATGGGTACAGCCCGCATCGGCACTCGAAGCCTGCGGAGCTCGTGACCTCTGGGATCAAGCTCACGCACGACATCATCAGAGCCATCGGCGAAGAGAAGTGTTCCGCGATGCGACACATCCCACACGGGCAGTGCCGCCAACGGCACATGATTCAGACCGCGCAGCATACGTCCGCCGTTGGGACTCGTCTGAATCCACGCTGTAGCCGCGGGAGTGTTGGGATAGCGAGGGACCTTGACGGAATCCCTCGGTTCACCAGTAAGCGTGTACGACCGGTACCACCCCATCGCAGCTGAATCGTTCAAACGATTGAACGCGGGGTAGAACAGCCGGCCGTCAGTCGAGAAACGAGTCGGTAGTGTCGATCTCCAATCAGCTAACGCATAGACGCTGAACGATCTCTCAAACCGCCACGGGACACCGATCCTCGTTGACGCGACAAATCGAGTGACCTTCTGCCCGTCGCGAACATAGAGCGCGCCGTCCGGTGCGACCGCTACGCCAGTCGGCGATTCGAACTCGCCAGGACCTCTCCCGCGTCGACCGACCGCGCCGACGAGTCGACCATCTGGCGACAGCATCCAGATCTTTGCGGCTTGTAGGTCAGATATGTAGATACGGCTGCGTGAATCGACAGAAAGGCCGGATGGCTCGCCCAGCGAATCCGCAATGGACTGCACCGACTGGGCAGACGTCCAATATCGAACCAGTCGAACAGTATCCCGCGCCTGCGCATGGCTCGGCGACCAAGGGACACAGCACATTAGCCCACTAAGGACTGCCCGGATTCCAGATCGCATAGACTGGGGTTTGGGTCGCCGAACGCGTATTAGCCTGCAGGCGATCCCTGCAGGGCTGGACATTATACCGCTCTGCCCCGCAGTCTATCACGACGGGACCCCACAGCCCCCAAGCCCGCAACCAGCTGGGCCACAATACCTTGCGCTTCAAGCAGTCGTCCGACGCCCCGTGATTGGACCGCGGAGATTGCTGTCTAACGTTCAGCCGCGGCGAGGGGACCGCAAGGGGGAGGGCCGGACGCCAGGGATGTCGAGGTCCAGTGGGCTCCGCACGCCAAGCCCGCCACGATTCAGCACGTGCGTGTATAGCATCGTCGTGCTCACGTCCCGGTGCCCCAGCAGCTCCTGCACGGTCCGGATGTCGTAGCCCGCCTCCAGCAGATGCGTGGCGAACGAATGCCGGAAGGTGTGGCATCCGACCCGCTGTTCTACCCCCGCGCAGCGCCCCGCCAGCGACACGGCGCGCTGCAGCACCGTGGGGTGCACATGGTGCATGCGCCACTGTCGCGCCGCGACATCCCAGTACTCGCGGGTGGCCGGAAAGAGCCAGCACCACGCGAGGGTGCGCGTGGCACCGACTGCCGTGGTGCCAGTCGCGAACGGCAGCGCCACGTACCCGCGGTCACGGGCCCAGCGGCGCTGCATCGCCACCCGGATCGCATCCCGATGCGCGTGCAAGGGTGCCACCAATGCCTGTGGCAGCATCGTCACCCGGTCACGGGCGCCCTTCCCCCGACGCACCCGGATCTCCAGCCGATCCAGATCCACATCCTTCACCCGCAGCTGACAGCACTCCATCAGCCGCAACCCGGAGCCGTACAATAATGACGCCATGAGCCAGGGCACCCCGTGCATGGCGCCCAACACCCGCGCGACCGCATCCCGCGACAGCACGTTGGGAAGCACGTGGGGCCGGCGGGCCGGGGCGACGTCAACCATGGGCGGGAGCGGCTGCTCCAGCACGTCACCGTACAGGAAGCGCAACGCCGCCAGCGCCTGATTCTGCGTAGAGGCCGACACGTGGCGCTCCACCGCCAAATGCGTCAGAAAGTCACGGACGGCAGTCCCCGGCAGTGCCGCCGGGTGGCGCATGCCATGAAAACGCACATACGCTACGACCCACCGGGCGTACGCCTGGACGGTCCGCGGGCTGAAGCGCCGGACGGCCGCCCGGTCGCGAAGCAAGGTGAGGAGACGAGGCGAGGACACCGCGGCACGGTACGATGACCTTCCGCGATACGCCTCATCACAATGTCCCGCACCGACTCCTTTTCGCGCAGGGTCAGAGCGCGCGCGAAACGGCCGTGGGCGCGATGCGCGTCCAATGCGCCAGCATGCGCAACGCGCCAGGAATGGCCCGCAGTCCAGCCATGAGCGCGAAGGGTCCAATGGGTGTCGCCACGATCCACTGTAAGCGCGTGGCCAGTCGCACCTGCCGATGCACATCGGCATAGAGCTGGGCCTGATAGGCGGCCGCCGTGGCACCGTTCACGATCGCATTGGCGGCCAGCCGTCCACTGTGCAGGGCGATCGCCATGCCATCGCCGCAAAAGCTCGGAATCACCGCGGCCTGATCGCCCAAGCGATACCATGCGGCATCGGCCTCCGGGCGCGCGAGATACCCATAGGGGACGCCCGCAATGCTGAGCGGACGGGGGAGCAACGGCTCCGCGTCGGCTAAGGCCTCCAGTGCGGGCTCACGCAGGAGCGCGCTCCAGAGTGATGCCCAGCGGCCGCCGAGGGCCTTGAAACGCCCTTTGGTCATGACGAGACAGACATTGAGGCGATCACCGTCCACGCGCTGCACGCCGACATAGCCACCGTCGATAATCACAATCTCCACGATGCCATGGTACGCGCGCGCGAGTGCTGGTGTCATGCGCAGATATTGCTTGAAGCCGACGACGTCATGTAGCGTGCCGTCCGCATCGCGGGCGGCCCCATGCAGTTCATGCTTGCCGGTGGCGAGCAGGATAGGCCCTTCATCGATCACACCGGAGGCCGTCACCAGCTCGCCGTCGGCAATGCGCTGGACGGTGAGACCACGGGTGACGGAGGCGCCGCAGGCGGCGGCATGGTCAAGGAGCGCGGCATCGAGGGTGCGCCGTGTAAGCCCCGTGGCCACGAAGGGGAGCGACTGGCTTGCCGTCTGTCGACCATGCCGGATGCGAACGGTGTCAATGTGTGTCCCACCAAGGTGACGCACGTCGAGCCCGAGGGCTGCGAGATGCTGCGATGCCTCAATGGAGAGGAATTCGCCGCAAATTTTGTCGTGCGCCTCGGTGCTCCGCTCGAGGAGCAACGGCGAGAGCCCCATCTGGGCAAGACGCACGGCCGCGGCCCCGCCGGCGAGTCCGCCCCCAACAATCACGGGACGATGCCGGGTCATCGGATGCACCCCACGCCCCAGCGGAAGGGGAGATGCCAGCGCACCCACACGGGCGGTTGCGTGAGACCCGCCGCTGCAAGCAGACGGTCCCAGTCGGCCCGGGTGAATGCGCGGCGCACGGAGAGCGCGCCATCGTGCTGCACGATGGGATGCCAGCGCGCGAGTGCCGCGAGGGCGCGATAGCCGAGCCAGGCGAGCCGGTGGCGGTGGAGATCGTTGATGAACCAGCCGCGTGTGGCGGTGTCATCCATCCAGCGCAGAAAGTCCACCAGTTCCTCGTCCCGCATATGATGCGCGACGAGTGAAGAGATAATGCAATCCGGCTGCATGGCGAGGGACGCGGCATCGCCGGTGTGATAGCTGATCCCCAGCGCAGGATCCGTGGCGGCGGTGGCAATCGCTGCGCTCCGCGGATCCCGGTCAATGCCAATGAGGGTGACGGCAAGCCGGCGAGCGCGTGCCCAATGGGCAATACGGCGCAGCATGTCACCATGCCCGAAGCCCACGTCGAGCACCGTGACGTGCGAGCGCCCCTGCGCGGCACGGGCGAGCCAGTGGAGCGTTGGAGCGGCCGCACGGGTCACGATGTTGACCTGCGCGAGATCGCTCAGCACGGCATGAAAGACCGCCGGGGTGAGCGTTTCGTCGTCCATCAACTCGGACTGCTGCGCGCGCCGAGTGAAGTCCACGGGCGTCAGACCGTGGTGAAGCGGAAACTTTCGGCGGAGAGCCCGGGGCCAAAGGCCACGCCGAAGCCGGCGGCATTGACGGGGATGGTGGTGCCAATGCCGCGGAGCATGCGGTCGAGAATGAACATGAGTGTCGCGCTCGACATATTGCCGTAGTCGCGGAGAACTCCGCGCGACCAGTCGAGGGCGTCTGGGGGGAGCGTCAGGCCGCTTTGGACCGCGTCCAGGATCGAGCGCCCGCCGGCGTGGACGGCCCAGAGACTGTAATCGCTGGCGGGCTGGCCACGCAGGAGCCCGGTGGATTCGCCGCGGGCCGCTTCCAGTTGCAGTGCCTGCCGAATGCGGATGGGGACCTCACCAGAGAGGTACATGGTGAAGCCATCGTCCCCGATGCGCCAGGTAATGGCCTCGGCGGAGTCGCTGATCACGACATTCCGAAAGTCCTGCAGCGCGAGGCCGTGTGGATCGGCGGTGACGAGCGCGGCGGCGCAGCCATCGCCGAAGAGGAGCATCGAGAGGAGCTGATCCACGCTCTCCGATTCCTGAAAGTGAAGGGAGCAGAGTTCGAGCGTGACGACGAGGACGCGGGCGCTCGGATCGGAGCGCACGATATGGTGCGCCAGTCGGAGCGAGGTGACGGCGGCATAGCACCCCATGAAGCCCACGACGGTGCGTTCGACGGTGGAGCGGAGCCCGGCCATGCGGACAATGGCCTGATCGAGTCCTGGCGCAACGAAGCCGGTGCAGGAGGCAACGATGAGGTGCGTGATCTGCTCGCGTTCGCCATCGAGCTGCAGGGCGTCAAGCGCTTGGGCGGCGAGGCGCGGAGCATGGTCTTCGTAGTGCGCCATGCGCGCGCCGGTGCTGGGAAAGCGACCCGGGGTGTAGAAGCCACCGGTGACGGTGGTGAATCCTGCGGCGTCCTGCTGGGGCTCGAAGAAGGAGTAGCGGTGCGTGATGGCGGCGCGGGCCACCATGCGTCGGAAGAGCCGTTCCTGATCGCGGTCGGTGAGGCGGGCCCCAACGAACTCGACGAACGCGTCGTGCACGTCATGCGGGGGTACGGCGGTCCCGATCCGATTGATATGCGCGCGCGTCATGGTAGTGAATACCGGGGGACAGGTGGATGTTCCGCGGGGCGTCTCGCTGTCAGTTCAGATCGCTCGCGAATTTCCGGCGGATCAGGCGGCGATAGAGCGCCGGCCAGAGCCGCCAGAGATAGGCCCCAATTGCTGGCAGCAGTTCGCCGGCGAGGGTGGGACGTTTGGCATCGAGTGCCTGCAGAATGCGACGGGCCTGCCACTCCGGGGCACGGATCCGTCCCGCTGTGGAGCGCGCATGACCGGCAGGACGGCCATCGGCACCGAGGGCGTGTTGTTCGATCGGTGTATCGAGAAAGCTGGGATAGACCAGCAGGACATGCACACCCCGTGGGGCGAGTTCGAGGCGCAGGACTTCGAAATACTGTGTGAGCGCGCTCTTAGACGCGCCGTAGCCGGCGCGTCCCGGGACGGGCATCCATCCGGCCATGGACCCAATCACCACAAGGGCACCGCGCGATGCCGTGAGGAGCGGCAGGCAGGCGACGGTGAGGGCGACGGGCGCGAGGTAGTTCACCTCCATGACGCGCCGAATCACGGCGGGGTCGGTGCGTGCGGCCACCGAGCGGTGCGTGATGCCGGCGTTGTGCACGAGCACATCGAGGCGACCGTAGTGCTGTTGCACCGCCGCGATGATCGCCTGCTGATCGGCCTCGTTGGTAATGTCAGCGGTCAGGCAGAGGCCGTGATCGCCAACGAGGGGGGCGCGTTCCGCGAGGAGGGGGGCATCGCGGTCCACCAACACGACGTGGTCACCCTGGGCAAGGCACTGCTGGGTGAGAGCCCAGCCGAGGCCGCTCGCGGCGCCGGTGATCACGACCACCCGCGCCGTGCTCGCATCAGGTCTCGTAGAGGCGTGCATCGGGTTCACCGAGCGGCAGCGGGCATAAGCCCCTGCGCCGCCATGAAGGCGAGAAAGGCCTCGCGTGAGCTCCACCGCAACGCATAGCCAACGTCACGACGAAAGGCTGCATTGGAGAGCACGGGTCGGTACTGCAGGAATCGCACCTGCTCCGGTCCGAGGTGCGTGAGGCCCAGGGCCCGGGCGGTGCGCAGCAGTCCACGCAGCAGCGGCGCGGGGAGTGACACCAATGGCTTCCCCAACAGCGTGGCCAACTCACGCACCGTGAGCGCGCCGTCGCCCGCGAGATTGTAGATGCCGGTCTGCTGCGTCGTCACGCCATGCAGAAGGGCGCCGATGACATCGGCATCCCAGACAAAGACGAACGGGGAATCGCTCCCTCGGATCCCCAGCAGATAGGGGCGGTGAAAGAGTCGCGTGATGGCATTGTTGGTCCCGGCGCCCAAGACCGTGCCAATCCGCAGGATGAGCTGTCCCAACGCGGGGTGCTCCGCCCGCGCGTCGGCGAGCAGGGCTTCGACCTGCCGCTTGTGATCGGCATAGGGAAACTCGGGATTCCCTCGCAGGGGATCGGTTTCCGTGAGCCACGCGGGATTATCGGCGTGATAGCCATACGCCGCCCCGGAGCTCGTCACGGTGAGATGGCGCACGCCGGCGGCCACACAGGCACCGATCACCGCGCGCGTCCCGTTGACATCGATATCGAAGTCCCGCGCCCGGTCGCCGGAACCCTCCAGCACGGCGGCCAGATGCACCACCGCCTCGATGCGTTCCGTGCGTAACAACGTGACCAACGCGGGATCGCGCACATCGAGCCGATGCAGCGGAAATGCCAGCCCCTCGCGGTGACGAATATCCGTCCCCACCACCGTATGCCCCGTCGCATCTGCTGTTCGGCCCGCCGCTGGGACCGCCGTCGCCAGCGCATGACCGAGCTGGGCCCCCAGATAACCGGCAGCGCCGGTGATCAGCACGCGCATGGCTTACCCCGTGGTGGTCACGTGCCGGCCGTCACCGACTGGTGCGCCGTTGGCGCCTCCACGATCGGCCGCCGCGCCCACCATTGGGCGAGCCCCAATCCGGAGACGAGATGCCACACGCCCCAGAAGGCGGCGATGAGAATCATCCCATCGGCCTGCGGAAAGAAGGTGAAGAGCACGATGAGCCCCAGGCCGGTGTTATGAATGCCAACCTCAATCGTGATCGCGCGCCGGTCTGTCGCGGAGAGTCGAGCGAGTCGCGCCGCGATCTGTCCGGTGAGGAGGGCGAGCGCATTTTGCCCCACCACCAGCCAGAAGAAATCCTGAAAGCGCGCCACAAAGAGCGCCCAGTTTTGCGCAAAGGCGATCCCCACGAAACTCAGGAAGACAAGGGTCGTGATCGCGCGGAGCGGCGCATCAATCCGCTGCGCCAAGGCTGGAAACCGATGCCCCACCGCCATCCCGCTCAACAAGGGCAACACCAGGACGCCAAGGACCAACGAGAGGATGCCAGTCACCGGCAGGGCAATGGCCTGCAACACGGGCCGCGTGATCGGATTGAGCCAGCCGTACAGCGCGAAGTTCGCTGGCATCACCACCGGCGCCACCAGACTCGACACGGCAGTCATCCCCACCGCCAGCGCCACATTGCCGCGGGCCAGCCAGGTCAACACGTTCGAGAACGACCCGCCGGGGCAGGCGGCCACGAGCATCATCCCGAGCGCAAGCGATGGCTCAATATGCAGCGCCCAGGTGACCACGCAGGTCAGCGCCGGCACCACTACATACTGTGCACCGAGCCCCACCAGCGCTGCCCTCGGGGACCGCGCCACCTCGCGAAACGCACTCGGCCGGAGCGACAGCGACACGCCGAACATCATGCACGCCATGATGATGTTGAGCGTCACGAGGCTCCGCTGCTCAAAGACCAGCGTCGGCGACGCGTCCGTCGGGAGCATCACCCGTCGAGCTCCAGCGCATGGATGTACCGTGCCACGGTGCGCTGATAGCTGCCTTTGTGGACATAGGTCGCCATGCGGTCGATTGGCAGATAGCGATACCCACCGCGGACCGCAGGATCCACGCCCTGTCGCTTGCGCGTCTGCAACGTGCGGGCCGCCGTCGTGCCGGCGGCCAGGTGCCGGAGGTACAACGCGACCAGGCGCGCCTGTTGATTTCGCCCTTCCCACCCCAGCCCGGCTGCTTCCAGCATCCCCATCATGAAGAGGGTGTCATCGGTGGGATGGAAGACATTGAGATAGAGCTGCGGCGCAGCTCCCGACGGCCAATTGAGCGCGGCTGGATCGATGAACGGGTAGCGCAGCTCGTACCCGGTGGCCAGCAGGATCACATCGTAGTCGGCCTGCGCACCATTGGTGAAGGTGACTGTCTGTCCCTCAATCGCCTGCAGGTCACGGCGGGGCGTGATGTCCCCCTGGCCCAGATGATGCAGCACCAGTGAATTGACCACCGGATGCGCTTCATACATCTGGTAATCAGGGTCGGGGAGCCCGTAGTTGGAGGGACGCCCCATGACCACCCGGATGAGCAGGGCATCGAGTCGCTGCTTGAGGGGCCGCGGGAGCGGAAAGGCCCCGCCGAGTGTGTCGGTGGGGCGCCCCATGATGTACTTGGGGAGGAAATAGTAGCCGCGTCGGACGGAGAGATCGACCGACCGCGCGTGATGCACCGCATCCACCGCGATATCGGCCCCCGAGTTGCCGCACCCCACAATCAACACCCGTTGGTCACGAAACAGTTCGGGGGTCCGGTATGCTGACGAATGCAGCAGGGTCCCGCTGAACGATCCGGGGAGCGTGGGCAGATGCGGATAATGCAGCGTGCCGGTGGCGATGCAGACGGCATCGACCAGCGTGGTGGTCTGCGTCGACGCTGAGGCGCGCTGCGCAGGCTCCGAAGTGATCGCCCACTGGCCGTTTGCCGTGCGACGGACCTCTACGACCCGCGTCCCAAAGCGATAGTGCGGGCGCAGCGCAAAATGCTCCGCATAGTCCCGGAAATACTGATGCAGCTCCCGGTGATGCGGATAGTCGGCCACGCTCTCGCGCATGGGGAAGTCCGCAAACTCGGTCATGCGCTTCGACGAGATCAAATGCGCCGATGCATAGATCGTGCTGTACGGATTCCCAATGTCCCAGAGCCCACCCACATCCTCGTGCAGCTCGTACCCCTGCACGCTGAAGCCCTGCGCCAACAGGTGGCGTGTGGTGGCGAGCCCCATGGGACCGGCCCCAATCACCGCCACGGTCTTTGGCCCCTCCACGGTCTTCGGCCCCGTCACGGCATCCCTGCTTCGCCCGGAATCCCCGCGCGAATGCGCTGCGAAAAATCAGCGGCGCCATCAGCCGCCTGCGCCCGCGCGGTGATATCGGATACGCGCCGCAGCGCGTCCAGGGTCATGGTGGTGTCGAGGAAGTGCTGCTCGCGGAGCCGCTCGTCGAGATGCCCGTTGGCCAGCAGCCGCCAGTCGTAGGGATCATCCATCGCCGCCACGCGATTCGCGTTCCGCTCAATCGTGGTCGTGCAGTTCGACGTGAGCGCGTTGTACCACGCCGGTTGTGCCGCGAGCGCATTGATGGACTCCGCATACCGCAGCAACAGCTGCTGCGCAGTCTGCGGCCGGATATCCAGATGCAGCAACCGGACCTGCTCCCCACGCTGCCGCGTCCGCACGCCCACCACATCCCGCTCGTCCGCCACCACGTAGTACAGCTCAAACTGCCGGAAGAAGCCCAGCAGGGCCGAGTATGACTCGCCCACTTCCTTGCGGGTTTCGATGGAGATGGCGAGCGGCGGCTGCCCCTCCACGTGGAAGCTGAGGATGGTGTGCCCGTACAGCGTGGGGCCCCAGAAGGAGATCAGGAGATCCGCGCCTGTGACCTGCGCCAGGTCGAAGGTGCGGGTCTCCCAGCCCGGCGTGGCCTCGGCGTCGGTGGCACCGTACCCGAAGTGCCGCACATTGCGCACCGTGAGGATATTCCCCGCCTGTTCCACTCGAGGCAACTCGGCCACTTCCGGCGTCCACTGCCGGTCCTGTCGCGGCGCGAGCTGCAGCCACCAGAGCAGCACACCGAGCGCCGGACCGATCGCCACCCAGATCCCCCACCGGCGCGACTGCCGCCAGAGGAACAGGGCGCCCACCGGTACTGCTGCGGCGAGGAGGCCAGCCATCAGCCGGTTGGCCGGTCCATCAATCCAGAGCGCGGCCGTGGCCCAGAGCGTGAGCAGGGCAAGGGCGACCACCCAGAGCGCGCGTCCCAGTCGTTGCATCAGGGCACCCGGTTCATGTCGGCCCGCAGATCGGTGAGCACATGGTCGTACTTATCAATGCGGAGCACACCACGCCGCGGGAACTCCAGATCCAGCGTAAGCCACGTGGTCAGCGCCAGTGTGAGGGCAAACACCACCGCATGCACGGCACTCACCCGGGGATTCGGGGCCATGGCAATGCCGGAGATGAACGACGCAATCAGCATAAGCACCAGCATGATCGCGTAGAGCAGCACCGGTTGATGCACCTCCATCGCCATCATGCGCGTGGTGGCCATGTCGAACATGTCGTTCATGGCGGGAATCACCGTGGTGATGGCCCGCTGCCCGTCCGGGGTGCTCACCGCGTCGACCACCAGACGCCAGAGCGTCGCCTGCGCGGTGTTGCTGGCCTGGGCGCCCCGTGCGACGGCGACCGAGTCTGCCGGCTGCTGATACACGGACAGCCGTGCGTCGACGTACTGCCGGAAGGCGTTCCGGATCGCCGGTTGGGAGGCGGCCGGCAACAGGTCAATTCGCAACCAGGCGGTTCCGATGGCGTTCGCCTCGGTGGTGATCAGCTCCCGTCGGTCGGCGAAGCGTGACGCAGCCCCCGAGAAGCTGAAGGCCAGCATGAGCCCGAGCAGCGCAAAGACCGCCCCCTCAATGGTGCCATGCCCGACGCTCTCACTCTCACCGGGCTGTCGCCGGAGACGGGCTCGCCCAAACCGGTGCCCGGCCACCATGGTGCCGATCAGCGCCAAAAAGGTGGCGCCACCAATGCTGATGCTCGAGGGAAGGAATTCCATGTCGACAATTCTGGGGAGCGGTTCCGCACCCCGGAAGAGATGGACGTGACCGAACGGTGACATTGGCCGCATCGTCGCGCTTGTCGCCGTGCCTTCATGCCCGTAGCTTCGCGGCGGTACCCGTTCCCCTTTTGCGAGTGATCCGCATGCGCCTTTCTCCGTTCGGTCGGCGGCCATCGCGCGACCATCGACGCTCTCGTCGGGGCTTCGCCACGACGCTCCGCATTGGCACGGCCGTGCTCTGTGCTGTGTCGCCGCTCGCGGCACAGACGAGCTCGCCAGCGCGGCCCGCCGCGACCGCGGCCTGTGCCCCAGGCAAAACCGCGCTGGTGCTCCCCGGCGGCGGCGTGCGCGGCATGGCGCACATTGGCGTGATTCGCATGCTCGATTCCCTCGGGATCGTGCCGGATCTCGTGGTGGGCACCTCCATGGGGTCCATCATTGGCGCGCTCTATGCGAGCGGCTACAACGGTGCGGAAATCGAAGACATCACGCTGCGCTTCAATGTCGGGGACTTTGTGGGGCGCTATGTCCCGCAATTCCCCTCGCGGGTCTCTCCCTCCACCCCCCTGCTGGTCTGGGAAGACGGGGCCGACGGCCTCTCGTTGCAGACGAGCGCGGCGCAGGAAGGGCGGATCAACACCCTCATGTCGGCGTTGATGCTCCGCGGGAACGTGCTCGCCCGCGGGAACTTTGACCGGCTGCCGATCCCCTATCGCGCGGTGGCCGCCGATCTCTCGACCGGCCGCAAGGTGGTGATCGGCACCGGCGATCTCGCGCTGGCGGTGCGCGCGAGCTTCGCGATTCCGCTCGTCTTCACGCCGGTGCAGCGCGAGGGGGCCATGCTGGTCGATGGCGGCGTCGCCGAGAACATTCCGGTGGAAACGGCGCGTCAGCTGGGTGCGACCCGGGTGATTGTGTCGCAGCTCACCGATACCAGTGATGCGGGCGGCCCGTCGGGGACGACTGGCGCCGTGGCGGCGCAGTTGGTCGCGTTCCTCTTTGGCGCGAACACCCCCACGCTCCGCCCGAACGATGTCGAGGTGCGCTCGAACGTCACCGGCGTCAACAATCTCGACTTCACGGCCCCCACCGTACGGGCCACCGTCTTGAAGGGCGAGGTCGCGGCGCGCGTGCTCCAGGAACAGGCCGCCTGTTTGCCGCATGGTACCCGCCGTCAGGTCCCGGTCCCGCCCGTTACGACCGACCTGCTGCATCCGGAAACCGACCCCGCGGCGCGGGCCGTTGTGCGCGGGGCGCTGTCGCAGTATCGCGACGTCTCGGAACCGCGGGCGATCGCTCTGGGCTCCATGGCGAAGCGGCTGCCGCTCGACAGCATTCAGGCGCGCATTGCCCAGCTGGGTGACGCCGAGTTGATTCGCTCCCTCTGGCTCAACCCCACCGCCCGTGGTGATTCGGTGCAGTTTGCCCCGGTCATTGGGCTTGCCCCGCGTCGCGTGCTGGCCGCCGGTGCCGTCTACGATAACGATTACGGCGGACGCCTCTGGCTGGGGATGCTCAACCGGCGGCTCTTCAACAGCGCCATCGAGGGGCGTGGTCTCCTCTCCATCGGGGAGTTCCGGCAGGAGCTCCTCATGGGCGTCCGGCGCTCCTACCGCGATGGCGGCTACGGTATCTCCCCCTTGGCATCGCTGACGGTCGCACACGAAGACGTGCGCCTGGTCAGTCCCGCCACCAACAATGAGCTGTCGCGCTCCCTCTGGCCGCAGATCGCCGAGGCGGTGCTGCGGGTCACGGCCGACGCGCCGCTGTCGCCGCGGTGGACGGCACGCGCCGGGGCGATTGTGCGGACATACGATGAGCGGATCGGCGGTTCGGGATCACTCACGACGTTGCGCGCCGACGCGGAGACGGCGGTGGGGGTGATGCTCCTGGCGCGGTGGACGGGTGGGGAAGCCGCGGGCGCCTTTGAATCGCAGGCGGAAATCACCACGCGGTACGCGTACGCCAATGCCGTCGCGCGCACGGTGCATGTCGTGGGTCGGTTGACGCTGCAACCGCAGCTCCGGCTCGGCTGGGCGAACAGTGGAACGCCGATGCACCTGCGCCCCTCGCTTGGCGACAAAGAGGGCTTCGCCGGCATGCGGATCAATTCCGGTTTGGGGGGCCGCGAGGCGATGGCCAGTCTCGATGCGGGGTATGCGTTGGCGGGGCCCCTGCGGCTGCAGGTCACAGGGATGGCCGGTCAGACCTGGAACATGAACGGGCAGCGCACCTTCAGTCAGGCGCTGGTGACCGGCGTGCGTGCGGGGGTGGGGCTCGATACCCCGATTGGCCCGATCCGTATTCAGTACGGTCGCAATTCCCTGCAGCAGCGGGCCTGGTTTGTGCG